>NZ_JBIRLM010000019.1:0-156358 GCF_044330565.1 Streptomyces sp. NPDC017448 | reverse complement strand
GCGCGGCGGGGCGGCGGCGGGCCCCCCCGGGGCCCCCCCCCCCGGGGCGCGGGGGGGGGGGGGGGGCCCCCCCCCGCCCCGCCCCCCCCCCCACGCCCGCTCCCCGGCCTGCCCGCCCCACGCTCCCCGCCCCGATCCCGGAGTCCTCTGTGCCGTCCCGTACGCCCCGCCGCTTCCGGCGGACCGCCGCCCTGTCGACCGCCCTCACGGCCTGTGCCGTCCTGGCCGCCTGCACCTCCGCCGAGCCCTCCCCGTCCTCTGCCGCCGCGTCCGGCGCACCGTCCGCTTCCGCGACGGCCGAACAGGGCGACGCGCGGACCGAGTCCGCCGGACCGGCCGGAGCGGCAGGGTCGGCAGGGTCCGCCGGGAAGGGCCGTGTGACCCGGCCCTCCCCCGCCGAGGTCTCGATCCCCTCGATCGGCGTACGCAGCACCTTGATGAAGCTGGGGCTGAACGCGGACGGCACCGTCGAGGTCCCTCCCGCGGAGAAGGGCATGACGGTGGGCTGGTACAGCGGGGGTTCCGTGCCCGGAGCGCCGGGGCCGGCCGTGCTGATCGGCCACAACGACACCCGCTTCGGCCGTGCCGTCTTCCACGACCTCAAGACCATCCGCGAGGGTGCCGAGATCCTGGTCCGCGACAAGGCGGGAAAGACCCTGCGGTACACGGTCACCGGCAAGGAGGCGGTCAGCAAGAAGGCGTTCCCCACCCAGAAGGTCTACGGCCCGACGAAGGACAGCACCCTGCGGCTCATCACCTGCGACGGCGAGTTCGACGCGGAGGGCCACACGGTCGACAACCTCATCGTGTACGGCTCCCTGCGGTGAGGGAAGTGGCATCCCCTCGGCCGGAACGGGGGGTGACCGGCCGCTGACCCGGATGGCAGCCGAGCGGACAGACTCGTGCCACCCGATGTCTACCCGTCGGTAACTGCCGCTGCTTGGATGGGGGTCGCCCGGTACGCTCCCCCCTCGACCCCAGGAGACCTTGTGCCGAACACCGCGTTCCGCCGCCTGACCGGCGTGGCCCTCTCCGCCGCGCTCGCCACCGCCGCCCTCGCCGCGAACGCCCCGCAGGCGGCGGCCGCCGAGACTCCGTCCCTGCGGGTGCTCTCGTACAACGCGTTCCTCTTCAGCAAGAACCTCTACCCCAACTGGGGGCAGGACCACCGAGCGGCCGAGATCCCGAAGGCGTCGTTCTTCCGGGGCAACGACGTCGTGGTGGTCCAGGAGGCCTTCGACAACGGAGCCTCCGACGCTCTGCTGCGCAACTCCGCCGCCCAGTACCCGTACCAGACCCCGGTGGTCGGCCGGAGCAAGAGCGGCTGGGACGCGACGGGCGGCTCGTACGCGGCGACGACGCCGGAGGACGGCGGCGTCACCATCCTGAGCAAGTGGCCGATCGTGCGCAAGGAGCAGTTCGTCTTCAAGGACGCGTGCGGCGGCGACTGGTTCTCGAACAAGGGCTTCGCCTACACGGTGTTGAACGTCAACGGCGCCCGGGTCCACGTCGTCGGCACCCACGCCCAGTCGACCGACCCCGGCTGCTCGGCGGGCGAGGCGGCGCAGATGCGCAGCCGCCAGTTCAAGCAGATGGACGCGTTCCTCGACGCCAAGAACATCCCGGCCTCCGAACAGGTCGTCGTGGCGGGCGACTTCAACGTGGACGGCCACTCGTCCGAGTACGCGTCGTTCCTCTCCGACGCCGGGCTCTCCGCCCCGGAGTCCCGGACGGGCCACCCGTACTCCTTCGACACCCGCGACAACTCCATCGCCTCCGAGCGCTACCCCGACGACCCGCGTGAGGACCTGGACCACGTCCTGCACCGCACGGGCCACGCCAAGCCGGCGGGCTGGAAGAACGACGTGGTCAAGGAGGAGAGCGCGCCCTGGACGGTGTCCAGCTGGGGCACGACGTACACGTACACGAACCTCTCCGACCACTACCCGGTGATCGGGTCCGCCGCCTGACGGCACGGATGGGACAATCGGGGGCCCCGGCCCGCCGGGTTCCGCCCCGCCCGTGAAGGACCCGCTCCATGAGCACCGCCTCCCAGCCGTCGTTCCGCATCCGCCCCGGAAGCCCCGGCTCCCCCGTGCTCCTGCACGTACCGCACGGGTCCCGGGCGATCCCCGAGGACGTACGCGGCGGCATCCTGCTGGACGACGGCGCTCTGGAGCGGGAACTCGACCACATCACCGACTCCCACACCGCCGAGCTGGCGAGCCGGGCGGCCGACGCCTGCTCCGTCCGGCCCTGGCGCTTCGTCAACGGCCTCTCCCGGCTGGTCGTCGACCCCGAACGCTTCCCGGACGAACGGGAGGAGATGCGCGCCGCGGGCATGGGCGCGGTGTACACGCACACCACCCACCGCGAACGGCTGCGCGCCCCGGAGGCGGACCCGGAACCGCTGCTGGCGGCGTACTTCCGTCCGTACGCCGAGGCGATGACGGAGGCGGTCGACGCCCGGATCGCCGCCACGGGCCGTGCGGTGATCATCGACGTCCACTCGTACCCCACCGCGCCCCTCCCCTACGAGCTCCACGGGACCGGCCCCCGCCCGCCCGTCTGCCTGGGCACGGACCCGTTCCACACCCCGGCGGGGCTGCGCTCCCTGGCGGAAGAGGCGTTCGCCGGTTTCGGGGGGACGGGCGTCGACTCCCCCTTCGCCGGCACCTACGTCCCGCTGAAGCACTACGGCACGGACCGGCGGGTCACGGCCCTGATGATCGAGATCCGCCGCGACACGTACATGACCGAGCCGGGCGGGGCCGCGGGAGCGGGGCTCGACGCACTGGCGGAGGCGCTGGCGGAGTTGGTGGAGTCGGCGGCTCCGTACTGACCGGACGGAACCACTGGGGATCGTCTCCGGCCTCCTCACCCCTGCCGTCCTCGCTCAGACAGTCAGAAGAAGACCCCGCACCGCAGCAGTACGTTCGCGTACGGCCGGGCCTCCCCCGTGCGGACCACCAGGCGGGCCGTCGCCGTCAGCTCCTTCAACCCGGCGTGCGGGACCAGCTCCAACCAGGGGAAATGGCTGTCGAGGAGCGCCGCGGCCTCCGGGTTGGCCTCGCTGATCTCCTCGGCCGCCGTCGCGCCCTCGACGACCAACTCGTCGAGCAGGCCGTCCAGTACCTCCGCGAACGACGGGGTGCCGGCGCGGAAGGCCAGGTCGACGACGCGGGGGCCGGGCGGGATCGGCATGCCGGCGTCGCAGACCAGGACGCCGTCGCCGTGGCCGAGTTCGGCGAGCGCGCCCGCCAGGTGGCGGTTGAGGATGCCCGTCTTCTTCACAGTGCGTCGACCTCCTCCAGCGTGGGGAACGAATCCTGCGCCCCCCGAGCCGTGACGGCCGCCGCGCCCACGCGGACCGCGAAGGCGGCCGCCTCCCGGAGGTCGTCGCCCCGTCCCAGCCGCCAGGCCAGGGCCGCCGTGAACGCGTCCCCGGCCCCCGTCGTATCGACGGCCTCGACCCGCGGGCCGACCAGGTGGTCCAGGGAGTCCATGCGGCTGTCCGCCACCAGCGCGCCCGCCGCGCCCAGGGTGATGACGACCGAGCGCGGGCCGAGCGCGAGCAGGGCCGGAGCCCACTCCTGCGGGGTCTCCCCCGCACCGTCGCCCAGGATGTACCGCGCCTCGTGCTCGTTGACCACCAACGGGTCGCAGGCGGCGAGGACGTCGGCGGGGAGCGGGGCGGGCGGTGACGGGTTGAGGACGAGCCGGGTCTCCGGCCCCCGGCCGCGCACCGTCTCGGCCACCGTCGCCGACGGGATCTCCAGCTGTACGGAGATCACCCGCGCGGCCGCCAGCAGCGGGGCCGCCGCCCGGACGTCCTCGGGGGTGAGGCGGCCGTTGGCCCCCGGCGAGACGACGATGCTGTTGTCGCCCGACGGGTCGACGGTGATCAGCGCGACGCCCGTGGGGGCCCCGCCGACCAGGACGCCGTCCGTGTCCACGCCCGCCGCGCGCTGGCTCTCCAGCAGGAGGCGGCCGTGGTCGTCGTCGCCGACCCGGGCGAGCAGGGCCGTCCTGGCGCCGAGGCGGGCGGCGGCCAGCGACTGGTTGGCGCCCTTGCCGCCGGGGTGGACGGCCAGGTCGGAGCCGAGGACCGTCTCGCCGGGAGCGGGGCGGCGTTCGACGCCGATCACCAGGTCGGCGTTGGCCGACCCCACGACCAGCAGGTCGTACCGGGCGTCGGGGGCGTGGTCGTGCATGGGCGTGTTCCCTGCTTTCGTCGGTCCGGGAGCGGCGGGGCGGTAGGGGGCGCGGTGCGCGTGGCCGGGGTCAGGAGAAGTCGGCGACGTTCTCCCGGGTGACCACCTTGACCGGTACCTTCACCGTGCTCGCGACCTTCTCGTCCTCCGCCGCCTTCACGGCGTTCCGGACCGCGATCTTCCCCAGTTCGGCGGGCTGTTGGGCGACCGACGCGTAGAGGGTTCCGGCCTCGACCGCCTTCAGGCCGTCCGGGGTTCCGTCGAAGCCGACGACGGAGACCGACTTCCCGGCCTTGCTCCCGAGCGCCTTGGCCGCACCGAGGGCCATCTCGTCGTTCTCGGCGAAGACGCCGGTGACGCCGGGGTGGGACTGGATGAGGTTCGTCATGACGTCCAGGCCCTTGGTGCGGTCGAAGTCGGCGGGCTGCTTGGCGACCACCTTGATGTCCGGGTACGCCTTGAGTCCTTCCGCGAACCCGGCGCCGCGCTCACGGCTGGCGGAGGTGCCGGCCGTGCCCTGGAGGATGACGATGCTGCCCTTGCCGCCGAGCTTGTCGGCCAGCGCGTCGGCGGCGAGCCTGCCGCCCGCCACGTTGTCGGAGGCGACGAGCGTGGCGGTGTCCGCCTTGTTGACGCCCCGGTCGGCGGCGACCACGGGGATGCCCGCCTTGTTGGCGCTGCGGACGCCCGGCCCGACGGCGTCCGAGTCCACCGGGTTGACGATGATGGAGGAGACGCCGGAGCTGGTGAAGTTCTGGAGCTGGTTGGCCTGTTGGGAGGCGTCGTTCTGGGCGTCGGTGACGGTGAGGTCGACGCCCGCCTTCTCCGCCTCCGCCTGCGCGCCCTCCTTCATCTGCACGAAGAAGGGGTTGTTCAGCGTGGACAGCGACATGCCGACCTTCGTCGTGCCGCCGGAGGAGCCGGAGTTGAAGTAGGAGACCGCGCCGACGACGATCACCGCGCAGAGCGCCGCGCCGCCGAGCTTGAGCGCGTTCTTCCGGCCGGAGCCGGGGGCGCCGGGGGCGGCGCCCGCCGAGGAGGCCGCGCCCGAACCGGCCTTGCGGCGCAAGGTGTCGAGCAGGACGGCGAGGGCGATGACGACGCCGATGACGACCTGCTGCCAGAACGCCGACACGGACAGGAGGTTGAGGCCGTTGCGGAGGACGGCGAGGATGAGTGCGCCGATCAGGGTGCCGGACGCCTTGCCGACGCCGCCGGCCAGGCTCGCCCCGCCGATGACGACGGCGGCGATGGCGTCGAGTTCGTACCCCTGCGCGGCCTGCGGCTGGGCGGAGACGAGGCGCGAGGCCAGGACGATGCCCGCGACGGCGGCGAAGAGGCCGGACAGGGCGTAGATGGCGATCTTCTGGCGCTTGACGCGGAGCCCGGAGAGCCGGGCCGCCTCCTCGTTGCCGCCGATCGCGTACATCGAACGGCCGATGAAGGTGCGGCCGAGGATCAGCGCGGTGACCAGGCCCATGGCGATCATCACGAGGACCGGTACGGGGAGCCGGCCGCCGAGCGTGTCGCCGAGCCATGAGACGGAGTCGGGGAAGGCGATCGGGCTGCCCTGCGAGATGACGAGGGAGAGCCCGCGGGCGATCGAGAGCATCGCCAACGTGGCGATGAACGGCGGGAGTTTGCCGTACGAGACGAGGGCGCCGTTCACGAAGCCGCAGGCGATGCCGGTGAGGACCGCGAGGACGACCGCGAGGACGACGGGCACCCCGGCGGAGGTCGCGGACCAGGCGAGGACCGTCGCGGACAGGGCGGCGACCGAACCCACGGACAGGTCGATGCCCGCCGAGACGATGACGAAGGTGACGCCGAACGCGAGGATGGCGGTGACGGCCGCCTGGACGCCGACGTTCAGCAGGTTCTGGGTGGTCAGGAAGTCGCCCGAGAGCAGCGACATCGCCACCACCAGGACGACCAGGGCGCTCAGCGCCCCGTTGTCGAGCAGGACGCGGCGTATCACCGAGGCTCCGCCCGTACCCGCGTCACTCTTGGCTGTCTCAGTGGCCACGGGGGCCCTCCTCTTCCTTCTTCGGTGCGGGGTGTTCGGTGAGGGCGGGGCCCTCGGCAGGGGGCGGGGCGCCGACCGCGAGGGCCATCACGGCGTCCTGGGTCGCCTCGTCGGCGGCCAGCTCCCCGGCGATGCGGCCCTGGGCCATGACGAGCACCCGGTCGCTCATGCCGAGCACTTCGGGCAGATCGCTGGAGATCATCAGGACGGCGTGCCCGGAGGCGGTCAGTTCGTTGACGAGCTGGTAGATCTCGACCTTGGCTCCGACGTCGATGCCCCGGGTGGGCTCGTCGAGGATGAGGACCCGGGTGTCGGCCAGCAGCCACTTGCCGATGACGACCTTCTGCTGGTTGCCGCCGGACAGGGTCCGCACGTGCTGGCCGAGGCCGGACATGCGGACCCCGAGCTGCTCGGCGATGCGGGCGGCGGCGGTGCGTTGCGCCGTGAGGTCGACGAGCCCGGAGCGGGAGGCGGAGCGCAGCGTGACCAGGCCCAGGTTCTCCTGCACGGAGGCGTCGAGCACCAGGCCCTGGCCCTTGCGGTCCTCCGGCACAAGGCCGAGCCCGGCGCCCATCGCGGCGGGGACGTCGTGCCGGGCCAGCCGCTCGCCGCGTACGTCGACGGTGCCCGCGTCGTACGGGTCGGCGCCGAACACCGCGCGGGCCACCTCCGTACGCCCGGCGCCGACGAGTCCGGCGAGGCCGACGACCTCCCCGGCGTGGACGTCGAAGCTGACGTCGTGGAAGACGCCGTCGCGGGTGAGCCCGCGCACCGACAGCAACGCCTCGCCCGTGTCGGGGCGTTGGCGCGGGTACTGCTGCTCGATACTGCGGCCGACCATGAGCCGGACGAGTTCGTCCTCGGGCGTCGAGGCGGGGACCTGGCCGATGCTGCGGCCGTCGCGCAGGACGGTGACGCGGTCGCCGAGTGCGGCGATCTCCTCCAGGTGGTGGGTGATGAAGACGATCCCGACGCCGTCCTCGCGGAGTCGCCGGACGATCGCGAAGAGCTTGTCGACCTCCTCGGAGGTGAGCACGGCGGTCGGCTCGTCCATGATCAGGACGCGGGCGTCCAGGCTGAGCGCTTTGGCGATCTCCACCATCTGGAGCCGGGCGATGCCCAGTTCACGGACCCTGGTCTCGGGGCGCACGTCGAGGCCGACGCGGCGCAGCAGCTCTGCCGCGTCCTGGCGCATCCGGCGGTGGTCGACGAGTCCGAAGCGGCGGGGCTGACGGCCCAGGAAGATGTTCTCGGCGACGGTGAGGTCGGGTACGAGGTTGAACTCCTGGTAGATGGTGGCGATCTTGAGCCGTTCGGCGTCCTGCGCGCTCTCGATGCGCACCTCGCGCCCCTCGGCCAGGATGCGGCCCCGGTCGGGGCGGTAGGCGCCGGAGAGCATCTTGATGAGGGTGCTCTTGCCCGCGCCGTTCTCGCCCAGCAGGACGTGCACTTCGCCTCTGCGGAGGTCGAAGTCGACGTTGTCGAGCGCCACGACGCCGGGAAAGGCCTTGCGCAGGCCCTCGATGCGCAGCAACTCGTCGGGGGGTGTCTCCCGTTGCTTCTGCGGGGTGGTCAACGGTCGCTCCTCTCGTTCGGTGCGGCCTCGCCGCACGAGCGGCGTACGACGAGGCGGGCGGGCAGGGTGACGGACTGCGGGGCCCGTCCTTCGATCCGGTCGGCGAGCGCGCGCACGGCGGCCCGCGCCAGGTCGGCGGCCGGCTGCGCGACGGCGGTGATCGGCGGGTCGGTGTGGACGAACCACGGGATGTCGTCGAAGGCGGCGAGCCCGACGTCGTCCGGCACCCGCAGCCCGCGCGCCCGGATCGCGTCCAGCGCGCCGAGGGCCATCAGGTTGTCGGCGGCGAAGACGACCTGGGGCGGTTCGGCCAGGTCCAGGAAGCGCTCGGTGGCCCGGCGTCCGCTGGCGGCCTGGAAGTCGCCCTGCCCGATGTAGGAGTCGGGCAGGGCGATACCGAGCTCCCGCAGCGCGTCCCGGAACGCCGCGACGCGCTCGTCGCCGGTGGTGGTGGCGGCGGGTCCGGCGATGATGGCGAGCCGGCGGTGGCCGAGGCCGTGCAGATGCGCGACGAGGTCCCTGACCGCGCCGGTACCGTCCGCGCGGACGACGGGGACGTCGATGCCGGGGATCCACCGGTCGACGAAGACCATCGGGGTGCCGCTCAGGGCGACGTCCCGTATCAGGGGGGTGCCGCCGTCCGCGGGCGAGACGAGGAGGCCGTCGATCCTGCGGTCGATGAGTGTGCGGATGTGGTGGTCCTGGAGGTCGGGCCGCTCGTCGGCGTTGCCGATGATGACGCTGTAGCCGAGCGCGCGGGCCTCCTCCTCGACGAAGCGGGCCAGCTCGGTGAAGTACGGGTTGAGCACATCGCTGATGACCAGGCCGAGCGTGCGGGTCTGGGCGGTGCGCAGCGAGCGGGCCACGGCGTTGGGCCGGTAGCCGAGGGCCTCGACGGCGGCGAGGACACGGGTACGCGCCTCCTGGCTGACGGACGGGTGGCCGTTCAGCACGCGCGACACCGTGGCGACGGACACGCCCGCCTCGGCCGCGACATCCTTGATGCCCGCCATGTCCGGACCACCTCCTTGTGGTTTCCGTACACCTCGAAACCCGGGGGCGGCCGGTCGCGGACCGGTGACACGACGCCGTGGAATCGATTACACGGATGATTGGAATCGATTCCATGGCCAAAAACAAGACCCCCTCCCGTGGCCGATACCGGATCGTGACGGGAGGGGGCGGGAACGGGAGGAGGCGGGAGCCGGGGGGCGGCAGGAAGGAGGGGCCGGGCAGGGAGGACGACAAGCGCGACGCGAGAGGGCGGTGTGCGGGACGGCGACCTCAGCCCGCCCGGCCGCCCCGCCGGGTCACGCCCTCCCGGGGGCGCCCGGGTTCAGCAGACCGGCCACCTTCCCCCTGCGGTCGGCCGGGACGAGTCCGAGGAGCAGGATCTCCCACATCTCCTCGACCCGCCGGTCCAGGTCGTCGCGGCCGGACAGGACCGAGGAGACCATCTGGACCCCGGCCAGACTGGAGATCACCAGGTACGCCACCGCTTGAGGAGAGACGTTCGGCACGATGTCGCCGTCCTCGACGGCCTGGCGCACCTTCTCCTCGCACGCCTCGATCCACAGCCGGTACCCGACCGGCAGATCGCCGGTGTAGGTCAACTCCATCAGCAGGCGCGTCCCGGCCCGCACGACGACGTCCTCGTCGATCGTCCGCGCCGTGGTACGGGAGATCTCCACGATCTGCTCCAGGGCCGTCCTGCCGCTCCGCGAGATCCTCTCCACGACGGCGGTCATCCTGTCGTTGTGCTCACGGAGCACGGCGACGGCGAGGGACTCCTTGGCCGGGAAGTGAAAGTGCAACGCGCCTCTCGTGGTCCCGGCCTGTTCGATGATCTTGCCGAGACTCGCACCGGCGAACCCCTCGGCGTCGAACACGGCGGCAGCGCTCACGATGAGATGCTGCCGGGTCGCGATCGCCCGTTCCTGCTGGACTTCCTTCACCCTGGGGGTCCTCCCGACGGCACCTGTCGCTGGCATCGCTCCAACCTAGACGAGTCATTCCCCTGTGATCAGTGGCCGTAGACGATCAGCGAGCGCGCGACGGACGGGCCGGCGCACAGCCCACAGTCCCCCTCAAGGACGTCCGGTACCTCCCGGAGCCGGCCGCACCCTTGAGCTGAGGCCCCGTGAACGAACTGAGGGTCGGGGGCGGACGGGAAGCGGCGAAGGGACGTGCACGGCCAGGACCCCTTGGTAGCGACTGCAGCGTCGAAGCCCCGTCGCGCAAAGAGGTCCCGTCATGCCGTTGTACCCCGCTGTCGCCCCGAAGGGGCAAGCCGACCGCTCGTGCCCGGCCTGCCGGTTCGGTCACGGCCGCCGGCCGCAATCCCGCGAGGGGCCCTGTTCGAGCAAGGTCGGGAACCCGGGGGCGGACGTACCGGGGGCTGCGCCCGGTGCGGAGAAGAGGGCGCCTCCCTGCTCCGCGGGGCCTCCCCTCCTCGAATGAAGTCGAGAGCTCGGGAGCGCGTGCCACGCCCCGCCCGGCAGGCGGGACTTCGGAATGACTCGTTTAACTGATCGTTTCAGAATGAGGTTCGGAGCCGTCTCAAGCAGATGATGCTGCAGGCGAGTTGGAGCAGTGAGAGGTGGAGGTCGGCGCGTATCTCGTAGCGGGTCCGGAGTCGTTTGAACGGGTGGAGCCAGGCGAAGGTCTGCTCGACGACCCAGCGTGTCTTGCCCAGCCCGGAGCCGTGCGGGACGCCTCGGCGGGCGATCTGGGGTGTGATGCCGCGGGCTCGGAGGACGCGGCGGTACTTGTCGTAGTCGTAGCCGCGGTCGGCGAACAGCCGGCCCGGCCGGTGCCGAGGCCGTCCACGGAGGCCGCGGATGCTGGGGATCGCGTCCAGCAGGGGTGTCAGCTGGGTGACGTCGTGCCGGTTTCCTCCGGTCAGCGAGACGGCGAGGGGTGTGCCGTGGCGGTCGACGATCAGGTGGTGCTTGCTGCCCGGCCGGGCGCGGTCGACCGGCGAAGGCCCGGTGCGAACCCCCCTTCAGGGCCCGGATGTGCGAGCCGTCGATCGCGCAGCCGTCCATGTCCAACAGGCCGGCTTTGCGCAGATCGGCCAGCAGATCACCCAGGTCTGGGCCGACTCCGCGTACGGCAGCCAGCTCATCAACTGGTCCGGAAGCTTCCTCAACATCACCCTCAAAACGGTCTCCCGCCCCCGCGGCGCGAAAGGTTTCGTCGTTCTGCCTCGGCGCTGGAAAGTCGAACGGGCCCTGGGCTGGATCATGAAAGCCCGCCGCAACGTCCGCGACTACGAACGCCTCCCACAGCACTCAGAAGCCCATCTAACCTGGGCACTCATCACCTTCATGAGCCGGCGCATCGCTCGCAAGGGCCCCCACCCCAGCTGGTCGAAGAGGGTTTGACCGGCCGACCCCCACCACACCCCGGGACGCCCGCCATTCCCGCTGAGCTCTGCCGCGCAGAAGTATGCCCGGAAACCTCCCACAGGCCATCTACGTGCTGGGATCCCATCAGGGCTCAGGCGGCTGGTTCCGGCAGATGGCCGAGGTGCTCGATGACCCGCTTGCGCAGAAGGAGGTACTCGTCCCAGCGACGCAGAGGGCCCGGTGGGCGCTCGACAACGCGGGCCTCGGTGACGCTCTCGCCCCGCTGGAATTGTTCACGGGTCAAGTCGATTTCGGCGCCGCTGGGCAGCCGGTTCCACCAGTGAAAGCCGTGCTGGTCTTGCTCAAGATGCACTTCGCCGACGACGAGATCCCCGCCGAAAATGTCATGGACGATCAAGGCGGTGATGTCGCAATGGCCCCAGGCAGGGTTGTCGGCCGTCCAGGTGATGCCGCTCAGGTCGCTCGGTGAGCAGGTGTCGGCAGCCCAACTAGCTCACAAGGCGTTGTCCAGGTCGAGAAGGTTCCAAGGAGTCATGCCGACAGCATCACAGCCACCACTGACATCGCTACCACAGGGCTAAACCCTCGCACGACTCCACCAGAGAGGCGCTTGCCCTGGAAATCCAAACTCTGCGCGACAGGCCCAACCACCAGAGGACGAACGTCTCAGATTCCAATCAGGCACTCAGCCCTGGGTGGCCTTTCCGCCTTACCGCATCGTGGTCGACTCGGCGAGCGAGGAAGAGGCCCAGGACATGATGTGGCGGGCCCTGGACGGGGCCGTGACCATCGCTGACCGCTGCCTCGACGTACTGGGCCAGGTGGCCCCCCTGCGCGTGGAACGGATCGCTGAGGCCGACCGTCCCTAGGCTCCCCCGACGAAGACTGCAGCCGCGTGGCCGCGGGCAAGGAGCCGGAAGGGCTGGCGCTCGTCCATCTGCTGCGCCGCGGCCCTCTTTGAGCGGGTCGACATGACCGGAGGCCCCTGGCTCCCCACGGGGGGAGGGCGTCAGGAGCCGGTCGGTGTCCTGCCGCAGCAGGCGCGCCCCCTTCCCGGGGGCGGAGGTCACTCAGGGGGGCGAACTACGCGTACCGCCTCCTCCGGGACCTTATCGACACCGGGGCGCGCACGCCCACAGTTTGGTGGGTTCGGTGAGAAGGCCGGCCCCGGCGGTGAACGTCCCATGGCGTCCGGCGGCGCCCTGCACGTCCTGGTGCCCGCCCCCCTGAAGGCCGGCCCTGCCGCGGTGGCCGCCGAACCGGCTCCGCAGCCGACCGCACCCGCCGTACCCGTGGAGCGCCGGAAGGTGCCGAAGGGCTACCGCCGCGCCCTCGAAGCGCACCGCGAGGCCGCAGCGCCGTCCCGGGTCGACCCGGACACCGCGCAGTGGCGACAGCCGCATAACCCGTGCCCAGGATCGGGGGCCAAGGCCCGTTGCCGAGGATCACGTGGATCGGACGACCTGGCCTCTTCCCGCTTGAGATGATCTGCGGGAGTCCGGCTCGTGTCAGACCGGACATCAGGGGAGGAACAGCGTTGAAGAGAGTGACAACGGCACTGCTGGTACTGGCCGTCGCCAGCGGCTTGCTGCTCGGTGCACCGGTACAGGAGGCGTCGGCAGTCGAAACGACCGCGGCAGCCCAGACGGCACAGGTGACCTCACCGTACCCGGGGGAGACGCGAGTCATCACCTGGAACATATGCGGAGAGGCCGGCAGCCCCCGCGGCGAGCCGGGCTACTGCGCCTACCGTAACGAGCCCGACCGCAAGGCGGAGCAAGTCGCCCAACTGGTCACCGAGCACCAGGCGAACGTGGTGATGCTTCAGGAGGTCTGCGGTTACGACGAGGCCACACCCGAAACCGAGCGCCGTGCCAACTGGCGCAAGAGCCACATGGCGCTCCTGAGGGAACGTCTGGGCGCCGGATGGTCCTTCGCGCACGCGCCCGGCAACCGCGAATCGGACCTGGACAGCCGCTGCCGCGGTGAAGCGCTCGGCGGCGACCTGGGAGTCCTGCTCGCGGTTAAGGGTACGTTCGACGGCCCCGTCGAACGGGTCGAGACGGTGCCAGCCGACCTGTCCTCACGCAAGCTACCCATGGTGTGCGGCCGGGGAACCGGCCTGACCGACAAGTTCTGCAGCGTGCACTTGATCCCCGACGAGTCGGCGATCGCCAAGCGCCAGTCCAAGACCATCGCCGCTCACCTTCAAGACGACATCCCGGTCAGTGTGGTGATCGGCGGCGACTTCAACCGTAACGCCGCGTCCGCCGATCTGGACCCAGTCACGTCGAAGCTGGACCGCTGCGTCAACGGCGACCACACGTACCAGTACTGGGCGTCCACTGCGGCCACGCCCAGCCGCCACTGGCTCGACCACCTGTTCACCACCCCGCGCGCCGACGGCCCCCGCTTCGTCGCCTGCACCGTCGACCAGTCCCGTATGGACCGGACCCGGAACACCGACACCGAGGCGACCAACCCGCCGAACGGCTACTCCGACCACGCCCCCGTCATCGCCTACCTCCGCGACGCACCCGTCCCCGGCGACATGACCGGTGACGGCAAGCCGGACCTCCTGGCCGTCGACGACCTGGGCAAACTGCGCCTTTACCACGGCGAAGGGACCGGCGGTGTGCCCGGCGCCCACGACATCATCGGCACCGGAGGCTGGGGGAGCGCCTCCGTGACGCACCGCGGCGACTGGACGGGAGACGGTGTGGAGGACGTCGTCGCCCGGGTAGGCGGCGACCTACGCGTCTACACCAACCGTGGGGACGGCTCGCTGGCGGCCCCCGTCACGGTCGCTGGCGGCCTGCCCACGGACGCGAAGGTCGTCAGTCCCGGAGATGTCACCCGGGACGGCCACCCCGACACGGTTCTCTCCTACGACGACAAGCTCTGGCTTTTCGCGGGCGTACGCGGCACCGTCCCGGCCGTAGCCGCTCCCGTCCTCATCGGCACCGGCGGCTGGGACGTGATGACCCTCACGGCCCCCGGTGACGCCGACCGAGACGGCCGTCCCGACCTGCTGGCCCGCAACACAGCCAACGGTGACCTTTGGCTCTACCGGGGCCGCGACGGTGGAAACTTCGACGACCGCACCCTCTACGGCCACGGTTACGGCCTCGTCAACCGCCCCTTGATCTCGGGGGCAGCGGACGCCGACGGCAACGGCGTCGCCGACATGTGGACCACGACGAACGAGGGCACCGGCACCCTGCTGTTCTACGCCGGCGCAACCAGTGCAGGGGGCCGCCCGGTGGACGGCGAGCGTACTACGGTCGGCGCGAGCAGCTGGAGCACCATCCGGTCCGTCAGCTGACCCCGGCATGGTCCACGCCGCCCGTCCCCTGTCGACGGCGCCGAGATGACCGGAGGCCCCTGGCTCCCTACGGGGGAAGGGGGCCAAGTGCCAGTCGGTGTCCTGCCGCAGCAGGCGCGCCCCCTTCCCGGGGGTGGAGGTCACTCAGGGGGGGCGAACTACGCGTACCGCCTCCTCCGGGACCTTATCGACACCGGGGCGCGCACGCCCACCGCGCTGCCGCGCCGGCCGTAGAGTCCAGCCATGTATCCGATCAGCCGCCCCAGCCCACGCCTCCACCTGCGGGAGCTGACCCCCCAGGACGCGGAAGGCGTCTTCGCGATCTACGGGGATGCCCGCGCGACCGAGCACATGAGCTTCGAGCCGCGGACCCGCGAGGACGTCGAGGCGATCGTCGCCCGCTCGATCACCTCCGCGGCCGCCGACCCCCGCCAGGAGTACGCCCTGGCCCTCACCACCAACGAGGACGGGCGGCTGATCGGGCTCGGGCGCCTCGCCCTGGACCCCCACCAACCGCGCGCCGCCACCTTCGGCTTCGCCCTCAACGCCGAGATCTGGGGCCAGGGCTACGGCACCGAAACCGTACGACTCCTCCTCTCCTGCGCCTTCGAGGACCTCGGCCTGCACCGGGTATGGGGAGCCCGCTCCCCGCACAACACCGCCTCCGCCCGGACCATGGAACGCGCCGGACTCACCGAAGAGGGCTACATCCGCGAGCACATCCAACGCGCCGGACGGTGGCGGGACTCGGTGACCCACTCCATCCTCGACCACGAGTACCGGCCAAGCGATAGCGGTCCTGCGGCGGCATCATCCACCGGCCCGGCGCGCAGTGATCAACATCGGTGAGTTTTGATGTCGATAGCGTGTACGGTCGCGCGTCGCGGGTCTGCTTCATAATCCAGCTGTGGACATATCCGATGAGGAGCAACCGCTCGATCCCGTCTGGCTGGAGATCAACAACAATGTGTGTGGCGCCCTGACGGAAGCCCCCGGTGCATCGTTGGTGGCCGAGCGGTTCATCGGGGCCGGCTGGAGATCCCGATCCGGCTCGTCGTGGGAGTCGTATGAGGTCGAAACCGGCTGGTGCCGCATCGAGGTCGACCCGACCGACGGGGACACGCTCCTGAACGGCGTTGTCGATCCTCACCGCTTCGAGGAGCTGGCCGCGCTGCTGACCCGGTTCGGTCTGCAATTCAGCCTTGAGCTCTATGACGATGACGGGGAACTGCTGCGGGAGACCGCAGCTGGCCCCCCTCAACCCCTCTGAGGGAGTTCTCCGGGTCGGATAGGCACGAGGGTGACATCGGTGGCGCCGGCGGCTTCGAGGTCGCCCTTCCGGCTGTTGGCACTGCTCTCGTCGTAGGCGACGGAGGATGCTCTACGTCGCCCAGCCGCGTCGGTCCAGGTGAGGGCATAGTTCTGCATGGTGATGATCGGCATGCGGCTCATCATGATCGGTGGGTCTGACACTGCCCCCGCATCGACCGGTACGAAAGCCGCATGCTCGCGGTGACCCTGGCCAGTGCCGACCTCGACTGACCCGCGCCCAGAGCGGCTACGTCGCGCAGTGGTAGCGGGGGGCGTGGCCGATCAGGACAGTCCCCGTGGGGCTGCCCGCCCAACCGCCGTCCTCTGTCTCGCGCTCAGGCAGGAGGCTCGGGGTCGCCGCGACCGAGTTGCTGGCGAGATGCGCGGTCGGCGATCACCTGCGCCCGGCTCGACTGCTCACCCAGCAGGAGTTCTCCAGCGTTCTGTAGTCCGACCGCATCCCGGGCCTGGCGGGCAGCGGCCCGCGCCGCCCGGCGAGCCTCGTTGTATTCGAACGCGTCCTTGAGCCCTTCAAGGGTGTACTCCGCCTCCAGCGTCGCCAGGTCCCACACGGCCGGCTCCCGAGCAGCACGCCGCTCAGCTCTCTCCTTCCGGCGGGCTTCGGTCTTGGCCCGCGCCTCGGCAACCCACTCGGGCGGGGTCCTCCACCGCGGCGAGGACTTGCGCGCCAGTCATCGGAAAAGCGGACTCAGGCAGGTCTTGCGAGGACACACCCAGGCAGCAGGCCGCCCACGACGGCTTGACCTTCCGGTCGCCCGCGCGCGTACAGACGCCGACAGTTCGACGCTGGGCCCTGGTCACCTCGGTGTCTCCTGTCCCATGACTCCACGGTAGCCACGCCGCACTCAGCGCACCCGTCGCGGCGACCTGCCGCACAGCGACAGGAGCGGCCAAAGCCCCCTCCTTCTCCCCTCGACGCGTCGAATAGGTGGCGGCGCCCCGGGCCCCCCGCCGGGTGGAGTCCGGCGGCACTCCGCGTCGGGGCCCTTACTGATCGTTTCAGAATGAGTTCGACGTAGGGCTTGGCGATCGGGTGTGGTGGCGGCAGAGTGGTTCGGGTGTCGGATGATCTTGTGCCTGATGACCTTTGGGAACGTGTCGTAGGGATTTCGATCACCGGACCACGCCCGGACGAGCCGCGCGCCCGGCCGGGCCCTGTCGTCGGTGCCCGCACCGGTGCGAGGGGCCGCCCGGGCGCGAACGCGCCTCCCCCCGCGCCCACTCGGTGGCGACGAGGCGCTCCCCGCACCCGGTCTCGGCGGGGAGAAGCCGAACGGACAAGGACGGCTCGGGAGGCATCCGTGTCCAGGAGGGGGCAGAGCGCGGGCCCGGGGCCTGACCGGCCATGGGCCGGGCGCCGGGCGCCGGTCAGCGTGCCGTCGAGGGTGCGGCGAGGTGCCACCCCCGTGCCCGGCGGCGCTCCCGCCAGAAGCGGGCGTACCGGCCGTCACGCGCGATGAGGTCGTCGTGGACACCCTCTTCCGCGACCCGGCCGTCGCCGAGCACCACGATGTGGTCCGCCTCGCGCAGGGTGTGCAGCCGGTGCGCGATCACCAGGACGGTGCGGTCGCGCGCCAGCGCCGCCATGGCTTCCTGCAGGGCGTGCTCGTTCTCGGCGTCCAGGGCGGCGGTCGCCTCGTCGAACAGCACGATCGGGGTGTTCTTGAGCAGGGCGCGCGCAATGGAGATGCGCTGCCGCTCCCCGCCGGAGAGACGGCTGCCTCCCTCTCCTACGGGCGCGTCCCAGCCCCCCGGGAGACGGTCGGTGATCTGGTCGACGCGCGCGGTGCGGGCCGCTGCCTGGACCTCCTCGTCGGTGGCGTCCGGCCTGCCGAGCCGTACGTTCTCCAGGATCGTCCCGTCGAAGAGGTAGACGTCCTGGAAGACCGCCGAGATGACGGACGTCAGCTCCTCGGTCGTCATCTCGCGCACGTCCACCCCGCCGATCCGTACCGCGCCCGCCTCCGGGTCGGAGAACCGCGCGATCAGCCTGATCACGGTCGTCTTGCCGGCGCCGGAGGGCCCGACCAAGGCCGTCATCCGGCCCTGCGGCACCCGCATCGACAGTCCGTCGAGGACCGGGGAGCCGTGGTACCCGAAGCGCACCCCGTCGAGTTCGATGTCGGTGCCCTCAGGACGGCGCGAGGTCTCCGGCTCGGGCAGTGTCGGGGTGTCGATCAGCTCGTTGATCTCGGTCAGCGCGTTCTGGGCGACCCGGATCGCGCCGCCCAGTTCGGAGGTGAGCATGATGGGTTCGACGAACCGGGCCGACAGCACGAGCAGCGCGATGAACTCGGCCGCGTCCAGCGACCCTCCGAGCGCCAGCCGGGTTCCCAGGGCGAGCAGCAGGAGGAACGACGCCTGCGCGATGAAGGCGGTCCAGAGGAGGCCGGACATACCGGCGCGCAGCATGCCGCGGCCGGCCGCGTGCTGCACGACCAGTGAGTCGTCGAGGGCGGCGTGCCCCTGGGCCGTACGTCCGAAGGCGCGCAGCACCGGCTGGGCCCGGGCGAACTCCACGATCCGCACCGCCGCGTCGGAGTGGACGCGGTCCGCCTCCCGGTCGGCCGCCGCCATCGCGCGGCCGGCGCTCCGGTACACCAGCGCCACCGCGGCCCCGGCGACGGTCATCGACAGGGCCAGCCGCCAGTCGAACAGGAACACGGCCAGCACCACGACGGCGGGGGTGACGAAGGTGTCGACCAACTGGTGCAGCAGGTGGGCGGGGACGCCCATGATGTCGACCACCCGCTGGGACGCGAGGCGGCCGAGCTTGCCGACCCGGTCGGGGGTGAACCAGGCCTGCGGGAGCTGGGCGACCTTGTCACCGATGCGGTGGTGCAGGTCGCGGCTCATGTCCGCACCAGCACCGTAGCCGGCCAGCGTCGCCGGGTAGCTCACCGCCGCGTAGGCGAGCCACAGCACCGCGAGGGCGAGCACCCACGGCCAGGCGTGTTCCGGCCGGTCGCCGAGGAGTTCGCGCAGGGCGGGCACGAGCATGACGAACGCCACGCCCTGGAGCACGGCGGCGACGGCGAACCGGGCGAGCAGCCGGCGCAGCGCACGGTCGTGCTCGGGCCCCAGTGCGGTGAACAGTCCACGGATCATCGCCCCTCCTCCTTCGTCGGGCCGCCGGTGAGGACCGCCGGGTGGTCGCCGTCCCCGGCGCCCGCCCGCTCCTGCAGGCGCCACATCCGCGCGTACCGTCCGTCCGCGGCGAGGAGTTCCTCGTGGGTGCCCTGCTCGACCGTCCGGCCCTGTTCGAGCACGACGATGCGGTCGACGCCGACCACGGAGGCCAGCCGGTGTGCGACGACCAGCACCGTGCGCCCGACCGCCAGTTCCGACAGGGCGTCCTGGACCAGCGCCTCCGACTCGGGATCGGCGTGGGCGGTCGCCTCGTCGAGCACCACGATCGGGGTGTCCGCGAGGATCGCGCGGGCGACGGAGAGGCGTTGCGCCTCGCCGCCGGAGAAGCGGACCTCCATGCCCACCATCGAGTCGTAACCGTGCGGCAGTTCCTCGATGCGCCGGTCGATGGCGGCCGCCCGGGCGGCGCGGCGCACCGTCTCCTCGTCGGCGTCGGGGCGGGCGAGCCGGATGTTGTCCCGCACGCTGGCCTCCAGCAGGTGCACGTCCTGAAGGACGAAGGACACCAGCCGGTACAACTGGTCCGGCGCGATGTCCCGCAGGTCGACTCCGCCGGCCTTCACGGTGCCGGCGGTCGGGTCGAAGAACCGCGGCAGCAGCTTCGCCAGGGTCGACTTGCCCGACCCCGACGTCCCCACCAGAGCGGTGACGGTGCCGGGTTCGAGGACCAGGTCGATGCCGCTGAGCACCGGCCGGTCCACGTCGTAGGCGAACGCGACGCCGGACATCTCCACCCGGACGCCGCCGTCGGTCTCCGGGACGCGCGTCGCGTCGGGGACGGCGAGTTCCGGCGCGGTGAGCAGGGCGCCCACCCGCTCGGCGGCCGATCCGGCCAGCTCCATGTCGTGGCCGTGGAAGTCGAGGGCCTGGAGGGGCGCGGCCACGCTCAGGCCGAGGACGGCGAACGGCAGCAGGTCGAGCGGGTCCAGGGAGCCGGAGGTGATGAGCGCCGTGCCCCCGACCAGGACGGTCAGCAGGATGGTGACCGGCCCGAGGATCAGCGCCGAGGCGGCGGTCGCCCGGTACCCCTGGGAGATCCAGGCGAGGAAGAACGTCGTGAAGTCGTCGGCGGCCCGGGCGTACTGCTGGTGCGCGCGCCGGGCCTGGCCGAACATCTTGACCACGGCGATGCCCTCGACGAACTCGACGACCCGGGAGACGATGCGCTCCTGGGCCTCCTCATAGGCGGCGGTCTGCGCGTCCAGCGTCATCATCATCCGGACGAACAGGCCGACGCCCACGGCCAAGGGAATCATCAGGACCAGCGCCATCCGCCAGTCCACCGCGAACAGGTAGACGAGCGTCGCGAGGGGGGTGACCACGCTCGCGGTGAGGTTCAGCAGGGAGTGGGCGACCAGGTGGTGCATCGTGTCCACGTCGTGCTGGACGGCCTTGCCGATGCCGCCCGCTCCCCGGTCGGTGAACCACCCGAGGGGCACCCGGCCGAGCCGGTCGACCAGCCTGCGCCGTACCGAGAGCTGGAAATCCAGGTCCGCGGCATGGGCGATCGCGCCCGCCGCCGTGTTCAGTACGAGCCACAGCAGCAGCGCGCCGCCCGCCACACCGGCGACCTTCCACGCCGCGCCGTCGTCGACGGGCCCCGCCACCAGGAGCACCCGGGCCAGTTCCGCCACCGCGGCGAACGGCACCACGGCGACCACCGCGGCCACGGCCTGTAACCCGACGGCCGCCGTCAGCCGCGAGCTGACAGGACGCAGTAACTCTCCCAGCCCGACCGTTTCCCGCGGCGGTTGCGTCCGCCCTGTTTCTGTCATGCCCTGCCACCTTCCGTCGCCTTTCCGGGACCGCTCCGGCCGACGGCCGCAGCAGGTGGAACGGGTTCCCGGGCGGTGCCCCCCGCCCGTCACGGGGCGGGGCCGCCGACCGGCCCCGGGCGTACGACCGGACAGGCCGAGGCGCCCGCACGCCAACGTACCAATAAACAGGTCGATCGACCCGTTTTTGCTCCGGAGAGGTACCGTCACCTTCAACAAGCGCGTCGGACAACGCCGTTGAAGGACGTCATGGCGCTGACCGCTTCTCGGAAAACCCAGCACGTCACACACCGGCGTGCACGCCCCCGACGTCGGCAGGGGGCAGAGGGCAGGACGAGGGGGTGATGGCTGCGCCGGCTACCCCGAGCGCGGCACCGAGGAAGGCGAACGCCGACGAAGCGGCCGGAAACGAGACCGATGTGACGTGGCATCAGCCATGGCGTGCGGTGACGTCGCCACGGTGGGACCATCGGTGGAGTGAGTACGGGGGCGCGCTCGGCTGAGTCATCGGCCTCACGCCCGGCGGCGGGGGACCGGCGAGGATCGGGGCATGGACTCTCGCACCTACCACGCCCTCTACGGACCGGCCCGCCTCGCTCCTCCGCCCCGGCGTACCGGCGTGGTGCTCCTCTCCGCCGGGCTGTGGTTGCTCACCTCCCTGTCCGCCTCCTGGCTGGCCTTCGTGGTCGGGATGTCCACTCTGTGGGCCGCGGCGGAGGGGGCGCCGATCGGCGGTTTCCTGTTGGGCTGCTCCGCGGCCCTGTGCGGTGGCACGGGTGCGCTCGTCGCGGTCTGCCGGGCGCCGGCGGTGCGGCGCATGTCGGGCGAGACGCGCAGCCTCCTCCTGGGGGCCCTGGCCTGTCCGGTCCCCCTGGCCCTCTCGATCGCCGCGCTCTCCGCCATGTGACCCGCTCTGCGGGCCGCCGGGGCGCGCCCCCGCCCTGAAACGCAAAAAACCCCACGTGATGTGGGGTTTTCAGCTGGTGTCCGAGGGGGGACTTGAACCCCCACGCCCGATAAAGGGCACTAGCACCTCAAGCTAGCGCGTCTGCCATTCCGCCACCCGGACCGGGTGTGTCGTTCGCGGCGTGTTCCCCGCGGCGACATGGAAAACAATACCAGGGGTTCGGCGTGCCCTTCACCCGCATATCCGGTGGTCAGTGCGGTACGCGGGGCGGAAGCCGCCCGGCTCCCCGGTCCGGGCCCGCCGGCTCCCCGGTCCGGGCCCGGGGCGGGGCCACCTTCGCGTCCATGAGTGATCGCGGCTATCGCCGGCCCCGCCCGCTGTCCCCGCTGCGCGAGCATCTGCGCGACACGTTCTGGTCCGCCCCGACCCTGGGGTTCGTCTGCGTGTTCGTGCTGGGGTTCGTCGCCTCCGAGCTGGACGACACGCTCGTCGCGCTCCTCCTGCGGGAGGGGGCGTACGACCAGCTGGCCGACCTCATCGCGTTCTCCCAGGACACCAGAACGGTGGTGACCACCATCGGCTCGGGGGTGATGACCTTCATCGGTGTGGTGTTCAGCATCTCGCTGGTCGCGGTGCAGATGGCCGGCGGCCGGCTCACCCCCCGCGTGGTGCGGATCTTCGTCCGGAGCCGGATCAGCAAGCTCACGCTGACGGTGTTCCTGGCGACGTTCCTGGTCTCGCTGCTCGTGCTGTCTTCGTACGAGGGCGAGACGGACCCGCGCCGCATGGTGTCGGTCCCCCTGGTGCAGAGCTTGCTCATCCTGCTGCTCGTGGGCACGAGTCTGCTGCTCTTCGTCGTCCACATGAACGCGATGCTCCGCCTCATGCAGGTGGGGCCGGTCGTCGACCGGATCGCCCGCGGCTCTCCCCGGGTGGTGGGCAGGATGCCGCCAGGATCGCGGGGCGAGGAGCACCCGGGGCCGGAGACCGCACGGGTGCTGTACGAGGGGCGGGCCGGGGTGCTGCGGGACGTGAACACGGCGCGGCCGGTCAGGGCCGCGCGGCGGCAGGGCGTCGTACTGCGGCTCGTTCCCCGGATCGGGGACTTCGTCGTACCGGGTACGCCGGTGCTCGCCGTCCACGGCGGGGCCGCGCCGCCGCGCCGCCGGTCGCGGACCGCGGTCTCCGTCTCGCCGGAACGCACCCTGCACCAGGATCTGGCGATGGCGGGGTTCGACGATCTGCTGCTGATCCTCCCCGAGAGCCGCCGAGCGGCGCTGGGGGCACCCGGCAGGGGCACCGGCGGGAGGCGCCCCGGCGGGGCGCCTCTCTGTTCTTCGTCAAGGCAGCTCTGTCCGGTTGATAACGATGTCCAGGGGGGTGCCGGGGCTCGGGACGACGAGGGTCTGCTCGTCGAGGGCGTCGATTTTCTCGGCGCCTCCGTCGGAAGGGGCTCCGCCGACGAGCCAGTACTTCGGAGTCGGGGATCAGCCCGCCCCCAGCGCGTCGATGAGCTCCCGTGAGTATCCGGCTTCGAGGAGGGGGGCGCGGACGTCGCGGTCGAGGTCGGGGAGATAGCCGAACAGGACGTCGGCGGGGCCGGTGATCTCGACCTCGCCGCAGACCGCGGGCAGCAGGAGGGTGTCGGCCCGGCCGAGTTCTTCCGCCCAGGCGCCCGAACGCACGTGGACCGGGGTGCCGACGTTGGAGAGCACCTGTGCGGTGGAGAAGGAGTGGTGCAGCGGCTCGGCCGTTCCGGCCCGCCAGCGTTCCAGGGCGAAGTAGGGGCTTGCGCACAGGAAGACGCGCTCGACCCCGTCGCCGACGGCGATCCGCAGGCCGGGGGTGAAGTCCGGCCGCGTGTGCAGGTTCACTTCCCGCATCAGCATGTCGAGGTTCGCGTCGAACTCCGCGTCGTCCACGGAGGAACCGTCCTCCATGTTCCAGCGCATGGCGTGCTGCTGGATGTCGGAGGTCTGCTCGATCTCGTAGACCAGAATCTCCGGACCGAAACTGTGCGGGGTGCCGCCGGGCACGTAGAGCGTCTCCCCGGCCCGTACCGGCAGGCGGCGGAGAACGGCGTCGAAGTCCTGCGTCTCCAGCGCGGTACGCAGGCGGTCCGGTGTCACCCCTTCCTTGACGCCGCAGAGGGCCGACGCGCCGGGCGCGGCGTCGAGGATGTGCCAGGCCTCGGTCTTGCCGTTGGGCTGGTCCTCCAGCCGTCGGGCGGCCTCGTCGTCGGCGTGCAGATGCACCGGGAGGGAGCCGGCGGCGTCGATGAACTTGGTCAGCAGGGGGAAGTACTCGCCCGACCACCCGGCGCCCATCAGTTCCTCGCCGTGGGCGGCGGTGACCTCGCGCAGTGTCCGTCCGGCCAACGGTCCGTCGACCACGACGCCGACGGCGCCCGTGACGTCGCTGCACTCCCACGTCTCCGCGATGCTCCAGTCCGGGAGTCCCCGCTTGCCCAGGCGGCGGGCGATGGCGTGGCCGCCGAAGACCAGCGGCTTGGCCGTGACGGTCAGCCGCAGCGGGTGGAGGCCCATGGCTCGGCCGCTCACAGGATCGGCTGCCCGCCGGTGACGGCGATGCGGGCCCCGGAGACGTAACTGGCCTCGTCCGAGGCGAGCATCACGTAGACCGCCGCCAGTTCGGCCGGTTGGCCCGGTCGTCCGAGCGGGACCTGCGATCCGAAACTCTCCACCTGGTCCGGCGGCATGGTCGACGGAATGAGCGGCGTCCAAATGGGGCCCGGAGCAACGCTGTTGACGCGGATGCCCTGGGGGCCGAGCAGTTGCGACAGAGACCCGGCCATGTTGGCGATGCCCGCCTTGGTGACGTTGTACGGGAGCAGTTGGGGCGGCGGGGAGTCGGAGTTCACCGAGGTGGTGCCGATGATCGACGAGCCCGGGCCCATGTGGGGGAGGGCGGCCTTGGTCAGGTGGAAGAAGGCGCTGAGATTGATGGCCAGGGTCCGGTCCCACTCCTCGTCGGGGATGTCCTCGACGGAGTCCCGGGTCATCTGGAACGCGGCGTTGTTGACCAGGACGTCCACCCGGCCGAACTCCTCCACCGCCGTGCCGATGATCGAGCGGCAGTGGGCCGGATCCGCCACGTCGCCGGGGACCAGTACGCAGGTGCGGCCCGCCTCCTCCACCCAGCGTTTGGTCTCCTGCGCGTCGTCGTGTTCGTCGAGGTAGGAGACCAGCACGTCCGCCCCCTCGCGGGCGTAGGCGATCGCCACGGCGCGACCGATGCCGCTGTCCCCGCCGGTGATCACCGCCGCCTTGTCGGTCAGCCGTCCCGACCCGCGGTAACTCCGCTCGCCGTGGTCGGGCTGCGGGGTCATCGCGGCGGTGGTGCCGGGCGGCGACTGCTGCTGGCGGGGCTGGGACATGATGCCTCCCGAAGTCCTGTCGGGCGGGGCCGGGGGGTGGCGCGTGGCCGTCCGGAGGGGGTTCCGGGCACCGGGCCGCCCCGACCGGGCCTCCCGACCTCTCGTGCGGGCCGGATTCCGTGCACCATCCATGCTCGCCCACCGGCCGAGGGCCCGCCACGCGAGAACGCACGCGCGGGCGTGCGGGTACGTTCGCGGCCTCGGCGGCTAACACATGTAAGCGTCCCGAACCCCCCGCGCGCCTTGGGCCGGACGATCCCGGCCGGCTTGGGCACGGCGCCCTTCGCGTCGGTCCTGGCCTCGCCGGGCCCGGAGACCGGCGGCCCTCCGGCAGGGCCGCGAAGAAGCCCCTGGGGCGGCCCCGTGGGAGGTGGGGCCCGCGGCGCCCGGTCCGCCGGAGGTTCCGGCGGACCGGGCGCCGCGGGGCGGCCGGGGGTCAGTCGCCGCAGCGGCCCGAGCGCAGGGCGTGCAGGTGCTCGCTGGACTTGCGGGCGAAGGCGAGGGAGTCGACCGGGTTGTCGTGCTCGGTCTGCCAGTGGTGGTAGCTGCGGCCCCGGTGGGTGCGGCCGGTGACCTCGGACAGGAACGTCTTGTAGTCGATGTCCCCGTCACCGACGTCCGCCATGCGGTAGCCGTCGCGCGCCGTGTCGTCCCGTACGCCGTCCTTGACGTGGAACAGCGGGTAGCGGTCGGGGTGCTTCATGACGTACTTCAGCGGGTCGAGCGGGGCCGGGGTGCCGTCCACGCGCTTGCTGAAGCGGAACTGGGCGCAGTACGCCCAGTAGATGTCCATCTCCAGGTAGACGAGGTCCGGGTCGGTCTCGGCCAGCAGCACGTCGTAGAGGCGCACGTTCGGCCGGTCGGTCGCGAAGGAGAACTCCTCGGCGTGGTTGTGCTGGTAGAACTTCATGCCGCGCTCGCGGGCGGCGGCGCCGTACGTGTTGAAGTCCTCGGCCGCCCGTTTCCAGCCGTCGACCGTGGCCCCGTAGCGGAACGGGCCGGAGGCCGTGCCGATGTGCTTGAGGCCGAGGGCCTGGGCGTCGTCCAGGACCTTCTCCAGGTTCTGGGCGAAGGTGTAGGCGCCGGGGTTGTCGTCGTTGTAGTAGCCGACGTGGCTGCCGATCGGGTTGAGGCCGTGGTCCTTGGCCAGCCGCTTGAGCTGGGCCAGGGTGAGGGGGCCCGCCGAACCCTGGGTGTAGCCGGCGAACTCGATCTCGTCGTAGCCGTACCTCTCCAGTTCGGAGAAGACGGGGCCGAAACCGAGCGTGGAGACCTGGTCGCGGAGGCTGTACAGCTGGATGCCGAGGCGGCCGGGGGGCAGGACCGGCTTGCCCTTGCCGTGCCCGTGGCCGTGCCCGTGGCCGTGAGCGGGACCGGCGGCCTGGGCGCTCGCGGTGCCGACGATGGTGGCGGCGGTGGCTCCGGCGGCGACGCCGAGGACGGCGCGGCGGCTCAGTCTGCGGGCGAGTTCGGTGTCCTTGGAGGTGCGGCTCATGTTCGCGTGACTCCCTCGGGTGACATGGGTGACAGGGGGTGGGCGGTGCGGCGCCGGGCGTTGTCAGTGCAGTCCGGCAAGCTGGAGGAGCAGGGACTTCACTTCGGTGGCCCTGACCCGTTCGGTGAACGCGTGGGGGGTGGAGCAGAGGATGAGCGGACCTTCGTCGTCGCTCTCGGGGAGGCGGCCGTGGCTGCCGCGGACGGGCGAGGGGTCCAGGGGGACGACCGCCATGCGGTAGCGCAGGCCGAGCTTCTTGCGGGCGACCACCGTGACTGCCTTGACCCGGACATAGGGGTCCTGGGGGTCCATGAACAGCTCGACGGGGTCGTAGCCGGGTTTGCGGTGGATCTCGACGAGCTGGGCGAAGTCGGGGGCGCGGGCGTCGTCGAGCCAGTAGTAGTACGTGAACCAGGCGTCCTTCTCGGCGACGGCGACCAGTTCGCCGGAGCGGGGGTGGTCCAGGTGGTGGGTCTTCTTGCCCTCGTCGTCGAGGAGCTGCTCGATGCCGGGCAGGTCCGCGAGGGCGGCCCGGACCGCCGCCAGGTCCTCGGGGCGGCGTACGTAGACGTGGGCGAGCTGGTGGTCGGCGACGGCGAAGGCCCGCGAGGCCATCGGGTCCAGGTACTCCATGCCGTCCTGGGTGTGGACCTCCAGCAGGCCCGCCCTGCGCAGGGCGCGGTTGATGTCGACGGGCCGGTCGACGCGGGTGATGCCGTACTCCGAGAGCGCGACGACGGTGCGTCCCTCGGCGCGGGCGTCGGCCAGCAGCGGGGCCATCGCCCGGTCGAGGTCGGCGGCGGCCCGGTGGGAGCGGGGGTCGTCGGGGCCGTAGCGCTGGAGGTCGTAGTCGAGGTGCGGCAGGTAGCAGAGGGCGAGGTCGGGGGTGCGGGTGGCGATGACGTGCCGGGTGGCGTCGATGATCCACTGCGAGGAGACCAGGTCGGCGCCGGGGCCCCAGAAGTGGAAGAGGGGGAAGGTGCCGAACTTGTCGGTCAGTTCGTCGTGCAGGGCGGGGGGCCGGGTGTAGCAGTCGGGTTCCTTGCGGCCGTCGGCGTAGTAGACGGGCCGCGGGGTGACCGTCCAGTCGGTGTCGGCGCCCATCGCGTACCACCAGCAGATGTTGGCGACGGTGTAGCCGGGGTGGGCGCGGCGGGCGGCGTCCCACAGTTTGTCGCCCTCGACGAGCCCGTTGTGCTGGCGCCAGAGCAGGACGTCGCCGAGTTCGCGGAAGTACCAGCCGTTGGCGACGATGCCGTGTTCGGCGGGCGTGGCGCCGGTGAGGAAGGTGGACTGGGCGGCGCAGGTGACGGCGGGCAGCACGGTGGAGAGGGGCGCCTTCGTGCCCCGCTCCCCCAGGGCCCGGAGGTTCGGCATGTGGGCCAGGAGCTGGGGGGTGAGGCCGACGACGTCGAGGACGAGGAGGGGGGTGGGGCCGCTCCCGTCCCCCGCCCGCCGCGGACCGGCCGTGCTGTCCGTGCTGTCCATGCTGTCCGAAGGGTCCGAGGGGTCCGAGGGGTCTGTGCTCTCCGGGGTCATGGCAGCTCCTTGAGGCCGAGGTCGACCAGGAGGTCGCGGACGAGGGTGAGTTCGGCGGCGATGCCGTCGGCGAGCTGGGTGCGGGTGCGGGGCCGCAGTTCGGCGGGCAGGGCCTGCCAGGTGTACGTCTCCACCTCCAGGTGGCGGGTGAGGGGCACGGACCCGCCGACGAGCCGGGTGAGCGCGTCGCGGAGCACGGGGAGCGTCGAGGTCAGCGGGGGCGCGGGGGGCGCGTGCAGCGGTACGTGGAAGTGGGCGCGCCAGGGAGTGGAGTCGGGCAGCGCCCGTCCGGCGACGGCTTCGTCCAGGTCGTCGGTGCCGCGCAGTCCGGCGGCCGTGCTCGTGCGGGTCTGGTGCAGGAAGCGGGGCTCGGCGAAGGCGGCGAGCGCGGCGCGGACCTCGGGCAGGTGGGGGTGGTCGGCGTGGAGGGCTGCGGAGAGCTGGGACTTGACGACGCGGATGCCGGCGGCGGCCAGGGCGTCGAGTGCGGTGCCGGGGTCCTCGAAGGAGGTGGCGAGGTGGCAGGTGTCGACACAGATGCCGATGCGGTCGTGGCCGACGTCGGTAAGCGGGGCGATGGCGTCCGCGGTGGTCTCCACCGTGCAGCCGGGTTCCGGTTCGAGGCCGACGCGGATGGACTTGCCGGTCAGTTCGGCGAGGGCGTCGAGGCGTTGGGCGAGCGTGGTGAGGGCGGCGCGTGCGGTGCGGGCGGCCTCGGGGTCGCCGTCGTAGGGGGTGCGCCAGGCGAGCGGCAGGGTGGAGACGGTGCCCTCGGTGGCGTCGTCGGGGAGCAGGGCGGCCAGGAGGCGGGCGAGGTCGGTGGTGTGGGCGAGGCGGGCGGGTTCGGTCCAGTCGGGCCGGTAGACCCGGTACTTGACCTCGTCGGCGCCGAACCCTTCGTACGGGAAGCCGTTGAGGGTGACCACTTCGAGGCCCCGGCCGTCGAGTTCGGCGCGCAGGGAGCGGAGTTCGGCGGGGTCGTTGATCAGGGCGCGGGCGGCGTCGCGGGCGAGCCAGAGGCCGACGCCGAGCCGGTCCCGGCCGAGTCGGCGGCGGACGGGTTCGCAGTGGTCGCGGAGCTGGGCGCGGACCCCTTCGAGGGTTTCGGCGGGGTGGACGTTGGTGCAGTAGGCGAGGTGGACCGTCGAGCCGTCCGGATGGCGGAAGCGCATGGCCGCCTCACTCCCCGCCGCGCAGGATGGAGTTGCCCTCGTGGAGTGCGTCGGGGGCCGGGGCGTCCAGCTGGAGGCGGCCGCTTCGGCCGTAGAAGGCGACCGGGTTGCGCCACAGGACCTGGTCGACGTCGTCCTCGGTGAAGCCGGCCCCCAGCATGGCGTCGGCGACCTTGCGGGTCGTGAGGGGGTCGCTCTTCCCCCAGTCGGCAGCCGAGTTGACGAGGATCTTCTCGGTGCCGTGGTCCTTGAGGACGGCGACCATCCGGTCCTCGTCCATCTTGGTGTCCGGGTAGATGGAGAACCCGGCCCAGCAGCCGCTGTCGAGGGCGGGCCGCACGGTGGTCTCGTTGAGGTGGTCGAGCAGCACGGACTCGGGGGCGAGGTTCGATTCGCGGACGACGTCGATGGTGCGGTGGAGACCGGCGAGCTTGTCGCGGTGCGGGGTGTGCACCAGGGCGGGCAGTCCGTGGTCGGCGGCGAGTTGGAGCTGCGCGGCGAGGGCGTGGTCCTCGGCGGGGGTCATGGAGTCGTAGCCGATCTCGCCGACGGCGACGACGGAGTCCTTCACGAGGTAGCGGGGCAGCGCGTCCAGGACGGGGGTGCAGCGGGGGTCGTTCGCCTCCTTGGGGTTGAGGGCGAGGGTGCAGTGGTGGGCGATGCCGTACTGGGAGGCGCGGAAGGGCTCCCAGCCGAGGAGCGCGTCGAAGTAGTCGAAGAAGCTGGCGGGCGAGGTGCGGGGCTGGCCGAGCCAGAAGGAGGGTTCGACGAGCGCGCGCACGCCCGCGTCGTACATCGCCCGGTAGTCGTCGGTGGTGCGGGAGGTCATGTGGATGTGGGGGTCGAAGATGCGCATCAGGACTCCTCCGTGGTGGCGGGGACCGCGGCCGGCGGCCCCGGGCGGCCGTCCTCGTCGGGCGGGGCGGTGAGGGCGAGGACCGTACGCAGGTCTTCGGGGACGGGGCGGCCGGCGGCGGTGCGCTCGGCGGCGAAGTCGTGGAGCATGCGGGCGAGTTCGGCGTCGCCGCGGGCCCTCTCGCCGAGCCGGGCGACGGCCGCGACCGGTACGCCGGTGAACAGGCATTTCAGTACGGCGTGGCGCCAGGCGTGCGGGGCGAGGCGGTCGGCGGCGTAGGGGCCTACGGCCGCGGCGACCAGCCGGGTGTCGTTGGTGCGCAGGGCGTCCTCGACGAGAGGGAGGGCGGTGTCGCCGAGGTCGAGGAGGTGCAGGGTGAGCAGGACGGCCCGGCGTTCGGCGGCGGTGCCCTGCTCGTAGAGCCGGATGAGGGAGGCGAGCGGGGCGCGGGCCTCGACGAGCAGGAGGGAGCGCACGGAGTCGGCGTGTTCCGGACCGCAGTGCCGTCCGGCGGCGGCGTAGCGCAGTTCCCACGGCGGGGAGGCGTACGGGCTCGCCGCCGAGGGGGGAGTACCGGTCGCGGCGTCGGCGGGGGCGCCGGTGCGGGCCGCTTCGTGGGCGGCCTCCGCGAGGGCTTCGTCGAGCCAGGCGCGGGCGGCCCCGCCGAGTTCGGCGTCGAGCTCTTCGCGGGACGTCAGCACGGGGCGGCCCCCTTCGACGGGGTGGCGCGGTCCGGGACGTCGCGCGTCGTGGCCCCCCGCGTCATGGCGGCGCGCAGGAAGCCGATGGAGGTGCGGGCCAGTTCGGGTCCGGCGTGCGCGTGGCGGGGCAGTTCGACGACGGTGAGGCCCCGGTACTCCGATGCGACGAGGGCGGCGAGCACGGGCGGGAAGTCGATCTCCCCGTCGCCGAACGGGAGGTGCTCGTGGACGCCGCGCCGCATGTCCTCGATCTGGACGTGCCGCAGCCAGGGGGCGGAGTCCTTGACGCACTGGACGGGTGAGGCGTCCTCCAGGCACTGGCAGTGGCCGATGTCGAGGGTGAGGCCGAGCGGGCCCGGGTCGCCGAGGAGACCGCGCAGGTGGTGGAAGTCGGCGAGGGTGGCGAGGAGGTGGCCGGGCTCGGGTTCGACGGCGAGGGGGATGCCGGAGCGGTCGGAGGCTTCGAGGACGGGGGCGAGTGCCTCGGTGAGCCGTTGCCAGGCGGTGTCCGCCGGGGTGCCGGGCGGGGTGATGCCGCTGAAGCAGTGGACGGCGTGCGCGCCGAGTTCGCCGGCCACGTCGACGGCGCGGACCAGCAGCGCGGTGCGGGCGGCGCGGGCGTCGGGGTCCGGGTCGAGGAGGGAGGGTCCGTGTTTGCGGCGCGGGTCGAGGACGTAGCGGGCGCCGGTCTCCACCGTGACCCGCAGGCCCAGGGAGGTGAGCCGGCGGTGCACCTGGCGGGTGCGCTCGGCGAGGTCCGGGGCCAGGGGGTCCAGGTGCATGTGGTCGAGGGTCAGGCCGACGCCTTCGTACCCGAGGTCGGCGAGCAGGCCGAGGGCGTCGTCGAGGCGGAGGTCGGTGAGTCCGTTGGTTCCGTAGCCGAGGTGGAGGGTCATGTGGGGCTCACCTTCCGGGCGAGGCTGCGGGCGAGGGGGACGAGCCCCATGACGGCGAGACCGGCGCCGGGCGACCCGGCGCGGGCGGCGAGCGCGGCCTGGAGCGGGATCATGGCCCGGATGCCCCCGCCGACCGCCCGCTGGGTCAGCGGTGGTGACGGATGCAGCGCGGCGTGCAGGAGGGGCGGGGCGGCGGTGCGGAGGTAGGCGGCGGTGAGCCCGATGGCCAGGAGGCGGTCGGGGCGGGCCGCCGCCCGGCCGAGCGGGTCGCGGAGGCGGGCGGAACGTGCGGGGCCCGCGCCCGGGGCGGTCGGCCGGCTCCCTCCGGGCCGCGGGGCGGGACCGGTGCGGGCGGGGCGTGTCGCCGCGGGGGGAAGGCCCGTCCCGGTGAGGCCGGCGCCGGGAACGGCAGACGTCGTGCCCGCGGTCGCTCGCGTCGTACCGGTCGCGGCTTGCGCCGGTCCGGTCGCGGAGTGCGCCGGTCCGGTCGCGGAGTGCGCCGGTCCGGTCGCGGAGTGCGCCGGTCCGGTGATGATCGTCGTGGAGCGGGGGCTGCCGGGCGCGCGGCCCCGCCACCGCCACTCCCCCAGGACCGCCGCCGCGAGCACCGTCGTCGTGGCGAGCACCGCCAGCGGTGTGCCGGTGGAGCCGCCCTGCGCCTCGTGGCGGGAAACGGCGGTGACGCCGTACGTGTGCGCTCCGAGGACCAGCGCGGCGGGCAGGGCCGGGAGCGCCGCTGCCAGCGCGTCCGGCAGGGGGGCGGTCTTCGAGGCCGCCCACCCGCCTCCGGCAACGTTGTCGAGCGGACCGCCGCCACGCGCCGTTCCGGCCGGTGCGGGCCCCTCGGCGCCTGTTGCCGTCGCCGTCGCCGTCGCGCCCAGCAACAGGTCCAGCGAACGCGCCGCTGCCATCGCCGCCGGACCCGCCTTCGTGTGCTTCAGACGAAGGTCGTAGGCCCAGACCGTGGTGGCCAGCCCCGTGGCGACGGTCAGCGCGGGACGTCCGGCGCCGGCCGCCAGGGCCAGGCCCGCGGCGGTCAGCGCCCCGGCCGCGCCCAGGGCCGCCGCCGGGCTGACGCGGCCCGACGGGACCGGCCGGTGCGGGCGGTCCACGGCGTCCTCGTCGCGGTCGGCCCAGTCGTTGAGCGCCATGCCGGCCTCGTACAGGCAGAGCGACGCGCCGATCGCCAGGGCGGTGGACCGGCCGGGCCGGCGGCCCACCGCCGCCGCGCCCGCCAGGGCGTCCCCGGGTACGGAGAAGAGGGCGGAGACGCGCAGCAGTTCGGCCCACGCCCGCAGGCGCTCCCGGGCCGTGGCCCGCTCAGGGGCCGGGTCGCGCCCGGCACCCGCGCCCGGCCGGTTCGGCCCGGGGCCCGCGCCCCGGTCGGACCCCGTGCCCCGGTCCGTACCGGCCTGCGCGCCCCGTGCTCCGTTCCGTCCCGCGGGGGCCGGTCCGGGCCTGTCCGGTGGGGGCGCAGTCCCACCCGCACCGGACAGGCGGTCTTCGGCCACGGCGGGTTTCCCCACGCCGTGCGCGTAGCCGTTGCGCCGCCCGTCCGGGGCGGCCGACAGGGCCGGGGCCGGCGCGGCGGGCAGCAGCCTCCGCCGCCGCCTCACGCCCGGCCCCGCAGCCGCTCGGCGAAGGCGAGCAACGTGGCGTACTGCTCGGCGAGCGCCGCCGGGGCGCCGCCGTCCGGGTCCTTGAAGTAGAAGCCCAGCTCCGGCAGGGGGCCGCCGATCCCGACCTCGTGGGCGCGGGCGAGCAGCCGCGCCAGGTCCAGCACCAGCGGGGCCGCGAGAGCCGAGTCGCAGCCCTGCCAGATGGTCTGGAGGACCATGCGGGAACCGAGGAAGCCGTCGAAGGCGATGTGGTCCCAGGCGGTCTTCCACTCCCCCATGGCGGGCACGTCGTCGATGTGCACCTCGCCCTCGGGGGCGGTGCCGAAGGTGTCGGCCAGAACGCGTTCCTTGCCCGCGTTCTTGGCGGCTGCCGCCGCCGGATCGGCCAGCGCCGCCCCGTCGCCGCCGCCCAGCAGGTTCGACCCGGACCACGCCCGTACGGCGAGGGCGCGCTGGAGGAACATCGGGGCGAGTACGGAGCGGAGCAGCGTCTGGCCGGTCTTGCCGTCGCGTCCGGCGTGGGGAAGGCCGCCGGCGGCGACGGTGTCGGTGAGCGCGGGGGTGCGCAGTCCGGTGGACGGGGTGAAGTTGGCGTAGGCGCAGCCGGCGCGCAGCGCGGCGGCCGCGTAGAGGGAGCTGGCGGGCAGCCGGGTGTCGTCGGGCCCGGGCGCGGGTTCGGTGGAGGCGACGTTGACGACGACGGTGCGGGCCAGGCCGTGGCGGCGGGTGAAGTCGGTGAGGTCCGCGGTGAACGCGGCGATGAGTTCCCGGTCGGTGCGGGTGTCGCCGGGGAGCGGTCCGCCGGGCCGGATCTCGACGTCGGCGGCGTCGAGTTCGGCACGTACGGCGGAGGGGAGGCCGTGCGGGAGTACGCCGCCTTCCGCGAGCGCCTCGGCCCGCTTGGACAGGGGGCAGTCGAGGGTGTCGTGGCCGCCGAAGACCAGGTCGGTCAGGGCGGGCAGGCCGCTGTCGGCGAAGGGGGGCGTCTCGGTGACCATGCCGGTCGGCGGGTGCAGGCCCGCGGCGATGGCGGCGCAGCCTGCCGTGGCGGTGGTCGCCACGGAGCCGCGTGCTCCGATGAACCAGACACCGGTGCGTCCCGGGGTTCCCGCGAGGCCCGGGGCCCCGGAGGTGAGCGGGGTGCCGGATCGGCCTGGGGTGCCGGATCGGCCTTCACGGTCGGCGTGAGCGGTCACGGACTGCCTCCCTGGGGCGGGTGGGTCGGGGTGGGGGACGGCGGGCGGGGAAGGTGCGTGCTTCCCCGCCCGCCGCCGGCAGGGGCGGCCGCCCTACTTCGGGGGCAGCTCCTTGAGTTGGATGTTGCGGAAGGACACCTGGTCGTCGGCTCCGTGGTTCTGGAGGCCGATGTAGCCGTCCTTCAGGCTGCGGGCCGGGTCGGTGTTGGTGAAGTCGTTGATCTTCGCTCCGTTGAGGAAGACCTGCAGACGTTCGCCCTGGACCTTGATCTCGTAGCTGTTCCACTGTCCCGGCGGCCGCAGGACGCGGTCACGGGCCTTGATGTCGGCGGATTTGAAGGTGTAGACGGCGCCGGTGGTGCGGTCGGCGGCGTCGGTGGCGTCGATCTGGATCTCGTACCCCTTGTTGACCGCCGACCAGGGATCGTCGGACTCCGGGAAGCCCACGAAGACACCGGAGTTGTCGTCGCCGGCCATCTTCCAGTCGAGCTTGAGCGAGTAGGACCCCAGCTCCTTGGCCTGGTAGGTGAGCAGGCCCATGCCGCCCTCGGAGTGCAGGGCGCCGTCCTTGACGGAGAACTTCCCCGGACCCGCCTGCTTCCAGCCCTCCAGCGTCTTGCCGTTGAAGATCGCCCGGTGGCCGGTGTCCGGCTTGCAGTCGGCCTTGACCTGGCCGGTGGCGTAGCGCAGCCCGCCCAGGACGTGGCTGCGGAAGGCCGGTTCGGCGTAGGACTCCTTGGTGTGGCCGAGACCGGTGTAGAAGGAGCGGCCGCCCTGGTAGCTCTGGCACCAGGAGATCGGGTGGTCGCCCTTCATGTTGCCGCCGGTGTAGGTGGTCTCGTCCAGGGTGGCGAGGACCTTGGCCTTGTCCCGGGGGTTGGTGCGGTAGTTGTACCACTCGTCGGTGCGCTGCCACTCGTCCTCGAGGTGGGCGGTGGCGGGGTGGTCGTGGTCCTCGACGCGGACGGTGGCGGGCTGGATGTGCGGGTGGGAGTCGAAGTGGGCTCCGACGAGGCCGCCGTAGAACTCCCAGTCGTACTCGGTGTCGGCGGCGGCGTGGATGCCGACGTAACCGCCGCCGGTGGCCACGTAGTTCTCGAACGCCTTCTGCTGCTCGGCGTTGAGGACGTCACCGGTGGTGGAGAGGAAGGCGACGGCGTCGTAGCGGGCCAGGTTGCTGGTGGTGAACTGGGCTGCGGACTCGGTGGAGTCGACCGTGATGTTCGCGCCCTTGCCGAGCTCCTTCAGAGCCGCGACGCCCGCCGGGATCGAGTCGTGGCGGAAGCCGGCGGTCTTGGAGAAGACCAGGACGCGCTTGGCCGTCCGGTCGACCGGAGAGTTGAAGAGTTCGAAGTCGTCGACGTCGTAGAGCGCGCCGGAGCCGCCCTTGAAGACAAGGAAGAGTTCGGTCTGCTTCTTGGGGGCGCCGCGCAGCGGGATGTCGATGTCCTGGAAGGTGTCCCAGCTGCCGGTCACCGGGACGGGCCCGGAGCCGAGGATCTTGCCGGTGGGCGATCCGGTGCGCACTTCGAGGAAGCCGCCGGAGCCCGCCGAGGAGATACGGGCGGTGAGCTTGGTGGTGCCGCCCAGGACGTAGGTCTTGAAGGAGATCCAGTCGTCGTTGTGGATGTCCCCGACGGTCTTGCCGCCGTGGGCGCTGGACTTGCTCGGCGTGGTGACGCCGAAGGAGGCGTCGTAGTGCTCGGCCTGGCGGTGCCGGGGCTGGAGCCGGGAGGCGTCCTTGCCGGTCAGCTTGGCCTGGCCGCCGCCGTTGTCGGTGTAGGAGGCCGAGATGCCGCCGTAGATGTTGGCGTTGGGGTCGTGGCCGCCTTCCATGGCGGTCTTGATGGTGCCCTCACAGCCGTGTTCGGTGGTGATGTCGTGGCCGTGGCTGTCGTGGCCCAGGGTGAACTTGACCTCGACCTTGGTGCAGTCGATGGCGCCGTCCTCCGGGTCGGTGACGTTCACCTTGAACGGCACGGCGTCGCCGAAGGCGAAGAGCTGCCCGTCCTCGGGGAGTACCAGTTCCACGGTCGGGGCGGTGTTGCCGACGGTGACGTGGACGCTGGCGGAGCCGGTGCGGCCGGTCGGGTCCTTGGCGGTGACGGTGGCGGTGTAGGCGCCGTTCTTCTTGTACGTGTACGTGGGGTTGGCGGCGGTGGACGTGCCGCCGTCGCCGAAGTCCCAGGAGTAGGTCAGCGGGTCGCCGTCGCCGTCCGCCGTGCCGGCGGAGGAGAACTTCACCTTCAGCGGGGCGGTGCCCGACGTCTTGTTCGCCGAGGCCTCGGCGATGGGCGAGCGGCCTCCGGTGGCGTTCTCGATGCGGTACAGGGCGGAGTTCTCGTCGCCGCCGAACCAGGCGAGGCCGTAGTCGAGGACGTACAGCGCCCCGTCCGGGCCGAAGGCCATGTCCATGATCTGGGTGCCGGACCACGGCACGTCGTTGATGGAGTGGACGGCGCCGTCGGCGTCCTGCTCGATGCGCTTGATCCACTTGCGGCCGAACTCCCCGGCGAAGAAGTCGCCGTCGTACGCCTCGGGGAACTTGACCGGGGAGTCGAGGGCCGCGTCGTAGCGGTAGACGGGTCCGCCCATCGGGGACTCGGAACCGCTGCCGAACTCGGGGACCGATCCGCCGTCGTAGGGGATCCACGCGGCCTGGGCCGGCGGCAGGTCGACCAGTCCGGTGTTGTGCGGGGACTCGTTCCTGGGGGCGGCGCAGTCGAAGGCGGCGCCGGACGTCTTGGTGGCGAAGTCGTAGTCGGTGTACGGCTCGTTGGCGCCGACGCAGAAGGGCCAGCCGAAGTTGGCGGCCTTCGTCACGCGGGCGAACTCGACCTTTCCGGCCGGTCCGCGCTGGGGGTCGGCCGCGCCCGCGTCGGGTCCGTAGTCACCGACGTACAGGATGCCGGTGGCCTTGTCCACGGAGAAGCGGAAGGGGTTGCGGAAGCCCATCGCGTAGATCTCGGGGCGCGTCTTGTCCGTGCCCGGCTTGAAGAGGTTGCCCTCCGGGATGGTGTACGAGCCGTCCTCGGCGACCTTGATGCGGAGGATCTTTCCGCGCAGGTCGTTGGTGTTGCCCGAGGTGCGTCGGGCATCGAACGCCGGGTTGCGACCCGGGCGTTCGTCGATCGGGGTGAAGCCGTCGGAGGCGAAGGGGTTGGTGTCGTCGCCGGTGGAGAGGTAGAGGTTGCCCTCGGCGTCGAAGTCGATGTCGCCGCCGACGTGGCAGCAGGTGCCGCGCGAGGCGGCGACGTCCAGCACCTTCTTCTCGCTGGCGGTGTCGAGGGTGCCGTCCTCCTTGAGGACGAAGCGGGAGAGCCGGTTGACCCCCTCGAACTTCGCGAAGTCGGCGGGGGTGCCCGTCTCGGGGGCGTCGCCGGCGGGGGTGTCGAGCGGGGGCGCGTAGAAGAGGTAGATGGCCCGGTTCTTCGCGAAGTCCGGGTCGACGCCGACGCCCTGGAGGCCCTCCTCGTCGTGCGTGTACACGGGGATCGTGCCGGAGATCCGGGTGTTGCCGGCGCTGTCGGTGATCCGCAGCTCGCCGCCGCGCGAGGTGTGCAGCACGCTGCGGTCGGGGAGGACGGCGAGCGACATGGGTTCGCCGGTCTCCGCCGCGCCCTTGGCGAGGGTGACCTGCTGGAAGTCCTCCGCCACCGGCTCGTCCCGCGCCGGGTGGGCGAGGGCTCCGGGGGCGGAGCCGAGGGTGAGGGTCGCGGCGGCGAGCAGGCCGCCGGTGAACAGCGCGAGCGTCTTGCGGACGCGGGTCCGGGCCAGGAGCCGCTTTCTTGTTCTGTGCACGTAGGTCCTCCGGAGAGTGCCGGTTGTACGGGCGGGTGAAGCCGTGCCGTGCCGCGCGGGGACTGCCGCGCGTGCGACGCCGGGGACGGGAGCGACCCCGGCGACGCGAGTCATGTCGTGTACACGTGGTGGACGGTAGACCTGTTCGTCCTCGACGGAAAGCCCTTGTGCGACACCTGGGCCGAACTTCTTCTTCCGTCAGGACAAAGCGTTTTCCGGGCAGGGCGGAGCAGCCCCGGGGGCGGCGGGGTTTCCTGCCGCCCCATCCCCCGGGACGTGTGCGGAGCCTTTACTCGCCGCCGCCGAAGGCCGCGTCGAAGGAGGCCGACGGCGGCTCGAAGTCGAACCGTTTGAGGCTGGCAAGCGCTTCCGGAGCGCCGGTCAGCCGGTCCATCCCGGCGTCCTCCCACTCGACCGAGACCGGGCCCTCGTAGCCGATGGACCGGAGCATCCGGAAGACGTCCTCCCAGGGCACGTCGCCGTGGCCGGCGGAGACGAAGTCCCAGCCGCGCCGGGGGTCGCCCCAGGGAAGGTGCGAGCCGAGGCGGCCGTTGCGGCCGTCGAGCCGCTTGCGGGCCTCCTTGCAGTCCACGTGGTAGATCCGGTCGCGGAAGTCGTAGAGGAACCCCACCGGGTCCAGGTCCTGCCAGACGAAGTGGCTCGGGTCGAAGTTCAGCCCGAACGCGGGCCGGTGGTCCACCGCTTCCAGCGCGCGCCGGGTGGTCCAGTAGTCGTACGCGATCTCGCTCGGGTGCACCTCGTGGGCGAAGCGCACCCCCTCGGCGTCGAAGACGTCCAGGATCGGGTTCCAGCGCTCGGCGAAGTCCTCGTAGCCGCGCTCGATCATGTGCGGCGGGACGGGCGGGAACATCGCGACCAGGTGCCAGATCGAGGAGCCGGTGAACCCGACGACGGTGTCCACCCCGAAGGCTGCGGCGGCCCGGGCGGTGTCCGCGATCTCCGCCGCCGCGCGCCGCCGTACGCCCTCGGGCTCGCCGTCGCCCCAGATCCGGGCGGGGACGATGCCCTGGTGGCGTTCGTCGATCGGGTGGTCGCAGACGGCCTGGCCGACCAGGTGGTTGGAGATGGCGAAGCACTTCAGCCCGTACGCGTCGAGCAGCCGGCGCCGGGAGTCCAGGTACCCGGGATCGGCCAGCGCCTTGTCGACCTCGAAGTGGTCTCCCCAGCAGGCGAGTTCGAGTCCGTCGTAGCCGAAGTCCCGGGCGTGGCGGCAGACCTCCTCCAGCGGGAGGTCGGCCCACTGGCCGGTGAAGAGGGTGAAGGGGCGGGGCATGGGCGGCAGCCTCCTAGGACGAGGACGGGACCGGGGTGTGGACGGAGTTCTTGGCGGCGCTCTCCTCGACGGCGGCGAGCACCCGCTGCACCTGGAGGCCGTCCGCGAACGAGGGCACGGGCGGGGCCCCTTCGGCGATGGTGCGGACCACGTCGCGGGCCTGGTGGACGAAGGTGTGCTCGTAGCCGAGGCCGTGGCCCGGCGGCCACCACGCCTCCAGGTAGGGGTGCTCGGGCTCGGTGACGAGGATGCGGCGGAAACCCGCGGTGGCGGCGGGTTCGGTGTGGTCGTGGAAGGACAGTTCGTTGAGCCGCTCCAGGTCGAAGGCGAGCGAGCCCAGCTCCCCGTTGACCTCCAGGCGCAGGGCGTTCTTGCGTCCGGCGGCCATCCGGGTCGCCTCGAAGGAGGCGAGCGCGCCGGAGGCGAGGCGGCCGGTGAAGATCGCCGCGTCGTCCACGGTCACCTCGCCCCGCTCCACCGCGTCCGCCCCGCCGGAGAGCCCGGCCGACGCCCCGGCGAGCAGGGGCCGTTCCCGTACGAAGGTCTCGGCCACGGCGGAGACGCCGGTGAGCAGTTCGCCCGAGAGGTACTGGGCGAGATCGACGATGTGCGCTCCGAGGTCCCCGAGCGCACCGGAGCCCGCGTGCTCGCGCTTGAGCCGCCAGGTGAGCGGGGAGGCCGGGTCCACCAGCCAGTCCTGGAGGTAGACGGCCCGCACATGGCGCAACGGGCCGAGCCGGCCCTGGGCGATGAGCCGGCGGGCGTAGGAGATCGCGGGCACCTTGCGGTAGTTGAATCCCACGATCGCCGTCTGCCCGCGGGCCTGCGCGGCTTCGGCGGCGCGGACCATCGCCTCCGCCTCGGCGACGGTGTTGGCGAGCGGCTTCTCGCACAGGACGTGCTTGCCCGCTTCCAGGGCGGCGATGGCGATCTCCGCGTGGCTGTCGCCGGGGGTGCAGATGTCGACCAGGTGGACGTCGTCCCGGGCGATCAGGGCCCGCCAGTCGGTCTCGGCCGCCGCCCAGCCGTGCCGGGCGGCGGCGGCGTCGACCGCCGCACGGTCGCGCCCGCAGATCGCGGCGAGAGCGGGGCGCAGCGGCAGGTCGAAGACGTGTCCGGCGGTGCGCCACCCCTGGGAGTGGGCGGCGCCCATGAACGCGTATCCGACCATGCCGACCCCGAGCGTTCCCGGCGCCTGCTGCTGGGGCGGCGGTGCCGGGGGGTGCGCTTCCGTCTCTTGACTACGGGCCATGCGGACTTCCTCCTCGTCGGTGTGCGGTAACGGGCCGGGGGACGCGCTCTCCGCCTCCCCCGGAGTCCCGGTCAGTTGAAGCCCGTCGGCAGGTACTGGTCGACGTTGTCCCGGGTGACGACCGCGGAGTACAGGGTCAGGGAGGTCGGGATCTCCATCTCGGAGAGTCCGCTGAGGCCCTTGGACTGGCCGAGCGCGCGGGCCAGGTCGATGGCGGAGGCGGCCATCGTCGGCGGGTAGAGGACGGTCGCCTTGAGGACGGAGTCGTCGGCCTTGATGGCGTCCATGGCGGACTTGGCGCCGGCGCCGCCGACCATGATGAACTCGTCGCGGCCCGCTTGCTCGATGGCGCGCAGCGCGCCGACGCCCTGGTCGTCGTCGTGGTTCCACAGGGCGTCGAACTGCTTCTGCGCCTGGAGGAGTTGGGCCATCTTCGCCTGACCGGACTCGACGGTGAAGTCGGCGGCCTGGCGGGCCACCAGCGTGATGTTGGAGTAGTTCTTCAGGGCGTCGGCGAAGCCCTGGCTGCGCTGCTTGGTGAGCTCCAGGTTGTCGATCCCGGCGAGTTCGACGACCTTGGCGTCCGGCTTGTCCTTGAGCTGCTCGCCGATGTAGTGGCCGGCGTTGAGGCCCATGCCGTAGTTGTCGCCGCCGACCCAGCAGCGGTACGCCTGCGGGGAGGCGAAGATGCGGTCCAGGTTGACGACGGGGATGCCCGCCCTCATGGCCTCCAGGCCGACCTGGGTGAGCGCCTTGCCGTCGGCGGGGAGGACGACGAGGACGTCGACCTTCTTGTTGATGAGGGTCTTGACCTGGCCGATCTGGGCGGCGGTGTCGTTGGAGCCCTCGGTGGTCTCCAGGGTGACGTCGGAGTACGTCTTCGCCCGGGACGTGGCGTTCACGTTGATCGCGTTGAGCCAGCCGTGGTCGGCCTGCGGTCCGGCGAAGCCGATGGTGACGGCCTTGCCGGGCTTGTCGTCGGCCGGGGCGCTGTGGGCGGCGGACTCGGTCTTCTTGGGCTCGTTGCTGGTGCAGGCGGTGAGGAGCGCGCCCGCGGAGACGGCGGCGGTTCCGAACAGCAGTCCTCTGCGGCTGGTTTCTGGCATGGCGGTGGGGCCCTTCATCCGGTGGGTGCGTGGGAGGTGCGGGTGCGGGGGGCGTCGGGGAGCCGGGGTGCTCAGGTCTCCCGGCCGCGCATGGTGCGGCCCTGGACGAGGACGGCGGCGACGATGATGGCGCCCTTGGCGATCTGCTGGACGTCGCTCTGCAGGTTGTTGAGGGCGAAGATGTTGGTGATCGTGGTGAAGATCAGAACGCCGAGGACGGAGCCGACGATGGTGCCCCGGCCGCCGCTGAGCAGGGTGCCGCCGATGATCGCGGCGGCGATGGCGTCCAGTTCGTACAGGTTGCCGTTGGTGTTCTGGCCCGAGCCGGCGAGCACGATCAGCATGAAGGCGGCGATGCCGCAGCACAGCCCGGACAGCAGGTAGAGGTACAGGCGCTGGCGGCGGACGTCGATCCCGGCGAGCCGGGCGGCCTCCGCGTTGCCGCCGACGGCGACGGTGCGGCGGCCGAAGGTGGTCCGGTTGAGGAGCAGCCAGCCGACGGCGGTGACCACGGCGAACATGATGACCAGCGGCGGTATCCCGAGGATGTAGGAGTCGGGGAGCCCGAGGTCGAGCACGGAGTCGACGGTGACCATCTGGGTCTTGCCGTCGGTGATCTGGAGGGCGAGTCCGCGGGCCGAGGCCAGCATGGCCAGGGTCGCGATGAACGGGACGAGACGGCCGTACGCGATGAGGACGCCGTTGACGAGTCCCGCGGCGAGGCCGACGATCACCGCGGTGAACGCGATGCCCGCGAAGCCGTACTCCTGGGTGGCCACGGTCGTCGCCCAGACGGAGGCGAGGGCGACCATCGCCCCGACCGAGAGGTCGATGCCGCCGCTGATGATGACGAAGGTCATGCCGACGGTGACGACGCCGATGACGGACGCCTGGGTCAGGATCAGCTGGAGGTTCCCGCTGTCCAGGAAGGCGTCGGGCTCGGTGACGCCTCCGACCAGGATCAGTACGGCGAGGACGCCGAGCAGGGACAGGATCCGGACGTCGAGCCGCAGACCGAGGGGCGGCGCGCCGCCGCCCGGCTTGGCGGGCGGCGTGTCGGAGGGGGCGGCGACGGCCCCCTTCTCCGGCCCGTTGTGCTGCGCCGACGGGGCGGGCTGTGTCATGGCGTCGGGCTCCCTTCCATCACGAGGTCGAGTACGCGGTGCTCGTCCAGCTCTCGGGCGGGGGCCGTGTGGACCACTTCGCCCTCCCGGAGGACCAGCACCCGGTCGGCGAGGCCCAGGACTTCGGGCACTTCGCTGGAGACGAGCAGGACGGCGAGCCCTTCGTCGGCCAGCCGGCGGATCACGGCGTAGAGCTCGGCACGGGCGCCGACGTCGACGCCGCGAGTGGGTTCGTCCAGCAGCAGGACCCGGCAGCCGCGCAGCAGCCAGCGGGCGAGGACGGCCTTCTGCTGGTTGCCGCCGGAGAGGGTGCGGACGGCGGCGTCCGGGTTGTCGGGCCGCATCTGCAGTTCACGGGTGGCGCTCTGCGCCGCCTTCCGCTCCCCCGCGCGGTCGATCCAGCCGAACCGGGCGAAGCGGGAGAGAGAGGAGACGGAGACGTTGCGGGTGACGGACTCGGTCGCCAGCAGGGCCTGGGCCTTGCGTTCCTCGGGCGCCAGGCCGATGCCCGCGGCGACGGCCGCCCTGACGCTGCCGGGGCGGAGCCGTTCGCCGGCGACGGTGACGGTCCCGGTGGTCGCCTTGCGGGCCCCGTAGATCGTCTCCAGGATCTCCGAGCGGCCCGAGCCGACGAGCCCCGCCAGGCCGACGATCTCACCGGGCCGCAGTTCCAGATCGACGGGGGCGAACTCGCCCTTGCGGGAGAGCCCTTGGACCCGGAGCACCGGTTCGGCGGGGGCGGCGGCCGGTTCGTCGGGGCGCGGCGGGAAGACGTAGGCGACGTCCCGGCCGGTCATCATGGCAACGATGTCGCGTGTGGGGGTGCCGGTGGCGGGCAGCCCCACGGCGACGGTCCGGCCGTCCTTGATGACGGTGACCCGGTCGCCGATGCGGCGGATCTCCTCCAGCCGGTGCGAGATGTAGACGACGGCCACCCCGTCGGCGGTCAGCCCCTCGACGATGCGGAAGAGGTTGCCGACCTCCTCGGGGTCGAGGGCGGCGGAGGGTTCGTCCATCACGATGAGCCGGACGTCGTGCGAGAGCGCCCGCGCCATGGAGACGATCTGCTGCTGGGCGGCGGAGAGGTCCCCGACGCGCCGGGCGGGGTCGATCTCCGGGTGCCCGAGGCGGGCCAGCAGCGCTTTCGCGGCGGCGCGCCCCTCCCGGGCACGGACGATGAAGCCGGCGCTGGTGGGTTCGTGGCCGAGGAAGACGTTCTCGGCGACTGAGAGGCCCTCGACCAGGTCGAGTTCCTGGTAGATGGTCGCGATGCCCAGCCGCATGGCGGCGATCGGGGACGTGAGCCGGACCTTCCCGCCGCGCCAGGCGATCTCGCCGCCGTCGGGCTGGTGGGCTCCGGCGAGCACCTTGATGAGGGTGGACTTGCCGGCGCCGTTCTGGCCGAGGAGGCAGTGGACCTCGCCGGCCTGGACCTCCAGGTCGACGCCGTCCAGGGCGCGGACGCCCGGGAAGAGCTTGGTGATACCGGACATCGTGAGCAGGGGTGGTTCTGGTGCCATGACGAATCCCCTCGGCGAATGGGGTCTCCCCTGCTCGGGCGGTGCCGTGGGGCCGGGGAGGGCCGGTGAGCGGACAGGGCGCAGGGCTGGAGGTGCCGTGGAGCCGGCGGCACCGCGAACGGCTGCTGACGGGTACCTGACGAACCGAGGATCGGACTGACGGGTACCTGACCAATGAGGACGGGGCCTGACGGGTGGTGCGGGGCGCGCCGGGTGGTGCGGCGGGTGGTGCGGGGCGCGCCGGGTGGTGCGGGCGGTGCGGCGGTGCGGGCGGCCCGGGATCAGGCCGGTGAGAAGAGGTGGTCGCTGATGAGCCGGGCCGCGCCGATCACTCCGGCGGCGGGGCCCAACTCGCCCAGCACGATGGGGAGGTTGCCGGTGGCCAGAGGCAGGGACTGCTTGTACACCTGCGTGCGGACACTGGCGAGGAGGTTGTGACCGAGGCCGGTGACCCCGCCGCCGATCACCACCAGACCGGGGTTGAAGAAGCTGACCAGGCTCGCGATCACCTGGCCGAGCCGGTTGCCGCCGTCGCGGATCAGGTCGAGGGCGGCGGCGTCGCCGGCGGCCGCGGCGGCGGCCACGTCGGCGGCGGTGAGACGCCCCGCCGCCTCCAGCCGGGCGGCGAGTTCGGGTGAGCGGCCCTCCCGGGCGGCGTCCTCCGCGTCCCGGGCGAGGGCCGCGCCGCTGAAGTGGGCTTCCAGGCAGCCCCTGTTGCCGCAGGCGCAGGCCCGGCCGCCCGGGTCCACCCGGATGTGCCCGATGTCCCCGGCGCTGCCGGTCGTCCCCCGGTAGACCTCGCCGCCGACGACGATGCCGCAGCCGATGCCCGTACCGATCTTGACGCAGAGGTAGTCGCCCACGGAACGGGCCACGCCCGCGTGCTGCTCCCCCATCGCCATGAGGTTCACGTCGTTGTCGACCATGACCGGGCAGCCCAGCTCCTGGCTGAGCGCCTCGCGGACCGGGAAACCGTCCCAGCCGGGCATGATCGGCGGCGCGACCGGCACGCCCTCGGGGAAGCGGACGGGGCCGGGAACCCCGATGCCCGCGCCGTCGAAGCCCTCCGCGAGCCCGGTGGCCCGCAGTTTGGCGGCGAGCGACAGCACCTGCTCGAAGACGGCGACCGGGCCCTCGCGCACGTCCATCGGGTGGTTGAGGTGTCCCAGGACCTCCAGCTCCGCGTTGGTGACGGCCACGTCTATCGAGGTGGCGCCGATGTCGACGCCGAGGAAGCGCAGTTCGGGAGCGAGCCGGATGTTGTGCGAACGGCGCCCGCCGCGCGATGCGGCGAGTCCGTCGGCCACCACCAGGCCGGTCTCCAACAGCCGGTCCACCTCGACGGCGAGCTTCGACCGGGAGAGCTCGACCTGATCGCCCAGCTGCGCGCGGGAGTTGGGGCCCCCGTCACGCAGCAGTCGGAGCAGCCGTGCCTGATGCGCGTTCGCGGGTCGTGCCGTCATGCGTCTCACGCGTCCCTCCCCGCCACATCGGCCAGTCCGTCGGGCTTTCGAGGGGGAACGTAGCAGCGCTTTCCCGGAGGGGGAAGAAGTTGCGCAGGAATCGGCCCCAACTTTCTCCACACTCAGGACAAAGATGCCGGGGGACCCTCAGGAGGCCCCGCGGCGCGGGCTCCTCAGGGGCAGCGGATGACCTGGCCCGCGTACGAGAGGTTCCCGCCGAACCCGAAGAGGAGGACGGGCGCGCCGGAGACGACCTCGCCGCGTTCGACGAGTTTGGACAGGGCCATCGGGATGGAGGCGGCGGAGGTGTTGCCGGAGTCCACCACGTCCTTGGCGATGACGGCGTTGACCGCGCCGATCTTCCGGGCGACCGGCTCGATGATCCGCAGGTTGGCCTGGTGCAGGACGACCGCGCCCAGCTCCTCCGGCGCGACGCCCGCCCTCTCGCAGACCCGGCGGGCGATCGGCGGCAGCCGGGTGGTGGCCCAGCGGTAGACGGACTGGCCCTCCTGGGCGAAGCGCGGCGGCGTCCCCTCGATCCGGACCGCGTTGCCCATCTCCGGTACGGAGCCCCACAGCACCGGCCCGATGCCGGGCCCGCCCGGGGCGTCGGCGCCGGCCGGGTCGGCGGTGACGACCGCGGCGCCCGCCCCGTCGCCGAGCAGGACGCAGGTGCTCCGGTCGGTCCAGTCGCCGATGTCGGCCATCTTGTCGGCGCCGATGACCAGCGCCCGGGTCGCCGCGCCCGCCCGGATCGCGTGGTCGGCGGTGGCCAGGGCGTGCGTGAAGCCGGAGCACACCACGTTGAGGTCCATGACGGCCGGCGAGCCCATGCCGAGCCGGGCGGCGACCCGGGCGGACATGCTCGGGGACCGGTCGATCGCGGTGGAGGTGGCGACGAGGACCAGGTCGATGTCCGAGGGGTCGAGCCCGGCCCCGGCCAGCGCCTTGGCCGCGGCGTGCGCGGCCATCTCGTCCACCGGCTCGTCGGGGCCGCCCACGTGGCGGGTCTTGATGCCGACCCGACTGGTGATCCACTCGTCGCTCGTGTCGACCATGGCCGCCAGGTCGTCGTTGGTGAGCACCTTGGCGGGCTGGTAGTGGCCGAGCGCCACGACTCGCGAGCCGGTCATACGGGTTCCCATCGTCGGGTAGGGCAGGAAACCTCCAGTCTTGGTCGCTACCGCCGGGTACGCGTGCACGTGATCCCACAGGAATCCGGCTCACTCGTTGGAGCCTTGACAACACGCTGGTCGGCGTGGTGCACGGACGATCGCGACACGCCGGAGCGGGTGTCGGACAATGGCGGAGCCGGGTTCCGGTTCCCCGGTCCGGGGAGCCGCCGGCGCGCGGCGCCGGGCCTTCGCGGGCGGATCCACCGCCCGCGGGACCGGCGCACGGGAAGCCATCGCACACGGACAGGATCGGATTCACACCTATGGGACGGGCCACCGAACGCCGCCGCACCCTCCGCATCCGGGACGGGGCGGTCTCCACCCGTGCGGACACCCTGGTGGCGGAGGAGCCCCTGGAGATCCGGCTGAACGGCCGGCCGCTGGCCATCACGATGCGCACGCCGGGCGACGACTTCGCGCTGGCGGCGGGCTTCCTGGTGAGCGAGGGGGTGGTCGCCGAGGGCGACGAGGTCCAGTCGATCGTCTACTGCGCCGGGGCGACGGCGGAGGGCGGGAACAGCTACAACGTGGTGGACGTGAAGCTCGCGCCCGGCGTCCGCGTCCCCGACATCACCCTGGAGCGCAACGTCTACACCACCTCCTCGTGCGGCCTGTGCGGCAAGGCCAGCCTGGAAGCGGTCCGCACCACGACCCGGCACCCCGTGGCCGACGCGCCCCCGGTGCGGGTCTCCCCGGAGCTGCTGTCCGCCCTCCCGGACCGGCTGCGGGCCGCACAGCGGGTGTTCGACCGGACGGGCGGCCTGCACGCCGCCGCGCTGTTCTCCGAGGAGGGCGAGCTGCTGGACGTACGCGAGGACGTCGGCCGGCACAACGCGGTGGACAAGCTGGTGGGCCGGGCGCTGACCGACCACCGGCTGCCCCTGTCGCGGACGGTGCTGCTGGTCTCCGGCCGGGCCTCGTTCGAGCTGGCGCAGAAGGCCGTGATGGCGGGGATCCCGGTGCTCGCGGCGGTCTCGGCGCCGTCGTCGCTCGCGGTGGACCTGGCGGCGGAGGCCGGACTGACGCTGGTCGGGTTCCTGCGCGGCCCCTCGATGAACGTGTACGCCGGTGAGCACCGGATCGCCCTGGAGGGGGAGCCCGGCCGGGTCTGAGGCCCGCCCCGCCGTGGGAGCCGAGGCGGGGGCAGGGGCGGCGGGGGAGGTGCCTCTATGTCCTTCGTCAAGGTGTGACCGTGTGCCGCAGTCGGCGACCCTTGAGCACCCCGGCAACCATTCCGGCTCGGCGGGGGTCCTCCATACCAGGCCCCCGCTCGGGGCCATCGACGTAAGAGGGAGGAGCGCCATGGGGGTCCGCAGGGCAGCGAAAGGCGTCGGCGACTTCCTGGTCGAGACGCTGGGAGAAGCCGTCGCCGAGGTGATCCTCAGCCTGCTCGCCTGTGCCCTGCTCGGCTGTCTGGCTCTGATCGCCTACCTGAGCTGGTCCCTCAGCCCGCGCTTCACCATCGCGGGGGTCGGGCTGCTCAGCCTCCTCCTCGCCCACGGCGCCTGGCAGACCTTCCGCACCCCCGCGAAGGGGCGCCGTCGGGGCCTCGCAGCCCTGACCGCTGTCGGTTTCACTGTGACCGCCATGACGGCCCTCTTCCTGCTGCTCTACTCCACAGGATGCGACTGCCTGTGAGGCCGTTTGGTTCAGCTACGCAAGTCCGAAGCCGGTCATGCGGTAGCTGTTTCGGGGACGCGTGACTCGTAGAAGGTGCCGTCGCGGAGCATGGCGAACAGGACGCTGATGCGTTGGCGGGCGAGACGGAGGAGGGCTTGGGTGGGGGTTTTGCCGCGGGCTCGTTGCTTGTCGTAGTAGGTGCGGGAGGCCGGGTCGGCGTTCATGCAGGCGGAGAGGAACATGGCGCGTTTGAGCTGCCGGTTTCCGCCTCGGGGTGCGTGTTCGCCGTGGATCGAGGTCCCGGACTGCTTCGTGGTGGGGGCGAGGCCGGCGTAGAAGGCAAGGTGGGCGGCGGTGAGGAAGTTGGTGCCGTCGCCGACGGTGACCAGCAGGACGGCGGCGGTCCTGACGCCGACGCCAGGCATCGACGTCAGGACCGGGGAAAGAGGGTGAGCCTCCAGCAGGGCGTTGACCTGGGCTTCCATCGCCCGGCTCTGGGTGTGGACAGCGGCGAGCGAGGCGGCCAGGGAAGGGATGACGATGTCGAGGGTGCCGGTGCCCGGGACCACGACGGTCTGCTCGTCGAGGGCGTCGAAGACGTCGTCGATCAGCCTGGTGGCCATGCGCGGTGCCTTCGGGCGGATCAGCTCCACGAGTCTGCGGCGGCCTGCCTTGCGCAGGGCGGCCGGGGATCCGTAGCGCTCCAGCAGCCTGGCGTTGCGCCGGACCGGACGGTGGCCGGACCTCTGATCAGCGTCTCCGACGAACACCCCCGGCCCCGGTGACACCACCCCCCAGGTCATGCCTTCGGCAGGGGGACACAGTCATGCCGGGCCCGGAGGCCAGCGGCCCCATTGCGGAGCTGCGGAAAACATAACGGGGGGCGGGCGCTGGGAGCGGTGGTCGCGGGGACGGTGGGCGCCGGGGGCGGATTCGGTGGAGATCCGGGCGCAGGCCGCTCACCCCGCCTTCGAAACCGGCCCGGCCGTGCGCCCGAGCCTTGCCCATCTGGCCGGTTTTCGACGGCCGAGCTGTCCGGACGGACCGGGGTGAGGAGGCTCCCGGCCCCTCCCGCCGGGCTTCCGCGTGGGGTAGCGTCGCGGCGCTGTGCGGAGCGCCACGAGGAGCATGTCATTGCGCGATTTCACTGTCCCGCCCGTGCCGGCGGCGCCCCGGGTCGGTGGCCTGGCCGACGTGGTCTTCGACTACGCGGAGGACGATCCGCACCGCGTCGCGCTCGCCCGCAAGGACGCCGGGGGGCGGTGGCGGGAGGTGACCTCCGGGGAGTTCCGCGATCAGGTGCTGGCCCTGGCCCGCGGTCTGATCGCGCACGGGGTGCGGTTCGGCGACCGGGTCGCCCTGATGTCCCGCACGCGCTACGAGTGGACGCTCTTCGACTTCGCGCTGTGGACCGTCGGGGCCCAGTCGGTGCCGGTCTACCCGACCTCCTCCGCCGAGCAGGTCCTGTGGATGCTCCACGACGCCGAGGTGGTGGCGGTGATGGTCGAGCACGAGGACCACGCGATGACCGTGGGGTCGGTGATCGACCGGTTGCCCCGGCTGAAGCGGCTGTGGCAGTTGGACGCCGGAGCGCTGGACGAACTGGCCGCGGCGGGCGCGCACATCGGGGACGAGGTGGTGCAGCGGCACCGGCGGGCGGTGACGCCCGACTCCGTGGCGACCGTCGTCTACACCTCGGGCACGACCGGTCGCCCCAAGGGGTGCGTGATCACCCACGCGAGCCTCATGTTCGAGAGCGACACGATGGTGACGCGCTGGGAGCCGGTGTTCCACTCCAAGCCGGACGACGAGGCGGCCACCCTCCTCTTCCTGCCGCTGGCCCACGTCTTCGGGCGGATGGTCGAGATCGCCGCCGTCCGGGGCCGGGTCAAGCTCGGCCACCAGCCGGAGCTGTCCGCGAGCGCGCTGATGCCGGACCTGCTGACGTTCCGCCCGACGTTCGTCCTGGGGGTGCCGCACATCTTCGAGAAGGTGTTCGACGGGGCCCGGCGCACGGCCGAGGCGGAGGGCCGGGCCGGGGCGTTCGACAGGGCCGTCGAGGTGGCGGTGAAGTACGCGGAGGCCCTGGAGCAGAAGGCGTTCGGTCTCGGGCCGGGCCCCTCGGCCGGACTGCGCGTGCAGCACCAGTTCTTCGACAAGGTCGTCTACAAGAAGGTCCGCGACGCGCTGGGCGGCCGGATGCGGCACGCGATGTCGGGCGGGTCGGGCATGGACCGCCGGCTCGGGCTGTTCTTCGCGGGCGCGGGCGTGGCCGTGTTCGAGGGGTACGGGCTGACCGAGACGAGCGCGGCGGCGACGGCGAACCCTCCCGAGCGCACCCGGTACGGGACGGTCGGCCGGCCGGTCCCCGGTACCTCGGTGCACATCGCGGACGACGGCGAGGTGTGGGTGAGCGGGCCGAACCTGTTCTCCGGCTACCTGGGCGATCCGGCGGCCACCCGGGCGGTGCTGCGCGAGGGCTGGCTGGCGACCGGGGACCTCGGCTCGCTGGACGACGACGGCTATCTGACGATCACCGGGCGGAAGAAGGAGATCCTGGTGACGTCCGGCGGCAAGAGCGTCTCCCCGGCGGGCCTGGAGGAGCGTGTCCGGGCGCATCCGCTGGTGGCGCAGTGCATCGTCGTCGGCGACGACCGGCCGTACATCGCGGCCCTCGTCACCGTGGACCAGGAGTCCGTGGACCACTGGCTGACGATGCAGGGCCGCGCCCCGCTGAGCCCGGCCGATCTGGTGCGCGACCCGGAGCTGGAGATGGAGGTCCGCCGGGCGGTGGTGGCCGCCAACACGGCCGTGTCGCAGGCCGAGTCGATCCGTACGTTCCGGATCCTGGCGCACCCGTTCACCGAGGAGCAGGGGCTGCTGACCCCGTCGCTGAAGCTGAAGCGGAAGGCGATCGAGACGGCGTACGCGGTCGAGGTCGACGCGCTGTACCACTGACCCGGTCCAGGCCGCGGGCCGCCCGGCGGGGGCGGCGCCCGCCCCTGATCATCCGGAGGCGGCGGCGGGAATGTCCGGACCCGCCCGGTCGTTGTCGTGGAGGAGCCACCCACCGACGACGTTAGGATCGACCGCACGTGAGCCAGGTCCCCTCCATCACCCTCAACAACGGCCTCGACATGCCGCAGCTCGGTTTCGGCGTCTGGCAGGTGCCGGACGACGAGGCGGAGAGGGCGGTCGCCACCGCCATCGAGGCCGGGTACCGGAGCATCGACACCGCCGCGATCTACGAGAACGAGAGGGGCACCGGCAAGGCCGTCGCCGCCTCCGGAGTCGCCCGCGACGAGCTGTTCGTCACCACGAAGCTGTGGAACAGCGAGCAGGGCCACGACAGCACTCTGCGCGCCTTCGACGCCTCGCTGGAGCGGCTCGGTCTGGACTACGTCGATCTCTACCTGATCCACTGGCCGGTCCCGGCGAAGGACGCGTACACCGACACGTACAAGGCGTTCGAGAAGATCCTCGCCGACGGCCGCGCGAAGGCCATCGGCGTGTCGAACTTCCGGCCCGAGCACCTGAAGCGGCTGCTGGCCGAGACCTCCGTGGTCCCCGCCGTCAACCAGATCGAGCTGCACCCGCAGCTCCAGCAGGCCGAGTCCCGCGCCTTCCACGCCGACCACGGCATCGCCACCGAGGCGTGGTCGCCGCTGGGCCAGGGCAAGGGTCTGCTGGAGGTGCCGACCGTCGTCGCCATCGCCCGGAAGCACGGCCGCACCCCCGCCCAGGCGGTGCTGCGCTGGCACCTGCAGACCGGAAACATCGTGATCCCGAAGTCCGTGACGCCGTCGCGGATCAAGGAGAACCTCGACGTGTTCGGCTTCGAGCTGGACGCCGACGACCTCGCCGCCTTCGCGGCCCTGGACGAGGGCAAGCGGCTCGGCCCGGACCCGGCCGAGTTCAACGTCGGCGCCTGAGCGCGTCCGGCCGCCCGGCGCCCCCACCGTGAAGGCGGTGGGGGCGCCGTCGTCGGCCGGTGCGAGGGAGGTCCGCAGCGAACGGGGAGACGAAGGAACATGAGCGGGGAACGCGCACCGGTCGTCGAGGCGGGCCCGTACCGCCTGCGCAACGTCGGCAGCGGGCTGCTGCTGGAGGTGTACGGCGCCGCCAGGGGCAGCGGGGCCCGGGTCCAGCAGGGCGCGGACGACGGGACGGCCGCCCAGGTGTGGCGGCTCTCCCCCGTGCACGAGGGGGCGGCCCTCTTCCACCTGGTCAACGAGCACAGCGGGAAGCGGCTGGACGTGGCGGGCGCCGGCACGGCGAACGGCACCCGCGTCCAGCAGTGGAAGGCGAACAACTTCGGCGCCCAGGAGTGGTTGATCGAGCAGCACGCGGAGGCGCCCGGGACGGTGACGCTGGTGAGCTTCGTCAGCGGGCTCGTCCTGGAGGTCGCCGACGCCTCCACGGAGGCCGGGGGCGCGGTTCAGCAGTGGGAGGACACCGATTCCCCCTTCCAGTGGTGGCGGTTGGAGCCGGTGGCGTAGGGAGCCCGGGCGGCCGGGCCCTCAGGCGCGGCGGCCCAGGTGCACCGTGCGGGCGGAGAGCAGGTGGACGTCGGGGCGGTGGTGGAGGCCCTGGGGGTCCTCGGGGTCCAGCAGCCGCTCCAGTACGGCGTCGTCCTCGGCCGTCAGCAGGTCGCCCAGTACCTCCCGCTCGCGGGTGATGCTCGCGATGACGTGCTCGCGGGCGGGGCGGTCGAGCGGGGCGGGCAGGTCGAGGAGGAAGCTGCGGGTGCCCTGCGGGGCGAGTCCGACCGCGCTGAACAGGGCGCTCCAGTCCTCGATCTCCCGTTTGGCCCCCGGGAGTTCGGAGCGCATGCGCTCGAAGCGGGTGGCGGAGGCCGCGCCCATCCGGGCCTCCAGGCCGGGCTCCCCGATGCCGATGTCGCGGGGCAGCCGCCGGGTCGGGAGCCCGCCCTCGACGAGCGCGACCGTGCCGCCCGGTCGCAGCAGGGCGGCGAATCCGGCCAGAGCGGCGCGCTGGTCGCCCAGGTGGTGCAGGGAGTTGCCCGCCCAGATCAGATCGGCCTCGCCCAAGGTGTCGATGTCCTCGGGCAGTTCGGCCCTCAGGGTCCGGAAGCGGTCGCCCAGGCCGAGGCGCCGCGCCCGGTCCGACGCGCGCCGCAGGAGAGCGGGCGTCGCGTCCACGGCGACCACCTCGGCCTCGGGGAACGCCTCCGCCAGCAGGCAGGAGACGACGCCGGGACCGCTGCCGACGTCGAGGATCCGGCGGACCTCGGGCGCGGTGGGCAGGGCGGCGATCCAGCGGGCCGCCTCCTCGTACTGCGCGGCGTTGAGTTCGGCCTCCTGCTCCAGCAGGGGGCCGAGGACGTCCCAGTCGATGTCCGTCGCGGGGCCGCCCCCCGGTCCGTGCGCGTGTGCGTGCGCGTGTACGGGGGCGGAGGCGGGCGCGTCGTGGTGGCCGTGGCCGGCGTGGGTGCTCATGGGACCAGCGTCGCCAACGGGGTGGCTCACGGCAAGCTTTGTTGCCGGTCCGGCAATTCCTGGGCGTCCACGCGCGGCCCGCCGCGGAACTCCTGCGGGCTCACCCCTCGGGCCCGCTTGAACGCCGAGCTGAAGGCGAAGGGGGTGCTGTAGCCGACCTTCCGCGCCACGGCCTCCACCGTGGCGTCGCTCTCGCGGAGCAGGTCGGCGGCGACGGCGAGCCGCCAGGCGGTGAGGTAGGCCATCGGCGGCTCCCCGACCAGCTCGGTGAACCGCCGGGCGAGCCCGGCGCGGGACACCCCGGTGCGGGCGGCGAGCGAGGCGACGGTCCAGGGGCGGGCCGACTCGTCCTGGAGCAGCCGCAGCGCGACGCCCACGACCGGGTCGCCCATCGCCCGGTACCAGGCGGGGGCGTCGCCGCCGGGCCGGGCGAACCAGGCGCGGAGCACGGCGATGAGCAGCAGGTCCAGCAGCCGGTCCAGGACGACGCGCTGGCCCGGCTCGTCCTGGGCGATCTCCGCGTCGAGCAGGTCCAGCAGCGGCCCGGTCCGCGCGTCGGCGGGGACCGTGAGCAGCGGGGGCAGGGCGTCCAGCAGCCGGCGGCTGATCTCGCCCGCCAGGAGGTAGGTGCCGACGAGGACCGCCGTGCCGCCGTCGGCCGCGTTCCCCCAGGTCCGTACGGACAGCACCATGTCCTCGGAGAGAGGCCGCCCGTGCAGGGTGGTGCAGTGGCCGCCGGGCCCGATGAGCGCGTGCGGGGCCGTCCCGTCCGTGTCGCCCACGGTGTACGGGTCGGGGCCGCGGACCACCGCGATGCCGCCGGGGCCGAGCCGGACCGGTTCGCCTCCGCCGGGCGGGGCGATGCGCACCGTGCCGCGCCGGACCGACATGAGGCAGATCGGGGCCCGGTCCTCGATCCGGACCGCCCAGGGGGGTTCCATCACCATGCGGAGCAGGAACGCGCCCCGGGCCCGGGGGCCGTCCAGGAGTCCGGCGAGAGCGTCCATGGCCGTCAGCCTACCGACGCGGGGGCGGGACGGGCGCGCGCCGGGGAGCGTGGACGCAGGCGTAGGCGGCTGAGCCTTTGGAGCATGTCCGGGCGGGCGGCGGCCCGGGAGTCTGGAGCCATGACGGAGAACACGTACACGCAGCTGAACAACAACGACGACGACACGGCGATCCCTCACGGGGGAACCGTTCTGGTGACGAGCGGGACGGGCAAGACCGGGCGCCGGGTGGCGGAGCGGCTGACCGCCCTCGGGGTGCCGGTCCGCTCGGGCTCCCGCACCGGGGAGGTCCCGTTCGACTGGCAGGACGACTCGGGGTGGGCCGCCGCCCTGGACGGCGTACGGGCCGCCTATGTGGCGTACTACCCGGATCTGGCGGCGCCCGGTGCGGCGGAGGCGGTGGCCGCCTTCGGGCGGATCGCGGCGGCGTGCGGGGTGCGCCGGGTGGTGCTGCTGTCGGGGCGCGGAGAACCGCAGGCGGCCGTCGCCGAGGAGGCGTTGCGCGGGGCGGCGGGGACGGTGGAGGTCACGGTCGTCCGGTCGGCGTTCTTCGCGCAGAACTTCAGCGAGGGCGCCCTGCTGGACGGGGTGATCGGCGGGGAGCTGGTGTTCCCGGCCGGGACGGCGGCGGAACCGTTCGTGGACCTCGACGACCTGGCCGACGTGGTGGTGGCCGCGCTGACCGGGGACGGGCACGCGGGGGCGGTGTACGAGCTGACGGGCCCCCGGAGTCTGACCTTCGCGGAGGCGGCCGAGGAGCTGGGCCGGGCCACGGGCAGACCGGTGCGGTATGTGCCGGTCACCGGGCCCGCGTACGCCGCGCTGCTGGAGGAGTTCGGGGTGCCGGGGGCGGAGGCCGCTTTCCTGGCCGAGCTGTTCGCGACGCTGCTGGACGGCCACAACGCGGCGACGACGGACGGGGTGAAGCGGATTCTGGGGCGGGAGCCGAAGGACTTCGCCGTCTTCGCCCGCGAGACGGCCGGGGACGGCGTCTGGCACGGCTGAAGCGGAATCCTCCGCCCGCCGCCCGCCCCGGTCGGGGTACACCGCGTGTACACCGACCGAACGGTAGGCGGAGCACACATATTGCCGGGGTGCCTCCGGGACCATAACTTGCCTTTATGGAGCTGGAGTTGCGCCATCTGAGAACGGTCCGTGCCATAGCCGACACCGGCAGCCTCACCAAGGCCGCCGCCGCCCTGGGGCTCGCCCAGCCCGCTCTCAGCGCCCAGTTGAGACGGATCGAGAAAGCCCTGGGCGGCGCTCTCTTCGACCGCGACCACACCGGTGCGCGCGCCACCCCGCTCGGAGAACTGGTGCTGGACCGGGCCCGGGTGGTGCTGCCCGCCGTCAGCGAACTCCAGGCGGAGGCAGTGAGGTTCGCCAACGCCACGGGGTCGCTGGACCGGTTCCGGCTGGGCGGCACGCACGGCCCGCTGCTCGGCGGCCTGGTGGACCGGATGGCCGCCGCGCATCCGTCGGCGCAGGTGTCGACGTACACCTCGTGGTCGGTGGGGGAAATCGCCTCGCTGGTGATCGACGGGCGGCTGGACTTCGCGTTGATCGGGACGTGCGGCGAGAGCCCGCCGCCGCTGCCGGACCGGCTGGTGTGGGAGGTCGTCGGGGTGGACCCGGTCTTCGTGATGCTGCCGGAGCAGCACCCCTTGGCCGGTGAAACGGAATTGGAGCTGGCCGCGCTCGCGGACGAGGGCTGGGCCGACGTGCCGGGCGAGGGCTGCTTCGCCGACTGCTTCACCGCGGCCTGCGCCCGGTCGGGCTTCACCCCGGTGTCGGTGTTCGAGACGGACACCGCGTCCGTCGTCCACCTGGTGCAGGTGGGGCGGGCGATCGGGCTGTGCCGGGCGACGTTCCCGCCGACGCCCGGCGTGGTGACCAGGCCGCTGGCCGGCGCGCCGCTCAGCTGGCGCCATCTGGTGGGCTGGCACCCGCACTCCCCCGCCGCCGACGCGGCGGCGGGGGCGGTGACCGGGGCGGCCCGGGCGGCGTACACGGAGGCGGTGTCCCGCAGCCCGGGCTACGCGCAGTGGCTCGGCGCGCATCCGAGGTTCGGCACGGTGGCCTGAGCCGGACGGCGTCCCCGCGGGCAGCCCGGCGCGGGGCCTTCCGAGCAGCGCGGCGCGGGGCCGGGCCGCTCGGACGGGGCCGGCGGGCCCGTCGGCGGGCGAGGCCGCGAGGGGCTACTCGGCGCCGTGGGCCGGGGCGACGGCCGACACCCGGGCGGCGAGCGCGAAGTCCTTCTCGGTGACCGCGCCCCCCGCGTCGTGCGTACGGACAGAGAGAGCCACCGTGTTGTAGCCGAGGGTCAGCTCCGCGTGGTGGTTCACCTCGTCCTGGATCGCGGCGATGTGGACCGTCAGCGCGGCGGCGGCGAGGTGGGAGGGCAGCCGGAAGGTCCGGGCGATCCGGTCGCCTCCTTCCAGCGTCCAGCCGGGCAGGTTCTCCAGGCGGCGGTCGATCTCGGCGGGCGGCAGCGGCTCGGCGGTCATGGACGGCTCCCGTGGTGGTCGTGGGGTGGGTGCGCAGGGGGCGAGGTTACGGTCTGGGCATGACGACTGTCTTGCCCGACACGGGAGTAGGCCCGCTGCTGCGGGAATGGCGGGAACAGCGGCGCATCAGCCAGTTGGAGCTGGCCCTGCGCGCGGATTCCTCGGCCCGTCACATCTCGTTCATCGAGACGGGCCGTTCCCGGCCCAGCGAGGAGATGGTCCTGCGGCTGGCCGAGGAGCTGGACGTCCCGGTCCGTGAACGCAACGCCCTTCTCGTGGTGGCCGGTTACGCGCCCCGCTACGCGCAGACGCCGCTCGACGCCCCCGCCATGTCCTCCCTGCGCGAGAGCCTGGACCGGCTGCTCACGGCGTACGAGCCCTACCCGGCGCTGGTGGTGGACGGCGTCTACGGGGTCGTGGCGGCCAACCGGGGGGTCGCCCTGCTGCTGGAGGGGGTGTCGGAGGAGCTGCTGGCCCCGCCCGTGAACGCCATGCGGCTCACGCTCCACCCGGAAGGGCTCGCCCCGCGCATCGTGAACCTCCCGGAGTGGCGGGCGGACCTGCTGGCGCAGATGGAGCGCCAGATCGCCCTCCTGCGCTCGCCCGCCCTGCGCGAACTGTACGAGGAGGTGGCCGCCTACCCGGCCCCCGGGCCGGCCGCCGACGGGGCCCGCGCCGAGCGGCTCGGCGCCGACGGCGCCGCCGACCGGGCGGGCTGGACGGGCCGGGAACGGGCCGCCACCGCGTTCGCGTTGCCGATGCTGTTCGAACACAGGGGCCGGGTCCTGTCGTTCGTGTCGTCGATCGCGACGTTCAACACGCCGATGGACGTGACGGTGGCCGAACTGGCCATCGAGACGTTCCTCCCCGCCGACCGGGAGACCGCCGCCCATCTCCACGCCCACGTGGCGCGGGAGGTCTGACGCCGGCCCGGTGGCGGGCGCGGCCAGGGGGCAGGGCGGGCCAGGGGGCAGGGCGGGCCAGGGGGCAGGGCGCGGCCAGGGACAGGGCGGGGCCCTCAACGACCGCATCGGGTCGTTGAGGGCCCCGCCGTGCCGGGCTAAGGGCGTGACGCCCTCAGACGCGCGCCCCGTTGTCGAGCGGGTCGCGGCGGGGCGTGCGGGCCTTTCCGCGCGAGACGCCCTTCCCCTTCCCCGGCGCGGGCGGCGGCGGGGCCTTGGCGCTCCGCTCCAGGGCGAGGGCCCCGGGTACGGCGGTGAACACCGAGGACCAGGTGCCGACCACGATGCCGATGAGCAGGGCGATCGCGAAGTCGGCCAGCGAATCGCCGCCCAGCAGGGCGAGGGCCGCCAGGATGAAGAGGGCCCCCATGCCGGTGTTCACCGTACGCGGGACGGTCTGGAGGACCGCTCGGCGGGCGATGGCGTCCAGCGGTGTCCGCCGGTTCGCGCCCCACAGTTCCCGTACCCGGTCGAAGACCACCACCGAGTCGTTGACCGAGTAGCCGATGACGGTGAGGAGGGCCGCCAGGAAGATGCCGTCCACCGGCCGCCCCAGCCAGGCGAACGCCCCCACCACGAGGATCACGTCGTGCACCATCGCCACGACGCACGCCACCGCGAACGTCCAGCGGAACCGGACCGCGAGGTAGGCCAGCTGCACCGCCACCGCGACCCCCAGGGCGATCAGCGCGTTGCGCCGCAGTTCGTCGCCGAGGCTCGGGCCGATCAGCTCGTCGCGTACCTTCGTCGTCTCGCCGCCCTCCTTCGCGAGCGCGGTCCGCAGGGCGTGTTCGCCGTCGTTGTCGAGCTTCCCGGTGCGTACGGACAGATCGCCCTCGCCCGCCGTGGTGACCTCGGCGTCCTTGAACCCGGCGGCGGCGAGCGTGGACCGGGCCGTCTCGACGTCGACCGGGCGGCTGGTGGAGTACTCGACCAGCCGGCCCCCGGTGAACTCGACGCCCAGATCGACCCCGCGCACCACGATCCCGGCCGCCGCGACGGCGACCAGCGCCGCCGAGACGACGAGCCAGCGGAACGGCCTGCGGAACAGCTGCGGGTCCTTGCGGACCAGCCACGTCCGTACGGCCCCGGGGCGCCCGATGCCGTTGACGCCCCGGTAGTCGCTGACGAAGCGGGAGTTGGCGGCGAGCTCGGTGAGCGCGCGGGCGATGACCAGGGCGGAGAACATCGAGGCGACGACCCCGATGGCGAGCGTCACGCCGAAGCCCTTGACCGGCCCCGAGCCCAGGAAGAAAAGCAGCCCGGCCGCGATGAGCGTGGTGGCGTTGGAGTCGGCCACCGCGCTCCACGCCTTCTGGAACCCGGTGGCCAGCGCGGAGCGCAGGGAGCGTGCGGGCCGGTCGGCGCACTCCTCCCTGGCCCGTTCGAAGACCAGGACGTTCGCGTCGACCGCCATCCCGATCGCCAGGACGAAACCGGCCAGCCCGGGAAGGGTCAGCGTGACGCCGAGGGCGACGAGCGCCGCGTAGGAGATCAACCCGTACGCGCCCAGCGCCACGGCGGCCAGCGCGCCGAAGAGGCGGTAGACGAGGGTGATGAAGAGAGCGGTGGCGGCAGCCCCGATGAGGGCCGCCTGCGCGCTCGCCTCGATGGCCGCCGCACCGAGCGTGGGGCCGACGGTCCGCTGCTCGACGATCTCGACGGGTACCGGCAGCGCCCCGCCCTTGATGAGCAGCGCCAGATCACGCGCCTCGTCCGCGCTGAACGAGCCGGTGATCTGGGTGCTCCCGGACGGCAGCCCGACCCGGCAGCCCACGGAGGGGTCGACCTGCGGCGAGGAGATGACCTTCTCGTCGAGGACGATGGCGACCCTGCGCCGGTCGTCCCCCGCGGGGTGGCAGGCGGCCTCGCCGGTCAGCTTCTTCCAGTCCTGGCCGGCGCCCTTGTGGAACTTCAGCGACACGGTCCAGCCCGCTCCCCCCTGCGCGTCGAAGGCGGCGGTGGCGTCGTCGACGCCCGCGCCGGAGAGTCGGGGCGGACCGAGCGCCAGCGAACGGCCCTGCTCGTCGGGGAGGGTCAGCTCGTCGGGGGCGGGGGTCTTCTTCTTCCCGTCCGATCCTTCGGCCGCCGGGTCCTCGGCCCCCGGGCCCTCCACCGCGTGGAAGGAGAGCTGCGCCGTCCGGCCGATGACCTCGGCCGCCTGGCGCGGATCCTGGACGTCGGGCAGTTCGACGATGATCCGGTCCTCACCGGAGCGGGTCAGGGTCGGTTCGGAGACGCCGAGCGAGTCGATGCGCTGGCGCAGCACCTCCAGGGTGCGGTCGGTGGTCTCCCGGTCCGCCTTCACCGTGGCGGTGTCCCGGGCCTGGAGCACGATACGGGTGCCGCCCTGGAGGTCGAGGCCGAGTCTGGGCGACATGGTCAGAGTGATGAATACGGACGCGAGCAGGACGGCGACGGCCAGAACCGCTCGCACCGCGGTGGCGCGAGTCATGGAAATCCTCCGGTGGGGCGCCGGGCGCCCTCACCTCAGTGAGGACGTGACGCCGGATCGGCAGTACAGGACGGGTGACCGGTCGTGGGACCGGCGGTCCTGCCCGGAGGAGGTCCCCGTACGCCGGGGAGGGCGCCCCGGTGGCAGCCGGGTACGGAGAAGGTGTCCGCGGCGCACAGCCGCACGCCGCCGCGCGGCACGGTCGGCCCCGGCGCGGCGGGCGGAAGCGCGTCGTGCGGGGGCGGCGGGGCGTGCAGCAGCAGATACGCCCGGCCGGAGCCCGCCCGGGGGGTCTGCACCGGATCGGCGGCCGCCCGGGGGTGCTCGTGCTCGGCCCGCGCCACCGCGGCCGGACCGGACGCGGCGGCGTGCGCGTGGCCCCGCTTCCGCGGGCCCTGCCCGACGGCGGTCCGGGGGCCGGCGTCCCTGCCGGGTCCGGTGCGGTGCCCGGCGCCAGGGCCCGTCTCAGGGCCGGTGCGGTGCCGGAAGGGGGGTCCGGGGCGCTCGGTCGGCGGTGCGGACGGGCCCGGGGCCGCCGCCGGAGCGCCGGGCCCGGCGGTCGGGGCGGCGGGGGCCGCGCCGTTCGCCGTGGCGGCGCCGCCGACCAGGGTGAGGACGGTGAGGAGCAGCGCGGCCAGCAGGCACCGCAGCCGGGACGCGTCGGCCCGGGGCGGCCCCGGGTGCGGCGTCACCTCGGTCGGCCGGTGTGCTCGGGCGGTGCCGTCCGCCGGCGCAGCACGGAGCTGAGGATCTGGCCGGCGCCCCGCACGACCGTGGTCGACGGGTCGTCGGCCAGGCGCACCCGGGTGCCGAGGCGGCGGGCGATGCGCTCGGTGACGTCGGGGCGCAGCGCACCGCCGCCCGCCAGCACGGGGCCCTTGCGCAGGGCTCCACGGATCGCACCGTGCCGGTCGTGCCGCCACATGGACGTGATCATGTCGAGCACGGTACGGACGAGGGCGTCGGGCAGCGCCGCCGGGTCCAGGCCGTCGAGGTCGTCGAGGCCGCTCTCGGCCTGCCGGGCGTCGGCGACCAGACCGTTGACGAGGAGCGTGACCTCGGTCAGCTGGGCGCCCATGTCGATGACGAGGAGAGGGCCCGCCTCCCTCGGTCCGGCGTACGCGGCGGCGGCCCGTGCGCTGCTGAGGACCACGACCCGCGTCGTCCCCAGCCCGGCGAGCAGGGCCCGCGCGGCGGAGCGGTGTTCGGCCCCGGCGAGCACCGGGTGGCTGAGGACGATGACGCTGTCGCTGCGGTCGGGGCCGAGGGCCGCGTCGGCGATCCGGCCGAGCAGCCGGCCGCAGGACTCGGGGTCGACGATGCGCCCGCGCCGGACCGGCCGCTCGACGCCCGCGTGGGCGCCCGTCCCGGCGTACGGGTCGAGCACCAGCCCCCGTCCGGGCACCCAGGCCCGGGTGCGGGAGCTACCGAGGTCGAGGGCCAGGCCCCGGGCGGGCGGAGCGTCGCTCCACGCACCCCGGCGCTGATGACGCGTCCGCAGGCCGCCGGGCGCATGGTTGGCCCCGAACGCCCCGGCACCGCTTCCGTCACGAAGCGGACCGGGGCTCTTCCCCCAGGGGCCCGCGCCCGGGCGCAGCGGCCCTCGCCACTCGCCGGGCGCGGAGGTCGTCGGGGTGCGGCCGGCCGGTGCCGGCGTGGTCGGGAGAACGGGGGCGAAAGGGGTCCTCCGGTCCGCACCGGCGCCGGAGGACGACGAGGAGACGGCGCGACCAGGTCGCCGTCCGTCGTGCACAGAACGCATCGTCCCTCACCCCCGGCCGGCCCGTCCTGGCCGCCCACGCACCCGTCGGGCCACAGATAGTGAGGCACGACCGAGCCCTCACTATGCAATACGGGGTGGTGGAACGCCACTTCCTCGGTGATTCACAGGCACGCCCGCGCCGTGTGCGCGGCAGCCGCGGCTCACCCCTCCCCGTCCGCCGTCAGGAAGGCGCCCACCAGCTCCGCGAACTCCTCGGGCGCCGCGATCCGCACGCCCAGGCCCTCCGCCTTGGTGCGCTTGGACCCCGCCTTCTCCCCGGCGACCAGCAGGCTGGTGCGCGAGGAGACGCTGGAGGAGGACCGCCCGCCCGCCCGCTCGATCAGCTCGTTCACCTGGTTGCGCGTCAGCTTCTCCAGCGCTCCGGACATCGCGCCCGTGACCACCACGGTCATGCCCGCCAGGGGCGGCGCGGCGCCGGTCGCACCGGCTGCGGCGGCTCCCGCTCCGGCCTCGGCGTCCGCTCCGGCCTCGGCCTCCGCGGGGGTCTCCGTACCGGGCTCCGGGGGCGGGGTGGCGCCCGGCTCGGTCATGTTCACCCCGGCGGCGACGAGCTTGCCGATCAGCGGGGCCAGCTCCGCCAGCTCGGCGACCACCGCCGCGGCCTTCTCCTTGCCGATGCCGTCGACCCGCTGGAGGGTTTCGACGTCGGCGGCGACGATCCGGTCCATGGTGGCGAAGTACCGCGCGACGCGACGCGACATGGACCGCCCCGTACCCCGTACGCCCAGGGCGCAGAACACCCGCGAGAGCGGACGGTCGCGGGCCGTTCCGATGGCCGCCAGGAGGTTGTCCGTGGAGGTCTCGCCCATCCGGTCGAGGGCGAGCAACTGCGCCCGCTCCAGGGTGAACAGGTCCGCGAAGTCCGCGACGAGACCGGCCTCGACGAGCTGGACGACCCGGGTGGCGCCGAGGCCCTCGATGTCGAGCTGATCACGCCCCGCCGCGTACGAGACGGAGGCGACCAGCCGGCAGCTGCGGCCCCGGACACAGCGCCAGCGCTGCTCGCTCGTGTCGATGCCGGAACCGCACTGCGGGCAGCTCGCGGGGAACTCTACGGGTGTCTCCTCCCCGGTGCGCAGATGCACGACGGGGGCCTCGATGCGCGGGATGATGTCGCCGGCCTTGTAGACCATGACCTGGTCCCCGAGCCGCAGGTCGCGACGGGTGATGTCGGCGGGGTTGTGCAGGGTGGCGTAGCCGACGGTGGAGCCGTCGATCTCCACGGGCTCCAGGACGGCGCGCGGCGCGATGACGCCCGTGCGCCCGACGTTCCACTCGACGGCCAGCAGCCGGGTGATCTTCTCCACGGCGGGCAGCTTGTAGGCGATGGCCCAGCGGGGGGCGCGGCTGCCGGAGCCGGCCTCCCGCTGATCGGCCGCCAGGTCGGCCTTGACCACGATCCCGTCGATGCCGAAGGGGAGCGCCGCGCGCAGGGAGGCTATCGCCTCCACCCGCGCCTGGACCTCTTCCACCGTGGTGGCCAGGACCGGAGCCACCTCGGTGCCCGCCGCCGTGTGCACGCCGAGGTCCGCGACGTACGACAGGACCTCGCTGTGGGGCAGTTCCGCGAGCGTCTGCGCCAACGCGCCGGAATCGGGGAGCGGCAGCGCGCCGTAGGCGAAGAAGGTCGTCTCCACCCGGTAGGGACGGTCCTTGGCGCGCAGGGTGCCCGCCGCCCCGTTGCGCGGGTTGGCGAAGGGGACGCCGCCGTGTTCCGTACGGATCGCGTTGCCCTGCTCGAACTGCTCGTTCGTCATCAGGATCTCGCCGCGCACCTCGATGCTGACCGGGGCGGTCAGCCGCTCGGGCAGCCCGACGACGGCGGCGGCCGCGTGCGAGACGTCCTCGCCCGCCTGGCCGTCGCCCCGGGTGACGAGGCGCTCGAACCGGCCGTCGCGGTAGCGCGCGGCGACGGCCAGGCCGTCGAGCTTCGGCTCGACGCTCCACGCGGAGACCGGTCTGCCGATCCGCCGCTCCAGCGACGCGGTCCAGGCCGTGAACTGCTCGGCCGAGAACACGTTGTCCAGCGACAGCATGGGCGCCGTGTGCGGCACGTCCCCGATCGCCGCCCCGCCCGCGACCTTGCCCGTCGGCGAGGCGGCGAGCACCTCGTCGGGGTGGTCCGCCTCGTACGCGGCTATCCCGCGCGCCAACCGGTCGTAGGCGTCGTCGTCCAGCGCGCTCTCGCCCGTGGCGTAGTACGCGGCGGCGGCGAGGGACGCCTCCTCCACCGCGGCGGCGTAGGCGGCGGCATCGGCGAGAACGGCAACTGAGTTCGTCATGGCCGTCATTCTTCCGCCCCCCACTGACAACGCCCCGGCCCCGCCGGCGCCCGTCCTCCGGCGGCCGGCCCGCGCAAGCGTGCGGGACGTGCGGTCAGGCCGTCGTTCCCCTGGCGTCCGGCGCGGGGTTCCCCGGGCTTCCCGGGGGCGGCGGCCCGATCGCGTCCGCGGCGTCCGCAGCCGGGACGCGTGCGGCGGGAGGGTCCGGCGGAAACGGCTCGTCCACCGGCCCGGTCCCCGCGAAGTCCTCGGCCCCTACCGGCACCTGGGGGCCGGAGGACTCCTGGAGCCAGCGGGTCAGCACCCGGTGCACCGCCTCCGCGCCGACCAGCCCGCCGCCCTGCGCCGCGGGCGCGCCCGCGGTCTCGCCCTTCTCCGCGGCCTCCGCGGCCTCCGCGGCCTCCGCGGCCTCCGCGGCCTCCGCGGCCTCCGCGGCCATGATGTCGAGCGGATCCGACAGCCCGCGCGGCCACAGCAGGAACGGCCGGGACTGTTCGCCGCCGAGGCCGCCGTGCGAGCCGATCTGCTCCTCGAAGGCGTGCACGGCTCCGGTGCCCGGGTCGTACATGGAGTTGACCATCACGTCCGCGACGTGCGGGAAGGTGTCGGTGCGGCGTACGGCACGGGCCGCGCCGGCGCCGAACACGGCGAGCGGCCCCTCCCCGTCCGTCAGCTCCGCGACGGGGACCTCGGCCCCGCCCGGCCCGAGCACCACGGAGCCGTGCTCCTCGCTGCGGACGAGGAGGAAGCCGATCCCCGGGTGGTTGGCGAGCGTGGAGAGCAGCGCCGGGTGGCGGCGGTCGATCTGCTCCCGGGAGGCGCGGCCCTCGATGTCGGGGAAGGAGATCAGCCCGAGGTTGCCGGAGGCCAGCACGATCGGGTCGGAGGTCTTCGCGGTGTGCTCGTCCTCCTGCCCCTCGACCGGCCGGTGCAGGGCGATCCGTACCGCGTCGCGGGCCTCGGAGGCGCTGCGGGTGCGCTGGGCCCGGCGGGGCACGGGCAGGCCGCAGCCCGCCCGTACGAGGTCCTTGAGCGTCAGCCCGTACGCCCCCGCGAAGGTCTCCCCGGAGCTCTGGCCGTGGTCGGAGAGGAGCACGATCCGGTAGGCGCGCGGGGTGTGGTCGGCGATCCTGGCGATCAGGGCGAGGGAGCGGTCGAGGCGTTCGAGGACCTTCTCCGCGTCGCGGCTGTGCGGCCCGGAGTGGTGGGCGACCTCGTCGTAGGCGACGAGGTCGGCGTAGACGGCGGTGCGCCCGGCGAACATGTCGCCGAGGACGGCGGCGACGACCACGTCGCGCTCCACGACGGTGGCGAAGGCGCGGATGAAGGGGTAGAGGCCGCCGCGCTTGATCCGCGGCGCGGTCTTGCGGGCGCGGGCCCGGGTGGACTGGCCGATCTCGCGGGCGACCTCGGCGACGAAGGAGAGGGCGGTGCGGGTGGCGTTGGCCGGGTCGGAGAAGTAGGCGAAGTACCCGGCGCGGGAGCGGCGGCCCTTGCCGCGCCGGGCGGCCATGGAGAGCACCAGGGCCAGCTCTCCGGCCCCGCCGCTGAAGAGGTTGCCGCGGCTCGCGCCGTCGACGGTGAGCAGGCCGCCGTCGCGGGTGCGCTCGATGGCGCGGCGCTGCATTTCGAGGGCGCTGGCGGGGCGGCTGGAGACCATGAGGGTGCGGGTCTCCTTCTCGTACCAGCGGAAGGCGGGCACGTCGTGGTTGCTGCCGTGCAGGATGGCGAGCTGGCTGGCGCCGGTCTGGCTGGACCAGTCGGTGCGCCACGGGGTGAGCCGGTGGCCGGAGGAGTCCGCGAGCCAGTCGGCGACGGTCGGCATGAGCCCGGCGGCGGCCGCCTCGACCAGCACGTTGTGGCCGACGCCGTCGAGCTGGAGGAAGACGGTGCCGGGCGGGCCCTCCCGGCCGGGTCCGCCCGCCTCCGCCGGTCCGCCGCGTCTGCGCCGGTAGGCGAGCCGGGACAGCCGGCGGCGGTACGCCTCGTCGTCGCGGACGGCGAAGGCGGTCGAGGTGGCGGAGGCGACGGCGGACATCACGGCGGCGACGACGACCGCCGTCTCGGGCGCGGCGTCGCCGCGCCCGTCCGGGATGAGGCTCAGCGCTATCAGCAGCAGCGAGCCGTTGAGGAAGAAGACCAGTGCGCCCAGGACGAGGGCGGGCACGATGAGCAGGGCGCGCACGAGGACGGGCCAGACCAGGGCGGAGAGCAGGCCGAAGGCGCCCGCGCCCCAGGCGGCGGTGAAGGCCGTCCTGGTGGTGGTGTCACCGTCCTCGGACTGGAGCCGGAAGTCGGGCAGGACGCCGGCGAGGGCGAGCATGGTGAGGGTGGACACGGCCCAGACCGCGATCACGCGTATCACGGCGCCGCCCGCCCTGCGCCATTTCCCGTCGGCCACGCCGTTCCACCCGCGCCCTCTCGTCCCCGGGCCCGGTCGTCGGGGCCCGCCCCTCAGCTTGGCACAGCGCCGGCCCTGGTCCGGCGGCCCCGCGGCGGGCGCCCCCGGCCCCTGTCCCGGCCCCGGCCCCTGTCCCGGCCCCGGCCCCGGCCCCGGCCCCGGCGCGACGGTACGGGGGGCGCATAGGCTCTCGTATCGGCGGCGCACCCGTATCCGGACGGTGCGGACCGGACGCACCGGGGTACGACGCGACGTGTCAGAGGTCACCGAGCACGGGTGGCGGGGTACCGGGGCCGCGGCGGGGCAGGGACCACGGTGGGTCGATGGACGAGCGAGGAGGCGGAGCGCCGGTGGAGGTCACCTGGTGGGGTCATGCCACCTGCACGATCGAGGATTCAGGGGTGCGGGTGCTGACCGACCCCCTGTTCGCACGGCGCTTCGCGCATCTGCGCCGCCGCCGGGGCGAGGTTCCGCCGCCGCGGGCGGCGGTCGCCGAGGTGGTGCTGGTCTCCCACCTGCACTCCGACCATCTGCATCTGCCGTCGCTGGCCCGGCTGGCTCCGGGGAGCCGGCTGGTCGTGCCGCGCGGCGCGGTGGCGGCGGTGCCGGGGTTGCGGACGCTGCGGCGGCGGCTCGGGCTGCACGTCACCGAGGTGCGGCCGGGCGACACGGTCCGGGTCGGCGAGGTGCGGGTGCGGGCGGTCCCCGCGCTGCACGACGGGCGGCGGCTGCCGGTCGGACCGCACCGCGCCCCCGCCCTCGGCTATGTCGTCGAGGGCGAGGCCCGGACGTACTTCGCCGGGGACACCGGTCTCTTCGACGGAATGGCGGAGGCGGTGGGGCCGGTGGACACGGCGCTGCTGCCGGTGGGCGGCTGGGGCCCCTACCTGGGCCACGGCCACCTGGACCCGGTACGCGCCGCCGAGGCGCTGACCCGCCTCGCGCCGGCGTCCGCGATCCCGGTGCACTACGGCACGTACTGGCCGATCGGGCTCGACGGGGTGCGCCCGCACGAGTTCCACGCGCCGGGCGACGAGTTCGTCCGGCAGGCGGCGAAGCGGGCCCCCGGGGTGAGGGTGCACCTGCTGGGGCACGGCGAACGGGTCACGCCGGTGGCCGGCCGGTGATCCAGGAGATCCAGCAGCTGGTGCGGGACCTGCCGGCCGAGTCGACCCAGCAGGCGGTCGGCTATCCGACGCTGTTCACGCTGGTGGCGCTGGGATCGCTGGTGCCGGTGGTGCCGACGGGGGCGCTGGTGAGCTCGGCGGCGGTGGTGGCCTTCCACCAGACGTCGCCGCTCTCCCTGCTCTTCGTCTTCCTGGCGGCGTCGGCGGCGGCGTTCCTCGGGGACGTCTGCCTGTACTGGCTGGGACAGCGCGGGGTGCGCTCGAAGAACGGCTCGAAGTGGCTCTCCGCGATCACCCGCCGGGCCGCGCCGGAGCGGCTGGCCCAGGCGCAGGAGAAGCTGACGGACCACGGCGGGACGGTGCTGGTGCTGTCCCGGCTGATACCGGCGGGACGGATTCCGGTCATGCTGGCGTGCCTGCTGAGCCGGATGCCGCTGCGGCGGTTCGCCCGGGGGGACGTTCCGGCGTGCCTGGCCTGGGCGGCGACGTACCAGTTGATCGGCATCCTGGGCGGCTCGCTGTTCCCGGAGCCGTGGCAGGGGGTGGTCGCGGCGATCGTCCTGACCCTGCTGGTCAGTGGGGCTCCGGCGGTGTGGCGCAGGCTGCGGACGCGGTTCGGTCCGGGGACGGGCGACGCCACGGGGTGAACGCCGGGGCGGCCCCGCACGGCCTCTCATGGCCCCGGAGCCCGCGGGGGCGGCGGGCCCCGGCGGGGAGCGGCGGCGCTGCGCGGCGACCGGCGCCCGAGGCCCCCGGCCCGCTCAGCGCAGTGCGCCGAGGACCGCCGCGAAGCCGTCCAGGGCCTGCGCCACATGGGGAAGCGCCAGGGGCTCGGCGGCGGCGAGGGACTCCGCCCGCTGCGGCTCCGTGGTCCCCAGCAGCGGTCCGGTGCCCAGGCGTACGCGCAGCGCGCCCAGCTCGTCCCCGAAGCGGTGGCCCCCCGGGGCGGGTGCGCCGAGCCGGTCGGTCAGGTACTCCTCCAGCTCCAGGGAGTCCGTGACGCCCAGCTCCGCCAGCCGGGGGCGCAGCGGGCCCAGGTCGGCGTAGAGGTGGCGGCCCGCCTGGGGCGGCCGGGCCAGCGCGCCGGCGCCGAGGACCGCGCGGTGGGCGGCGGCGGCGACCTCGGCGTGGAGCGCGGCGGCCCGCCCGGTCCGGTCGCGTACGGCCTGCGGCTCCTCCAGGGCGTGCGCGGCGGCGTGGGCGACCGGACCGGCGACGAGGGCCCCGAGAGCGGTGAGGACGTCCAGGGCGCGGGCGTGCCGGGCGGCGGCCGGGGGCGTGTCGGGGAAGCGGGCGACGGCGACCGGCCAGGCGGCGGGCGTGAGGGCCCCGGAGAGGTCGGTGAGGACCGTGACGTCGTCCGGGCACATCTCGGCGGGGCTGAGCAGGAGGGTGTCCCAGGAGCGGTGCACGGTGTCGCGCCAGGTCTCGTCGCTGATGATGTGCAGCCCTTCCCCGACCGCCGCCTCGCACGCCTCGCGGACCAGTTCGGGCGGGGCGACGGTGGCCGTGGGGTCGTCGGCGACGGACAGGAGCAGCAGTTTCGGCCGGCCGCCCTCGGCCCGGACCCGGCGCACGGTCTCCAGCAGGGCGTACGGGTCGGGGATGCCGCCGCATTCGGCGGGGCTCGGCACGTGGTAGGCGGGCCGGCCCAGCAGCCGGGCCTGCGGCGTCCAGGCGGCCGGGCAGGGGCGGGGCATGAGGACGTCGCCGCCGTGCGCGCCGAGCAGGGCCAGGAGGAGCGGCTGGGCGCCGGGAGCGGCGGCGATCCCCGCGGCCGTGCCGTGCAGCCCTCGGCGGTCCCAGTACCCGCGGGCCGCCTCGCGCAGCGCCGGTCCCCCGCCGGGAGGCTCCGGCCGGGTCCTGCCGGAGGCGGCGGCGAGTACGGCGGCCAGCTCGGGGAGGACCGGAAGCCCCGGGTCGGGGGCGAGCGGACCGTAGCGGACGGGCCCGTGGTCCTCGTTCCCGCGCATCCGGCCCTCCTTCGCCGCTCGGCGCCGCGTCCCGGGCCCGCCCGCCGCGGCCGGCCACCGGGCGCGCACGCAGTGCCCTGTGCCTTTCTTTATACGGAGGTTCCGGGCGGCCCGCCCGTCCGGCGGGGCGCCCGCGCCGGACCCCTCCCCCGTGCCCGGGGCGGTGCGTGGCCGGCGTCCCGGCGCGCCTTCTGGTTCAGCGGGGCGCGGCCGGGTATTCGCTGGTGCATGGCCACACCGAGAACCACGTCCACCGTCGCCTCGACCGCCACCGCCCGATGGCGGGGCTGGTTGCAGAGCCGGGACCTGGCCGTCTTCCGGAGTGTCGCGGACCGGCACTGGCCGGGAGCGGACCCGCTGCTGCCCAAGCTGAGCCGGAGCGCCAACCACGGGCTGCTCTGGTTCGGGACGGCGGCCGGGATCGCGGCCCTCGGCAGCAGCGCGCGGTCGCGGCGAGCCGCGCTCCGCGGGGTGGCCTCGCTCGCCGTGGCGTCGGTGGCGATCAACACCGTGGGCAAGGGCGCGGTGCGCCGGGAGCGCCCGATACTGGATCTGGTGCCGTCCGTGCGGCAGCTCAAGCGGCAGCCGGTCACCACGTCGTTCCCGTCCGGGCACGCGGCGTCCGCCGCCGCGTTCGCCACCGGGGTGGCCCTGGAGTCCAGGGGCTGGGGCGCGGTGGTGGCCCCGGTCGCCGCGGCCGTCGCGGTCTCCCGGGTCTACACGGGCGTCCACTATCCGAGCGATGTGCTGGCGGGGGCGGCGCTCGGGGTGGGGGCCGCGTTCGCGCTGCGCGGGCTGGTGCCCACCCGGGGCCAGCTTCCCGCCCCCGGCCGCCCGCCCGGCGAGGCCCCGGCGCTCCCGGCGGGGAAGGGGCTCGTCGTGGTGGTGAACCGGAAGTCGGGCTCCGCCGCCGCGACCGCCTCCCTGGTGCGTGAGGCGCTGCCCGCCGCCGAGGTGGTGGAGGTGCCGCCCGGGGAGCTGCCGGCCGCTTTGGAGGGGGCGGCGGGCCGGGGCAAGGCGCTCGGCGTCTGCGGGGGCGACGGCACGGTGAACCTGGCGGCCTCCGTCGCGGCGACGCACGGGATGCCGCTGGCCGTCTTCCCGGGTGGAACGTTCAACCACTTCGCGTACGACCTGGGCATCGAGACGGTTCACGACACCGCCGCCGCCCTCAACGCCGGGGATGCCATCCGGGTGGACCTCGGCCGCTTCCGGCCGGGGCCCAACGGCCCGGACGGGGCGGACGGTTATTTCCTCAACGCCTTCTCGCTGGGCGCCTATCCGGAGCTGGTACGCACCCGGGAGCACTGGTCGCCCCGGATCGGCGGCTGGCCGGCGGGCGTGCTGGCGGCCTTCCACGTGCTGCGCGAACGACGGCCGCTGGAGGCCGAACTGCAGGGCCGCAGGAGGCCGTTGTGGCTCCTCTTCGTCGGCAACGGTCTGTTCCAGCGGATGGGCCCCGCGCCGGGCCGCCGCCACAACCTGGCGGACGGGTTGCTGGACGTGCGGGTGGTGCACGGGGGGCGCGGGCCCGCGCTGCGGCTGCTGGCGGCGGCGGTGGCCGGCCCGCTGACCCGCTCCCCGGCCCATGCGGCGGTGCGACGGCGCCGGGTGCGGATCGGCGGCCTGGAGCCGGGAACCCCGTACGCGTACGACGGGGAAGTGGGCCGCTCGGGAACGGAGCTGACGGTCGACAAGCTGCCGGAGGCCCTGACGGTGTACTGCCCGATGCCGGTCTGACCGCCGGGGCCGCGCACCCCCACCCACCCCGCCCCTATGTCCGCATGGCAAGACGCCTGTCTCAGCATCCGGCTCCCCGGCGTACCGTGGGCCCTGTCGCCGCGCCCCGGGCGCGGGACTTCCCGGAGAGAGGACGCGCCCCATGCCGAAGGAGACCGCCGTGTACACGCACGGCCACCACGAGTCGGTCCTGCGCTCGCACCGCTGGCGGACCGCGGCCAACTCGGCCGCGTACCTCCTCGGCGAACTCCGCCCCGGGCAGGCCGTGCTGGACGTCGGCTGCGGCCCCGGGACCATCACCGCCGACCTGGCCGCGCTGGTCGCTCCGGGCCGGGTCACCGCGGTGGACACCACCGGCGACATCCTGGGCCGCGCCGCCGCGGTGGCGGATGAACGAGGTCTCGGGAACGTCGAGTTCGCGGTGGCCGACGTCCACGCCCTGGATTTCCCCGACGACTCCTTCGACGTGGTCCACGCCCACCAGGTGCTCCAGCACGTGGGCGATCCGGTCGGGGCGCTGCGCGAGATGCGGCGCGTCTGCCGCCCCGGCGGCGTGGTCGCGGCCCGCGACAGCGACTACGCGGCGATGACGTGGTATCCGCAGGTCCCGGGGCTCGACACCTGGCTGGAGGTGTACGGACGCGTGGCGCGCGGCAACGGCGGCGAGCCCGACGCCGGTCGCAGGCTGCTGTCCTGGGCGCGGCAGGCCGGCTTCACCGACATCGCCCCCACCGCGGCCGCCTGGTGTTTCGCCACCCCGGAGAGCCGCGCGTGGTGGAGCGGCCTGTGGGCGGACCGCACGACGGACTCGGTCTACGCCGAACTGGCGGTGGCGGGCGGCCACGCGAGCGCCGAGCGGCTCACGGAGATCGCGGGGGCGTGGCGCTCCTGGGGCGCGGAGGACGACGGCTGGTTCATGGTTCCGCACGGCGAGGTGCTCTGCCGGGTGTGAGGGCCGGGTGCGTCCACCGGGCGGGGCGACACCTCGCGGGGGCGCCGGCCAGGCTCCCGCACGGCCCGGCGCCGGGCCCCGCGCCCCGAACGGCCGCCCGGTCCGGCCGGAATCGATCACATGGGTGGCGGCCGCCAACTACCCTCGTTCCATGGAGATCCTGGGAACCACGCTGCGTATCTGCGTCGACGACCTGGAGTCGTCGGTGGCCTTCTACGAGGGGCTGACGGGCACTCCGGCCCTGCGTTTCGAGCGCGGCGGGGTGTCGGTCGCCGCGATCGGCTGCTTCCTGCTGATGAGCGGGCCGGAGTCGGAGCTGGAGGTGCTGCGCAAGGTGGGGGCGACCATCGCCGTCAAGGACGTCGACGAGGCACACGAGGCGCTCACCCGGGCGGGCGCCCGGGTCGTGGCGGGGCCCGTACCGACCCCGGCGGGCCGCAACCTCATCGCCCTGCACCCGGACGGCTCGGTCTTCGAGTACGTGGACCGCAAGGCCGCCGTCTGACCCTCCCCCGCCCGCACCTCTCCTTCGCCGCGGTCGTCCGGGCGGCGGAAGAGGGAGCTGCCGCCGGGGGAAGGCGCGGACGTCAGCCGGCCGGGACCACCGGCAGCTCCAGCACGCCGGTGTCCTCGGGGGCGCTCACGACGGTGACGGGTTTGATGCCCCGGTTGCCGAAGTACGCGGTGTCGCTGGCGGCGATGACGAACTCCAGCCGGTGCCCCTTGCCGTACCGGTGGACGATGCCGGGCAGTTCGACCGTGAAAGGCCGGGTGACGTCGGGTACCCGGACCGGGGAGACGAGCCGGTTCACCAGCGTGCGGCCGCCGTCGGGGGCGACGTCGTAGACCTTGGCGAACAGGACGAGCTTGTCGGAGGCGTCGCCGCTGTGCTGGACCCGTTCTGCCTCCGGTGAGACGACCTCGAGGGTGGCCTTGGGCGCGCCGACGACGTCGAGGGGGGCGGCGAGGGGCTCGCTGCGCCACCCGAGGTAGGTGCCCTTCGTGTCGTACGGCTCGATGTCGGGTAGCCCGATCAGCGGGGCGATGGAACTCTCGGAGTGGCTGGTGGGCACGGGCCGGTTGGCGTACTGGCGGCTGCCGCGCACGACCTCGGAGCGGTCATCGACGAGCTTGCCGTCGCCGGAGAGGTAGAGGGACCGCGAAAGGGCGGGGACGTCGGCGGCCGTGCCGTAGCCGCTCTGCCAGTCGCGGTAGTAGGAGAGGGCGGGCCCGGTGTCGGCGGCCGTGTTCTTACGGAGGTGGCGGTCGAACCAGGCCAGCACCCGCCGTCCGACGTGGCTGGCCTCCAGATTGCCCCGGCCGAGGTCGAGTTCGCCGGGGACCCGGCCGCCGCTGTGCCCCCAGGACTGCCAGATCATCTTGGTCTCGGTGCCCCGGGCCTTGAGCGTCCGGTAGGTGGCGGTCGCCTCGTTGAGGTTGAAGAGGGTGTCGGCCTGGCCCTGGACGATGAGGGTGGGGGCCTTGACCCGGTCGAGGTAGGAGACCGGCGAGACGCTGCGCGCGTACGCGAGCATCCGCTCGGTCTGCCCGGCGGGGTAGCGGCCGGAGTTGAGCAGCCGGACGGTCTCGCAGACGGGGGTGGCGAAGTGCAGGCAGTCCAGCCGGTTGATCCGGGACGGGTCCGGCCTCGGGGTGAGCAGCGGCCGGCCTTCGCCGATCAGGTAGAAGCCGTTGGTCCACTGCCATTTGAAGACGCCGGGGGTGTCGGAGGTGACGCCGGTGCGCGCGCCGGTGTTGTTGGGGGCGAGTGCGTAGCCGAGGTCGTTCCAGGTGATCAGGGGGACGAGGGCGTCGACGCGCGGGTCCACGGCGGCGGTGGCCAGTTGGATCGCGCCGCCGTAGGAGCCGCCGATCATGCCGACGCGCGGATCGCCCTCGGCGTCCCGGGTGACGTAGTCGGCCTTCGTGCCGTCGTCGGCGGCGCGGACTCCCCCGAGGAAGTCGAGGAGTCCGCTCGCCGCCTCCCCGTCGACGGCGGGGTCGTCGAGGGTGATCAGACAGCCGGACCCGCCGAAGCCGAGGCCCGAGTAGACGAGGCCGACATAGCCGCGCTCGGCGAACGCCCTGCCGATGGCGTCGGTGGAGCCGTCGGACTTGCTGCCGCCGAACCCGTTGGTGGCGAGGACGGCGGGGGCGGGGCGGGCCGCGTCGACCCCGGCGGGCCGGTAGAGATCGGCGTCCACCGCGCAGGTGCGGTCGCCCGCCTCGACGGTGAACGTCAGCGGGGTGACGGTGTACGGGCCGGCCTCGGCACGGGCCGGGCCGGCGAGGACGAGGGGGGCGGCGAGGGCCGCCCCGGCGACCGCCGCGAGAAGGCCGCGCACGCGGGAGACGGCACCTGACACGAAGACCTCCACACCGAGGGCCTTACCGGCCGGTAAGCAGTGGGTCGCGCCCATGCTGTGACACAGCTCACCGCGTGTCAACGCACCGGGCGGCGACTTTTGACGGGTGTTCACCTTTCGCACCAAAGCGCCTCCCCACGCGCGGGCGCGAACGGCGTCCGCGGGGGCGCGGGCACGGCGGGGCCGAGGAGGTCAGCGCAGGGCGGGGGCCCGTACCGTCAGCGTGCAACGCCCGCCGTCCGCCGGCGCGTCGAGCACCGCCGCGACGCCCAGGGGGACCGTCAGCGACGTCGGGCCGTGCCCGAACCCCAGCTCCTCGACCACGGGTACGCCCAGCGTGCCGAGCCGGTCGGCGAGCACGGGCCGGACCTTCTCGTACGGCCCGCAGAGCTGCCAGGAACCGCAGGCGACCCCGGCCGCGCCGGTCAGCCCTCCGGACCGCAGGAGCCGGGTGAGGATGCCGTCGAGCCGGTAGGGCTCCTCCCCGGTGTCCTCGATCGCCAGCAGCCCGCCCCGGGCGTGGGTCCGCCCGCCGGGGGTGCCGGCGTCGGCGGCGAGCAGGCTGACGCAGCCGCCGTACAGGACGCCTTCGGCCCGTCCGGGGACCAGGGGGCGGGCCGTGTCCAGCCCGAGGGTGAGCACGGTCTCGGGTGCGAAGAGGGTGGCCCGCAGGTGCTCGCGGGTGGGCTCGTCCTTCAGGAAGGTCTCGGTGGCGACCATCGGCCCGTGCAGGGTCGCGAAGCCGGCGCGCAGCGCGAACGCCTCGTGCAGCACGGTGATGTCGCTGTAGCCGACGAAGACCTTGGGCCCGGCGGCCCGGATCGCCGCCCAGTCGAGCAGATCGACCATACGGTGGGCGCCGTATCCGCCGCGGGCGCAGAACACGGCCTCGACAGCGGGATCGCACCAGGCTGCCTGGAGATCCGCCGCGCGGTCCGCGTCCGTACCGGCTAGGTGGTCCAACTCCGGGTGCCTGGACCGGACATGGGGGCCGACGACGGGGTCGAGGCCCCAGTCGCGCAGGAAGGCGATCCCCTCCTCCAGCCGGTCGGCGGGGACGGGGCCGCTGGGTGCGACGACGGCGACCCGGGAGCCGGGCCGCAGCCGGGCCGGCCGGGCGAGCGGGGTGGCCGGTGCGGGGCCCCGGCCGCTCACGTGGTCAGCTCCAGCGGCGGCACGTCGGGCCGCTCGATGCCGAACGTGCGGGCGTAGAGCGACAGTTCGGCCTCCAGGGCGCGGACCAGGGTCTCCACGCGGCGGAAGCCGTGGCCCTCGCCCTCGAAGGCGATGTAGGCGTGGGCGACGCCCCGGCCGGCCACGGCGGCGAGGAACCGCTCGCTCTGGGCGGGCGGGCAGATCACGTCGTCCAGGCCCTGGAGCAGCAGGAACGGGGTGTTCAGCCGGTCGGCGCGGTGGAGCGGGGAGCGTTCCCGGTAGCGCTCGGGCACCTCGGCGAACGAGCCGACGAGGGAGTCCAGGTACCGCGACTCGAAGTCGTGGGTCTCGTCGGTGGCCCACCCTTCGAGGTCCAGCACCGGGTAGAGGATCGTCCCGCAGGCGTACAGGTCGGTGCTGGTCAGCGAGGCGGCGGTGGTCCAGCCGCCCGCGCTGCCGCCCCGGATCGCCAGCTTGCCCGGGTCCGCCGCGCCCTCGTCGACCAGCGCCGAGGCGACGGCCGCGCAGTCCGCCACGTCGACGACGCCCCACTCGCCGCGCAGGCGTTCCCGGTAGGCGCGTCCGTAGCCGGTGGAACCGCCGTAGTTCACCTCGGCGACCCCGATCCCGCGTGAGGTGAAGTAGGCGATCTCCAGGTCGAGGGCGAGCGGGGCGTGGCCGGTGGGCCCCCCGTGCGCCCAGATGACGTAGGGAGGTTTCTCGCCCTCGGGCCCGGTGCGTTCGGGGTGGCGCGGCGGGTAGACGTGGGCGTGGATCTCCCGGCCGTCGGGGCCGGTGAAGGTCCGGCTCTCGGGCCGCGGGTAGTAGGCGGGGTCGACTGCGTTCCGGTGGGGTGCGCCGATGGTGCGGGTGCGCCCGGTCGCGGTGTCCAGTTCGACGACCTCCGGCGCGCTGGACGGGCTCGCCGCGACACCGACGACCCGGCTGCCGTGCACGGTGAGGGTGTCGGTCCAGGTGGTCCAGGGGCCCGGGGCGTCCGCGAGTTCGCCGGTCTCCGGGTCGAGGACGCCGAGGCGCTGGTCGCCCTTGCCGTGCAGGACGGCGATCAGTCCGTTGTCCAGCGGGTGGAACCAGCGCAGCCCGATCTTCCAGAGCGGCCCGCCGAACTCCTCGCCCCGGGGCGGCAGGAGGCGGCTGCTGGGGACCGCGCCGCCCGCGACCGCGTCGGGGCGGATGCGCTGGAGCTCCCACCAGCCGGAGAGGTCGGAGACGAACAGGAGGCTGCCGTCGCGGTCCCACTCCACCTGGCAGACCGCTTCGTCGAGCCCCCCGACGAGGGGCCGGACACCGGTGAACCGGCCCGTGTCGGTCACGTCGGCCAGCATGACCACCGTGCCGTCCCAGGGCATCTCCGGATGGTCCCAGGCGATCCAGGCCGCCCGCCGCCCGTCGTGGGAGACCTTGGGACCGGTGACGAACCGGTGGCGGTCGTCGGAGAGTTCGCGGACCTTCGAGCGGTCGTCGGCCGCCGAGCCGTCCAGCGGCACGGCGGCGACGACCCGCCGTACGTCGGTGGGCGCCGGCCCGGTGAACTCCTCGAGCACGCACCAGACTTCGCCCGCCGCCCCGTGCTCGGCGCGCACCTGCGGGTCCACCCAGCGCAGCCCGCCCCCGACGCCGGAGACGGGGGTGAGCGGCCAGGGCCCGCGCTCCGGCCGGTCGGGGGCGTAGGCGTAGAGGCGCTGATCGGTGAAGTGGACGAACACCACGAGGAGTTCCCCGCCCTCGCGCACCGTGCCGGCCCAGGGTTGCCCGCCGTACTCGACGACCCGGCTGCGGGCGTTCCAGGGGGCGGGCAGCACGGGGTCGGTGGAGCCGTCCGCGCGGCGGCGGACCAGGGTGCGGCGGCCGCCCTCGGCGGGGCGCGGCTCGGTCCACCAGACCTCGTCGCCGACGGTGCCGAGGTGGTCGGGGCGGCCGTCGTGCGTGGCGGTGAGCGCCGCGTCGATCGGTGACGGCCAGGTGCCGTACGGGGCTGCTGCGGGCACGGTGTTCACGTGGGTCGTTCCCCCCGGGGACGATGCGGTCAGGCGGTACGCAGGTAGTGGTCGAGGACGCGGACGCCGAAGTGGAGGGCGTCGACGGGGACGCGCTCGTCGACGCCGTGGAAGAGCCGCTGGTAGTCGAAGCCGACGGGCAGCTTCAGCGGGGTGAAACCGTAGCCGGTGATGCCGAGGCGGGAGAACTGCTTGGCGTCGGTGCCTCCCGACATGCAGTACGGCACGGTGTGCGCGCCCGGGTCGAACCGCTCGACCGCGGCACGCAGTTTGGCGTACGTCGGGGAGTCGACCGGTGCGGTGAGGGCCTGCTCGCGGTGGTAGAACTCCCAGGAGACCGAGGGACCGGTCAGCCGGTCCAGGGTGGCGTGGAACTCGTCGTCGCCCCCGGGGACCATCCGCCCGTCGACGTACGCGGTGGCGTGGCCGGGGATGACGTTGACCTTGTAACCGGCGTCCAGCATCGTCGGGTTGCTGCTGTTGCGGATCGTGTTCTCGACGAGGGAGGCGGCCGGGCCGAGCTTGCCGAGGAGTTGGGCGACGTCGAACCCGGGGGCGTCGAGGTCGGCGGTGATGCCGTGCAGGGCGGCGATCTCGGTGATCGCGGCGCGGACGGTCGGGGTGAGGCGGATGGGCCATTCGTGCTCGCCGATCCGGGCGACGGCCGCGGCCAGCGCGCTCACCGCGTTCTCCCGGTTGACCTTGGAGCCGTGCCCGGCCCGGCCCTCGGCGGTCAGCTTCAGCCAGCCGGTGCCCCGCTCGCCCGCCGCGATCGGGTAGAGCGAGAGGCCCTCCCCTGCGTGGAAGGTGAAGGCCCCGGACTCGCTGATGCCCTCGGTGCAGCCCTCGAAGAGACCGGCGTGCTCCTCGGTGAGGAAGCCGGAGCCGTCCGCGGCGCTGTCCTCCTCGTCGGCGGTGTAGGCGATGACGATGTCGCGCGCCGGGCGGAACCCTTCGCGGGCCCAGCCCCGTACGACGGAGAGGACCATCGCGTCCATGTTCTTCATGTCGACGGCGCCCCTCCCCCACACGACCCCGTCGCGCACCTCGCCGGAGAAGGGGTGCACGCTCCAGTCGGCGGGTTCGGCGGGCACCACGTCGAGATGGCCGTGGACGAGCAGCGCGTCGGCCGTGGGGTCGGAGCCGGGGATCCGGGCGACCACGTTGGTCCGGCCGGGGGTGCGCTCCAGCAGCGTCGGCTCGATCCCGGCGTCCGCGAGCCGTTCGGCGACGTATTCGGCGGCGGGGCGCTCCCGGCAGTCGCCACCGCCCCGGTTGGTGGTGTCGATTCGGATCAACTCGGAGGTGAACGCCACCACTTCGTCGAGCGCCTGCTGGTCCACGGGTCCGAGCGGGTCGGGGGCCTCAGCCATACTGTTCCTCCACGGCGGCCGACACGATCGTCGTCACCGCCTTGAACGTGCGGATTCCTTCGTACATCGTCGCGCTGGTGTACGCCACGCGCCTCTCGCCGCTCGGCGCGACCCCGGGGACGACGGTGGCCGCCGCCGCCAGGTGCTCGGCGTCGAACTCCAGCTCCACGGTGAACGCCGTGCCGGTGACGGGGGGCCGGCGGCCCGCCAGCGCGGTGGCGCTCTTGGCCGCCGCCCGGATGTCGGCGGCGGTGCGGGCGGGGGTGCGGCAGACGGCCGCGTACCGCGACACGTAGTCCTTGACGGCGACCTTCCGGGCGTCCGGCGCGTACCCGTCGGCGTCCACGCAGGTCAGGTCGTCGCCGGTGACGAGGACGACGGGCACCCCGTACTCGGCGGCGACGTGCGCGTTGAGCAGCCCCTCGCTGGCGCGGACGCCGTCGAGCCAGACGCCGGTGATGGAGTTGGCCAGGTAGGTGTGGGCGAGGACGCCCTCCGCGCCGGCCCCGGTGTGGTAGCCGACGAAGGCGACCGCGTCCACGTCGCCGTGCTGGATGCCCTCCACCATGGACAGCGACTTGTGCTTGCCGGTGAGCATCCGGACCCGCTCGTCCATGTGCTCCAGGAGCAGGTTGCGCATCGACCAGTGGGCCTCGTTCACCAGGACCTCGTCGGCGCCGCCGTCGTAGAAGCCGAGGGCCGCCGCGTTCACGTCGGAGGTGAACATCGACCGGCAGCGCTCCCACTGCGGGGTCCCCGGCAGCACGTCGGCCGGCCAGGTGACTCCGGTGGCGCCTTCCATGTCGGCGCTGATGAGGATCTTCATGCCGCCACACCGTACGCGTCGTCGGCGGCGCGGGCCAGGGAGGGGCGGCGCGCCGCGGGGCCGGTCCGGCGGGGCGGCCGTCTCCGGTCCCGTACGGCGGTGGGGCGCCGCCCTTCGCCGGGGACGTACGCGTGCGGTCCGACGGGCCCGTCCCTGCCCAGGACATCGCGCGCGGCTGCCCCGCCCTCTGGCACCGCGGCGGGCCGTGCCGCGATACTGCGGCACCACCGTTCGAACGAAAGGACCCGCGTGACCCCCTCCTTCCCCGCGACGGCCCGGCTCGGCCTCGGCGGCACGGCGCTCCTGCTCGTCCTGACGGGCTCCGCCCTGCCCGCGTCCGCCGCCCCGGCGGACACCGCCCGCACCCCCGGGGCGGCGACCGTCGAGGAGCGGCGCCTCGACCGTGCCGCCCCGCAGGAGATCCTCCGGCGCAGCGGGTTCGACGCTCTCGCCCCGCGCTTCGCGCGGGCCCTGGAGCGCTCCCGCGGTTACGCGCAGGCCGAGCGGGCGGTCACCCGCCACGCTTCGGCGCTCTGGCGGCGCGCCGTCGACCGCGCCCAGGGCCGCGGCCCCGCCACGGGCGACCTGAGCCGGGGGGACGACCGGCCGCTGTACTGGGCCCGGCTCGCGCTCAGCCGGGAGCTGCGGGCATGGGCGCCTCCGTTCGCGCTCGACGCCGACCAGCGCGCGGCCCTGCACACCGCTCTGGAGAGCGCCTCGCGCGGCCAACGGGAGATCCGCTTCCCCGGCCCCCGGATGAAGCGGGTGCTCGTCACCGGTTTCGACCCGTTCACGCTCGACCGCGACGTGCGGATCGGCAATCCCTCGGGCGCGAGCGCCCTCGCCCTGGACGGCACCGTGGTGCGGACGGCCGACGGGCCGGCCCGGATCGAGACCGCCGTCTTCCCGGTGCGCTGGTCGGACTTCACCGAGGGCGTCGTCGAACGGGCCCTGGCGCGGCACCTGCCCCACCTGGACCTGTTCACCACGGTCAGCCAGGGCAGGCCCGGCCGCTTCGACGTGGAGCGCACGAACGGCGCCTGGCGCGGCGGCTTCCCCGACAACGAGAACGCGTCGAGCACCGGGCTCGTCCCCGTCGCCGGCCCCGGAACCCAGCCGCAGTGGACCTCCACCACCCTCCCCTACCGGCGGCTCGCCGAAGCGGACACGGGCCGCTTCCCGGTGTACGACAACACCGAGGTCACCGAGATCCCGGCGGGCGGCGCCCAACCGGTGACCAGGCCGGAAGGCCCCACCCCCGGCTCGACGGCCCGGGCAGGGGGCGGTGGCGACTACCTCTCCAACGAGATCGCCTACCGGGTCACCCTGCTGCGCGACCGGCTCCGGCTGCCGCACCTGCCGGGCGGCCATCTGCACACCCCGGTCCTGCGGTTCGGCGCGGAGAACACCGATCCGCAGACGGGGGCGGTCACCGACCCGGACTTCGAGCGCAACCGCTCGGACATCGTGCGCCAGGTGGGGGAGCTGGTGAGGACGGCGGTGACGGCCGCGGGCTGAGCCGCCCGTGCGGCCCTGCTTCCGCCGCACGGGCGGACCGGGGCGGCAGGCACCGTGCCCCGCGACGCCCACCCGGGGCTCGGCCGCTCAGCGCTGGGCTGCGAGGCGTCCGTCCGCCGGGGCGGCCGGGCCCTCCCGGAGGAAGGAGTGCCGGGCGTCGGCGTGGCCGGGGCAGAGGGCCGGGCGGCCGAGGGTGCTGCCCCGGCCTCCCCTTCCCGTCCGGGCCGGCGGCATCGACGGCAGCCAGGTCCGGTCCGGGTGACGGAAGCGCAGGTGCGACAGGACCCTGCGGGCCACGGGCCGCTCCGGCAGCGGGGTGGCGAGGCGGGTCGTCGTCCATTGGCCGGCCGGGCAGCGGGTGCACAACCGGTAGGAGATCTCCCCGACGACCTTGCGGTGGTGGACCAGGAGCAACTGGTGCTCGTCGGCGCCGTCTCCCGGCGGGCACGAGGCCCACTCCAGTGCGGCGAGCGTACGCGCCCGCCGCCTCGTCCGCGCCCAGCGGCGCCGGAGGGCCCCGGGGCGGCGGCGCCGGCGTGCGGGCCCTGGCCCGGTCCGCCGGACGCCGTCCGGACCGGGGTGGGGGCTCGTGCCGCCTGCCCGGGAGGAAAGCGGCGGTGCTGGAGAAATCCGCATGTCCGACGTGTGCCCCGGAGGCGGCGTCTGATGCCGATCGGATCTTCCGCCGTCTCCCGCCGCGCCCGGACCGGCCGGACCGGGGCCGCCCCGCGGGGAGGGCCCGGCCGGTGGGAGCCCGCCCGGTGGGGCCCGGTCCGGGCGGGCGCGACGTGCGGGGGCGCGACCCGCGTCAGCCGGTCTTCGCGTCCCGCAGCAGCTCCTCGATCCGGGCCAGCTCGTCCTCGGTGAAGTCGAGGTTCGCGACGGCCGCGACGCTGTTCTCCAGCTGGGTCACGCTGCTCGCGCCGACGACGGCGGAGGTGAGCCGGCCGCCGCGCAGCACCCACGCCAGGGCCAGCTGGGCGAGCGACTGGCCGCGCTCCTTCGCCAGGGCGTCCAGCGCGCGCAGCCGCTCCACCAGCTGCGGGGTGACGGCGTCGGCGGTCAGGAACGGGCTGTCGCCCGCCGCCCGGGAACCGGCCGGGATGCCGTTCAGATAGCGGTCGGTGAGGATGCCCTGCTCCAGCGGGGAGTACGCGATGGAGCCGACGCCCAGTTCGCCCAGGGTCTCCGGCAGCCCGTCGTCCTCGATGCGGCGGTCGAGCATCGAGTAGCGGGGCTGGTGGATGAGGAGCGGGGTGCCGAGGCCCTCCAGGATCGCGGCGGCCTCGCGGGTCTGCGCGGCGGAGTAGTTGGAGAGGCCGACGTAGAGGGCCTTGCCCTGCCGTACGGCGGAGTCGAGGGCGCCCATCGTCTCTTCGAGCGGGGTGTCCGGGTCGGGCCGGTGGGAGTAGAAGACGTCCACGTACTCCAGGCCGAGGCGCTTCAGGCTCCGGTCGAGCGAGGAGCGCAGGTGCTTGCGCGAGCCCCATTCCCCGTACGGCCCCTCCCCCATGTGGTAACCGGCCTTGGTGGAGATGACCAGCTCGTCGCGGAGGCGGGCGAAGTCGGTGGCCAGGGCGCGGCCCAGGGTGAGTTCGGCGGAGCCCGGCGGCGGGCCGTAGTTGTTGGCGAGGTCGAAGTGGGTGATGCCGAGGTCGAAGGCGCGGCGCAGGACGGCGCCCTGCGTCTCAGGGGCCCGGTCGCCCCCGAAGTTGTGCCAGAGGCCGAGGGAGAGCGCGGGCAGCAGCAGCCCGCTGCGGCCGGTGCGCCGGTAGGGCATGGCGGAGTAGCGGTCGGCGGACGGCAGGTACATGGAGGGCTCCGCGGGAGGGGTACGGGGGTGGCGCGCCGGGGCCGGCGCGGTTCGGGGACGGACTCCAGGCTTCCGCAGATGGTTCCAGCAGTCCAACAGGAGATTCCGCTCGGATTCATCGCCTAGATTGCTCAATCATGGAACTGCGTCAGCTGGAGCACTTCGTCGCCGTGGCGGAGGAGCGGCACTTCACCCGCGCCGCCGAGCGCCTCGCCGTCTCGCAGTCCGGGCTCTCCGCCTCCGTACGGGCGCTGGAGCAGGAGCTGCGGACGCCGTTGTTCAGCCGGACCACGCGCACGGTCCGGCTCACCGAGGCGGGGCGGGCGCTGCTGGTGGAGGCGGAGCGCACGCTGGCGGGCGCGCGGGCGGCGCGGGACGCGGTCGACGCCGTACGGGGGCTGCTGCGCGGCACGTTGACGGTGGGGGTCGAGCAGTGCGTGGCGGGGGTGAACCCGGCACGGCTGCTGGCGGCGTTCCACCGGGACCATCCGCAGATGGAGCTGCGGCTGCGCCAGGAGGGCACCAGCAGCCTGCTGGAGGGGGTGGCGGGGGGCCGGCTGGACCTGGCGTTCGCGGCGACGGTCGATCCGGCGAAGTGGCGCGGGGAGCTGGTGCCGCTGGCCCGGGAGCGGTTGGTGCTGCTGTGCGCGGCGGGGCATCCGTACGCCGGGCGCCCGGAGGTGGGGTGGCAGGAGCTGGCGGGGGCGTCGTTCATCGACTTCCACCCGGACTGGGGCCCCCGCCGGGCGGCGGACGGGGCGTTCGGGGCTGCGGGGGTGCGGCGGACGGTGGGCCTGGAGGTCAACGACGTGCACAGCCTGCTGGAGTTGGTGCGGGAGGGGCTGGGGGTCGCGGTGGTGCCGCACCACTTCTCCCGCAAGCCGGAGGCGGCCCGGCTGGTCACGGTGGAACTGGCGGGCGGCGCCCGGCCGGTGTACGAGAGCGTGGCGGTGCTGCCGACGGCCCGGCACACGGGACCCGGGGCGCGGGCGCTGATGCGGCTGCTGCGCGAGGACGCGGAGGCGGGGTGAGGCGGGGGGGGTGCAGCCGGGGCGGCGCGTACCCGGCACCCCGCACCCCCGTGTGCGCCCCTGCACCCGCCCGCGCCGTACGTCCCCGTCCCGTGCGCCCGCCCTCCGTACGTCTCGGTCCCCGTGCGCCTCAGTCCTCGTGGCCCAGCTGGAGGTCCCGTTCGGTGCGGCCGCCGCCCGTGACCTGGAGGACGGTGGCGACCGGCGGGTACCCGGCGGCGATCACCGTGTACTCGCCTGATGAGAGGTCGACGAACCGGAACGATCCGTCCGCCCCGGTGGTGAGGGTGTCCACCACGTTGCCCGCCGCGTCGAGCAGGGTGACCCGGGCGTCCTCGACGGGCCGTCCGCCGGTGGCCCGGACGACGCCGCGCAGGACGGCTCCGCCCGCCAGCTCGATGTCCTGCCGGGTCTCGCGGGCGGCCTGCACGCTGACCGGGAGGGCGGCGGGGCGGAAGGCGGGGGCGCTGGCGGCCAGGGTGTACTCCCCCGCGACCAGCTCGCCGATGACGTAGCCGCCCTCGCGCCCGGCGCGGGTGGAGGCGACGACTTCGCCGTGCACGTCGGTGAGGGTGACGGCCGCGCCCTGGACCGGGGCCCCGTCGGGGGTGAGGACGGACCCGGCGAGCCGTCCGGCGCCGCCGAGGACCACGTCCAGCTCGACGGGGCGCTCGCCCACGGTGACGCTGACGGCCTGCGGCTGGTGGCCGCCGGCGGCGGCGATCAGGACGTACGAACCGGCGCCGGGGACGCTGAGCGCGTACCGCCCGTCGTCCCCGCCGGCCCCGCGCCCGATCTGCCGCCCCTGGACGTCGATGAGGGTGAGGGCGGCCCGGGGGACGGTGGTGCCGTCGGAGTGCTGGACGCACCCGTGGACCGGGATCCCGGAGAGGCGGTCGGCGGCGGGCCGCACGGAGTCGGCGCGGGCCGCGGGGATCGGCATCGTGGTCTCGGCGGCGGCTTCGGGGCTGTGGTGGGACACCAGCGGTTTCTCCTTGAGGAAGAAGGCGAGGACCAGGCCGAGCACGAGCACCGGCACGAGGTAGAGGAAGATGCGCGGCATCGCGTCCACGTACGCCTGGATGTAGGCGTCGCGCAGCGCGGGTTCCATGGCGTGGACGATCTGCGGGGTGATCGACGCGGGGTCCGGCAGCTCGGCGCCGGTGGGCAGCCGTACGCCGAGCGCGTCGGAGAGCCGTCCGGCGAACAGCGTGCCGAAGACGGCCGCGCCGACGCTGCCGCCGATCTGCCGGAAGTAGTTGTGGGCGCTGGTGGCGGTGCCGAGGTCCGAAGGGCGTACGGAGTTCTGGACGGCGAGCACCAGGACGGACATGACCAGGCCGATGCCGGTGCCGAGAACCGCCTGGTAGAAGCTGTACGCCAGGACGGAGGTGTCCGCCTCCAACAGCGAGAGCAGGGCCATGCCGACGACGGAGACGGCGCTGCCGACGATCGGGTGGAGCCGGTAGCGGCCGGTGCGGGTGATGAGCTGGCCGGAGACGATGGAGCCGCCGACGATGCCCATCATCATCGGGAGCATCAGCAGCCCGGACTCGGTCGCGCTGACCCCGTCGACCATCTGGAGGTAGGTGGGCAGGTAGCTGGCGGCCCCGAAGAGGGCGATGCCGACGACCGCGCCGACCAGGCCGGTGACGTTGAAGACGGAGTCGCGGAACAGCCGTAGCGGAATGATCGGTTCTGCGGCCCGGCGCTCGGCGGCGACGAAGAGCGCGGTGGAGACGACCGCGCCCGCCGAGAGGCCCAGGATGGTGCCCGAGCCCCAGGCGTACTCCGTGCCGCCCCAGCTGGTGACCAGCACCAGGCAGGTGGAGGCGACGGCGAGGAGCGCCGCACCCAGGATGTCGAGGCGGGGGCGGACGGCGGGCCGGGGCAGCTTGAGGACGACCGCGATGACGGCCAGGGTGACCAGGCCGAACGGGACGTTGATGTAGAAGCACCAGCGCCAGGAGGCGTGGTCGGTGAAGAAACCGCCGAGGAGGGGTCCGGCGACCGAGGCGAGGCCGAAGACCGCGCCGATGAGTCCCATGTAACGGCCGCGCTCCCGGGCCGGGACGATGTCCGCGATGATCGCCTGGACGCCGATCATCAGCCCGCCGCCGCCGACGCCCTGGAGGGCGCGGAAGGCGATCAGCTCGTCCATGGTCCGCGACCAGCCGGCCAGGGCGGAGCCGATGACGAAGACGACGATGGCGAACTGGAAGACGCCCTTGCGGCCGAAGAGGTCGCCGAGCTTGCCGTAGAGCGGCAGGACGATGGTGGAGGCGAGGAGGTAGGCGGTGACCGCCCAGGACATCTTCTCCAGACCGTGCAGCTCACCGACGATCTTCGGCAGGGCGGTGGCGACGATCATCTGGTCGAGCGCCGCGAGCAGCAGGGTGAGCATCAGTCCGAGGAAGACCATGCGGACCTTGCGGGGGTCGATCTCCGCGGCCTCCGGCCCGGGGCCGGGTACAGGGGGCGGGGCGGCGGGGGTTTCGAGGGACGCCGTCGAGCCGTCCGGGGCCGAGACTCCCGGAGCCGGGCGGTCCGGTCCCGGCCTGTCCGGTTCGTCCTTCTCCAGCGTGATCCCACCCACCACGTAACGCTCCCCTCGTCGCACCTGCGCCGCCCATTTCTCGCATCGCGCGGCGAGGCGGGGCAAACGTGACAGGGGGCGCGCGAGGAGCACACGGTGGGCTTAAGCCCCGGTGGGAGCCGCTACGGCGCACAACCGGGCGCACCGGAAAACCACCCGTTCCGGTGAGGGCCCTCCCCTACCGGAGAGCGCGGCGCCCCGCCCCGGAGGCGGGAGCGACCGCGCACCGGAGGCCGCCGACGACCGGCCTCCGGTGCGGGGAGCGGGAGTTACTTCTCGACCTCGGCGGCGAGGTTCTGGAGGAGCTCGTCGTAGATCCGGCCGAGCCCCTTGGGCGCGAAGGTGCGCTCGAAGAAGCCGCCGATGCCGCCGGCGCCGTCCCAGACCGTGGTCACGACGGCCTTGGACTTGCCCTCACCGGCCGGGGTGACGGTCCAGGTGGTGACCATGGAGGAGTTGCGGTCCTTCTCGACGAGCTGCCCGTCGGTCGGCTCGCTGACCTCCAGCAGGCAGTCGCGGACCCGCTTGCTGGTCGCCTGGAGCTTCCAGTGGACGAGGGTGCCCTCGCCGTCTCCGCCCTCCCGGACCTCGTACTCGCTGAAGTGCCCGGTCAGCACCTTGCCGCGGACGTCCTTGTAGTCGGCCAGGGCGTCGAACACCGTGTCCGCGTCCGCCGCGATGATCCGCTCCGTCGTCGCCTCGACCTGCGCCATGGCTGTTCCTCCGGCTATCCGTGGTTCGGGGGGTGTGCTGAGCCAACCACCTCGGGCACGGCCGCTCAAAATCGGGGCGGGTCCGGCTCAGGGGCAGCGGGTGGCGAGGACGCAGAATTCGTTCCCCTCGGGGTCGGCGAGGACGACCCAGCCCGCTCCGCCCTGGCCGACGTCGGCGCGCCGGGCGCCGAGCGCGAGCAGCCGCTCGACCTCCTCGCCCTGCTCGCGGTCGGTGGGGTTGACGTCGATGTGGAGCCGGTTCTTGACGCTCTTTCCCTCGGGGACGCGGGCGAAGGTCAGCACCGGCGGCACCGGCCCCGGCCGGTCCTTCCCCTCGGGCACGGCGGGCGAGCCGATGGTGACGACGCCCTCCTCCTCGTCCTCCTCCCGCACCTCGTAGTCGAGGACCGCGCACCAGAAGCGGGCGAGCCGGGCGGGGTCGGCGCAGTCGATCGCGAGCTCGGTGAACTTGCCGGCCATGGGCGGGACCTCCCGGTCGCGTCGCGGTTCGTCGGGAAGCCACACGCTAGCCGCACCAACGCGGTCGGAGGGAGCGCGGCCCCGCCTCGCACGATCACGGGAACAAGTGTTCTATTCTGCGAGGAGTGCTACCGAGGAGGCGTCCATGCGCTGGGACCATCCGGTCGAGAAGAACCCGACGCCCGGCAACAGCGCGCTCTTCGCCGCGGACGCGGTGACCACGCGCACGTTCGACGCCCCCGAGTTCCGGGGCGTCACCTTCCACGAGATCCGGGCCCGTTCGATCCTGAACCGGGTGCCCGGGGCCTCGCGGATGCCGTTCGAATGGACGGTGAACCCCTACCGGGGCTGCACCCACGCCTGCGTGTACTGCTTCGCCCGCAAGGCCCACAGCCGTCTGGACCTGGACACCGGCCTCGGGTTCGACTCGCAGATCGTCGTCAAGACCAACGCCGCCGAGCTGCTCCGGCGCGAACTGGGGTCGCGGCACTGGCGGGGGGAGCACGTCGCCATCGGGACGAACGTCGACTGCTACCAGCGGGCGGAGAGCCGGTACCGGCTCATGCCGGGCGTCATCTCCGCCCTGCGCGACCGTGCGAACCCGTTCTCGATCCTCACCAAGGGCACGTTGATCCTGCGGGACCTGGAGCTGCTGCGACGGGCCGCCGAGAGCGCCGAGGTCGGCGTCTCGGTCTCCGTGGGCTTCAGCGACCGGGAGCTGTGGCGCACGCTCGAACCGGGCGCCCCCTCCCCCGATCGCCGGCTGGACGCGGTGCGCGCCCTCACCGACGCCGGTGTCGGCTGCTCGGTCCTGATGGCCCCGGTCATCCCCTTCCTCGGCGACCGCCCGGAGCAGTTGCGCGCCACCGTGGCGGCCGTCGCGGCCGCGGGGGCGACCTCGGTGACCCCGCTGGTGCTGCATCTGCGCCCCGGCGCCCGGGAGTGGTACCTGCACTGGCTGGGGCAGCGCCATCCGCACCTGGTGGAGCGCTACGAGCGGATGTACGGGGACGGGGCGTACGCCCCCACCTGGTACCAGCGCCGGGTCACCCGGCAGGTGCATGAGCTGGCGGACGCGTACGGGATCGGCCCGGCCCACCGCGGCGAGTCCCGCCGCGCCGCTCCGGTCCCGCCCCTCCCGGAGGCCGCCCCGCAGACCGCCCGCACCGGCTGACCCTGCTCCGAGGGCGGCGGGAGAGCCCCGGGGCGGCCGCGGGCCGGACCGGCCGCATGCGCCGATGGCGTGACCGCACGGGCCGAATCGCGCGGAAGGGGCCCTTCCGCCGCGCGAGTCGGGGAGCATGCGGCGGGGACCGGTGATCCGGCGCCGCGTCCCGCCACTCCGGGAGGCCCCATGACGAAACGTGCAGGAATTCTGGTCGCCGTCGGCGCGACCGTCGCCGGTCTGCTGACCGCCGCGCCCGGGCCGGCCGCCGCCACCGCCGCGAGCGCGCCACCCGACCCGCGGCCGAAGTGGACCGACTGCCCCACCGAGAGCTACCCCACGCTCCAGTGCGCGAAGGTGCGCGCCCCGCTGGACCACCGTCGTCCCACGGGCCGTCAGATCACGCTCGCCCTCTCCCGTGTCCCGCACACCGCGAAGACCTTCCAGGGTCCGCTGCTGGTCAACCCGGGCGGCCCGGGCGGCAGCGGTCTGTCGATGGCCGGGTTCGTGGCCTCCTCGCTGCCGAAGAAGGTGGCGGCGCAGTACGACGTGATCGGTTTCGACCCGCGCGGGGTCGGCAAGAGCACCCCGGCGCTGAACTGCGTGCCCGGCCACTTCGACCCGGTGCGCCCGGACACGGTGCCCGCCTCCTACCGCGCGGAGCGGGTCAACCGCGACCGGGCGGAGTCGTTCGCCCGCGCCTGCGGCGAGAAGCACGGCGACGTGCTGCCGTACATGGACACCGTCAGCGCGGCCAAGGACCTGGAGGTGATCCGCCGGGCGCTGGGCTCCCGGCAGATCAACTACTTCGGCTACTCCTACGGCACCTACCTCGGCGCGGTCTACGCCAAGCTGCACCCGGACCGGGTGCGCCGCCTGGTCCTGGACTCGGTCGTCGACCCGGACGACGTCTGGTACGAGGGCAACCTGGGCCAGGACTACGCCTTCGACGTCCGGCACAAGGCGTTCGCCGCCTGGGTGGCGAAGAACGACGCCGCGTACGGCCTGGGCGCCGACCCGGCCCGGGTCGAGGCCGCCTGGTACCGCATGCGGGCGGACGTGGCGCGGAAACCCGCGGGCGGCACGGTCGGCGCGAGCGAGCTGGAGGACACCTTCCTGCCCGGCGGGTACTACAACGGCTACTGGCCCTACCTCGCCGAGGCGTTCGCCGCGTACGCGAAGAACCGGGACGCCGAAGCGCTGGTCGAGGTGTACGAGAACTTCGGCGCGGTCGACGCCGGCGACGACAACGGCTACTCGGTCTACACCGCCGTCCAGTGCCGCGACGCCGGCTGGCCCGAGCACTGGAGCACCTGGCGCAACGACAGCCGGCGCATCCACGAGAAGGCGCCGTTCATGACCTGGAACAACACCTGGTACAACGCGCCGTGCGCGGACTGGCCGGTGCCTCCGCTGCGCCCGATGCCGGTGAACAACCGGCAACTGCCCCCGGCGCTCATCCTCCAGGCCACCGACGACGCGGCGACCCCGTACGGCGGCGCGCTCAGCATGCACCGCAAGCTGAAGGGTTCCCGCCTCGTCGTGGAGGAGGGCGGCGGCAACCACGGCATCACGCTGAGCGGCAACGACTGTCTGGACGCGCACCTGACGGCCTATCTGGCCGACGGCACGGTCCCGCGCGGCCGGGGCGGGGCGGACGCGGTCTGCGCCGCCCTGCCGGAGCCGAAGCCGCTGCCCGCCGAGAAGGCGGCCGCCCAGTCGGTGGACAACAGCGAGGGCAGCCGGCTGCACGGCCTGCTCGGCTTCCGCCGCTGACCCGGCCGACCGCCCCCGCCCCCGGTCGCCTCCCCGGGCGCGGGGGCGGTCCGGTGCGCAGGGGGCGCGAGCGCGTTCCGCCGAGGGGCGCGGGCGCGACGGTCCCGCTCACGCACCCGGCAGCCGGCTGAGCGCCGCCGCGGCCGCCGCGCCGATGCGGGGGTGCGGGAGGGCCGCCGTGAGGACCGGGCGGGCCTGTTCGTCGGCGAGCCGGCCGAGCCCCTCCACGCAGGCGAGGGCGACGCGCCAGTGGGGTTCGCCGGGGGCCAGCAGCCGGCTCAGGGTCTCGACGAGGGCGGGGACCGACTCCGGGGCGCGCAGGTCGGTCAGCAGCCGCACCGGGTGCAGGGCGTAGGCGGTGCGCAGGGCGTTGGTGGCGAGGGCGGCGGCGGCACGCGGGGTACGCGGGTCGCCCAGGAGGTACAGGGCGTGGGCGGCGGAGACGCAGCGTTCGGGGTCGCGGTGGTTGAGCAGGAGCACCAGCGTTTCGAAGGCCCTCCGGTCGCCCCCGCAGCCGAGCCGGAAGGCGGCTATCTCGCGGGCCCACAGGGGTTGGCGCGGCTCCACCAGGACCCGGGCCAGCTCTTCCGGGTCGTCGGCGGCGACGAGCCGGGGGTACGCCGGGGATCCCGCCGCCTCGGGTTCCAGCCGGTCCATGAGTGAACGGAACTCCTCATCCATGACGCTCAGCGTATCGACGGACACGCTCCGTACGGGGCGGGTTCGCGGAGGCGGTGTGGCCCAGGGCACACGAATCCAGGGGTGGCGCGCTCGTTACCCGCCGGTTAATCTCATCTGAGCGGGGCACACTCCCCGCAGGCTCCGGTGGCCTGGTGACGCAGCCACCCGGAGTGCTTGTCGGTTCGGCTCCCTGTGCGACGCGACTCCGGGACAGAGTCCGTCACCCCTCACGGCCGGGCGCGCGCTCTTCGCGCCTCGGCCCCGTGCTCCACGCGACACGCAGCTTCCGTACGCCACGCGCGCCGTGCTCCACGACACGCAGCTCCGTACGCCACGCGCCGCTCCCTCATCGCCGCGCGCGCCGTGCTCCCCCAGTCGTCACTCACCCTGGAGTCCCGTGATGGACACCCCTCTCTCCACCATCGCCGTCGTCGGCCTCGGCACCATGGGCGCCGGCATCGCCGAGGTCCTGGCCCGCGCGGGCCGCGAGGTCATCGGCATCGACATCAGCGAGACGGCCGCACGCGGAGCCGTCGCCTCCCTCGAAGCGTCCACCGCGCGCGCCGTAACCCGCGGGAGGATCACCGAGCAGGAGCGGACCGCCGTGCTCGCCCGGTTCCGTACGTCGGACACCCTCCGGGCCGCCGCCGGCGCCGAACTGGTCATCGAGGTGGTGCCCGAAACGTACGAGATCAAGCAGCAGGTGTTCCGGGAGCTCGACGCGATCGTCTCCCCCACCGCGATCCTGGCCACCGGCACCAACGCCCTCTCCGTGACCCGGCTGGCCGCCGAGTCGCAGCATCCCGAGCGCGTGCTCGGCCTGCACTTCTTCAACCCGGCGCCCGCGATGAAGCTGGTGGAGGTGGTCTCCTCGGTGCTGACCGCGCCGCCCGCCGTCGAGGCCGTCACCGCGCTCGCCCGGGAGCTGGGCAAGGAGCCGGTCGCGGTCGGCGACCGGCCCGGGTTCGTCGCGGACGGGCTGCTCTTCGGCTACCTCAACCAGGCCGCCGCGATGTACGAGGCGAACTACGCCTCCCGGGAGGACATCGACGCGGCGATGAAGCTGGGCTGCGGGCTGCCCATGGGCCCCCTCGCCCTGCTCGACCTGATCGGGATCGACACCGCCCGCACGGTCCTGGAGGCCATGTACGCCGAGTCCCACGACCGGCTGCACGCCCCGGCCCCCGTCCTCGGCCAGCTCAGCAGCGCCGGTCTGACCGGGCGGAAGGCCGGGCGCGGCTTCTACACGTACGACGCGCCGGGCGGCCAGGACGTGGTGCCGGACGCGCTGACCCCGGCGGCCGAGGCGGAGGCGGGCGCGGGGCGCGCGGTGGCGTCGGTGGGCGTCGCGGGCTCCGGCACCATGGCGTCGGGCATCGCGGAGGTCTTCGCGAAGGCCGGGTACGGCGTGGTGCTGGCGGCCCGGAGCCAGGAGAAGGCGGATCTCGCCAAGGGGCGGATCGCGAAGTCGCTGGAGCGGTCGGTGGCCAAGGGGCGGCTGACCGCCGAGGCCCGGGACGAGACGCTGGGCCGGATCACGGCGGCCGGTTCGCTGGACGCGTTCGCGGAGGTCGATCTCGCCGTGGAGGCGGTCGCGGAGGACCTGGAGGTCAAGCGGCAGCTGTTCGCCGCGCTGGACAAGGTCTGCCGGCCGGGCGCAGTGCTCGCCACCACCACCTCCTCGCTGCCGGTCGTCGCCGTCGCGCGGGCCACGGCCCGTCCCGAGGACGTCGTCGGGATGCACTTCTTCAACCCGGCCCCGGCGATGAAGCTGGTCGAGGTGGTCCGTACGGTCCTGACCGCCGACGACGTGCACGCCACGGTCCGCGCGGTCTGCGCGAAGATCCGCAAGCACCCGGTGGACTGCGGGGACCGGGCCGGGTTCATCGTGAACGCGCTGCTGTTCCCGTACCTCAACAACGCGATCAAGATGGTGGAGCAGCACTACGCCTCGCTGGACGACATCGACGCGGCGATGAAGCTGGGCGGCGGGTACCCGATGGGCCCGTTCGAACTGCTCGACGTGGTCGGCCTGGACGTCTCGCTGGCCATCGAGAAGGTGCTGCACCAGGAGTTCCGCGACCCGGGCCTGGCGCCCGCGCCCCTGCTGGAGCACCTGGTCGCGGCGGGCTGCCTCGGTCGCAAGACGGGGCGCGGCTTCCGCGAATATGCCCGTCGCTGAGCCGGGAGCCGGGTGGGGCGGGCTGCTGGGGCCCTCCGGCGGCCCGCCCCCGCAGGCGCGCTCTCCTGCACCGATGGGTTACGTTCATGCCATGTCCCAGCCCGCCAAGTCACCCCGTGCCACCGCCGCGACCGACGCCCCGGAGACCACCGCGGGGACGCGGGCGGCCGTCCAACGGCTCAAGATGCGCCGTGAACTGGCCGCCGCCGCGATGGAGCTCTTCGCCACGAAGGGGTACGAGGCGACCACCGTCGACGAGATCGCGGGCGCCGCGGGCGTCGCCCGCAGGACCTTCTTCCGGCACTTCCGTTCCAAGGAAGAGGCCATCTTCCCGGACCACGACGACACCCTCGTCAGGGCCGAGGCGGTCCTCAACGCCGCCCCCGCGCACGAGCATCCGCTGGACACCGTCTGCCGGGGCATCAAGGAAGTCATGAAGATGTACGCGGCCAAGCCCGCCGTCTCCGTGGCCCGGTACAAACTGACCCGTGAGGTACCGACCCTCCGGGAGGCCGAGATCGCGTCGGTGGCCCGCTACGAGCGGCTGTTCACCCGCTATCTCCTGGGCCACTTCGACGAGCGCGACCACCATGTGGGCAACGACGACCCGCTGCTCGCGGAGGTCGCCGCGTCCGCCGTGGTCACCGCGCACAACCACGTGCTGCGCCGCTGGCTGCGGGCGGGCGGGCAGGGCGATGTGGAGGCGCAGCTCGACCGCGCCTTCGCCATCGTCCGCGACACCTTCGGCACCGGTATCGGGGCGGGCCGCACCGCGGGGAACGAGCCGGAGCGGCCGGCCGCGTCGGTGGCCGCGGACGGCGAGGTGCTCGTGGCGGTGGCGCGGACCGACGCCCCGCTGGACGAGGTCATGAGGACCATCCAGCAGGCGCTCAAGGACCGCTGACCTCGGCCTCCCGCCGCTCGACGGGGGCCACCGCCTCCCAGGGCGGGGGCGCGGAGCCCTCGCTCCAGGCGGCCAGCTCCTCGGGGCCGTAGCAGAGGATGGCGCACTGCTCCGCGTAGTCGAGGGCGGGGTCGGTGAAGCCGCCGGTGGAGACGACGAGCGCGACGTCCGCCGCGTGCACGGCGTAGCAGGTGCCGCCGAAGCGCTGGAGCTCCTGCGAGCCGGCGCGGTTCTCCGGTCCGTAGCGCTTGCACTGGACGACGAGGCGGCGGCCGTCCGGGGTGGTGCCCAGCACATCGGCGCCCAGGTCGCCCGCGCCGCCCACCACTTCGGCGTCGGCGCAGCCGTCGCGGCGGCAGAGTTCGGCGACGGCCTCCTCGAAGGCGTAGGGGTCGAGCCGGGCGTAGTCGACGGGCGGTCCGGCCGGTTCCGGGGGCGCGGGACGGGCCTCGGCGCGGTCCGCCCCGGCGGCGTCCAGCTCCGCGAGGCCCTCTTCGACGATGTCGTAGGCGGTCTCGGTGACGGCCTCCGCGATCCGCCGGGCACGGCGGCGGCGGCGCGGCACCAGGACGGCCGCGGTCAGCAGCGGGAGGAGTACGAGCACGGCGACGACGGGGTGGCGGACGGCACTCTCCCAGGCCGCGCGCAGCGCCAGCCCGCCGCCCGCGACGACCAAGGCGATCAGGGCGAAGCCGAAGGAGGTGCGCCGGAGGTCGAAGGAGCCGCGCCCCCGCCGGTCGCCCCGTCTGCGGCGGCTCGGTATCGCCATCGCTGCCCCACCCCTGCCCTCTCGTCGCTTCAAGATCACTTCCTGTCGGACCGTGTGCCCCGTGCGGCGCTTTCGACGCGCCCGGCGGGGGCGTCCGGCGCGGCGTCGGCCGAAATCCGCTGGTCCGTCGGCCGCCGCCGTGCTGAGGTGCGCGGATGCGACCTACCGAGATCCGTGAACTGTTCGACCGCGAGCTGCGGGAGCACGCCCGTCCGGACGGGCCCGGCGTACGCGTCGAGCGCGCCGGGCCCGTGGTCCGCCAGGTGGGCGGGCCGCACGACTGGAACGGGGTGGTCTGGTCCGAGCCGGGCCTGGACGCGGCGGGGGCCGACGCGGCGATCGCGGCCCAGGTCGCGTACTGGGGAGGGCTCGGCCACGAGGAGTTCGAGTGGAAGCTCTACTCCCACGACGGGCCGGCCGACCTGGGCGAGCGGCTGCGGGCGGCCGGTTTCGAGGCCGAGCCCCCCGAGACCCTGCTCGTCGCCCCCGTCGGGGCGCCGGCCGCGCTGCCGGGGGCGGAGGTGCCCGAGGGGGTCGAGCTGCGCCCGGTGACCGACGCGGCCGGGGTCGATCTGATGGCCCTGGCCCATGAGCGGGCCTTCGGCACGGACGCCGGACGGCTGCGCCACCAGGTGCTGACGCGGCTGGAGCGGGCCCCGGACGAGGTCGTCGCGCTGGTGGCCCTGGCGGGCGGGGAGCCGGTCAGCTCGGCCCGGATGGAGCTGTACCCCGGCACGGGCTTCTGCGGGCTCTGGGGCGGCGGGACGGTTCCCGGGTGGCGGGGCAGGGGCCTCTACCGGGCCCTGATCGCGCACCGGGCGCGAATCGCCGCCGAGCGGGGTTACCGCTTCCTCCAGGTCGACGCGAGCGCCATGTCGGCCCCGATCCTGGCCCGGCTCGGCTTCACGGTGCTCGCCACGACGACGCCGTATGTGTACCGGCCGGGGCGGTGACCGCACGCCGACAGGACAGAACGCCTCGTAACGCCCATCGTGTTGCTCATGCGTGCCTACGAGATGACAAGTGAGAGAAATTGTTGGCACTGGGTGCCTTGTCAGGTGTCACGGAGTGCCATACGTTGAACGTGTCCGGGCGGCCGGCGTGCTGAGACCTCACACGTACGCCGGCTGTCCCCGCAACCACCGTGCTGCGCGCCCGGACGCCTGCGTCACAGGCACCCTTCTGCTCCACCGGGCAAAGCCGAGCTCCACCCGCCGAACCGACGGCAACACCTCCACACAGCACCCCCCTGCCAGCACAGGGGCCCCTCAAGCGTTCCCTCGACGCGCATCATCGGAGGCAACACCGTGAAGGAAATCCTGGACGCGATCCAGTCGCAGGACAGCACCGCCGCGGACTTCGCGGCCCTGTCCCTTCCCGAGTCCTACCGCGCCATCACCGTGCACAAGGACGAGGCGGAGATGTTCGCGGGGCTGGAGTCCCGGGACAAGGACCCCCGCAAGTCGATCCACCTGGACGACGTCCCGGTCCCCGAACTCGGCCCCGGCGAGGCCCTCGTCGCCGTCATGGCCAGTTCGGTGAACTACAACTCCGTCTGGACCTCGATCTTCGAGCCGGTCTCGACCTTCAACTTCCTGGAGCGGTACGGGAAGCTCAGCGAGCTGACCAAGCGCCACGACCTGCCATACCACATCATCGGCTCCGACCTGGCGGGCGTCGTCCTGCGCACCGGCCCCGGCGTGAACGCGTGGAACCCGGGCGACGAGGTCGTCGCGCACTGCCTCTCGGTCGAGCTGGAGTCCTCGGACGGCCACAACGACACGATGCTCGACCCCGAGCAGCGGATCTGGGGGTTCGAGACGAACTTCGGCGGCCTCGCCGAGATCGCGCTCGTCAAGTCCAACCAGCTGATGCCCAAGCCGAAGCACCTCAGCTGGGAGGAGGCCGCCGCCCCCGGCCTGGTCAACTCGACCGCCTACCGCCAGCTCGTCTCGCGCAACGGCGCGGGCATGAAGCAGGGCGACAACGTGCTGATCTGGGGCGCCAGCGGCGGACTCGGCTCCTACGCCACCCAGTTCGCGCTGGCCGGCGGCGCCAACCCGATCTGTGTCGTCTCCAGCCCCGAGAAGGCCGACATCTGCCGCGCCATGGGCGCGGAGGCGGTCATCGACCGCAACGCCGAGGGCTACAGGTTCTGGAAGGACGAGCGCACCCAGGACCCCAAGGAGTGGAAGCGCTTCGGCAAGCGCATCCGCGAGTTCACCGGCGGCGAGGACATCGACATCGTCTTCGAGCACCCGGGCCGCGAGACCTTCGGCGCCTCGGTCTACGTCACCCGCAAGGGCGGCACCATCACCACCTGCGCCTCCACCTCCGGCTACATGCACGAGTACGACAACCGCTACCTGTGGATGTCCCTCAAGCGCATCATCGGCTCCCACTTCGCCAACTACCGCGAGGCGTGGGAGGCCAACCGCCTCATCGCCAAGGGCAAGATCCACCCGACGCTCTCCAAGACGTACGCGCTGGAGGACACCGGCCAGGCGGCGTACGACGTCCACCGCAACCTGCACCAGGGCAAGGTCGGCGTCCTCGCGCTGGCCCCCCGCGAGGGCCTGGGCGTCCGCGACCAGGAAATGCGCGAGCAGCACATCGACGCCATCAACCGCTTCCGCAACGTCTGAGGTTCTGCGATGAACGAGCGCCAGAAGGACCGGCCCTGGCTCATGCGGACGTACGCCGGCCACTCCACCGCCGAGGCGTCCAACGAGCTGTACCGCCGCAACCTCGCCAAGGGCCAGACGGGTCTCTCGGTCGCCTTCGATCTGCCGACGCAGACCGGATACGACCCGGACCACATCCTCGCCCGCGGCGAGGTGGGCCGCGTCGGTGTTCCCGTCTCGCACCTCGGTGACATGCGGCGGCTGTTCCAGGACATCCCCCTGGAGCAGATGAACACCTCGATGACGATCAACGCGACCGCCATGTGGCTGCTGGCGCTCTACCAGGTGGTGGCGGAGGAGCAGGGGGCCGACCCGGCCAAGCTCCAGGGGACCACCCAGAACGACATCGTGAAGGAGTACCTCTCGCGCGGGACGCACGTCTTCCCGCCGGCCCCCTCGCTGCGGCTGACCACGGACATGATCACGTACACGGTCAACCGCATCCCCAAGTGGAACCCGATCAACATCTGCAGCTACCACCTCCAGGAGGCGGGCGCCACCCCCGTCCAGGAGATCGCGTACGCCATGTCGACCGCCGTCGCGGTGCTCGACGCGGTCCGCTCCTCGGGCCAGGTGCCCGAGGAGAAGTTCGGCGACGTGGTCGCCCGCATCTCCTTCTTCGTGAACGCGGGCGTCCGCTTCATCGAGGAGATGTGCAAGATGCGCGCCTTCGGCCGCATCTGGGACCGCGTCACCCGGGAGCGGTACGGCATCACGAACGCCAAGCAGCGCCGCTTCCGCTACGGCGTCCAGGTCAACTCCCTCGGCCTGACCGAGGCACAGCCGGAGAACAACGTCCAGCGCATCGTCCTGGAGATGCTGGCCGTCACCCTCTCCAAGGACGCCCGCGCCCGCGCGGTGCAGCTGCCGGCCTGGAACGAGGCGCTGGGGCTGCCCCGGCCCTGGGACCAGCAGTGGTCGCTCCGCATCCAGCAGGTGCTGGCCCACGAGAGCGATCTGCTGGAGTACGAGGACATCTTCGCCGGTTCCCACGTCATCGAGGCCAAGGTGGAGGCCCTGGTCGAGGAGTCGCTGGCGGAGATGGACCGCATCCAGCAGATGGGCGGCGCGATGGCGGCCGTCGAGTCCGGCTACCTCAAGTCCGAACTGGTCGCCTCGCACGCGGCCCGGCGGGCCCGGATCGAGACCGGCGAGGAGAAGATCGTCGGCGTCAACGTCTACGAGTCCACCGAGCCCAGCCCGCTCACCGCCGATCTCGACGGCGCGATCATGACGGTCGACCCCGAGAACGAGGCCCGGGTCGTCGCCGCGCTGCACGAGTGGCGCGACAACCGCGACGAGGCGCGCGCCTCGGAGGCGCTGGCCGCGCTGAAGAAGGCGGCGGCGGGCACCGAGAACATGATGGAGGCCACCGTCGAGTGCGCCCGCGCGGGCGTCACCACCGGCGAGTGGTCCTGGGCGCTGCGGGACGTCTTCGGCGAGTTCCGCGCCCCCACCGGGGTGTCCTCGGCCCCGGTCGCGGTCACCGCCGAGCCGGGCAGCACCCTCGCCCTGGTCCGCGAGAAGGCCGCCCGGACCGCGGCCGACCTCGGCGTGGGACGGCTGCGCCTGCTGGTGGGCAAGCCCGGCCTGGACGGGCACTCCAACGGGGCCGAGCAGATCGCCGTACGGGCCAGGGACGCCGGGTTCGAGGTGGTCTACCAGGGCATCCGGCTGACCCCCGAGCAGATCACCGACGCGGCGCTCGCCGAGGACGTGCACTGCGTGGGGCTGTCCATCCTGTCCGGCTCGCACGCGGAGCTGGTGCCCGACGTGCTGCGCCGGCTGCGCGAGGCCGGGGCCGCGGACATCCCGGTGATCGCGGGCGGCATCATCCCGCCGGCCGACGCCGCCTCGCTCGTCGAAGCCGGTGTGGCCGCCGTCTTCACCCCGAAGGACTTCGGCATCACCGAGATCATCGGCCGTATCGTCGACGAGATCCGGAAAGCGAACAAGCTCGACCCTCTGGAGGTCCCCGCATGACCACGCCCGCCCACCCGTCGCCCGCCACCGCCCCGGCAGGGAGCGGCTCCGCCGCGCACTCCCCGGTCAACCGGCTGCGCCCGCGCCGTTCGTGTCTGGCCGTGCCGGGCTCCAACCCGCGCTTCCTGGAGAAGGCCCAGGGGCTCCCGGCCGACCAGGTCTTCCTGGACCTGGAGGACGCCTGCGCCCCGCTCGCCAAGGAGGGCGCGCGCCACCACATCGTGGACGCGCTCAACAACGGCGACTGGAGCGGCAAGACCCGGGTCGTGCGGGTCAACGACTGGACCACGCACTGGACGTACCGGGACGTCGTCACGGTCGTCGAGGGCGCGGGGCCGAACCTCGACTGCATCATGCTGCCGAAGGTCCAGGACGCCCAGCAGGTCGTGGCGCTGGACCTGCTGCTGACCCAGATCGAGAAGACGATGGGCTTCGAGGTCGGGAAGATCGGCATCGAGGCGCAGATCGAGAACGCCAAGGGCCTGGTGAACATCGACGACATCGCCGCGGCCTCGCCCCGGCTGGAGACGCTGATCTTCGGCCCGGCCGACTTCATGGCCTCCATCAACATGAAGACCCTGGTCGTCGGCCAGCAGCCGCCCGGTTACCCGGCGGACGCCTACCACTACATCCTGATGCGCATCCTGATGGCCGCCCGCGCCCACGACCTCCAGGCGATCGACGGCCCGTTCCTCCAGATCCGCGACGTGGACGCCTACCGCGAGGTGGCGGGCCGTGCCGCCGCCCTCGGTTTCGACGGCAAGTGGGTGCTGCACCCCGGCCAGGTCGACGCGGCCAACGAGGTGTTCTCGCCCTCGCAGGAGGACTACGACCACGCCGAGCTGATCCTCGACGCCTACGACTGGTGCACCTCCGAGGAGGGCGGCAAGAAGGGCTCCGCGATGCTCGGCGACGAGATGATCGACGAGGCCAGCCGCAAGATGGCCCTGGTCATCGCGGGCAAGGGCCGGGCCGCCGGAATGCAGCGCACGTCCAAGTTCGAAGCCCCGGAGGCCTGATCATGCAGTTCGGACGCACGTATGAGGAGTTCGAGGTCGGGGCGGTCTACAAGCACTGGCCCGGAAAGACGGTCACGGAGTACGACGACCACCTCTTCTGCCTGCTGACCATGAACCACCACCCGTTGCACATGGACAGCAATTACGCGGAGAAGACGACCGATTTCGGGAAGAACGTCGTCGTCGGCAACTACGTCTATTCGCTGCTGCTCGGCATGTCGGTGCCGGACGTCTCCGGAAAGGCCATCGCCAACCTGGAGGTCGAATCGCTGAAGCACATCGCGCCGACCTTCCACGGCGACACGATCTACGGCGAGACGACCGTGCTGGACAAGACGCCGTCGAAGTCGAAGAGCGACCGCGGGATCGTGTACGTGGAGACCCGCGGCTACAAGCAGGACGGCACCGTGGTCTGCGTCTTCCGGCGCAAGGTGATGGTCCCCACCGAGACGTACATCAAGGAGCGGGGCGGCGAGCAGCCCGGCCGCCCCACGCCGTCCAACTAACCGTGCGCGGCCGTGCGGCCGTCCGCGTGAAGCCACAGGAGAAGCAGCCATGACGCGACTCGCCCAGACCGCCGGTCTGAACGACGTACAGCGGGAGATCCTCGCCACGGTCCGGGATTTCGTCGACAAGGAGATCATTCCGGTCGCGACCCGGCTGGAGCACCGGGACGAGTACCCCACGGAGATCGTGGAGGGACTGAAGGAGCTCGGCCTGTTCGGGCTGATGATCCCCGAGGAGTACGGGGGCCTGGGCGAGTCGCTGCTCACCTACGCGCTGTGCGTGGAGGAGATCGCACGCGGCTGGATGAGCGTGTCGGGCATCATCAACACGCACTTCATCGTGGCCTACATGCTCAAGCAGCACGGCACCCAGGAGCAGAAGGACGCCTTCCTGCCGCGGATGGCGCTGGGCGAGGTGCGCGGGGCCTTCTCGATGTCCGAGCCGGCGCTCGGCTCGGACGTCTCGGCGATCTCGTCGAAGGGGGTGAGGGACGGCGACGAGTACGTTCTCAACGGCCAGAAGATGTGGCTGACCAACGGCGGCACCTCGACGCTGGTGGCCGTACTGGCCCGGAGTGACGAAGGCCACCCCGAGGGGACCGCGCCGCACAAGTCGATGACGACCTTCCTGGTGGAGAAGGAGGCCGGCTTCGGAGAGGTCCGGCCCGGCCTGACCATTCCCGGGAAGATCGACAAGATGGGCTACAAGGGGGTCGACACGACCGAGCTCATCATGGACGACCTGCGCATTCCGGCCAATCGTGTTCTCGGCGGCACGACGGGCCGGGGTTTTTACCAGATGATGGACGGCGTCGAGGTCGGCCGGGTGAATGTCGCGGCACGTGGCTGCGGTGTCGCACAGCGTGCATTCGAACTGGGCGTTTCGTACGCGCAGCAGCGCCACACCTTCGGCAAGCCGATCGCCCAGCACCAGGCGATCCAGTTCAAACTGGCCGAAATGGCCACCAAGGTCGAAGCCGCCCATGCCATGATGGTGAATGCGGCCCGCAAAAAGGACTCCGGGGAACGTAACGACCTGGAGGCAGGGATGGCGAAGTACCTCGCCTCCGAGTACTGCAAGGAAGTCGTCGAGGACGCCTTCCGCATCCACGGCGGTTACGGCTTCTCCAAGGAGTACGAGATCGAGCGCCTCTACCGCGAGGCGCCGATGCTGCTGATCGGTGAAGGTACCGCCGAGATCCAGAAAATGATCATTGGCCGGCGCCTCTTGGAGGAGTACCGATTCCAGGGCTGATTGTCCGTTCTGGGGTGATTTGGTGGCGAAGAACATCACACCGGGTCACCCTCGACGGGCGGCGTTCGACAGTCCGACTCGGCTGCTGGCTTGCCCAGTTGCGCCCGGCAACCGATAGCATCTTCGGAAAGCCGCCGTCCCCCGTTGCCAGCGCGGCATCATCCGCTACGAAGGTCATCCATGCCCGACAGCACTTCCTCCGCATCCCGCGGCGGGGTCCGCATCGCCCGCGGAGCATCTCCGTGGCTCCTGCCGACCGTCGCCACCGCAGCCCTCAGCCTGGCCCGCGCCCGCACGTCGGGGCGCTGGGCGGCTGCGGCTGTGCCCACCACCGCGCTCGCGGCGGGCATGCTGTGGTTCTTCCGTGACCCCGAGCGCGAGATCTCCGAGGGCCGGGTCATCTCCCCGGCCGACGGCGTGGTGCAGAGCATCATGCCGTGGAAGGACGGGCGCACCCGCGTCGCGATCTTCATGAGCCCGCTCAACGTCCACGTCAACCGCGCCCCGCTCGCGGGCACCGTGACGTCGGTCGAGCACATCCCGGGCGGGTTCGTTCCGGCGTTCAACAAGGAGAGCGAGAACAACGAGCGGGTCGTCTGGCACTTCGACACCGAGCTGGGCGACATCGAGATGGTGCAGATCGCCGGAGCGGTCGCCCGTCGGATCGTGCCGTACCTCCCCCAGGGCACGAAGGTGGAGCAGGGCGAGCGCATCGGCCTGATCCGCTTCGGCTCGCGCGTGGACATCTATCTCCCGGAGGGGATCGATGTCGCGGTCGAGGTCGGCCAGGCCACCACCGCGGGGGTGACTCGAATTGACCGTGATTGATCCTGATACCAAGGCCGGCTGGGTGCCGGAGGCCGACGAGGAGAACGACGCCGACGGCACGGAGGACATGCCGCTGTCGATGCGGCTGTCGATAGCGGACACGCTCACGCTCGGTAACGCGACGTGCGGTTTCATGGCGGTGTACTTCACCACCACCGGCATCCTGATCCCGCACCTCACGGGCAGCGACGAGACGGGCATGGCCCGGCACTCGGCCGCCACCGCGGTGATCCTCATGCTGATGGCCGCGATCTTCGACCTGTTCGACGGGCTCGTGGCGCGCAAGCTGCGCTCCTCCCCGATGGGCGCCGAGCTGGACAACCTCTCGGACCTCATCAGCTTCGGGCTCGCGCCGGCCTACTTCGTGCTCGTGTACGGCATGGTCGCCGACGACGCCCACCAGAGGGTGTCGGCGCTGGCGGCGATCGTGGTGCTGCTGGCGGTGGTGCTCAGGCTGGCCAGATTCTCCTGCGTGACGTTGAAGGACGGCATGTTCCAGGGGATGCCGAGCCCCTTCGGAGCGCTGACGGTCGTCTCGATCGTGCTCTTGGAGCTGCCCTTCGTCCCGACGCTGCTCGCGATCGTCGGGGTGGCGTGGCTGATGGTGAGCCGGGTGGAGTACCCCAAGCCGCGGGGCATCCTCGCGGTGGCGATGCTCAGCTGGATCGTGGGCGCGATGGGGCTGCTGGCCGCGTGGGCGTTCGACGCGCCGGGCGGGCAGCTGCTGCTCCAGACGGGCTGCGCGCTCCAGGTGGTGCTCGGCGCGGTGATCCCGCTCTTCGCCACCGCGCGGCGGGTGAACACGTTCCGTGACAACCGGCGCGAGGCGCGGGCGGCTCAGCTCCCGTAGCGGCGGACACGCGAAGAACGACAGGGCGAGGGCCCGGATGCTCCCCGGCATCCGGGCCCTCGCGCGTTCCCGGTCCACGGGCGCCCCGGGGCGTCCCGCGTTCTCCGGCGCCGTGGTCAGGAGGCGTCCCGGGGCTCCAGGGCCCAGATCAGCTCGGTGCGGAGGGGGCCGTTCCGGTCCAGGAAGGCGCCGTGGGCGGGGGCGAGGCCGGCGAGCTGGGAGGCGTGGCACAGGACGGCCTCGCGCTTGGCCGCCCACTGCTCGTCGGTGAGCGTCAGCTCGTGGCGGACGGTGAGCCGGTGGGTGCGGTTCAGCCGCTGGTAGGCGGTCCCCCACTTCTCGCTCGCGGCCAGGGCGGCGCTCGCCCCGGGGGCGCCCCACCCCGGCAGGTGTCCGGTGTAGGGCAGGTCGGCGTAGACCAGGGGCTGGGGCGCCCCGGCCTCGGCAAGGACCCGCTGGGCGCGCAGCCGTACCGCCTCGTGGTCCGGCTGGTTGGTGGCGAGCGGTACGAGGACCAGGGCGTCGGGGGCCAGTGAGCGCAGCAGGGGGTCGAGCCCGGTCGGTTCGTCGCCCTCGCGGACGTACGGGCCGTCGGGGTGGCCGACGAGGACCTGCTCGGCCCCGAGGAGCGCGCAGGAGCGGGCGTCCTCGGACCGGCGGGCCTCGTACGCCTCCCGGGCGGAGCTGAAGCCGCAGAGGGCGTCCCACCCGGAGACCGGCAGGCCGTCGGCGGGCGGGCCGCCGTGGACGGTGACCACGGCGAGCGGGCCGGGGAGGGTGGGCAGCAGCCCGGCGAGGGAGAGGGCGGCGTCGTCGAAGTGCGGCGAGACGACGACGGTGCGCCAGGGCGGGGGTACGGCGGGGGGCACGGGTCCTCCGGAGGGGTGCGGGCGGCTGGTGTGCGGGCTTCGGTGGGCGGCGCCGGGCGGTGGCGTCCGGGGCGGCGGTCGGCCGGGAGCGGGCGGCGGCGTCAGGGGCGGCGGCCGGCCCCGGAGGCTCGGGGGACGTCCAGGGGGGCCAGGGCGGCGTCCCAGGCGGCGTCGTCGCCCTCCCAGCGCCCCGGGCTGAGGGGGACCGTGCCCCACAGGACGCCGGGCGGGAGGGCGGCGGCGTCCGGCGGGGGCGTCCGGCGCAGCCACAGCAGATCGAAGGCGTGGTCCGGGTAGCGGGCGCGCAGCAGGGCGTGCAGGGCGGTCAGCTCCGGGGCGCCGCTCTCGTCGAACGCGTCCTGGTGGACGTACAGGACCCGGGAGCGGGAGGCGGTGAGGGCGCGCCAGCGGGTGGCGAGGTGGCTGAACTTGGCCCGGACCGCGTCGAACTGCTCGGCGATGACGGCCGGGGTCAGCGGAGCGCCGTCCGGGGCTCGGAAGTCGTGGAAGAAGCGGATGTTCGAGCCCCGGTCCCTTACGCAGGCGCCGTCGCTGAAGGGTTCGCACAGGCCGGGGCGGAGGACGTTGGCGAAGTCGGCCGCGATGGTCTCCCGTACGGCGGCGAGGTCGAGGTCGAGCCAGTCGAAGAAGTGGGCCCGTTCGGCGCCGGTGACGCGGCGGAGCTGGTGGGTCGACTCGCAGTGGTAGCCGAGGCCGACGCAGACGTCGTACATCGCGTACCCGGTCAGGCGGCGGTGCGCCGCAGCAGGACGCCGATGGAGCCGCGTTTGCCCAGGTAGGCGCGGCCGCCGCAGACGGTTTCCAGCGCCGGGGCGACGAGCGGGGTCTCGTCGGCCTTCTCCCAGTGCGGGGTCCGCTCCAGCCAGGGGGCCAGCCCTGCGGCGAGCGCCTCGGGTTCCAGGGCGACGAAGACCAGGCCGGCGGGGAGGCGGTCGAGCAGGTCGAGGTCCTGGCCGTAGTAGAGCATCTCGATCAGGAGGTAGGCCGCACCGGGGAGGGGGCGGGCGGCCAGCTCCTCCAGGGACTCCGGGTGGACGTGCGCCGTCTCCCCCGCGCGGGCGGTGAGCCGGCGGCGGAAGGCCGCGTTGGGTTCGGTCGCGTGGACGGTGAACCCCTTGTCCACGAGCCGGGCGGTGAGCGCTCCCTCGCAGGCGCCGACCTCGACCAGGGGGCCGCTGCCGGGCGGGCAGTGCCCGGCGATCCAGGCGACGGTGGTGTCCAGCCGCTCCGCCTCGTAGGCGGAGGTGGCGAACTCCCAGGGGTCGTCCACCGCGGCGGCGTCATCGTCGAGGCTGGCCAGGAGTGCGAACAGCCGCTCGCGCTCCTCGGGTCCGGCCGCGAAGAAGCGCTCGGTGGCGTGGACCCGGCCGGTGCGGACGACGTGCTCCTCCGAGGCGGTGCGGAGCAGGTGCCCGCAGTGCCGGTTGACGAAGGCGAGTTTGGCGGCTGCCTCGGTGCGGTCCAGGGGCCGGTCCAGGTCGCTGAGGAACTGGAGGTACGGGGAGTGGCCGACGGCGTGCAGCACGGGGCGGCCCCCGGCGGCGTCGGCGGCGTCCCTGCCGAGGCGGCCGCGGCTGCGCCGGGTGTCGGCGGGCGAGTGGGTCCAGAGGCGGGCGGCCCCTCCCCCGTCCGATGCCTCGACGAGCGCTGCCAGGGCCTCGGTCCCCGGCGACGCGGCGTGCTCGTCGACCGGGCGGACCAGCGGGGCCAGGGCGTCGAGGCGGTCGGCGAGCGGCCGGCCGGCGGGGAGCACCAGGCGCTCGCCGGTGTCGCCGCACAGGACGTGGACCTCGTGCTCCTCCCCGCCGAGCACGGAGAGGAAGTCCAGGGCGGCGTCCTCGGCCCTGAGTACCGCCACGATATCGATCACGGAAGGATCCCCTCAGCAGAACGCAACAGGACTCGGCAGCGGACGGGCGGAGTTCGGTCCTGGGCGGGCCGGCTCCGGCCGTACGTGGGCGAAAGCGGGCGGACCCGGTCCCGAAGGCCTGGAGTCCGGAACGAGCTAACCACCACCGCCCCAGGTGGTCCAGACCAATTTTCCGCCGATCACGAGGGCCCGCCGGGGCGGCCGGACGGCGGCGGAGCCCCGCCGCCGCCGCTCCGGAACCGGCTACTCGCCCGTACCCCGCAGTCGAGTTCCGGCCACTGCCGTTCCCCTTCGGCTCCGGCTCCTACCATCCCGCGCGCCGGGCCGCCAGAGGTGGAGCCCCGTGGTCGGCTGAGCCGTTCCGCGTCCGGGATGAGTAGCGGATTCCCGTCACCGGGGCGCGATCCGCTTCTAGGATCGCGTCGCAACCGACGCCCGGACCACGACGGACGGAGCGCGGGCTTGTGGGACCAGGGGGGTCCGATGATGAGGCTGATGCTGGTGGGGCCACGCGTGGTGGCGGTCGCGGCGGCGGGGGTGCTGCTGGCCGGCTGCGGCGGGTCGGCGGCCGAGGACGAGGACGGGCCCGGTCCGCAGCCGAGCGGATCGGCGGAGCAGGGCGGCCCGGTGACCGGCGGGGGGAAGACCGGGGCGGCGGGGAAGCCCGATCCGCAGCGGTCCACGCTGCCGGGAGCGCTGCCCGGCGCCTACGACTTCACGCCGGACCCGGCACGGATCCCGAAGAACGCGGCCCAGGCGCGGAAGCTGACCCGCGGCGCCGCGCTCGGGGAGGACGACTGGACGGCGGGGATGGTGCGCCACACCCCGTACGAGAGCGGCGGCAGCCGGCCCGTGCTCTCGGACTCGTGCGTCTGGACCCGGTCCGCGCTGCCCCCGGGGATCCTGGACAGCTTCACGCGCCGGCTCGACATCCCGGCGGGGGACGGCAAGGGCCGGGTGCAGGGAGCGGTGACCGTGACCGTGCACCGGACCGAGGCGGGGGCCGAACGGGAGATCGAGGACACCGTCCAGGAGAGCTTCCGCTGCCCGCGGCAGGAGCTGGGCGGCGGGCAGCGCCTCAGCGGGCTGATGTCCCTGCGGTTCGACCAGAAGGACGTGCGCAACGCGGACGCCTCGCTGTTCGAGGCGGGGAAGTACACCGGGCCCGAGTCGGGCGGGGTCCAGGACTACGTGTGGTCGAAGTCCCGGATCGGCCCGGTGACGACGGCCGTGTCGGTCAAGGGCGCGAAGGGCTACCGGAACAGCGACCTGCTGCGGATCGCCGCCGAGGGCGGCGCCAAGGTGCTCTACCGCGTCGAGCTGGAGCTGAAGTGAGCGCGGACCGGAACGAGAGGCACTGATCCCTGATGGAACCGCTCCGTCCCACCGACCCGGCCCGGATCGCCGGGTACCGCGTCCTCGGCCGCCTCGGCGCCGGGGGCATGGGCGTGGTGCTGCTGGGCCGTTCGCCCGGCGGCGCGCTGGTGGCGATCAAGCTGATCCGGGCGGAGTACGCCGACGACACCGCCTTCCGGGCCCGGTTCCGGCGGGAGGTGGCCATCGCCCGGCAGGTCCGCAACCGGTGGGCGGTGCCGGTGGTGGACGCCGACACCGAGGCCCCGGCCCCGTGGCTGGCCACCGAGTTCGTGCCGGGGCCCGCCCTGAGCGAGGCGGTGTCCGGCGGGGGCCCGCTGCCGGAACGCGGGGTGCGGGCGCTCGGCTCGATGCTCGCGGAGGCGTTGGAGGCCGTCCACGCGGCGGGGCTGGTGCACCGGGACGTGAAGCCGGGCAACGTGCTGCTGGGCCTGGACGGGCCCCGGCTGATCGACTTCGGGATCGCGCGGGCGCTGGACGACACCGTCCTCACCGCCACGGACGTGATCGTCGGCTCCCCCGGCTTCCTCTCCCCCGAGCAGGCGCAGGGGAGGCGGATCGGCCCGGCGAGCGACGTCTTCTCGCTGGGCTGCGTCCTGGTGTACGCGGCGACCGGGGGGCGGCCGTTCGGCACCGGGCCGGTGGAGGCGATGCTGTTCCGCACCGTGCACGACACGGCGGAGCTGAGCGCGCTGCCGCCCGGTCTCCTCCCGGTCGTCGAGGCGTGCCTGGCCAAGGACCCCGAGGACCGTCCGGCGGCGGGCCGGGTCCGGGCCGCGTTCGCCGAGGACACGGCGGGCGGCGGCTGGCTGCCCGGTCCGGTCACCCATCTGATCGCGGAGCGTTCGGCGCGGCTGCTCGCCCTGCCCGGCATCGACGCGACCAGCCTCGACGCCCGGTCCGGCGACGCCCCGGACACCGCCCCGGGGACCGGCGCCGGGAGCACCACGTCCGTCCCGGCCCCGGTCGGCCGCCGCCGCTTCCTCGCGTACGTCACCGGAGGTGCGGCCCTCGCGGCGGCCGGGGGGACCGCGGCCTGGCTGGCCTCCTCCGGCGGCGACGAGGCCCGCGGCGGCGGGGAGGGAAAGGCGGCCCGCCCCGAACTGCACATCGGGCTCCAGGCCGATCTGAGCGGCCCCTCGGCGGCGGTCGGCAGGGGCCAGGAGCGGGCGGCGCGGCTCGCCGTGGCGGAGCACAACGCCCGGCGGGACGCCCCTTTCACGCTGCGGCTGACGGCGGTCGACGACGGGGGCGAGGAGGAGCGGGCGACGGCGGCGGTGCGCCGGTTGGCCGAGGACCCGCTGCTGGTGGCGGCCATCGGCGCCACCGGAACCGACGCGGCCCGCGAGGCGCTGGTCGCCTACGACGAGGCGGCCCTGCCGCTGCTCAGCGTGGTCGACGGGGACATCCGGCACCTGAACCGGATCTTCCTGTGCGCCCGGCCGCGCAACGACATGCAGATGCTGCCGGTGGCCGAGTACCTCGGGGCGTACGGGATCGACAGGGTCGCGCTGGTGGACGACGGCACCGAGTACGGCCGGCAGACCACCCGCTTCCTCGACGCGGGGCTGCGCGGCAACGGCCGCACGGTGTTGGCGGAGACCGTACGCGAGGGCGCCCGCGACCTGGACGCGGAGGCGGGGCGGATCGCCGCGAAGCGGCCGGGGGCGGTGGTGTACGGCGGCGGGTGGCGGGACGCGGGGCGGTTCGCCAGGGCCCTGAACAAGGCCGGCCACCTCGGACCGAAGATCGCCACGCAGGCCGCCCACGATCCGCGGTTCCTCGCGGAGGCGGGCGAGGACGCGGCGGGGTGGCTGCTCGTCTCGACCGCCGCCGACCCCGCCTCCGTCCCCTCCGTACACGCCTTCACCGCCGCCTACCGCGAGCGCTACGACGGCGCGCCCCCGCTGTTCGCGGCCGAGGCGTACGACGCGGTCGGGCTGATCGCCTCCTGCGCCGAGCGGCTGGGCCGGGAGAAGCCGACCCGTCAGGACCTGCTGCCGGCGCTGCGGACGACCTCGTACAAGGGGGTGTCCAAGAGCTACGCCTTCGAGCCCGCCAACGGGATGTACACGGGGACCGGGGTGTTCCTCTACCGCGTGGAGCGGGGGCGCTTCCGGTACATCGGGATGGACGGCCGGGAGGTTTGAGCACAGGGGGGCGTACGGACCGGGCCGTCCGTACGCCCCCGCCGGGCCGCTTCCGGCCGCGGGGCTCAGGAGCCGGGGGTGAAGGACTCGGCGACGGCGGCGACCTCGGCCGGGCGGACCACCTTCAGCCCGCCCGCGGCAGCGGCGTCCGGCTTCATGATGACGCTCTCCCGGGTGGACGGCGCCTTCGGGTCCGAGAAGTCGTGCGTCACCCCGAACTCGGTCCCGTACCCCTTGATCGTGAGGAGCGCCTTGTCGATGCCCTCGCGGGTGAGGTCCTTGTCGTCGCACGCCTTGGACAGCGCCTCGCCGAACAGGGAGGCGGCCGTGTAGCCGGCCACGACGCCGTTGTCGAGCACGTCCTTCGGGTACTGGGCGGCGTACTCCTTGGCGAGCTTGGCGGGGCCGTCGCCGGGATCCCCGATGGGCAGGGTGGAGGAGGCCACGTAGTAGTTCTTGAGCAGGGCGGGACCGGCCTGGGTCTTCAGCAGCTGGGGGGCGAAGGCCGAGTTGTTGCCGACGACGGGGACGTCGAAGCCGGTGGCCGCCGCGACGCCGACGAGGGAGGCCGCCTGGCGCGGTCCGGCGCTGATGATCACGGCCTTGACCCCGGCCTGCTTGAGGGCGGCGACCTGGGCCGTCATGTCGTTGTCGGTCGGCTTGATCTTCTGCTCGACGACGGTGAGCCCGGCCTCCTTCGCCGCGTGCTTCGAGCCGGCGAGCGCGTTCTCGCCGTAGTCGCCCTCGAAGTACACATGGCCGATCCTGTCGCCCTTCGCGATCCGCTTCTCCGCGAGGAGGTAGTCGATCAGGTTGATCGTCTCGACGTCGTAGGTGGCGCCGATGACCCGGATGTACGGGGAGCCGAGCAGGTTGGCGGACCATGCCTGGGGCAGGACGACGCCCTTGTCCTGGCCGTCGATGCGCTGCTCCACGGCGGCGACGAAGGGGGAGCCGATGAACTGGGCGAACCCCACGACCTCCGGGGCCAGTTCGGTGTACGCGGCGATCGCCTTCTGCGGGTCGTAACCGTGGTCGCGGACGGTCAGTTCGATCTTGCGGTCGCAGATGCCGCCCTCGTCGTTGGTCTGCTTCACCCACAGCTGCTGCGCCTGGGTGACGCTCTTGCCGAGCGAGGCGTAGACCCCGGTCATATCGGTCAGCACGCCGAGGGAGATCGTGGAGGAGGAGACTCCGGGGCCGGTCTTGATCCCGCCCTCGCCCTCCCCGTCCGTCTTGCCGTCGGTCGTCTTGCCGCTGCACCCGACGAGGGTGACGGCGAGGGTCGCGACCACGGCCGTGAGCACTCTCAGTTTCATGACTTCTCCCCTGGATTCTTCGGAGTCGCTGGTTGGTTCGGAGCCGCTGATCGCTCAGGAGGCTTCGGCTGCCGCGGGACCGCCGGCCTCTTCGGGACCGCCGGCCTCTTCGCGCGGTCGAGGCTGAGGCGGGCGAGGCCGCCGGGCAGGAACAGGACCACCGCGACCACCGCGGCGCCGTACAGGTAGCGGGACGCCTCACCGGGCGCCAGCCCGCCCGTGCCGGGGGCGGAGACCAGCGGCAGGGCGTCGCTGTAGTGCGTGAACACCTGCGGGAGCAGGGAGACGAAGGCGGCGCCGACCACGGCTCCGGCGACGCTGCCGAGCCCGCCGATGACGATCATGGCGAGGTATTCGAGGGACAGGATCATGCCGAAGTACTCGGGCACGGTCCGCTGGAAGACCAGGGCCAGCAGGACGCCCGCGAGGCCCGCGTACATCGAGGACAGGACGAAGACGCCCGCCCGGTAGCGGGCCACCGGCACGCCCATCACCCCGGCCGCGATCCGGTGGTCGCGGATGGCGTTCATGGCGCGTCCGGGGCGGCCCCGCAGCACGCCCCGGGCGAACAGCGCGCTCAGCAGGAGCGCGAGGAGGCCCGCGTACCAGAGCTTCTCCGACGCCCCGAACGGGACGGCGGCCACGACGAGTTCGGCGTCGTCGAAGGTGAACCCGAAGACGGACAGGGGTGGTACGGCCCGGCCGTTGTAACCGCCGGTCAGAGAGCCCGCGTTGAACAGGACGTGCTGCCCGATGAAGATCAGCGCGAGCGTCGCGATGCCGAGGTAGGCACCGCGCAGCCGCCCGGCGATGGGGCTGAAGATCCCGCCCGCCACTCCGGCGAGCAGCACCGCGAGGATCGCGGCGAGCCAGGTGGGCAGCCCGAGTCCGGTCAGCGTGTGCCCGTTCTCGGTGCCGCTCTCCCCCGCCAGGACGCAGTAGCCGTACGCGCCGACGGCGAGGAAGAACGCGTGTCCCATGGAGAGTTGGCCGGTCGCGCCGGTGAGCATGTTGAGCCCGATGGCTCCGATCGCCGCCGCCATCGCGAACAGCCCGGCCTGGAGCCAGAAGCGGTCCACGTAGAACGGGAGCGCCAGGAGCACGAGGGCGCCGATGAGGACGGCGTACGTACGGGGGCCGTGCAGCCGGGCGGCGAGGCCCCCGGTCCGGGCGGTCGCCGGGGCGGCTTCGGCGGTGGCGTCAGACACGGGCCAGCTCCTTCGTGCCGAAGAGTCCCGCGGGCCGGATGAGCAGGACCGCGACCATCACCAGGTAGGGCGCCAGGTCTCCGATGCCCCGGCCGAGGAAGGAGAGGTCGCTCTGGTAGCCGGTGGCGAGCGCCTCGGTGACGCCGACGATCAGTCCGCCGGCCAGCGCCCCGGTGGTGGAGTCGAGTCCGCCGAGGATCGCCGCGGGGAACGCCTTGAGCGCGGCCAGGGAGGTGGCGCGTTCGAGGCCGGGGGTCGGGAAGACGGTGAGGAAGAGGGCGGCGACGGCGGCGAGGGCCCCGGCGACCGCCCAGGCGGCGAGCGACACCCGGCCCAGCCTGATCCCCATGAGCGCCGCCGTCTGCGGGTTCTCGGCGGCGGCCCGCATCGACACGCCCCACGAGGTGTAGCGGAAGGCGAGCAGGAAGACCGTGATCAGCAGCCCGGCGGCGAGGAACGCGGCGATCCGGGTGTGGGCGAGGGTGACGCCGCCGACGGTGAGGACCTCGTTGCCCCAGGGGTCCCCGAGGGCGAGCACGTCGGTGCCCATCCGGCGGGTGAGCTCGGTGATCAGGAGGATGTCGACGCCGATGGTGACGATGGCCAGGACGCTGTGGTCGCTGCCCCGGTAGCGGCGCATCACGAAGAACTCGATGCCCGCCCCGACCGCCGCGGCCCCCGCGATCCCGACGAGCAGCGCGGGCCAGAACCCGATGTCGTCGTGGAGCACGGCGGTGACGTACCCGCCCGCCAACAGCAGGGAGGCGTGGGCGAAGTTGACGACCTCGGTGGCTTTGAAGATGACGACGAAACCGAGGGCGATGAGGGCGTAGACCGAGCCGATCGACAGGCCGCCGAGGAGGAGTTCGACGAAGGTGGTCATTGCGGTGCTCCCAAGTAGGCCTGGACGACGGCCGGATCGTTCTGGACCTCGGCGGGGGCGCCGCCGGCGATCCTGCGGCCGAAGTCGAGTACGGTCACCGCGTCCGCGAGCCGCATCACCACCCCCATGTCGTGCTCGACCAGCACGATGGAGATGCCGAGGCTGTCGCGCACGTCGGCCACGACGGCCGCGGTGCGCCGGCGCTCGTCCGCGGTCATCCCGGCGATCGGCTCGTCCAGCAGCAGGACCTTCGGCTCCATGCACAGGGCGCGGCCGAGTTCGACGAGCTTCTGCTGCCCGTACGGGAGCGAGCCCGCCGGGCGCTCCAACTCCTTGTCGAGGCCGATGAATTCGGCGATCTCGCGGACCCGCTCCCGGTGCCGCCGTTCCTCGCGGGCGGCGGAGGGCAGCCGCAGGCCGGTGGCGAGGAACCCGGCGCGGGTGAGCCTGTGGCGGCCCAGCAGGAGGCTGTCGGCGACGGTGGCGTGCGGGGGCAGCGCCAGGTTCTGGAAGGTGCGGGCGACCCCGAGGTCCGCGATGGCGTGCGGCGGGAGGCCGGTGAGTTCGGCGTCCCCGAGGCGGACCTGCCCGGAGGTGGCGCGGTAGACCCCGGACAGGACGTTGAAGCAGGTCGACTTGCCGGCGCCGTTGGGTCCGATGACGGCGTGCACGCTGCCCGGTTCCACGGTGAAGGAGACGCCGTCGAGGGCGGTGAGCCCGGCGAAGCGCACGGTGACGTCCCGCACGGCGAGGGCCTCCGCGACGGCGCCCGAGGGGGCGGTCGCCGCGGCGGTCACGCGGACCACCTGCTCAAGGCGTGCCGGCGCGGCTCGGCCGGGGCCCACCTGCTGAGGGTGCGCCGTCCCCGGTCGGCCGGTTCGGCGTCCGCCGCCGTCTCCTCGTCGACGACACCGAGGTAGCGGCGGCGCACCTCGTCGGAGGCGGCGAGTTGGTCGGCCGGCCCGGACAGGGCGACCTCGCCGACGTCGAGGACGTACGCCGTGGAGGCGAGCCGCAGGGCGATCGCCGCGTTCTGCTCGACGAGCATGACGGAGGTGCCGCCCGCGTTGATCTCCCGCACGGTCTCCGCGATCCGGGCCGCCATCAGCGGGGCGAGCCCGAGCGAGGGCTCGTCCAGCAGGAGCAGCCGGGGCCCTGCCATCAGGGCGCGGCCCATCGCCAGCATCTGCTGCTCGCCGCCGGACAACAGCCCGGCCCGCTGATGCGCGCGGTCGGCGAGCACCGGGAACAGTTCGTGCACCCGGGCCAGGGCGGCGCTCGTCTCCTTGCGCCCGCCGCGCGCCCCGAGGGCGCCCGCCCGCAGGTTGTCGGCCACCGTCATCCGGGCGAAGACCTGTCGGCCCTCCGGTACCTGGACCACTCCGGCGGCCACCACCTGGGCGGGACGCAGTCCTTCCAGGGGGCGGCCGTCGAACCGGATGGTCCCGGTGCCCGTCCCCCGGTGGAAGCCGAGGGTCCGTGAGACGGCCCGCAGCAGGGTGGTCTTGCCCGCGCCGTTGCCGCCGAGCACGGCGGTGATCCCGCCGTCCGGCACATCGACGGAGACATCGCGCAGCGCCCGGACCGGGCCGTACCCGACGGACAGCCCGCGGATCTCCAGCGTCGCCATGTGTGCTCCTCCTTCCGCCATGTCGTCTCGTGCACAGCTCGTCGGTCGTGCTCCGCCGTGCCCCCGCCGCCGGGTGGTGCTCGTGCAGGGGCGGGGGCCACAGACCAGCACCGGGCGGGCCCCCCGGTCCACGGCGCGGGGCCGACTCGATGCGGGCGACCAGCCAACGGGGGGCCTCGTTGTGCACGTGCACAAACGCGCGTACGGGCGGGGCGCCCGCCGGGCGGCCGGTGGCATCCTCATCGGTCGTCAGGGGCGCCCGGACCGGGGACGGAGCGGCGGATGCGGCGTGGAAGGCGGTACGGGGCGCTGCTGGGCCCGCTGCTGGCGGGCGGGGCGCCGCCGGACGTGGTGGCGGACGCGGCGCACGGCCTCGGGCTGCCGGAGCGGGGGCGGTTCGCGGTGGTGGTGCTGGGCGCGCCCGTGCCGGAGGCGGTGGCGGCGGAGGGCCCGGACGCGGACGGGACGCGCTGGTGGTGGGGCCGGGCGGAGCGCTCCCGGGGCGCGGAGGAGGGGGACGTCGCGGTGGTGCTGCTGGGCGGGGCGGGCCCGGCCGGGGCGGTGGCGCGGCTCATGGAGCGCGGTGCGGGACCGGGCGGCATGAGCCCGGTGGTGGGCTCCCCCGCGGAGCTGGGCACGGCGCGGCGGCTGGCGGGCACGGCGCTGCTGACGTGCGCGCCGGGCGGCCGGGAGGTCGTACGGCTCGACGAGCGGCTGCCGGCCGCCCTGCTGGTGAGCCGCCCCGAGCTGGCGTCCCGGCTTCTGGCGCAGGTGCTGGGGCCGCTGCTGGAACGGGGCCCCGCGGAGCGTGCGGTGCTGGTGGGGGCGGTGGAGGCGTGGTTGGAGTGCGGGGGTTCGGTGGGGCGGGCCGCGGTACGGCTGGGGTGTCACCGCAACACGGTGTTCAACCGGCTGCGGCGGCTGGAGCGGCTGACCGCGCGCTCGCTGACGCGGCCGCCCGAGCTGGTGGAACTGGTGCTGGCGCTGGAGGCGCTGAGGCTGTCGCCGGGGGCGTCCTGAGGGGCGGCTTCGTCGGGACCGGGTTCGTCGGCGGCCTGGACGCGCGAGGGCGGGGGGCTGGGGGCCGGCCGCCGGGACCGGAACCGCCCGCCGGGACCGGGACCGGGGCCGGCTCCCGGGACCGGGGCCGGCTCCCGGGACCGGGGAGGCCGCCCGTCCCGCCGTGCTCGCCGGGGGCCGCCGGGCCGGTACGTCGCGGGCGGGGCGGCACGGCCTCCGCGGTGCGCCGCCGCAGAGGCGTCGCACCGCGGGGGAGGCCGGTCTCAGGCCGTGCCCCGCCAGGCGCCGGTCGCGGTGCCGCGCTTCTCGATGAACTCCTTGAAGTTCTTCAGATCGCCCTTGGCCTGGCGGCGGACGAAGCCGAGCTTGTCGCCGACGGTGTCGGCGATGCCCTGCGGGTCGTGGTCGAGCTGGAGCATCACCTTGGTGTGCGTGTCGTCCAGGCGGTGGAAGGTGACAACGCCGGCCTGACGGACCTCGCCCCCCACCGTGGCCCACGCGACCCGTTCGTCGGGGATCTGCTCGGTGATCTCCGCGTCGAACTCACGGCTCACCCCGTCCACCTTGGTCTCCCAGTGGGTCAGGGTGGGCGTGCGCTGCTCGATGCGCTGCACCGCGTCCATGAACTGCGGGAACTCCTCGAACTGCGTCCACTGGTCGTACGCCGTGCGCACCGGGACGGCGACCTCGACGGACTCCTCGATCTTCGACATGTTCGCTCCCTGGAGTGATCGGGTTCGGATGGTGACGCACTGCCGCGTACCCGGGTCTGCCCGCACGACACCGGGCGGGACGCGATGTTCTCGGTCGGCGCGGCACGGCCGGGCCCCTCGCGTTGTGGTCCGGGCGCGATGAGGCGAACCTGGTGAGCAGGGGGTTTCCAGGATCGGAGGCGCCATGATCGTCCTCGGCCTCATCCTTCTGATCATCGGCCTGATCACCGGCATCGGCGTGCTGTGGACCATCGGGATCGTCCTGGTGGCCGTCGGCGCGGTGCTGTGGGTCCTCGGGGCGCTGGGGCACGCGGTGGGAGGACGGCGGCACTACTGGTAGCACGTCCGCCCGCGCGCTCCCCCGCGGAACCCGCGCGCCCCCGTGGAAGGGGCCGGGCCCCGTCCACGGGACGAGGGGGAGGCCCGGAGTCCGCCGGGCCCTCTCCCCCTCCCCGGAGCCTCTTCGGCCCCGGGCGCGTCAGCCGTGCAGGAAGTCCCGGGCGATCGCCTCGGCCGCCCGCTCCAGGAGCGGGCCGGCCTGGGCCATGGAGACGGCCGGGTCCGGTTCCAGCTCGGCCAGGGCGTAGGCGCGCCGGATACCCGCCTGCTGAAGGGCCTCCCGGGACAGGGCGAGCCGTCCGCAGACGGCGACGGTCTCGATCCCCGCCGCGCGGGCGGCGGCGGCGACCCCTGCCGGGGCCTTGCCGTGCAGCGTCTGCTCGTCGAGGGAGCCCTCGCCCGTGACCACCAGCGTGGCCCGGGCGAGCGCGGGGGCGAAGCCCAGCACGTCGAGCATCACCTCGATGCCGGGGCGGAAGCGGGCGCCGAGGGCGACGAGCGCCCCGTAGCCGATGCCTCCGGCCGCCCCGGCGCCGGGCAGCTCCGCCGCCTCGGGGCCCAGGATCGAGGCGTAGTGCGTCAGGGCCGCGTCGAGGACCGCGATGTCCTCCTCGCCGGCGCCCTTCTGCCGCCCGTACACCTCGGGGGCGCCCTTGGGCCCGGTCAGCGGGTTGTCCACGTCGCTGGCCAGGACCAGGTCGATGTCCTTCAGCCGCGGATCGAGCCCGGACAGGTCGGCCTCGGCCAGTTCGGCGAGGGGGCCGCCGCCGGGTCCGACGGGGCTGCCGTCCGCGTCCAGGAACCGGGCTCCGAGAGCGGCGAGCATGCCCGCGCCGCCGTCCGTGGTGGCGCTGCCGCCGACCCCGAACACGATCGTCGTCGCCCCCGCCTCCAGGGCAGCCCTCAGCAGTTCGCCCGAGCCGTAGGTGGTGGCCGTGAGCGGGGCGAACACCCCCGCGGGCAGGTGCTGGAGGCCCGACGCCTCCGCCATCTCCACCACGGCGGTGGACCCGCGCAGCGCGTACGCCGCCGTCACCGGTTCCCCGAGCGGGCCGGTCACCCGGGCCTCACGGCGTTCGAACCCGGCGGCCACGGCCGCGGCGACCGTGCCGTCGCCGCCGTCCGCGACCGGCAGGGTCTCCACCGCCAGCCCGGGGACGACGCGCCGCAGCCCGGCCGTCACCCGCTCCGCGACCTGTACGGCCGTGAGCGAGCCCTTGAACTTGTCCGCCGCGACGAGCACGCGCGCGGTCTCCACATCTGCTCCGTCCGTCACCTTGCATCCCTTGCTTTCGAACAGGCAGTCGCGCCGCCCCGACCCTATCCGCACGACCCCCGGTCTGCCCATGGCCGTCCACGGCGGTGCGATCGGCCCCTGCGCCTCGGGCGGTCCCGTTAGGCTGGCCGCCGTGACGACTCCCGATGCCGACTACGCCGTGTACATCGCCGGCCTCCCGCGGGTCCTGGCGGGCGCCGCCTCGCTCTTCCGGGACGCCGAGGGGCGGGTCCTCCTCGTCGAGCCGAACTACCGCGAGGGCTGGGCGCTGCCCGGCGGAACCGTCGAGTCGGAGGCGGGCGAGAGCCCCCGCCGGGGCGCCCGGCGGGAGACGGCGGAGGAGATCGGGCTCGACGTCGCGCCGGGGAGGTTGCTCGTCGTGGACTGGGTGCCGGGCGTCGGCCGCCCTCCGATCGTGGCGTACCTGTACGACGGCGGGGTGCTCGCCCCCGAGCAGTTGGCGGAGATCCGGATCCAGGAGGAGGAGTTGCTGTCCTGGCGGCTGGTGGCCCCCGCCGAACTGGACGGCTACCTGCGGGGCCCGCTCGGCGCCCGGGTGCGCGCGGCGCTGGAGGTGCTGGCGTCCGGCGAGGGGGCGGCGGAGCTGGAGAACGGCGAACGGGTCGGGTAGGAGCGCCCTCCCGCGCCGGGGCGGTCCACTGGTCGCCGACGACAGGAAGGGCGTCCTCGAAGCGACTTCCCGCGAGCAGCCGGTCAGCCCTGCTGGGCCTCCGGCTTGATCTCCACGTCGCGGGCCGTCGCCTCGTGCTCGGCGACGAGCGCTTCGGTGCGGTGGCCGCGCGCGATGTAGTCGCGGACCACGAGTTCGACGGCGTCCTGGGGGCTTCCCACCCCCGCGAGCACCATGACTTCCACGACGAGTTCGGCATCCAGACTGACGGTCACCTTGGCCATGGGCGGACCTTACCCCGGCGCGTTCCCCCTGAGGCCGTGTTCTGCACGATCAGTTAGTCGCTGTGTTCGCCTTGGGGGTGGGACGGTGGGGATGAATCGCTCCGGACGGACTGTGATCGACTCCAGCGAACGGCTCGGTCGCCGCAGACGGGTCATCGAACGCACCGTGCCCTGGCCGACCGGCTACCGCCGGCTCAACCACCGCTGCGAACGCCACCCCCGCAACCACCTGGCCTCCTCGGCCACGCCGCCGCTCTCTGCCGCTCTCTGCCGCTCTCTGCCGCTACAAGCGGTTCCTCTAACTGGCCGTGCAGGACACGTCCTTACTGCCCCGATTCCCCGAAGAGCCCCTCCCGGCCGGCCCGTTCGGAAGTCGCGGCGGCCGGCCGAGTCCCCTCCGGCCCACCGGCTCGTGGGCCTGTCCCGCCGGGCGGCGGAGCCGCCGTACCCCGTCGAAGGTCCACGGCGGCGGGACGGGTCCTCAGCCGTCCAGGCCCGCCGCGACCCGGCGCGAGGGCTTGAAGACGTACAGGTCGAGGATGTCCGGGGCGTCCGCGAGCCCCGGGCCCCCGGCCGCCGCCCAGGTCACGATGTCCTGTTCGGCGTGCTCGTCGTTGACCAGGCCGAGCCAGACCGGCCGCCCGCCGGCCCGGCGCCCCTCGGCGGAGGGCTGCACGACGATCACGTTGCCCTGCTCGCACGCGTCCAGGCACTCGACCGCCCGTACGGTGGCCGCGCCCTCCAGGTCCGAGCGGAGCCGGGCCAACTGGGCCGCGTGGTCGACGCCCGGGATCTTCCCGGTGCCGCAGCAGCAGCCTCGGCAGACGCTGACGGTGGGGCGGCCGGCGCCCGGGGCGGGCACGTCCTTGCGGCTGCGGCGGCTCATCGGGGCACTTCCCGTCGCGGTGGGTGGGGTGGGTCGGGACCACCATGGTCCGGGTGATCACCGCGACTCTACCGAGGAGCCCGCCGTCCGAACACCAGAGCCCTCCCCGGGCCGGTTGGGGTATCGTTGACGGCTGCGAAGGGGAGTAGCCCCGCAAACCGGTCGTCGACACACTGGAGCCCTCGGGTTCCCGGTGGCCGGGCTCGTGGATGCTGAGAAGGCTTCACGGGCGGGCGAGACCTTCGGTCCTGTATGACACGTCCACGCCCGTGGACGTCGCCGTCATGCCGGGCCGAGTGGTCCTCCGAAAAGCCCGAGCGGCGCTTCGCGAAGATCCGGGGCCCGGCTCGCACCAGAAAGCCGACCCGAATGCACCTCGACCCCCTGGCGATCATCACCGCCTTCGGGCTGATCTTCCTCGCGGAGCTCCCCGACAAGACGATGTTCGCTTCGCTGGCCATGGGCACGCGGATGCGCCCCCTCTACGTGTGGTTCGGAACATCGTCCGCGTTCATCGTGCACGTCGCCATCGCCGTGGGCGCGGGCGGCCTCCTCGGGCTGCTGCCCGACTGGATCGTCAAGCTGGTCTCCGCCTCGCTCTTCGCGCTGGGCGCGTTCCTCCTGCTGCGGGGCAGCGGCGGGGACGACGCCGAGGAGACCGAGGTGAAGACCGTGACCGGTTTCTGGCCGGTCTACTCGACCGCGTTCATGGCGGTCTTCATCAGCGAGTGGGGCGACCTGACGCAGATCACCACGGCCAACCTGGCGGCGAGCAACGGCGCGTGGTCCACGGCGATCGGTTCGGCCGCCGCCCTGATGTCCGTCTCCGCGCTGGCGCTGCTGGCGGGCAAGTTCATCGCCAAGCGTGTACCGCTGAAGACCGTGCAGCGCATCGGCGGGCTCTGCATGCTGGCCCTCGCCCTCTGGACGGCCGTGGAGATCTTCACCGGCTGAGGTACGGTCCCGCGCCGGGGGGGGCGTGCCGGCCGGGGCGCTCCCCCGCGCCGGCCGGGGAGGCACCGGCGCCGGCCCTCCACCGACACGGAACCGGGGGCGTACCGGTGCCGGCGCTCCCCCGGCCCCCGGCCCTCCACCGGCCCCCGGCACGCGCCCGGTTCAGAAGAGGGGCTGGGCCCCGCCCCGCGTTCCGCCGCTCTCGAACGCGAGCAGCCGCTGCTTGCGGTCCAGGCCGCCGCCGTAGCCGGTGAGGCCGCCGGAGGCCCCGATCACCCGGTGGCACGGGACGATGATCCCGACCGGGTTCTTGCCGTTGGCCAGGCCGACCGCCCGGGACGCGCCCGGCTTGCCGAGCTCCCGGGCCAGTTCGCCGTACGTGCGCGTCTCGCCGTACGGGATCTTCGCCAGCGCCGCCCAGACGCTCTGCTGGAACGGTGTGCCCGCCAGGCTCAGCGGGAGGTCGAAGGCCGTGCGGTCCCCGGCGAAGTACTCGCCCAGCTGCCGGACCGCCTCCCCGAAGGGTTCCGGGTCCGGGGCGCCGAAGGTCTCCTGAGCCGGCCGGTGGCGCTGGCCGGCCATGTAGAGGGCCGACAGGACGCCGTCGGTGGCGACGAGCGTCAGCGGCCCGTAGGGGCTGTCGACGACGGTGTGCCGCTTGGTCGTGGCCATGGGGTTCTCCTTCAGGCGGGGAAGTGGTTGACGGGGTGGTCGTCCACCGTCCAGAGGTACTGCACGGCGTACGCCCGCCAGGGGCGCCAGGCGGCGGACCGTGCGGTGAGGGCGGCGGGGGTGGCCGGGAGGCCGAGGCCTCGGGCCGCCCGCCGGATGCCGAGGTCGGTGGGGAGGAAGGCGTCGGGGTCGCCGAGGGCCCGCATCGCGATGGACTCGACCGTCCAGGGGCCGAATCCGGGCAGCGCGGACAGGGCGGCGCGGGCCTCGTCCCAGTCGGCGCCGGCGCCGAGCCGCAGCCGGTCCTCCGCGAGGGCGGCGACGAGGGTGGTGAGCGTGGTGCGGCGGGTGCGCGGCAGCGCCAGCGCCTCCGGGTCCAGGCCCGCCAGCGCCTCGGGCGCCGGGAAGAGGTGCGTGAGCCCGCCCCCGGGGTCGTCGACGGGGACGCCGTGGGCGGTGACCAGCCGGGCGGCGTGGGTGCGGGCGGCGGCGGTGGAGACCTGCTGGCCGAGTACCGCGCGTACGGCGAACTCCGCCCCGTCCACGGTCCGGGGCACCCGGCGGCCGGGCCCCGCCTTAACCAGCGGGGCGAGCAGCGGGTCGGTGCGCAGGTGTGCGTCCACGGCCACCGGGTCCGCGTCCAGGTCGAGCAGCCGGCGGCAGTCGCTGATGGCCCGGGTGAGGTCGCGGAGGTCGGTGAGGGAGAGCCGGCAGGCGATGTGTCCGGGCTCCGGCGCGAGGGTGACGACGCCGTGGCCGTAGGGGAGGGCGAGGGTGCGCCGGTACGCGCCGTCCCGCCACTCCTCGACTCCGGGGACGGCGGTCGCGGCGAGGTGGCCGAAGAGGTTGCTCGGGTTGAGCGGGGTCCGGTACGGGAGGCGGAGCGCGATGACGCCCGGCGCGGCGGGTGCGCGGGGGCCCCGGGCGGCTCGGGTGCGCAGCTCGCCGGGGGCCTGGCCGAAGACCTCGCGGACCGTCTCGTTGAAGGTGCGGATGGAGGAGAAGCCGGCGGCGAACGCCACCTGGGCCATGGGCAGTGCGGTCGTCTCGACGAGGAGGCGGGCGGTCTGCGCCCGCTGGGCGCGGGCCAGGGCCAGCGGGCCCGCGCCCAGCTCGGCCAGGAGCTGGCGTTCGATCTGGCGGGCGGAGTATCCGAGCCGGGCGGCGAGGCCGCTCACCCCCTCGCGGTCGACGACCCCGTCCCGGATGAGGCGCATGGCGCGGGCGACCGAGTCGGCGCGGGCGTTCCACTCGGGAGACCCGGGGCTGGTGTCGGGGCGGCACCGCTTGCAGGCCCGGAATCCGGCCTGCTGGCAGGCGGCGGCGCTCGGGTAGAAGGTCATGTTGCGGACCTTGGGCGGCACGACGGGGCAGCTGGGGCGGCAGTAGATCCGGGTGGTGAGGACCGCCGTGAAGAACCAGCCGTCGAAGCGGGCGTCCTTGGAGTGGACGGCCCGCACGCAGCGCTCGGTGTCGGTGTGCATGGGTCCAGGATGGTGCACCGGCCGGCGGCGTGGCTGGCGGAAATCCGACACGGCGGTCGGGGCGCCGCCGCGCGGCGGCCGGGTCTCCGCCCGGCCGCCGCGCGCGTTCTCAGCGCATCGCGAGGACTTCCTCGAACTCCACGTACGCGTGCGCGTCGAAGAGCACGAAGCGCACCTCCTCGACCGGCTCCACCGTCTCCGCCAGCACCGTGCGCACCGCGATCCGCGCCCCGTCGTCCATCGGCCAGCCGTAGATGCCGGTGGAGATCGCCGGGAACGCGATGGTCCTGGCCCCCAACTCGGCGGCCAGGCGCAGGGATTCGCGGTAGCAGGAGGCGAGCAGGGCGGAGCGGTCCTGGGCGCCGGAGAAGACCGGGCCGACCGTGTGCACGATCCATCGCGCGCCGAGGCGTCCGGCGGTGGTGGCGACGGCCTGGCCGGTGGGCAGGCCCTTGCCGTACCGGGAGGCGCGCAGTTCGCGGCAGGCGGCGAGGATGTCGGGGCCGCCGCGCCGGTGGATGGCGCCGTCGACGCCGCCGCCGCCGAGCAGCGAGGAGTTCGCCGCGTTGACGATGACGTCGACGGACTGGTCGGTGATGTCGCCGCGGACCAGGCGTACGACGGGGGAGACGGAGGTGCTCATGCGGACATCATGCCGCGCGGCGGGGGCCTTCGCCGCCCGGTCGGGACGACCCGTGGGGCGGGCCCGCGGCCGGCTCCCGCGGCCGGTTCCCGCCGGACGGCGACATGCGGCCGCGCCCTGCTCCTCGCCCGTCGGCCGGAGGGGCAGAATGCACCGGTACGCAACCGTTCCGCCGGAGCGGGCGGCAGCTCGGGAGGAAGGCCACGCCTCGGTGCCCTCGAACAACCCGGTCTCCCCGGACGGCTCCTCCCCGCAGGGCGCCGCGTCCCCGCCCGGCTCCGGGTCCTCGGACCGCGAGCACATCGGCAGGCCGCCCGGCGACGGTACGTTCCTCGGCCGGCGCCGGGCCCGGCGCGAGCAGTTGGCCCGGCTGCGGGGCGACGAGTCGACCCTGCTGGACCGGCTCTACGGAACCGAGTTCGAGGGGTACAGCTTCCCCGAGCCGCGCGACGTGGGCGAGCGGACCGCCGTCGCCTGCATGCGGTTCGCCCTGCGCCAGGGGCGGGAGCTGTTCCTCGCCGGGGCGGAGACCCGGGCCGTCGAGGCGGCGATCGTCGCGATCACCGCGCGCTGGGAGATGGACCACCTGACGGTCGACGTCACCTCGCGGACCCTCCAGGTCCAGTACGCGCCGCCGGGCGCCCATCCGCTCATGATGATGATGGTGACGGGGTCGGAGGACAGCCGGGACCTGAGGCAGCTGGACGATCTGAGCGCGCTGACGCACCGGGTGCTGGAGAAGGGGCTGCGGCCGCTCGAAGCCGAGCACGAGCTGACCCGGATCATCTCGCGCAAGGGGTTCTGGCCCTGGTGGACCACGGTGCTGGGAGGGGCGCTGCTGGCCGCCATGCTGTGCGTGCTCGCGTCGGGCACCCCGCAGGCCGCGGTCGTGGCGCCCGCGGTGTTCCTGGTGAGCAACCGGTTCGGCTGGGCGCTGGGGGCGGGCGGCCTGCCGTCGTTCTACGTCACCGCGCTCCAGACCGCCGCGGTGATCGGGCTGACGATGTTCCTGGCGGACGCGCACGTGCTGACCGGAGGCGAGGCGGCGAGCGTCGCGGCGGCCAACATGGTGCTGCTGCTGCCGATCCTGTCGCTGGTGAGCCTCTCGGAGGACGCCATCTCCGGGTTCCGGGCGATGGCGGCCGGGCGGCTCATCAGTGTGGGCATGTTCCTGGGGGCGATGGTCGGGGGGGTCGCCCTGGTCGGCTTCCTGCTGCGGGACGCCGACGTGGACGCCCGCAACACGGCGTTCCGCGCCCTGCCGTTGGCGCTGTCCCTGGTGACGTCGGCCATCGGGGCGCTGGGCAACGCGATCTTCATGGGCGGCCCGCCCCGGCTGCTGCCCTGGGCGGCGGGGGCGGGGGTGCTGGCCGGGCTGGTCAACGGCGTTCTGCACCAGGAGTTGGGGCAGCCCACCCCGATGGCGGCCCTGGGAGCGGCGGCGGTCCTGGGCGCGGCGGCCGGGGCGGTGGCGCCGTCCCTGCACATGCCGTCGCGCTCCCTGGTGGTGCCCGGCATCGCGGGGGCCCTGCTGCCGGGGCCCGACGTCTACCGCAGCCTGCTCCAGTACGGGCTGCACGTGCCGGGGGCGGGCGGCTACGCGGTCATGGCCTTCGTCACCACGGCCGCGATCGGGGTCGGGACCGTGCTCGGCAGCCAGACGGGCGGCGCGGCGCGGCGCCGCTGGGCGCCCGCGCCGTAGGCGGGGGGGGCTGCCGGGGACACCACCGGGCCCCGGCGCTCCGGGCGCTCGCGCTCGGGGCCGCACGGCCGGGGCCGCGCGCCGGGTGGGTCAGGAGGCGGCCCGCAGCCGTCGCCATACGGCCTTGGCGGCGTGGTGGCCGGACATGCCGTGCACCCCGGGCCCGGGCGGGGTGGCCGAGGAGCAGAGGAACACCGCGGGGTGCGCGGTGGCGTACGGGACGCGGGCGAGCTTCGGGCGGATCAGGGTCTGCAGGCCGGCGAAGGCCCCGCACGCGATGTCGCCGCCGACGTAGTTGGCGTTGCGCGCGGCGAGTCGGGGCGGTCCGGCGAGTGCGCGGGCCAGCACCAGATCACGGAACCCGGGCGCGAAGCGCTCCAGCCGGCGTTCGATGACCTCGGTGGCGTCGCCCTCCCAGCCCGCCGGGACATGTCCGTACACCCAGAAGACGTGCCGCCCCTCGGGGGCGCGGGTGGGGTCGGTGAGGCTGGGCTGGGCGGTGATGAGGAAGGGCTTGTCGGGGTCGCGGCCCTCGACGGCGGCGCGCAGGGCGGCGTCGATGGCCCCGGCGGTGGGCCCGATGTGGACGGTGCCGGCCCGGCGTGCCGCCTCCGCGGTCCAGGGGACGGGGCCGGAGAGGGCGTAGTCGATCTTGAAGGCGGAGGCGCCGTAGCGGTAGCCGCGGTAGGCGCTGCCGAGCCCGGCGATGCGGGCGAGGGCCGAGGGCGAGGTGTCGAAGATGTAGGCGCGGGCGGGAGGGAGTTCGTCCAGGCGCTTGACCTCGCTGCCGGTGCGGATCGTGCCTCCGTGTTCGCGGAGCAGGGAGGCGAGGGCGTCCGAGATGGCCTGGGAGCCGCCGCGCGGCACCGGCCAGCCGTTCTCGTGGGCGGCGAGCGCGAAGACGAGGGCGATGGCCGAGGTGGCGAAGCCGCTGGTGGGCGCTATGGCGTGGGCGGCGAGCCCGGCGAAGAGGCCGCGCGCCTTCGCACCCCGGAAGCGCCGGGCGACCCAGGTGGCGGGCTGGAGGCCGAGGAGTCCGAAGCGGGCCAGCCGGTACGGGTCGCGGGGCAGGCCGTCCCAGGGGGTGCGCAGGAAGTCGGCGGCCAGGGTGTCCCAGTGGCCGACGAAGGGGGCCATGAGGCGGCGGTAGGCGCCGGCGTCGGCGGCCCCCAGCGACATGGCGCTCTCGCCGACGGAGCGGGTGAGCGTCGCGGCCGTCCCGTCCGGGAAGGGGTGGGCGAGGTCGACCTCGGGGCGCAGCCATTCAAGTCCGTGCCGGGCCAGGGGCATCGCCCGGAACGCGGGCGAGCCGATGCCGAGGGGGTGCACGGCGGAGCACGGGTCGTGCCGGAACCCCGGGAGCGTCAGCTCCTCCGTACGGGCCCCTCCGCCGACGGTGTCGTGCGCCTCGTGGACCTCCACGGCGAGGCCCCGGCGGGCCAGTTCGACGGCGGCGGTGAGCCCGTTGGGCCCGGCCCCCACGACCACCGCATCGAGCATCGAGGTCACCTGGGACTCCTTCGTCGGCCGGCGGGCGGACACCCAGGATATTCGGGCGCGCCTGCCGTACGGACGCGGGGATCCCGGCCCTCGGCCCGCGCCGGGGCGGGGGCCGGTCCGAGGGGCGGTCCGGGCCGGGGGGGCCCGGGCCGGGGGCCGGGGGCTGCCCGTTCCCGGGAGTCTCCCGGCCCCCGGGGGCGCCGGGTCAGGCGCCCGAGCGCAGGGCGGCCAGGACGCGCCGGGCGGTGGCCTCGTCGCGGGCGGCCGTGAACGGCAGGTCGTTGCCGCCCGCGATCCGGAACGGGACGCCCGAGAGGGTGGACTGGACACCGCCCGCCTCGGTGACCAGGAGGAGGCCGGCCGCGTGGTCCCACGCGTACTCCCAGTTGAAGGCGGTGGCGTCCAGGTCGCCGCGGGCCACCGCCAGGTACTCCAGCCCCGCCGAGCCGCAGGGGCGGGCCGCGATGCCCTCCGTACGCAGGCCGAGCAGGGCCCGCTTCTGCGCGTCGGTGGTGTAGTCGGGGTGCGACATCGCCACCCGCAGGACGGCTCCGGGGGCGGGCGAACCGGACCGTATCGGCGCGCCGTTGAGCGTGGCGCCCCGGCCGCGCACGGCGACGGCCATCTCGTCCAGGACCGGTGCGTAGGTCCAGGAGGCGTGGATCTCGCCGCGCCGGGCGAGGGCGACGAGGGTGCAGAAGCCGTCCTCGCCCCGGACGAACTGGCGGGTGCCGTCGACCGGGTCCACGATCCAGACCGGGTCGTCGCCGCCGAGGGCGTCGTAGACCGCCGGATCGGCGTGCACGGACTCCTCGCCGACGACGACCGACCCGGGCAGCAGTGCGGTGAGGGCCGCGGTGAGGTGTTCCTCGGCCAGCCGGTCGGCGGCGGTGACCAGGTCGTGCGGGCCGCTCTTCTCGATGATCTCGTGGGCGGCGAGTCTCCGGTGGCGGGGCACGATCTCGGCCGCCGCGGCGGCGCGCACGGCCGCCTCGACCTCGGCGAGCGGCCCGGCGTGTCCGGCGGTCCCGTACAGGAAGTCATCGATCATGGGCCCAGCCAATCACGTCGGTACGAGCCCTCACCCGTCGGGTGAATGGGGACATCCCCGGCGCAGGGCCGGATGCCGGACAGTGTTCGCAAAGTGCAACCATGAACAAAGGACGCGTCAATTACCGGCGGATATCCTTGACCACCGGGTAAAAATCCGCTGCGTGACAAGTGGAGGCTCTGCGGTTAGTGTTGGCCTGGATTCGGGGCCCGAACTCTCGTATTGGTTCACCCCGCGCGGCCTTGACCGGCCATCGGCTGGAACGCACCACCAGGGGGAGGAAGCCGTGCCTCAGCCAGCTACCCTCTCAGGGTTACGCGACATCTGCGGGACCAGGTGGATGACCGCACCGAACCGCCGCGATCCGGGCCGGGCCCGACCGCCGTACCGCCGCGGACGCACGCCGGGACCACTGTTCCCGAGGATGTCACAGAGCCTTAACGTGCACATTCAAACCAGGAATCAAGGTCCCACGAAAGTGGAACCGGACGCGGGGCGCCAGCGTCTTGTACGGGGAATTCTCTGCCCACACACGTTGTCTACGCGTCAGTAATAAATACCGGTCCGGAATCCGATTCCCGCTTGAATACCCGGCGGTATCCCGGCACTCATAGGTGCACACCCGCGCGCTCCGCAGTTCCGCCCTCCGCCCCACCGGAGCGGACTTCGCGTCCGCGGGCGGACATCATCCCGCGAGTGCGGTTCAACACATTCACAACATGCCGAACGACACGCGGCGTCAACCGCCGCGCTGGGAGTACGAGGGGTTCTGGTATGGCCGAGAAGGGCGGACGCGGACTGGTGGTCCTGCACTCGTCACCTTTGATACGCAAGGCGATTCTCGATCTGTTCCGGGGCGATCCGGGCATCACCGTCCTGGGGGGCTGCCCGCACCCGACCGCGGTCGGCAGCCTCCCCGGCGGCCGGCCCGACGTGGCGCTCGTGGAGTACGAGCAGTGGCCGGAGGTCCTCGGCAACCTGGCGTACTGGAGCGGCACCCGCGTCATCCTCTACAGCAGGGACAACGCTCCCCGCAGCGTGGTGGACTGCATCAGGGGCGGGGCCGCCGGGTTCGTCCACGAGTCGTGCCCGCCCGAGTCCATCGTCAAGGGGCTGCACGACGTGCTGAGCGGGCGCGGCTTCTGGCATCTGGGGGCGGACGAGCCGCCTCCGGAGACCCGGAAGGCCGGTAAGGGCGGGGCGTGGAAGCTGAGCGGACGCGAGGAGGAGATTCTCGGCCTCTTACTGCGCCGGCGTTCCAACGAGGAGATCGCCCAGGAGCTCTGCCTCACCCAGCAGACCGTCAAGAACTACGCGAGCCGGGTCTTCCACAAGGTGGGCGTGTCCGGGCGCAAGGAGCTGTTCAGAATGCTGAGGCCCTGCGGATGACCTCTCCACCGACCGCCCCCGAACCGGAGGCGAACCCTCTCCTGGTCGAACGGAACGGCCGGGTGGCCACCCTCACGCTGTGCCGCCCGCACCGCCGCAATGCGATGTCCACCGCACTGCTGGAGCAACTCGCGGCCGAATTGGTGCGGTTGACAGCCCAAAAGGACGGGGCTCCGGGTGCACTGGTGCTCACCGGGGCCGGTGGGACCTTCTCCAGCGGCGCGGACACCCGGGAGCCCGACTGGCGCGATCTGTCGCGCCGCGCGGTGCGACGGGCCCACTTCCGCACGGTCTTCGAGGCGTTGCACGCGGCCCCCTTCCCCGTGGTGGCGGCCGTGGAGGGGTACGCGCTCGGCGGCGGGCTCGAACTGGCCCTGGCCTGCGACCTGGTGGTGGCCGGTGAGGGCGCGCGGTTCGGGCTCCCGGAACTGGGGGTGGGGGCGGTGCCGGGCGGTGGGGCGGTCCACTCGCTGCTGCGCCGGGCGGGGCGCGGGGTGGCCGCCCGGATGCTGCTGATCCCCGGCGAACGCGTACGGGCGGACGAACTCGCCCGGCTCGGCGCCGTGGAGCGCACGGTGCCCGACGGCGAGGCGCTCGCCGCGGCGCAGGCGCTCGCCGCGTCGGTGGCCGCCGGGGATCCGGCGCTCCTGGAGGCGGGGGTCCGCCTGCTGCGGGACTCCGGGCATCTGGACCGTACGGCGGCGCTCGGGGTGGAGAACGGCTACTGGTGGCAGGCGGCCTCCGCGGCGAACCGGGGCTCGGCGCCGCCCGGAGCCGCCCCTTCCTGACCACTCCCGCGACAGAGCGTTTCGCGCCATTCCCGGCAGGCGCTTCGTTGCAGCAGGTGAGCCGCACGGTTAGCCTGTTGATCAGATTCAGTAATCAGTGAATGTGCTGTACGTGCCGTACCGCTGTCGCTGACCCCCCACCCCCGATGCCCGCCGGACGACCCCGGCCGACCGTGGACGCACGAGCCGTGGGCGCAAGAGGAGAGCAGAAGAGACGTGACCCCTCTCATCGAATGTACGGACGTCACCAAGAGGTTCGGTGACTTCACCGCGTTGAGCCGGCTGAACCTGACGGTCCCCCAGGGCGCGGTCTACGGCTACCTGGGCCCCAACGGGGCGGGCAAGAGCACCACGATCCGGATGCTCATGGGCCTCTCCCGGCCCACCTCCGGCCGGGTCCGGGTGTTCGGCCAGGATCCGACCGACCCCGAGGTCCGCGGGCGCATCGGCTACCTCCCGGGCGAACTGCGGCTGGACGACCGACTGACGATCGGTCAGACTCTGGCGTCCTGGGGGCGGTTGCGGGGGCTGGCGGACACCGCCTACCGGGACGAGCTGGTCCAGCGGTTCGGCGTCGACCCGTCGCGCAAGGTGCGCGGGCTCTCCACCGGCAACCGCCGCAAGGTCGGCCTGGTCGGCGCCTTCATGGCCAAGCCGGAGCTGCTGATCCTGGACGAACCGACCAACGGGCTCGACCCGTTGATGCAGCAGGTGTTCCTCAGCGCCGTCGAGGAGGCCCGGGACAACGGGCAGAGCGTGCTGCTCTCCTCGCACATCCTCTCCGAGGTCGAGCGGGTCGCCGACCTGGTCGCGGTGGTCCAGGGCGGCAGGCTCGCCGCCTCCGGCCCCACCCACGAGCTGCGCCGCCGGGCCGCACAGCGCTTCCACATCACCTTCGCCGAGGGCGAGGAGCTCCCGCTCGCGGCGCTGGCCGCCCTGGAGGGGGCGTCGGCCGTGGAGCGGCGCACCCCCGACGGCCAGGAGGTCTCGCTGGCCTGGGCCGGATCGCCCGACCCGCTGCTGACCCTCCTGGCGGGCCACCGGATCACCACGCTCACCGCGCCCGAACCGGACCTGGAGGAGGCGTTCCTGGAGTACTACCAGAACGACGTGCCGGGCAGCCGGGGCGCAGCGGCCGAGGAGCCGTCCCCGGCCGTCGGCCCCGCGCGGTAACCGCCGGACGCCACCGCCACGGGTCCTCACGTCACCAAGGCCGCACCCCCGGGCCGGCCGGAAGGGAAACACATGTCATCGCCCAGCTCGGAGATCTTCCGGCGCGGAGTACAGATCCAGAAGCGCACCCTGATCGCCTGGTCGGCCGCGCTGGTCCTGCTCGCCCTCTCCGTCGTCGGCGCCTGGCCGTCGATGGAGAAGTCCGGCGCTCTGGACGACTTCGCCTCCGGCGTCTCGCCGGAGATGGCCGCGGCGTTCGGGATCGACCAGATCAGCACCGCCGGCGGCTACCTCAAGGGCAACCTGTACGCGGTACTGCTGCCGCTGCTCCTCGGCCTGATGGCCGTGACCGCGACCGCCGCCCTGACCGGCGGCGACGAGGAGGCCGGGCGGCTCGAACTGCTGCTGGCGCTGCCGGTCGCCCGCCGCACCGTCTTCCTGGTGCGCTTCCTCTGCGTCGTCTTCGGCCTGGCCGTCACCAGCGCCCTGGTCTGGCTGTCGGTGTACGGCTCGGTCGTCTCCTTCGACATGGACGTCTCCGGCGGCGGGGTCGCCGCCGTCACGCTGACGGTCGGACTGCTGGCCGTGCTGCACGCGGGGGTCGCGTACGCCGTCGTCGGATTCGGTTTCGGCCGGGGCCCCGCGCTCGGCGTGGCGGCCGGCGTCCTCGTCGTCGGATACCTGCTGCACGCCATCGCGCCGATGTCCGACGCCCTGGAGCCGCTGTCGAACGTCTCGCCGTGGGAGTGGGCGCTGGGCGGCGACCCACTGCTCAACGGGGTTCCGTGGGGCGGGGTGGCGCTGCTGGCCGCCCTCTCCGCCGTGGTCGTCGCCGCCGGTACGTACGCGGTGGACCGACGGGACGTCAAGAACGCCTGAACCGCGCCCCCGTGGCGCCCCCGCGCCCTGCCGAAGCGGCCCGGCCCCTCCTCTCGCGGAGGGGCCGGGCCGCTGCCGTGCGTACGGACGTGCTTACCCTACGAAGGCGGGAGGCCCCGCCGAAAACAGAGTACTGGCGGTCATCAAAGTGGGCACGTATGAGTACTTGACGGCCATATCGAGGCTCGTGTAAGGGCAGTTAGCTTCGGTCCATGGACAGCAGCCGAGCCCATCTCCCGGACCCCTCCGATCCCGTCGTGCTGACCGGCATCGGGTGCGTGCTGCCCGGCACCCCCGATGTCCATGCCTTCTGGGACCATGTCTCCACCGGAACGTCACAGGTCACCCGGCTGGAGAAGCCGGCGTTCGCCGCCGCCGGGCTGCCGGTCCACGCCGCCGCGCAGCTCGGCGCGTTCGACACGGCGGCCCGGCTGCCCGACCTCGCTCCGGCGCACGCCGCGAAGTACAACCGCGACATCCTGGCCACGATGGCCGCCGTCGGCGACGCGCTCGCGGACGCCGGGATCGCCCGCGGTCAGATCGCCCCGGAGCGGCTGAGCATCATCCAGTCCTCCTCCCGCGGCCCGCTGTCCTGGTGGGCCGAGACCATCACGGCGGGCCCGGAACAGGACCCGTACGCCGGCAAGGCGACGGCCATGTTCCGCGGTCTCGCCGGCTGCCCGGCCACCCTCGCCGCCATCGCCGTAGGGGCGAAGGGCCTGGTCACCACGGTCAGCAGCGCCTGCGTCGGCGGCCACCACGCGATCGGCCTCGCCCTGCGCGAACTGCGTTCGGGCAGCGCCGACGTGGTGCTGGCCGGGGGGCACGAGTTCCCGATCACCCCCGAGGTCGCCCGCTGCTACCTGGGCCTCGGGGACGGGGTGCTCTCGCCGGAGCGCGACGACCCCGCCACCGCCGTCCGCCCCTACGACCGCGACCGGCGCGGGTTCGCCCTGGGCGAGGGCGCGATGACGCTCTGCCTGGAGCGCGAGTCGTCGGCCCGGGAGCGCGGCGCCCGGATCTACGCACGGGTCCTGGGCCACCGCGCCCTCAACGAGGCCCACCACGCCACCAGCATGGACCTGGTCGGGGACGTCACCGCCTCGGTCGTCTCCGGGGTGCTCGACGACGCCGGGCGCAAGCCGGAGGAGATCGGCTACGTCTGCGGCCACGGCACCGCCACCCGGTACAACGACCTCGCCGAGAGCCGTGCCCTGCGACGGCTGCTGCCCCGCCACGACGACGCGGACCTGCCGCCGCACGGCTCCAACAAGCCGATTTACGGCCACACCTTCGGCATGGCCGGAATCATCAACGTCGCCGCCACCTCGCTGATGCTCCACCACCAGCGGCTGGCCCCGACCGCCAACCACCGCACGCCGGACCCCGAGTGCGACCACGACCACGTCGCCGAAGGGCCGCGCGACACCGCGTTCGACCTCGCGGTCTCGCTGTCCTTCGCCTTCGGCTCGCAGACCTCCGTCATGGCCCTGGAGCACGCATGACCACCACGCCCGAACGCCCCTTGGGCGCCGCCCGCCCCGCCGGCCCCTTCGTGGCCGCCGGTCCCGACGAGCTGATCCGCCGCTTCGTCCGCGAGGGCGACCATGTGCACGCGGCGGCGACGATGTCGCGGCCCAACGCCCTGCTGAACGCGGTCTGCCGGACCTTCGCCGGGAGCCGCAGCCTGACCGTGAGCACCACCGCCGTGCACTCCAGCGCGCACGCGCTGGCCCTCTCCGGGGCCGTACGCAAGGTGATCACCGGTTTCGTCGGCGACACCTACCCCTCGCCGCGGCCCAACCGCCTCTACCGCGAACTGGCCGAGGGCAGGCCGTTCGAGATGGAGATGTGGTCGCTGCTGAGCTACACCCAGCGGCTGATGGCCGGGGCGCTCGGCCAGCCCTTCGCCACCACCGGTTCGATGCTCGCCGAGACCGACCTGCGGCACGGCAAGGAGGGCATCCTCCACCTGGTGCCGCACCCCGAGGACCCGGAGCGCACGGTCACCCTGCTCAGCCCGCTGCGCCCGCGCCTCACCCTCTTCCACGGCGTCGTCGCCGACCGCCGGGGCAACGTCGTGGCCTGCCCCCCGCTGGGCGAGGGCCCCTGGGCCGCGTACGCCGCGACCGACGGCGTCCTCGCCTCCGTCGAGGCGATCGTCGACGACGAGGTGATCGCGGCCATGCCCGACCGGGTGGTGATCCCCGCCGCCCGCGTCCTCGGCCTGTGCGAGGCCCCGCTCGGCGCCCACCCGCAGTCGCTGCGTACGGGCGGGCTCGCCGGGGTCGACGGCTACCTGGACGACTACGCGTTCCTCACCGACATCGTGGCCGCCTGCAAGACCCCGGAGACCGCCGCCGCCTGGTACGAGGAGTGGGTCGGCGGGGTGCCGGACCACGCCGCGTACCTGGAGAAGCTGGGCGGGACGCGCCGTACCGAGCTGGTCTTCCCCGCTCCCCCGGGCGGCCCGGCCGCCGCGGGGAGGACCCCCGCACCGGTGGACGCGTCCGCCGCGCCCACCGAGCAGGAGCAGCTGATCGTGCTCGGCGCCCGCGCGGTCGCGGACCTGGTGCGGGAGCGCGGCTACGACACGCTGCTCGCCGGGATCGGCACCTCGCACATGTCGGCGTGGCTGGCGGCCCGGCTGCTGGCCGACGACGGCGTCCAGGTGCAGGTGGCCGCCGAGCTGGGCCTGCAGTCGATGGACCCCGAGCCCGGCGACGTCTTCCTCTTCAGCCAGCGGCACGCGGAGCGCTCGCAGATGCTGGCCGGGGTCGCGGAGACGCTGGGCGGCGCGGTCGCCGCCAACCCGCGCTGCCTGGGCGTGCTGTCGGCGGCGGAGATCGACCCGGACGCCAACATCAACACGACGCTGCTGCCGGACGGCCGGTGGATCACCGGCTCCGGCGGGGCCAACGACATCGCCTCGTCGGTGGAGTGCGTGGTGATCGCGGTCGCTTCGCCCCGCCGCTACGTCCCCCGGCTGACCCACCTGACCAGTCCGGGCCTGCGGGTCCGCGACGTGGTCAGCCAGTTCGGGCGCTTCACCCGTACGGGGGCCGGCGCCGCCTTCGAACTGACGAGCTGGCTGCCGCCCGTGCCCGGCCGGGGCCGCACGGAGGCGGACCTCCCCGACGGGCCCGAGGCGGCGGTCCGGGACCTCACCGGCTGGGACTTCCCCGACGGCTCCACCGGGGTCGGCGCGTTCCTGACCGAGGAGAAGGCCGTCACCACCGAAGAACTCTCGCTCCTGCGCACCATGGACCCGGAAGGCTTCTACCGATGACCACCACCGCCGAGACCGTCCCCGACCCGGCGACGGCCCACCTCCGGCCCCTGCCGCCCACCGCGATCGCCCCGGTGCGGCTCGCCGGGATCGGCCACTACTTCCCCGGCGAGCCGATCACCAACGCCCACTTCGAGCAGCTCGACGCGCTGGGCATCGACGACGCCTGGATCCGCGAGAACACCGGGATCGTCAGCCGCCACTGGCCGGCCGACGAGAAGGAGCGCGCCGTGGAGATGGCGGCCAAGGCGGTGGACGACGCGTTGAGCGCCGCCGGCCTGGGCCCGGACGACATCGACCTGGTCATCGGCACGACCTCGACGACCCGGCCGCGCACCAACCCCTCCAGCGCCACCAACAACTACATGGACATCTCGCTGCCGCTCCAGAAGCAGGTGGGGCTGCGCCACGCCACCTGCTTCGACGTCACCTCGGTGGCCTGCGCCGGCTTCATGTACGGCACCGCGACGGCCGCCGCGATGCTCCCGGCGCTCGGCATGCGCAACGCGCTGGTCGTCTGCGCGGAGAACCCGCGCCCCATCCTGAACTTCGACTACCGCTACTCGGCGCTGTTCGGGGCGGGGGCCGCGGCGGCCGTCTGGTCGGCCGACACCGCGGAGCACGGACTGCTGGACGTGGCGCTGCACGCGGACGGCTCGTACTTCGACGCCTTCGACATCGACGAGAACGACAAGATGCTGATGCGCGGCCGGGAGGTCGGCGCGGTCGGCCCGAAGCTGCTCTCCCACGTGGGCCGGGAGATCCTGGAGCGCAACGGCCTGACGGTGGACGACATCGACTGGTTCGTGCCGCACCAGGGCAACCTGAACATGATCAACCAGGTGTGCCGGACGCTGGAGATCCCGCGCGAGAAGCTGCTGACCAACATCCAGGAGCGCGGCAACACCTCCAGCGTCTCCATCCCGAGCTGCCTCTCGGAGAACCTGCGCTCGGGGAAGATCCGCTCCGGCGACCTCGTCGCGACGATCGGCATCGGGCGCGGCTTCAGCTGGGGCGCGATGCTCCTGCGCATCCCGTGAGCCCGGACGCTCCCCCCTCCGCCGGGCGCCCCCCGGCACCACCGCACAGTACGGGAAGACGAGAGATGCACGACGAGACCTCCCTGTGGCGCGAGAGCGGACTGCGCCTGTCCGGCTTCGGGCACTACTACCCACGCCTCCTGGTCGAGAACGAGAGCGCCGAGGACCCGGCGGGCAACGCCGTGGACGAGGCCGTCATCGGACGGCTCGACGTCCGCAGCCGCCATGTGGCGGACGAGGAGGAGACCCCCGCGTACATGGGGGTGCGCGCCGCCCGCGCGGCGCTGGAGCAGGCCGGCGTCACGCCGGACCAGGTGGACCTGGTGGTCTTCAGCAACTGGACGGACCGCCAGTTCGTTCCCGAGTGGGCCCCGCACACCGCCCATCTGCTGGGTGCGGACCGGGCGTTGGCCTTCGACGTGTGCGGCGCCTGTACGGGGTTCGTGCACGGGGTCCAGACGGCGGCGGCGTACTTCGGCACGCACGCCGACTGGCGGCACGCGCTCGTCGTCTCCAGCGAGCGGTTCTCGCGCCGGGTGCGGCCCGGCAGCAAGGGCGAGCTGATCGTGGGCGACGCGGCCGGGGCGGCCGTACTCTCGCGCGGCGCGGAGCCGGGCGCGGGGCTGTGGGACTCACTGCTGATCAGCGACGGTTCCGGCCGGGAGACGGTGACGGTGTACCCGCCCAACGGGTGGATCAAGAGCAGCCGGGAGCTGGTCTCCATCGCGGCCGACTCGCACGCCGACCTGGCCGCCCGGATGCTGGCCCGTTCGGGCACGAAGATGGACGAGATCGACTGGGTGGTGCCGCACCCCGGAACGGGCCAACTGCACACCGCCGTACGGGAGCGCCTCTCCATCCCCGAGGAGCGGTTCATCACCAATTACGAGACGCGGGCGAACACCGGCAGCGCCTCGGTGCCGATCGTGCTCTCCGAGATGGCGCGCGACGGCCGGTTGAAGTCCGGCGACCTCTGCTACACCCCCACGGTGGGATCCGGCTGGTACTACGGGGGGCTGCTCTTCCGTGTCTGACGAGCCGTCAATCCCCATGACGCAGAACGGTGTGCGCGGCGCGGCGCTGGTCACCGGCGGCAGCCGGGGCCTCGGCTCGGCCATCGCCCGCCATCTCGCCTCCGCCGGCTGGCACACCGTGATCTGCGGACGCGACCCGGAGCGCCTGGACGCCGCCGTGAAGACGGCGGCCGACGACGGGATCGCCCTGCACGCCGTGCGGGCGGACGTCACCGACGAGCGGTCGGTGGGCGACCTCTTCGAGCGGCTGGCCGAGGACGCCCCGCCGCTCGGCCTGTGCGTCAACAACGCGGGCAACAACTTCTCCCGCCGCCTGGTGAGCGTGAGGGAACGGCCCGACGGGCCGCCCCTGCTCTCCCCGCATCCGCTGGAGGACTTCGAGCGCGTGGTGACGTCCCTGCTCACCGGCACCTTCCTGGTCGGCCGGCACGCCGCGCAGGCGATGCTGGCCGCCGGTACGCCCGGCGCCATCGTCAACATCTCCTCCACCGTCCGCAAGGGCGCGTACGGGCAGTCGGCGTACTGCGCGGCCAAGTCCGGGGTGGAGGCGCTGACCCGGACCTGGGCGACCGAGCTGGGCGAGTACGGCATCCGGGTCAGCGCGGTGGCCCCCGGGGTCGTCGACGGTGAGGCGCTGCGCCGCCGTTCGGCGGCGAGCGAGCGGCACGCGGCCTACATGGCCGACCTGCGACGCCATGTCCCGCTGCGCCGCTGGTGCGACGAGAAGGACGTGGCGGAGGCGGTCGCCTTCGCCGCCGACAACCCCTCGGTGACCGGCACGGTGCTGGAGGTCGACGCGGGGGGACTGCCCGCCCGCGTCCTGCCCCCGGCCGGCCGGACCCCCGGAACACGTACGACGGCCGCGACGGCGGACCTCCCCGAGAAAGCGGAGAACACAGCATGACCAGCGGCTTCGCACCCACCCTGCTCCAGGGCAGGACCACCTTCCTGACCGGCGCCAGCAGCGGCATCGGCGCCGTCCTGGCGACGATGCTCGCCGCCCACGGCTCCCGCGTGGCGCTCATGGCACGCAGCGAGAAGGAGCTGCGGCTGCTCGCCGAGCGGATCGAGGCGGACGGCGGGCGGGCGGTGGCGGTCCCCGGCGACCTCACCGACGCCGCCAGCGTGCGCGCCGCCGTCCGGGAGGCCGAGGAGCGGCTCGGCCCGATCGACCGGCTGGTGCACTGCGCGGGCGCCGCTCGCGACCAGGCGTTCCTGTGCGACCAGGACGAGGACCAGTGGATGGCCACCCTCGACATCAACCTGCTGGGGGCCTTCCGGGTGGCGCGGGCGATCGTGCCGGGGATGATGGAGCGCCGCGAGGGCAACATCGTGATGGTCTCCTCCATCGCCGGGAAGCGCGGTCTTCCCGCCAACACCTCCTACTGCGCCTCGAAGTTCGGGCTCAACGGCATGACGCAGGCGCTCGCCTCCGAGCTGGGCGCCTTCGGCGTGCGGGTCAACGCGGTCTGCCCCGGGCTCACCGACAGCCCGGCCGCCACGGACGGCGAACGGTACGGCGACCCGTTCATGGCCGCCATCGCCAAGCACCACGGGCCGCCGGACCTGACGTGGGACCGGTATCTCAAGCGGGCGGTCAACAGCACCATCCTGCGCCGCCTGGTGCGCCCCGAGGAGATCGCGGCCCAGGTGCTGTTCCTGCTCTCCGACCTCTCCGGCGGGATGACCGGGCAGGCCGTCAACGTGGACGCGGGGGCTCTGTGAGCGAGGAGTACGGCCAGGAGCGGGACGGGCTCCCGTCGCCCGAACGGCTGCTCGCCCCGGCGGCCCGCCCCTGGGCCCCCGGGCCCCGGGACGCGCTGGTCACCGGCATGGGCTTCTGCCTGCCCGGCGCGGGCGACGAACCCGTGCGCACGGCCGCTCAGGTCTGGGCGACCGCGTCCACCGGTGCCAGCCACGTCGAACGCGACGGTTTCCACCACGGCACCGTGCGCGGGGCCCGGGAGGCGTTCGCGGAGCTGCTGCCCGACATCCCGTCCCGCTACCTGCGCAGCTATGCCGACGTCCACCTCTACGGCCTGGTCTCGCTGGTCGAGGCGTGCCGGGACGCGGGACTCGACCACGCGGCGGGCGCGTTGCGGGGCGCGGACGTGCTGACCGCCCGTGCGGGGGTGGACAGCAACTACGACAGCTACCGCGCCTGGCACGACGCGGACCCGGCGACGATCAGCCCCAGGGACGCCAAGTCCCTGTTCGTACGGCTGCTGGTGGCGGGCACGTCGAGCGATGTCGGACCGGTCCAGGCGGCGTTGCTCGGCTCGACCGGCGCCAACTACACGGTGAGCTGCGGCTGCGCCTCCTCCTCGGTGCTGCTCGGCATCGCCCGCACGATGATCGCCTCCGGCCAGAGCGACCTCGTCGTCGTCACCGGGGTGGACCGTTTCGACACCGAACGGGTGCTGCACGGCCACCGGTTGCGGGAGGTCGTCGAGCGTGAGGCCGTCACCGTGCGGCACAACGACGACCCGCCGGCCGCGCCCCGCCACGACCGGCCGATGCGCCCGTACGACGCGGCGGGCGACTGCATGAACTACGGCGACGGCTCGGTGACCCTGGTCCTGGAGAGCCGCGAACACGCCGCCGCGCGCGGCGCCCGCTCCCACGGGGCGGTCCTCGGCCAGGCCACCACCCGCTCCGGGCTGAGCAGCGCGGTCGCCATCGACACCGGCGGTACGGGGCTGGCCGAGGCGGCCCGCCGCGCGCTGGGCGACCACACCTCGCTGGGACGCATCCCGTACGTCAACGGGGGCGGCGAGGGCGACGCGCTGTTCACCCGCATCGAGTCCAACGCCGTCCGTTCCCTGTGGGGCGAGAAGTCCGGCCAGGTGCTGGTGAGTTCACAGGAGGCGTGCTTCGGGCACAGCGGCGCCCCGCTGGGCAACCTGGGTGCGGCGCTGACGCTGACGATGATGCGCGAGGGCGAGGTCTGCCCCACCGCCAACTGCGCGGCCCCGTCGCCGGTCTGCTCGTTCGACCCGGTGCCCGGGACGAAGACGCGCGCCCTGGAGTTCGACCGGGCGCTGAGCTTCAACTACCAGGTGGGCGGGGTCAACAGCGCGCTGCTGCTGGGAGGTGGCGATGCCTGCTGAGCTGCCGCTGCTGCGGCTCTCCGGCGCCGGGTTCGTGCTCCCGGGACCGGACGGCCGGGCCTGCACCGACCTGGACACCTTCTGGCGGGTGGTGCGGGACGGGACGAGCTGCCTCTCCCCGTTCACCCATCCCGAGCTTCCCCTCCGGATAGCCGGAACGGTCCAAGGGTGGGACGCGGAGGCCGAACTCCCGCTGTCGGAGCGGCAGATCCGCCGCTCCTCGCGCGCCGGGCTGATGGCCACCGGTGCGGTGCACCGTGCCCTGGAACAGGCGGGGCTGAGCGCCGCCGACCTCGATCCGGAACGCACCGCACTGGTCGCCTGCTCGCTCCAGTTCGCCTTCCCGGAGACCGAACGCTACTACCGGCTGGTCCGGGAGGAGGGGGTCGCCGCCCTCGGCATGGAGTACTGGCTCAACGGCACCCCGCCCAGCGTGATCGGCACCGTGGCCTCCGGGCTCCGGCTGCCGTGCCAGACGCTGAGCGTGGCGGGCTCCTGCAACGTGGCGCTGCGAACGCTCCACCTGGTCCAGCAGATGTTCCGGTGCGGGGACATCGACCGGGCGGTCGTCGTCGGCGTGGACACCACCGTGGACCCGGTCTTCGTCGCCGGCACCAGCCACACCGGGCGCAGCGGCTACCGCGCCTCCTCGCTCTCCGGCGACCCCGCCGACGTCCGGCCGCACGACGAGGTCCAGACCGGCAACGCCACCGGGGAGGGCGCGCTCGCCGTGGTCCTGGAGGACCCGGCGGCGACCGGGGACCGCCCGGGGCTGCTGCACCGGACCCATCTGCGTACCTCCCGCTCCAACGGCCCCTCCACCGTCGCGACCGGGCCGCCCGCCAACGTGGTGGGCGATGTGCTGGCCACCCTGGCGTCGGCCGGGCGCGGGCTGAGCGACCTCGCGTTCGTCAACGACTACGCGGACGGCAACAGGTTCGTCGAGGACCACCTGTGCCAGGCGCTGGCCGGGGTGCGGGAGGCGGCCGGGTACGGCGGCGAACTGCGGCTGACCAACCAGGAGGCGGTCTTCGGGCACGTCGCCGGGACCGGCGGCCTGGTCAAACTCCTCGGCAGCCTCCTCATGCTGCGCCACGGGCGGATCGCGCCCAGCGCCAACACCCTGAAGCCGTACGCGGCCCTGCCCGGCGACCCGGTGCTCGCGGGGGGCCTGGCGACCGGGGGCGACAGCGCGCTGGTGCTCGCCTCCGGGGCGGGCGGCGACGCCACCAGCATGGTCATCGAATACGAAGGCGGCGACTTGCCATGACCCACGTACACGACACGGCGACGCGGCCGGGGACGCCCGAGGCGGAGGACCCGCTGCGGACGCCGGTCAGCACCCGCGTGGTCGTCGACGCCGCCGGAGCGCCGGGCAGGGCGGCCGACGCCCTCGCCGACGCGCTCACCGCCCTCGGCCTGGCCCCCGAGGCCGCCGAGGCCGCCGAGGTCTCCGGGGCCGCCGGGGGGCCGGGGGCCGCCAGGGCTTCCGAGGCTTCCGAGGCTTCCGAGGCTTCCGAGGCTTCCGAGGCCAGTGTGGCGCCGGGCGCCGGGCGCGGCGTCGCTCCCGGCTCCGCTCCGGCCGCCTACTGCGCGCTGCTGCTGGGCGAGGAGGCGTTCGGCGCGGAGCGCTCGCCCGGCCTGGAGCGGGCGCGGATCCGGGCCGCCGCGCTGGCGATGGCGGCGGCGGGCCGGGGCCGCCTGGTCCTGGTGACCGACGTGACGGGCGGGACGCACGCCGGCACCGACCCCGACCGGCACGCCCGGCTCGCCGCCGACCGGGCCTGGTGGCAGCACCTGGTCACCGAGGTCGCCGGGCACGGCGTCGTCGGCAACACCGTGGTCACCGGCTACTCCCCCGAGCTGGGCCACCGCCTCTCCCCCGTGGCCGAGGCCGGGCTGCTGCGCTACCTCGTGCAGCGCCGGGCCACCACGGCCGCCGACGCCGCCGCCGCCGTGGGCTTCCTGGTCTCCAAGGGGTGCTCCTACCTGGTCGGGGAGACCCTGCCGGCCGACGGGGGTGCGGGGCTCGGCCAGATCCCGTCGCTGCCCGCCGGACCGCCGACCGCCGTGCCCGCGCCGCGTCGGAGCGCCCCGGCCGAGCGGCCGGTACCGGTCACCGGCCGGGACCTCCTGGGCCACACGGTCCTGGTGGCGGGGGCCAGCAGCGGTATCGGGCGGGCCGCCGCCCTCCATCTGGCGGAACGCGGCGCGGACGTGGTGCTGGCCGCGCGCCGGACCGGGGCGCTGGAGGAGGTCGCCGCCGGGATCGAGGCGGCGGGCCGCCAGGCGTGGACGCTGCGCTGCGACCTCTCCGACCCCGAGGACGCGGCCTCGCTCGGCGAACGCGCCTGGAAGGCGGCCGACGGGGTCACCTCCCTGCTGTACGCGGCCGGGCACCTGGGGTTCAGCGCGGTCGGCGGCGACGCGGCGTCCGCCGCCCGGACGTTCGCGGTGAACCTGCACAGCTTCGTCGCCGTCACCGAGTACCTGGCGGCCCGCTGGCGGGACGAGAAGACGCCCGGGGCGGTGGTCGGGGTCTCCTCGGTCAGCTCCACGCTCAGCCCGGTCGCGGGGCTGGAGTACTACGGGGCGAGCAAGGCGGCGATGGCGCAGTACATCCGCTGCCTCGCGGTCTCGGTGGCCCGCCACGGCATCCGCGCCAACTGCGTGGCCCCCGGCATCATCGAGACGCCGATGGGCGACGCGGCGGGCCCCGAGCACCGGCGCGGCTGGATCAGCCGGATTCCGGCCGGGCGGGTCGGCGACCCCCGCGAGGTGGCGGCGGTCCTCGGCCATCTGCTGAGCGGCTCGGCCGCCCGGGTGACCGGCGCGGTGCTGCGCGTGGACGGCGGCTTCGGCCTCGGGGACGTGGCCCCGCTCCGGCCGGGCTACCCGGAGTCGGCGCCGTCCGCCCCGGCGTCGGCGTCGGCATCCGCATCGGACCAGGCTCACGGGGAGGGCCGGTGAGCGCCGCGGGAGGGCCGGGCGTCCCCCCGGCCGCCCTCGTCGCCGGGGCGTCTTCCGGCATCGGGGCCGCCGTCGCCCGCCGCCTGGCCGCGCGCGGCAGTGCCGTGGCGCTGGTCGGGCGACGGGAGGCCGAGCTGAAGGAGGTGGCGGAGTCGATCCGCGAGGCCGGGGGCGCCGCGCTGCCGCTCGCCCTGGACCTGGCCGAGCCGGGCGCCCCCGCCGACGCGGTCGCGGCGGCCGCCGCCGCGCTGGGGCCGGTCGGGCTGCTGGTGTGCAGCGCGGGCGCGATCCGGCTGGCCGCCGTCCACGAGACCGAGGAGCGGCACTGGGAACGGCAGCTGCGGGTGAACCTCACCGTGCCGTTCCTGCTGGCCCGCGAGGTGCTGCCCGGGATGCGGGAGCGCGGTTACGGCTGGGTCGTGAACATCGGCTCGGGCGTGGGCTCGGAGGTGGTGCCGGGCAGCGGCGGCTACGGCGTGAGCAAGCACGCCGTGCACCGGCTCACCGAGCTGATCCACGAGGAGAACCGCGATCACGGCGTCCGCGCGGTGACCGTCGCGCCCGGCTGGGTCTCCACCCGGCTGGCGGCCCGCCCCGCCGACCTCGGGGTTCCCGAGGAGGAGGTGCTGGACGCGGAGGACATCGCGGACACCGTCGCCTGGCTGCTGGACCGGCCGGCCCGGATGAGCGTCGGCCCGCTGGTCCGCGTCGAGCCCTCCGCGAGCCGGGCCGCCGCCGGTGACGCCATGACCCGCCATCTGAACCGCTCCCGCGCCGAGGGCGCCGGACGGACCGTTGAGGAGAACCGCTGATGGGCAGGACCACTCTCGTCGAGCACGACGTGCCGGTGGAGATGCGCGACGGAACGGTGTTGCGGGCCGATGTGTGGCGTCCCGCCGAAGGGCCGCCCTCGCCCGCCGTCCTCTTCCGCACGCCGTACGGCAAGTCCCAGCTGGGCCTCGCCACGTTGACCCCGGCCCAGTGCGTGGACCGGGGGTACGCGGCGGTCGTGCAGGACACCCGGGGCCGGTTCGGTTCGGAGGGCGAGTGGGCCCCGCTGGACTGGTCGCGGGAGGGCCCGGACGGGTACGACACCGTCGAGTGGACCGCCGGGCAGCCGTGGTGCGACGGGAACGTGGCCATGGCGGGCACCTCGTACCAGGCGATCGTGCAGTGGCTGGCCGCCATGGAGAAGCCTCCGCACCTGCGGGCCATCGCGCCCGCCATGTCCACCTCCGCGCCGTTCGACGCCGAGCAGTTGGGCGGATGCCTGCGGCTGGACCACCTCACGAGCTGGCTCGGTCTGACGGCGCTGGAGTGGGTGCAGCGCCGGGCGGCGGCGGGCGATCCGGTGGAGGGGGCGGTCGTCGCCGAGGTCGTGCAGTTGCTCACCGAACCCGAAGCGCCGCTGCGGCGCTGGCCGTTGTCGACGATCCTCGACTTCGAGGGGTTCCCCGGCCGGCTGCGGGACATCTTCGCCGGGAAGGTGGCGACGGTGGCCGACTACCGTCTCGGCGAGGTCGGGGTGCCCACGTTCTCGGTGGGCGGCTGGTACGACGTGTTCTCCCACGGCACGATCGAGCTGCACCGCGCGATGCGCTCCCTGGACCCGGCGGCCGGGCGGCACGAGCTGGTCGTCGGGCCCTGGGTGCACTCCGGGCAACTCCCTCAGGTCCAGGGGGAGGTGAACACGGGCCCGTACGGTTCGGCGCAGGGCGCGCGGCTGGCCGATCTCCATCTGGACTTCTTCGACCGCCATCTGCGTCCGGGTGCGGAGAACGCCGGGGAGGCGGCGGGCGGGGACGTCCGGTACTTCCTCTTCGGCGACGACGCCTGGCACCGCGCCGAGAGCTGGCCCCCGCCCGAGGCCGTGGACGCCTCCTGGTACCTGGCGGGCCCCGAGGGCGGCGAGGAGGACGGCCGGCTGCTGCCCGAACCGCCCCGGGAGGGCTTCGGGCAGGACGCGTTCACCTACGACCCGGAGAACCCGGTCCCTTCGCACGGCGGACGGGTGCTCCAGCTGGGCCGGCTGGTGGCGGGCCCGCTCGACCAGGCGCACCTGGAGGCCAGGCCGGACGTGCTGCTCTACACCTCCGAGCCGCTCACCGAACCGCTGGACGTCGTCGGCCGACAGCGGCTGCGGCTGCGCTTCGGCTCGGACGCGCCCGCCACCGCCGTCGTCGCCAAGCTCACCGACGTACACCCGGACGGGCGTTCGCTGCTGGTGGCCGAGGCCAGTCTCCGGCTGGAGACCGAGGACGGCGCCCCGCCGGAGGAGCCGTACGACGCCGACCTGCTGCTCGGGGACACCGCGTGGCGCTTCGCCCCCGGGCACCGGCTGCGCCTCCACGTGACCAGCAGCAACTTCCCGCACCTGGACCGCCATCCGAACGTCCCGGGCCCGGTCGGCACGGCGGAGCACTGCCGGCCGGCGCGGCAGACGGTCTGGTACGGCGGCCCGTACGAGAGTGTGCTGCGGCTGCGGGTGCTGCCGGCCCCGGGCGCCGGGGGGACGGCGTGAGCGAGGAGATACTCGACCCGGGCTCCGCCGAGGTGCCCACCGCCGAGCAGTGCGTGCTGGGCCCGCTGCTGCGCCGCCGCGCCGCCGCCGCGCCGACGGCTCCGTACGCGCTGATGCCGGACGGCGGGACCTGGACGTACGCGCGGACCCTCCGGGAGACCGAGGAGACGGCCGCGGCCCTCCAGGCGCTGGGCGTCGCCCCGGGCGAGCTGGTGCTGAGCTGGCTGCCCAACGGGCCGGACGCGCTGCGCGTCTGGTACGGGGCCAACCTGGCGGGCGCGGTCCTGGTGCCGCTGAACATCGCCTACCGGGGGGCGATCCTGCGCCAGGTGGTCGCCGACAGCGGGGCCGAGGTGCTGGTCTGCCGGCCGGCGCTGGCGGCCCGGTTGGAGGAGGGGGGCGAGCGGGCCGGGGCGGTGCGCACGGTGGTGCTGCTGCCGGGCCCCGAGGACGCGCCGGACGAGGTGGCGGCGCTCGCCGGCCGGCTCTCCGCGTACTACCGGGTGGAGACCGGACTGCGTTCGGACCGGGGGGAGTTCACCGAGCCGGTGCCCGCGCCGCAGCCGTGGGATCCGCAGACGGTGATCTACACCTCCGGGACGACCGGCCCCTCGAAGGGGGTCGTCTCCTCCTACGCGCACCTGTACAGCAGTTGCACCGCCGCCTTCCACGGCATGGCCGGCCCGGACGACCGTTACCTGCTCCAACTCCCCTTGTTCCACGCGGGTGGCACGATCGGGGCGTACGGGATGCTGGTGTACGGCGGATCGGTGACGGTCGTGCCCGCCTTCACCACCGGTGAGTTCTGGCCGCTGATCCGCCGCACCGGGACGACCCTGTGCACGCTGCTCGGCGTGATGGCGACCTATCTGCTCAAACAGCCGCCGCTGCCGCAGGACACCGGGCATCCGCTGCGGGCGGCCTACGTCATCCCGTTCACCGAGGGGGCCGCGGAGTTCTCCAAGCGTTTCGGCGTCTCCGTGCGCGCACTGTTCAACATGACCGAGGTCGCGTGCCCGGTGCTCTCCGGACCGGACCACCACCCGGGCGTCCCGATGCACTGCGGGCACCCCCGGCCGGGCATCGCCGCCCGGGTGGTCGACGACCACGACCGCGAGGTGCCGGTGGGCGAGGCGGGCGAACTGGTGCTGCGCGCCGACCGGCCGTGGTCGTTCCTCAGCGGTTACCTCGGCCGCCCCGCCGAGACGGCCGCCGCCTGGCGCAATGGCTGGTTCCACACCGGGGACACCTTCCGGCGCGCGGCGGACGGCGGGCTGGTCTTCGTGGACCGCAAGAAGGACGCGATCCGGCGGCGCGGCGAGAACATCTCCTCCTTCGAGGTGGAGGCGCAGGCGGTGGCCCATCCGGGGGTGCTGGAGGCGGCGGCGGTGGCGGTCCCCGGCGACGAGGGCGAGGACGAGGTGCTGCTGGTGGTGGCGGGCCGCGATCCGGCGGACCCGGTCGACCCGGCGGCGCTGCTGGAGTTCCTCCGGGAGCGGCTGGCCCACTTCATGCTGCCGCGCTACATCCGGGTGCTGCCCGAACTGCCCAAGACCCCCACCGGAAAGCCGACCAAGCACACGCTGCGCGCCGAGGGCGTGGCGGCGGGGAGCTGGGACCGCGAGGCCGCCGGGGTCCGCGTCCGCAGGGAGAGGATCGTATGAGCCGGGAAATGCCCGAAGCGGGCCAGGAGTTCGCCGCCGAGTGGGCGGGGGCGGCGACCGAGTCGTTCGCGGACTTCGCGGACCGGGTGGACGGCAAGGAGGACGTACCGCTGCGGGCCTCGCTCGCGGGCGGGGTCGCCACGCTGACGCTGGACCGGCCGCGCCGCCGCAACAGCCTCGACCTGACGCTCTCCCGCCACCTGCTGCTCGGCCTGATGTGCGCGGGCGACGACCGCCGGGTCCGTACGGTCGTGATCACCGGGAACGGCGGGGCGTTCTGCGCGGGCGACGACGTGGAGAGCGTCCGGCGGTGGCGGCTGGGCGACCGGGTGGACACCCCCTTCGACCCGGTCACCTCGGACGCGCACTACCTCCGGGTCTGCGAGGCGATCCTGCATCTGCCGAAGCCGGTGATCGTGGGGCTGACCGGTGCGGCGGCGGGCGCGGGGGCGGAGATCGCCTGCGCCGCCGACTTCCGGCTGGCGGACACCCGTGCCTCGATCGGCAGTTGCCTGGCGGGGGTCGGCCATGTGGGGAACGTGGTGCTGATGTCCCGGCTGACCGGTCCGGCGCGGGCGACGGAGATCTACCTCACCGGGCGGATGGTCGCGGGGGACGAGGCGGTGCGGCTGGGGCTGTTCGACCGGCTCTGCGCCCCGGAGGATTTCGACCGCGAACTGGCGGAACTGGCAGGCAGGTTCGCCGCGCTGCCGACCGCCTCGGTGGGGTTGTTCAAGGAGCTGCGGGAGCGGAGCTGGGGGCAGCCCGCCGAGTACGGGCTGCGCCTCCAGGACGCGTACCACCTGAAGACGCACGCCACGGTGGCCGACGCCCGCGAGGGGATGGCCGCCTTCGCGGAGAAGCGCCCGCCCCGCTTCACCGGCGACTGACGGGCGGAGGGGCCCGCGCCGGGGCCGCCGACGGGCCCGGCGGGGCCGTCCGCCTTTGCGGCCGCGACGGAGAGAGTATTCTGATTCCGATGAACGAAGCGCTGCGGCACCCCCGCCCGGCGGCCTCGCCGCCTCCTCCCCCGCCTCTGCCCGCACCCGCGTACGGGCCCCGGTCCAGACCCGCGGGCGCCGGGGGCCACGACGGGGAGCCGGCACGATGACCCGCCCCGAGAACCGGACCGTCGCCGGATCCCGGGTCGTGGAGACGGCGCACAGCACCGAGGTCTCCGGCGCCCGGCTGCACTACTGGACGGCCGGTCCGGCGGACGGTCCGGGCGTCGCCCTCACCCACGGCGCGGGGGCCGACCACCGCATGTTCGATCCCCAGATCCCCGCCCTGGTGGAGGCGGGTTTCCACACCTTGCGCTGGGACGTGCGCTACCACGGGGCGTCCGTCTCCGGCACCGGCAGGTTCCGTACGGCCTACGCGGCGGACGATCTGGCGGCGGTGCTGGACGCGGCCGGGATGGACCGGCCGCTGGCGCTGCTGGGCCAGTCGATGGGCGGCAACGTCTCCCAGGAGTTCCTGCGCCGCCGGCCCGACGAGGTCTCCGCGCTCGTGGTGATCGGCTCCACGTCCAGCACCCTGCCCGTCACCCGGCGCGAGCGGCGCGGCCTCACCCTTTCCCGCGTCCTCATGCGGCTGGTCCCCTACCGCCGGCTGACCCGGTCGATGGCGGCGGCGTCGGCCGAGGAGGCCGGGGCCCGGGAGTACCTGCGGGAGGCGTTCGCCGCCAACGGGCGGCGCGCCTTCCTCACCACCTGGGACGGGATGACCCGGGCGATCGACCCCTCCCCCGGTTATCGCGTGGAGAAGCCCGAGCTTCTGATCTGCGGCGAACACGACGGCACGGGTAACATCCGCTCGGCGATGGAGCGGTGGAGCGAACGCGACCCCCACAGCGAGTTCCATGTGATCCCCGGCGCCGGGCACGTCGCCAACCTGGACCGTCCCGACGAGGTCAACCGGCTGACCGTCGCCTTCCTGAAGGCTGAGACTTCGAGGAGACCATGACCGACGACGGCAACACACCCGACGCGGGCCCCCTTCCGCCGACCGGCGCCGGGGGGTTCAGCGACGCGGAGGCGTCCTTCATCAGCGCGATGGGTTCGCTGATGGAACGCTGGGGGCTCCCCCAGGCCACCGGCCGCCTCTTCGGCTACCTCCTGCTGCGCAACAAGCCGGTGGACCTCGACACCATGACCCGTGAGCTCGGCCAGGCCAAGAGCGGACTGAGCGTGGCCGCCCGCCAGCTGGAGGCGTGGACGCTGGTGCGCCGCTCCACCCGGCCCGGCAGCAGGCGGATCGACTACGAGGCGGTGGGCGACCTCCAGCACCTGCTGCTGGTGAACAACGCCCACATGCGCAAGTTCACCGAGACGCTGAACGCGGGCGTCCCGGTGGCGCGCGGCGAGGCACGGGAGCGGCTGGCGTCGCTGGCCGGGCTGTTCAGCGGCTACGTGGAGCAGACCGAGGCGCTGGTGGCCGACTGGGAGGCCCGCCGCGCCGCCGCCTCCTGACCCGCCCTCCGCACCGTCCCCACCGATCCTTCCCCCCACTCCGGCTTTCCGACTCCCGACTCCGACGGAGCGATCGTGAACGTGTCGTACGGCCTCGCGCCGAGCAACGGAACAGCGGCGGAGGCCGCCGCGGCGACGCCTGCCGCCCCGGCCCGCCCGCCGGTCGTGGACGCCTGCTCCCTCGTGTACGACGACGCGGGCTGGCGGGCGTACCTCAACCGGCTGGGCGAGAACGCCCCCGAGTACCTGGACGTCTTCTCCGCCTCGTTCTGCCGCTACTTCGGGGCCGCGCACGCCGCGTACCGCCAGGCCCTGGCCGTCCGCTGGCAGGACGCGGTGGACGTGCTCCTGCCGCCCGGCCGGCCGCCCTTCGACCTGGCCGCGCACCTCGCGGACCGGCGGCGGCAGGGGGTGGTGGCGGAGTTCGCCATGGGCTCGGCGGAGCGGCTGCCGGACGGCCGGACCGTCAACGCGTGGCTTCTGGAGACCGTCCGGGACGTCCGCGACCGGGTCCAGGTGTGGGCCGGGGTCTCCCTGCGCGACCCGGCCGCCGCGCTGCGGGAGGTGGAGAGTTCGCTGGCGGCGGGGGCGACCGGGCTGTGCGTGATCCCCTTCCTCGACGGCACCGACCCGGCCGACCCGCGGTTCGCCCCGGTCTGGGACGCGGCGGCGTCCGCGCGGCTGCCGGTCTGGCTGCACACCGGCCACCACTTCGCCCGGAGCCACCCCAGCGGCCTGGGCAGCTGGCGTACGGTCGAGGCGCTGGCGGCCCGCCACCGCGAGCTGCTGCTCGTCGCCGGGCACGCGGGCTGGCCCGACGTGCGGGAGACCCTGCTCACCGCCGCCCGGCACCCCGGGGTCTACCTGGAGTTCTCCTCGCACCGCCCCCGGCACATGTCCCGGCCCGGCTCGGGGTGGGAGCCGCTGCTCCACCACGCCCGGGGGCCCGCCCGCGACCGGGTCCTGTTCGGCACGTCGACCTGGGTCAACCCGGGGCCGACCGGTCCGCTGGCGGACGAGGTGTCCGAGCTGTCGCTGCCCCAGGAGGTGGTCACCGCCTGGCTCGCGGGCAACGCGGAGGCGCTGGTCGCCCGCTCGGCCGGGGCGCTCCGGGGCTGAGCCGCGCCGGGGATGGTCCGGAGGGTTCGCAGCGGCCTCCCGGGGCAGGCGATCCGCCGGACGGCCGAGCGCCGCCGACGCGTCGGGAGCCACTTCCCGGCACGGGCGGGCGAAGCGCCGATCCTGGCCGGACCGGGCCTACCGTCGGCCTGGTCAGCCACCCCGACCAACGGAGATGTACGACATGGCAAAGATCCTTTTCGTGGTGTCCGGCGCGGACCACTGGACCCTGGCGGACGGCTCCGCCCACCCCACCGGCTTCTGGGCCGAGGAGGCGGTGGCCCCGTACCGGGCGTTCACCGGTGCCGGACACGAGGTGGTCGTCGCCACCCCGGGCGGAGTCGTCCCGACCGTGGACCGCGGCAGCCTGGCGCCCGACGCCAACGGCGGCCAGGAGGGCGCCGACGCGGTGGCGGCCGGACTGGAGGCGTTCGAGGAGCTGCGACGGCCGATCGCCCTGGAGGACGTGGACCTCGACGCGTACGACGCCGTCTTCTACCCCGGCGGCCACGGCCCGATGGAGGACCTCGCGGTGGACCCGGCCTCGGGGCGGCTGCTCGCCGAGACCCTGGCGTCGGGCAAGCCGCTCGGGGTGGTCTGCCACGGACCGGCGGCCCTGCTGGCCGCGACCGGCCCGGACGGCGTCAACGCGTTCGCCGGGTACCGGCTCACCGGCTTCACCAACGCCGAGGAGGCCCAGGCGGGCTTCGCGGACCGGGCGAAGTGGCTGCTCCAGGACCGGCTGGTGGGGCTGGGCGCGGACTTCCAGGAGGGCGAGCCCTGGGCCCCGTTCATCATCACCGACCGCAACCTGATCACCGGTCAGAACCCGGAGTCGTCAGCCCCGTTGGCGGAAGAAATCCTCAGCCGGCTGAGCTGAACGGACGCCCCGGCGGACCCGGGCCGGCCGACCCGGGGCCCGGGTCGGCCGGGCTCCTCAGAGCCAGTCCCGACGGGCGGGGGGCTCGCAGAGTTCCAGCACGACCGCGCCGTTCTCCGGCTCCTCCCCGGAGACGGGCCGCACGCGCGCGCCGACCGTCACCAGGTGCGGAGCGGCGCCGACGACCCGGCAGCGGAAGACGAACCCCTCGGGGAAGCGCACCAGGGACTCGTTGCGCGCCTCGTCGGTGTAGCGGTGGACCACGGCGGTCCGGACGACCACGCCGTGTCCGGTGGTGCGTTCGGGCTCCAGATCGCTCGACGCGCACACCGGGCACAGCAACCGCCGGAAGGAGGCGGTGCCGCACCAGCGGCAGCGGTGGTAGGAGAGACCGCTCTCCTCGTGCGCCTTCCGGACGGTGCCCATTCCTGTCTGGGACATGGCTCGACCCCCTGCGCTCGACTCGGAACGCGCCGTACCCGCACGGCCGGCGCGTCCGCACCATATGGCACCCAGTGCCGGACCGTAAAGGCACTGAGTGCCTATTGGTACTCAGTTCTCGCCGACGGCGGCCTCGATCTGCTGCACGACCCGCCACATCGGGGTGCCCTTCTGCGCGACCATCACGATCACCTCGCCCTCCGGGCCCCCGGCGCCGGAGAGGGGAAAGGGGGCGGCCGGGGTGGGGGCGGGCCTGCCCCAGACCTCGCGCACCAGGGCGAGCGCCCGGTCGACCGCCGCCTCCGGGTCGCCCTCCCCGCCCGAACGCAGCCACAGGCGCAGCCCGTTGTTGTGCGCGGCGACCACCGACGCCGCGATCAGCTCCGCGCGCAGCCCCCCGTCGCCGTCCTCGCCGAACCGGCTCCGCAGATGGCCGGCGAGGGTCTGCTCGTACCGGCGCACCACCGACAGTTCGTACGTCCGCAGCCCCGGCACCTCCCGGGTGAGCCGGTAGCGCCGGACGGAGAACTCGGGGTTGTCCGCGTACATCCGCAGCACGATGCGCGCCGCGTCGCACACCGCGCCGACCGGGTCGCCGTCGTCCACGGCGGCCAGGAACGCGGTCATCTCGGCGAGGCAGCGCTCGTGGTCCGGGAAGACCACGTCCTCCTTCGAGGGGAAGTACCGGAAGAACGAACGACGGCCCACCCCGGCCCGCGCCACGATGTCGTCCACCGTCGTCCGCTCGAAGCCCCGCTCCACGAAGAGCTGGAAGGCCGCCTGTGCCAGCACCTCCCGCATGGGTGGCTTCTTCTCGGGTCCTCGCGCCTCGCTCATGCGGCGAAACGTAACACCGGAAGACCGTTTTTGGCACTGGGTACCTTTACAGAGGGTACTGAGTGCCATAATCTCTCCACCAGTACCCGTGACACCCAGGTAGGCAGGAGAGCCGGCGTGAGCTTGAGGATCGTTGTTTGTGTGAAGTACGTGCCCGACGCGTCCGGTGACCGGCGTTTCGCCGATGATCTGACGGTGGACCGTGAGGATGTCGATGGTCTGCTCTCGGAGTT
>NZ_JBIRLM010000018.1:149517-158432 GCF_044330565.1 Streptomyces sp. NPDC017448 | reverse complement strand
AAACAAACAAAACAACCAAAACCACCCACATCAACGCCCTCCAACACGGCCACCTCACCCTCACCGCCACCACCCACCTCACCCCACCCACCTAAAACCCCCACTCCGAAAACCCCACCAACCCACCACCACGAAAAGATTCAGCCGCAGAACGCGGAACCACACCGAGGCGCCCCAGGCCCGCGTCGGCACCCACCTTGCGGACACCCTTTAAACCTCCGCCAACCGCAGCACGGCACCTCGGCCGTCGATGCGATGCCCGACCCTCGACCGCCGCCACCACAGGCGGCTAGTACCGACGCGTACACAACGCGCAAGGGCCGGGCCCACGGAACCGTGCCGGTTGACACCGAACCTCGCAGGCCCGTAGATCTGCCGCTCGATCACGAGACGACCACCACCGCCGGGCTTGCCGAGTCCCGGGATCGAGACGACCTACCACGACCCCGCCCCGCCCCCGCAGAAGACACCGGCACCCAGGCGCCCACCGCGTTACCGACCGCGCGGGCCGCCCCCCCTCCGGCGCAACCTCGGCGAGGCCGCCGAGCGCGCCGCACCGCACCATCGGACCCGCCTGCGGACACCATGGGCGGCCACCGACCCCGAAGAGCGTCGTCACGCCACCGATTCCGGAAGCAGGCGCGCCGCCCTGACCGAAGGGGCGCCGGCCCACCGACCGAACCCGCGAGAAGCACGCCACCGCCCCCGGAATGCCCGGCGAAAAACACAGCCCTCGCACGGCGGCCCACCAACACCCGGACTCCCCGGACCACCCGGGAGCCGACCCGGCCCATGGACACGCGGGCCGAGACGGGGCCCTCGGCACCCCTGGACGCGGGCGGCGCCCCTCCCCCGCGCCCGAATCCACCACCCTCCGCCCGTACGCACAGGCGTGCGAACCCGGCCGACGAACGCCGATCCGTTCCGAATTGATGTTGTCATGCCCCTTGCAAGGGAAGGAGCGGCGCGCTCCAATGGACGCGACTCAATGGAAAGGAAACTTTCCTAATAGAGGCGACCTCCCGGCTGAGCTGTGTCCGTACGCCCTTCCACGACCCCCTGTGCGTGCGACGTCGACTCCCCTGTGCGTCCGACGTCCGGCGTCCGGCATGGTGCAAGAGATCGGAGAACCACGTGCGCATGCGCATCCCCCACCGCATTTTCCGACGCGTCTCCCGTTCGGAACGACCACCCCGCCCCGCACACCGCCGACGGCGCACCGGGGTACGGGTCGCTCTGGCCATGACACTGGCCGCGATCCCCGCCGCGGTCGCCCTCAACACCGGACAGGCGGCCGCGGCCTCCGGCCTCGACGATCCGGTGAAGAAGGAGATCGCCCTGCAGATCGTCTCGACGGCCGAGAACTCCTCACTCCAGTGGCGCGAGCAGTTCGACTACATCGAGGACATCGGCGACGGGCGCGGCTACACGGCCGGCATCGTCGGGTTCTGCTCCGGTACGCACGACATGCTCGAACTCGTCGAGTACTACACGGGCAAGGTGCCGGGCAACCCGCTGGCCAAGTACCTCCCGGCGCTCCGCGCGGTCGACGGGAGCGACTCCCACGAGGGCCTCGACCCCGGCTTCACGACCGCCTGGGAGCAGGCCGCGGCCACCCCCGAGTTCCGGGCGGCCCAGGAACACGAGCGTGACCGCGTCTACTTCGGCCCCTCCGTAGCCCGGGCGAAGAGCGACGGGCTGCGGACGCTCGGGCAGTTCGTCTACTACGACGCCATCGTCATGCACGGGCAGTCGGGCTTCGACAGCATCCGCGCCGAGGCCCGGAACGACGCCCGTACGCCGGCCGAGGGCGGCGACGAGACCCGGTACCTCGACGCCTTCCTCGACGCCCGTGTCGTGGAGATGAAGAAGGAGGAGGCGCACGAGGACACCAGCCGGGTCGACACCGCCCAGCGCGTGTTCCTGCGGAACGGCAACCTGGACCTCGACACGCCGCTGGCCTGGGCCGTCTACGGCGACGACTTCCGGATCGACACCGATCCCCGGCCCGGTCCGGGGTCGACGGAGCCCCCCGGCGCCGAGACACTGATCTCGCGCGGCAGACCCGCCACCGCCTCGTCGTCCGAGACCTCCACCCTGACCCCCGGAAAGGCCGTCGACGGCAGCGCGACCACCCGCTGGGCCAGTGCCGAGGGATCGGACCCGCAGTGGCTCCGCATCGACCTCGGCGAAGGAGCGTCCGTCTCCCGCGTCGTACTGAACTGGGAGGCCGCGTACGCGAAGCAGTACCGGCTGGAGATCTCGGCCAACGGCACCGACTGGGCCCGTCTGGCGGCGGAGACGGCGGGCAACGGCGGGACCGACACCTGGACCGGCCTGACCGGCAAGGGCCGCTACTTGCGCGTGTACGGCACCGCCCGCGGCACCCCGTACGGCTACTCCCTGTGGGAGGCCGACGTGTACGGCAGCACCGGGGGCACCACGCCCACCGACCCGCCTCCGAAGGGCGCGTTCACCGTGGTCGGCGCCGGTGACATCGCCGACCAGTGCAACCAGAGCGATCCTGGGTGCCAGCACTTCAAGACCGCCGCACGCGCCATGGCGATCAACCCGGCGTTCTACATCACCATGGGCGACAACCAGTACGACGACGCCCACATCGAGGACTTCCGCAACTACTACGACAAGTCCTGGGGCCGGTTCAAGGACAAGACCCACCCCGTGCCCGGCAACCACGAGGCGTACGACGACTGGGACAACCAGGACGAGGTCGCCTACCGGCAGTACTTCGGCGCCCGCGCCACCCCCCAGGGCAAGATGTGGTACAGCTACGACTACGGCAACTGGCACTTCGTCGCCCTCAACTCCAACCGGTTCGACGAGCGCGAACAGCTCGACTGGCTGAAGGCCGACCTCGCCAAGAACAGCAAGAAGTGCATCGCCGCGTACTTCCACCACCCGCTCTTCAGCTCCGGAAGCCACGGCAACGACCCCGTGAGCAAGCCGGTCTGGTCCATGCTGCAGGCAGCCGGTACCGAGCTGGTGCTCAACGGCCACGACCACCACTACGAGCGCTTCGCCCCGCAGAACCCGGACGGCCAGGCTGACCCGAACGGCATCGTCGAGATCCTCGGCGGTATGGGCGGCAAGGACCTGTACGGCCAGGGCGACACCGTGCAGAAGAACAGCCAGAAGCGCATCTGGGACAAGTTCGGCGTGATGCAGCTCGACTTCACCGACACGACCTTCACCTCGAAGTTCGTCGGCACCGACGGAACGGTCCTGGACACCGGCCCGACGTACAACTGCCGCTGATCTCCGCGCCGTCCGACGTGGTCCGGCCGGGTGTGTTCCGGCGGCCCGGACCACGCCCGGCCGGCGAACCCGCCCGGAGCCCCGGCCGTACAGCCGGAGCTCCGGGCACCGCTTACCAGGAGCGTCTGTATGTACCTTGCCGTCGGCAGAACCCGTCCACCGGACGGAACCGCCCCCGACCCAACCCCCTCAGCCGTGCGTCCCTCCTCGCGAAGGCGCCTCACCGGCACCGTCGTCGCGCTCGGCGCCGTCAGCCTCGTCACCGACATCTCGTCCGAGATGGTCACCGCCGTACTGCCCCTCTACCTCGTCCTGGGACTGGGGCTCAGCCCCCTCCAGTTCGGCTTTCTCGACGGCCTCTACAACGGTGTCACCGCCTTCGTCAGACTTGCCGGGGGGCACGCCGCCGACCGTTGGCAGCGGCACAAGCTCGTCGCCGGAAGCGGATACGCGCTGTCCGCCCTCTGCAAACTCGGCCTGCTCCTCGCGGGCGGCTCCACCCCCGCCCTCTCCGCCGCGCTCGCCGCCGACCGGGTCGGCAAAGGCGTGCGGACGGCGCCGCGCGACGCGCTGATCTCGCTGAGCTGCGACGAGCGGGACCTCGGCCGTGCCTTCGGTGTGCACCGGGCCATGGACACCACGGGCGCCATGCTCGGACCGCTCGTCGCCTTCGCCGTCCTGTGGGCGACCGTCGACGCCTACGACGCGGTCTTCGTCGTCAGCTTCTGTTTCGGCCTGCTGGGGGTGCTGATCCTCTTCGCGTTCGTCCCCGGCCGCGGGGCCGGGCCGGCACAACCTCCGAGCAGGGCGGCTGCCACACTGCGGGAAACCCTGCGGCTCTTCCATGTCCCCGCCTTCCGCCGCATCCTCCTCGCGGCCACGGCGCTCGGCCTCGTCGGTGTGGGCGACGGGTTCCTCTACCTCGTCCTGCAGAAGCGGCTCGCCCTCGACGTGGAGTACTTCCCCCTGCTGCCCCTCGGCAGCGCGGCGGTCTACCTCCTGCTCGCCGTTCCCCTCGGCCGGGCCGCCGACCGGATCGGCCGCCGCGTCCCGTATCTGCTGGGGCACGTCGCCCTGCTCGGGGTGTACGTCGCGCTGTTCTCACCGGTGGCCGGCTGGCCGCTCACGATCCTGGTGCTCTCCCTGCACGGCACGTTCTACGCGGCGACCGACGGGGTCCTCATGGCGCTCGGCGGCCCGGTCGTGCCGGCGGACCGGCGTGCGGGCGGGATGGCACTGCTGCAGACCGGCCAGAGTCTGGGCCGCCTGTTCGCGTCCGTCGGGTTCGGAGCCGTCTGGACGCTGTGGGGCATGGACAACGCCCTCCTCCTGGCCGCCGCCGCGCTCGGCGCCGTACTCGTCCTCGCCTGCGTACTCCTGCCGACCGCACCCTCGCCCGCCGCCCCCGCACCCGCCACCGCCCCGGAGTCCTCATGACCCTGCCTCCCCTCTCCCTGCGCGCCCGGATCGTCGCGCTCACGGCGGCCACCGCCGTCCTGGCGACCGTCGCCGTCGGCTACACGGTCGCGGCAGCCGACGGCGACGGCAGGACGCCGGAGCCCGCCGCCGCGCCGGGCCTCACACTCGACGACGCGCCCGGCCTGTACCACGCGGCGCGCAAGGGCAACGTGCGCTCGGCGCCGTACGGCTCCTCCGGCACGGGGGCGGCCGACGGGGCGCGGAGCAGGAGCACCGGGCTCTCGTGCGACCGCTTCTACGCGAGTGGACGGTCGGCCGTCTGTATCGCCGGCCACCCCGGCATCTCGCAGAAGACGAAGGTGAGCGTCCTCGACCGAAAGCTGAACACCCGTAAGACCGTCGTGGTCGGCGGCATCCCCAACCGGGCGCGGGTCTCCCCCTCGGGCCGGATGGTCGCCTGGACGCTGTTCGTCAGCGGCGACTCGTACGCCTCGTCCTCCTTCTCGACGAGGAGCGGCATCCTCGACACGCGGACCGGTTATCTGGTCAAGAACGTGGAGACCCTGCAGCTCTACCTGGAGGGGCGGCGGTACCACGCGCCGGACGTGAACTACTGGGGCATCACCTTCGCGGACGACGACAACCGCTTCTACGCGACGGTGGCCACCAAGGGGAAGACGTACCTCGTCGAGGGCGATGTCAGGACGTGGAAGGCCCGCACACTCCGCCGCAACGCCGAATGCCCGTCCCTCTCGCCCGACGGCACCCGGATCGCCTTCAAGAAGCGGGTCCGCGAAGGCGCCCAGAATCCGTGGCGACTGCACGTACTGGACCTGAGGACGATGCGTGAGACCCCCGTAGCCGAGACCCGCAGCGTCGACGACCAGGCGGCGTGGCTGGACGACTCGACCCTCGCGTACGCCCTTCCGGGGAGCGCGAAGGGCACGTCGGACATCTGGTCCGTCCCCCTCGACGACCCGGATGCCGGACCGAGCCTCCTCCTGAGTGACGCGTCGTCGCCTTCCTTGGTCGTCAAGGGCAGGTGATCAGGGGCGGTCGGCCGCCCGGTCGCCAGGGAAGAACCGCCACGACCGCCCCTCCTGCCGCTCCGCGTCCCGGGTCCGCCGGCCGGCGATGAGTTCTCCCACCGGACGCAGTCTGCACCTGTGTCCATCAACCGGATTCAGCCGGGAGAGCATCATGACCGCCGTCTACACGTTCGACGTATTCTCCAGCCTCGACGGTTTCGGCTCCTACAACGGTGACGGCGACTGGGGTGGTTACTGGGGCAAGCAGGGCCCCGAGCTCCTCGACCGCCGGTCGTCCCTGTACGGCCAGGATCAGCGCATGGTCTTCGGGGCCCGCACGTATCGGAAGTTCGTGCGGTTGGCGGCCCCGACCACCGAGGAGCCCGGCGTGGGCGACGCATGGGTCACCCGCATGAGGAGCCTGCCCGCGACGGTGGTGTCGACCACGCTCGAAGAGCCCCTCGACTGGCCGGACGCGACCGTCGCGAACGGTGACGCCGTCGACGTCGTCGCCCGCCTCAAGGAGGAGTCCGATGTGCCGTTGCGCTCGCACGGCAGCCTGTCGATGAACCGGGCGCTGATGGCCGCCGGGCTGGTCGACCGCGTCCAAGTGACGATCTTTCCCGTCATCACCGGTCGGACCGGTACGGAACCGGTCCTCCGGGGCGGGGCCGACTTCGATCTCGAACTGATCGAGAGCCGGACGCTCGATGGCCGTACCCAGGAGCTCACCTACCGGCCGGTCCCGCACTGACCTGTACAGATCCCGTGCCGGGCAGCGCCGGAGGGTGCCGGGGCCACAGCTGCCGGAAAGCGGGGACTCCTCGGCCCCGGAACCGCACGAGCCCAGGCGCGGCCCGCCCGGAGCGTCACGGAGCGGGCGCGTAGCCGCGGGTGTGGACGAGGTCGTGGATGAGCCGGGTGAAGGCGCGGGTGGCCGCACCGCGGTAGGCGCCCTCACGGTGGAGGAGGGTGACGGTACGGGCGGGGAGGGGCGGGTCGAGGGGGACGGGGGCGAGGTGGGGATGGTCGTGGGTGATGGCGTCGGGCAGGACGGTGGCCAGGCCGGTGCGCTGGACGATCTCGGTGAGCGCCTGGATGGAGTTGGCTTCGACCGCGATGCGGGGAGCGGCCCGGTGGCGGGTGAAGTAGGCGTCGATGTGGCCGCGGGTGGCGAAGTCGCCGCTGAGCAAAGCGAGTTCCCCGCCGGTGAGTTCACTTACGGGGAGCGGGGGGAGAGCGCCGGTGTCAGACCGGCGGGGGCCGGTGACCAGAGTGAGCGTCTCCGTGAACAGAGCGGTGGCGGTGACGCCGGGGAGATGGGGGCCTGCGAAGGCGATGCCGAGGTCGAGGTCGTCGGCGAGTAGGGCCCCTTCGATGCGGTCCTGGGCCATTTCCACCAGCGTGAGGCGGACGCCGGGGTGGCGGGTGTGGAATTCGGCGGTGAGCGGGCCGACCAGGTAGGCGGTGAAGGTGGGGGTGACCCCCAGGCGCAGGTGGCCGCGGGAGAGGTCCTGGACGTCGTGGACGGCACGTTCGGCGGCGGCGAGGTCGCGCAGCGCGCGCCGGGCGTGATCGGTGTAGACGGCGCCCGCGTCGGTGAGCCGCACCGTGCGGCCGGTGCGGTCCAGAAGCTGCACGCCCAGCGTCCGTTCCAGCTGCTTGATCTGCTGGGAGAGGGTGGGCTGGGAGATGTGCAGCTCCTCGGCGGCACGGGTGAAGTTGCCGTGTTCGGCCACGGCGAGCAGATAGCGCAGGTGACGCAGTTCGAGAGCAGCCATGGAAGCAACTATAGATGGGATCGATAGCTCTTATGCGTTACCTCTCTTGGACACTATAGGTACAGGTCATGCATGGTTGATTTCACCAGCCCGCCAGGGCCGGCCCCCCTCCGAAGGGAGTGACCATGCACGACCTGACCCAAGGCGTCGCCCGTTTCCAGCGGGACGTTTTCCCGGCCAAGGCGGAGCTCTTCGCCCGCCTGGCCGCCCATCACACACCGCACACGCTGTTCATCGGGTGTTCCGATGCCCGCGTCGTCCCCGAACTGATCACCGGTACGGAGCCGGGTGATCTGTTCGTCATCCGCACCGCAGGCAACCTGGTGCCCGCCTACGCTCCCGAGGCCGACGGGGTCGCGGCGAGCATCGAGTACGCCGTCGCCACGCTGGGCGTCAAGGACATCGTCGTCTGCGGCCACTCCGCGTGCGGCGCGATGACCGCGCTCGCCGAGAGCCACGACCTCAGCGGCTCCCCGGCGGTCGCCACCTGGCTGCGGCACGCGGACGCCTCGCTGGCCCGCACGCCCACCGGCGGCGATGTTTCCGCCCTGGTAGGGCAGAACGTGCTGGCCCAGCTGGCGAACCTGGCCACCCACCCCTCGGTCGCCAGCGCGCTGGCACAGGGGAGGGCCGCCCTGCACGGCTGGGTCTTCGACATCCCCACCGGCCGCGTCCAGGAGCTGACCGCCCCGCGCGCGGCCTGACCCTGCCGGACCTGCCCCCCTGCCCCGAAAACCCCCACCCCCCGCGAAACCCCCGCCCCACGTGCCACTCCACCCCTCTTCCCGTGAGTGGCCCGGGGGAGAAAAGGACGTACTGATCATGGTGCACGCACAGTTCGACCCGACCGCCCGTGAGGCCCTGGCCGCCAAGGCCGTGGAGGCCAAGACCCTCAAGGACCTCTCCTGGCAGCAGATCGCCGACGCCTCCGGCCTGTCGGTGGCCTTCACCACCGCCGCCGTCCTCGGCCAGCACCCGCTGCCGGAGGAGTCCGCGAAGGCCGTGGCCGATCTGCTCGGCCTGGACGACGACGCGGCGGTTCTGCTGCAGACCATCCCGGTGCGCGGTTCGATGCCCAACCGGATCCCGACCGACCCGACCATGTACCGCTTCTACGAGATGCTCCAGGTCTACGGCACGACCCTCAAGGCCCTCGTCCACGAGCAGTTCGGCGACGGGATCATCTCCGCGATCAACTTCCGGCTCGACGTGAAGAAGGTCGCCGACCCCGAGGGCGGCGAGCGCGCCGTCATCACCCTGGACGGCAAGTACCTGCCGACCAAGCCCTTCTGACCGCCGCCGGTACGGCGTCACCCCCAGGCGGCGGGGGGGGGGGCGCGGCCCCCCCCCCCCCCCCCCCCCCCCCCCCCCCCCCCCCCCCCCCCCCCCCCCGCCCCCCCCCCCCCGCCCC
>NZ_JBIRLM010000018.1:81124-149509 GCF_044330565.1 Streptomyces sp. NPDC017448 | reverse complement strand
GCGCCGACAACCCGCGGGCGGCAAATACCCTGCCCACAACCCCACTCGCCCCGCCGCCGTTCCGGCGTCCCCCCCGGGGGGGGGGGGGGCCGGGCGCACCCCCCCCCGCCCCGCCCCGCCCCGCCCCGATCCCCGCCAAGCCGCCGATTCCCGCCCGGCCGCCGGCCGGCGGCCGCGCACCCTCTTCCCGTCCTCGGAGGCTCTTTCATGGACTTCGCCCAGCGCACCATCGACATCGCCCGTCAGAACGTCGCCGAAGGCGGCCGCCCGTTCGCGACCGTCATCGTCAAGGACGGCGAGATCCTCGCCGAGAGCCCCAACAAGGTCGCCCAGACCGGCGATCCCACCGCCCACGCCGAAATCCTCGCCATCCGCGACGCCTGCACCGAGCTGGGCACCGAGCACCTGACCGGCGCCACCATCTACGTCCTCGCCCACCCCTGCCCGATGTGCCTGGGCGCGCTGTACTACTGCTCGCCGGACGCGGTCGTCTTCCTCACCACCCGCGACGCCTACGAGCCGCACTACGTGGACGACCGCAAGTACTTCGAACTGAGCACCTTCTACGACGAGACCGCCAAGCCCTGGCAGGACCGACGGCTGCCGATGCGCTACGAGGAGCGCGAAGAGGCCGTCGACGTGTACCGCCTCTGGCAGGAACGCAACGGCGGCGAACGCCGTGTCGCGGGCGCCCCCACCGCCTGACGTCCTCGACACCGAGCAGCAGGAGAAGGGGAGACCGGGACGCGGCGCCCGCCCGTCCGGTCTCCCCCTCTCCTCGGTGCTCAGCCGTTCCGCACGCCCCCCGACTCGGCGGTCAGTTCCGCCAGTTTCTGGAACTCTCCCAGGTCGTAGTTGGCCAGCACCGAATCGAGATGGGTCAGAGCACCGAGGCGCTCGACGAACCCCTGGGGGTCGTACTCGATCTGCAGGGCGACGCGGGTCGTGGACGCGTCGACCCGGTGGAACGTGACCACCCCCGCGTGGTGGACGCCCTCGATCGTCTTCCACGCGATGCGGTTCTCCGCCACGACCTCGGTGAGTTCCGCGACGAAGTTCTTGTCCGCCCCCGGCAGCGAGAGCTGCCAGGCGAACCTCCGCTCGTCGATCGGATCCACCCGCTGGACATGGCTGAGGAACCTCGGCCACTGCGTGACGTCGCTCCACAGCGCCCACGTGATGGGGAGCGGGGCCCTGACATCGATGGTTTCGACCAGAGAGGAGGACATGGGCGACCGTCCTTTCCTTGTACGAGAACAACGTCGCCCTCTCCTACCCGGCCCGCGGCTTCTCAACAGAACGCGATCCGCCGGGCGGCCCGTGGCGGCGCGCCCCTGCGACCGCCACGCCGACGGGCCGACGGGCCGACGGGCCGACGGAGCGGGAGGTGAGGGACGGTGGTCGCGCTCCCCCGGCCGACCGGTGAACAGGGCGGCCGGGGGCGCCGGTTCAGTCCAGGATCTCCACGTACCCGTCCGTTCCGTGCAGGCGGACGCGCTGGCCGTCCCTGATCAACCGGGTGGCCCCTGCCACGCCCACCACCGCGGGCAGGCCGTACTCCCGGGCGATCACCGCCCCGTGCGTCATCAGGCCGCCGACCTCCGCAACCAGCCCCGCGATCCCGACGAACAGCGGCGACCAGCTGGGGTCGGTGAACGGGGTGACCAGGATGTCGCCCGCCTCCAGGTCGGCGTCGGCCAGGTCCAGGACGACCCGGGCCCTCCCCTCCACGGTCCCGGCGGAGACCGGCAGGCCGGTCAGCGCGCCCTCCGGCACGTCGTCACGCCGGTACGCGCCGGACAGGGCCTCGCCGTCCGAGGTGAGCACCCGGGGCGGGGTGAGCGCCCGGTACGAAAGGAACGCTTCCCTGCGTTGCCGCAGCAGCCGCTCGTCCACCCGGTTCGTGCGCGCGGCCTCGCGGAACTCCTGGAACGTCAGGTAGAAGGCGTCCTCCCTCCGCGCCAGCGCACCGGCCCGCACCAGCCGCTCGGCCTCCGCCAACAGGGCCCGCTTGTAGGCGAAGTAGCGGCAGACGATGCCGTACTTCGGGTACTCGCGGTATCCGATGAACGTCCTGACGCGCTCGATCATCCGCCGGACCTCCTCGGCCTTCCGCTCCCCGTCGGGCAGGGCCCGCAGGCGCGTCAGCACCTCCTGTTCCTTCTCGCGCGCCTTCCGGAGGCCCTCCTCGAACCGCCGCTCGGCCGCGCCGGGACCGAAGTTGCGCACGTTGTCGAGGATCGCGGGCACGAGCGCGGTCGGGTGCTCGCTCCAGCGCGGGCGGGTGATGTCGATCTCGCCGACGCACCGCATGCCGTACCGGTCGAGGTACGTCTCGATGGCCGCGCGCGCCTCCGTTCCCCCCTCGACCTTCGCCAGGTCGTCCCAGAAGCCCGCGCTCTCGGCGTGCCGGGCCTCCCGCAGGAAGTCCACCACCGCCGGCCACGGCCGGACCGCGTCCGCGACGTCGAGCAGCGCCAGCCCCATCTCGGAGGTGATGTTGTCGGGGGCGGAGAGCGTGAGGGTGTCCGCCGCGTTCTTCTCGCCCAGCCACTCCAGCAGCTTCTCGTTGAGCCACCAGGTGGCGTCCATGCCCGCCATGATCGCCTGCATGCTCAGGGGATCGCCGAGAACCCGCTTGTGCTCCTCGAACGCCTCCAGCAGAAAGTCGAACAGGGCCGGTCCGCTCTTCGTCCGGATCTCGCGTTCCAGTGCGGCGACCGACGCCCGGCTGCGCTCGATCAGCCCGGTGACGATCGCCGGATCGGTCGGGATCGGGGTGGCGGGGGCGGCTCGCGTGTCCGGGGCGGGTGGCGGGGCTGCGGGGGCCGGGGCCGGGAGCGTCGGGACGAAGTCACCGCGGTTCAGGACCGTCTCCAGGGCATCCCTGACCAGCGGGTCGCCCTTGCCGAGGGCGTCCAGGAGGTCGTCGCGGGTGGCGGGCGAGGCCAGCCGCCCGGTGACGTCGACGAACAGCCTGCCGCCGGCCTCGTGCATCGGCACCATCGCCGTCAGCTGCCACATGGAGCAGCCGAGGGGCTTCATGGCGTCCGTCATCATCTGACCGTGGCCCACGGAGACGTAGACGCGGTTCTCCTCGTCGTCGGAACCCCGGACGGGAACGGGGAAGAGGGTGGTGATCGGCCGGCTCTGTACGATCCGGACATCGTCGTCGACCAGGCACCATTCGATGTCCTGCGGAGTCCCGAAGTGCGCCTCGATCCGCCGCCCGATCCCCACGAGCCGCACCGCCTGCTCGTCCGTCAGCGCCGGCTGGTCCCGCTGCCGGGCGTCGACCGCCGTGTCACGTGTGCCTCCGGCCGGGAGCGGGTGGACGGCGCGGTCCTTGGTGGCGATCGTCCTGGCGACGACCCGGCCGTCCCGCACCGTGAAGACGTCCGGATTCACCAGACCCGAGACCAGGGCCTCACCGAGGCCGAACCCGGCGTCCACCGTGGCGGCCTTGCGATCGCCCGTGACCGGGTCGGCGGTGAACAGGATGCCGGACGCCTGGGGGAAGACCATCCGCTGGACGACCACGGCCATGTGCACCGTGCGGTGGTCGATGCCGTTCCGCCGGCGGTAGACCACGGCCCGCTCGGTGAACAGCGAGGCCCAGCACCGGCTGACGTGCCGGAGGACCGCCTCCGGCCCCACCACGTTCAGGTACGTGTCCTGCTGGCCGGCGAAGGAGGCGGTCGGCAGATCCTCCGCCGTGGCGCTGGACCGCACCGCGTAGGCGGACCGCTCGCCGAAGCGGGTCAGCGCACCGGTGATCGCGGCCGCGATGTCGCCCGGGACGGGGATCTCCTCGATGGTGCGGCGGATCCGTGCGCTGAGCGTGCGGATCGCCTCCCCGTCGTCCGGGTCCACACGGGACAGTTCGTCGAGCTGTTCACCGAGCGATGGTTCCTCATCCGTGACCCGTCTGAAAGCCTCCGTCGTCACACAGAAGCCGTCCGGTACGCGGATGCCCTCGATCCGTGACAGCGCGCCCAGGTGGGCGCCCTTCCCGCCCACGGCCTCCGCCCGCGTCTCGTCCACCTCCCGCAGGTCCAGCACGTACTGCCGCGTCATCGTGGAACCTCCGGCACCACCGTGTCCGCTCGCCCTGCGGCGACCGCCCGGATCACCGGCGCCCCGTCCTTCGTCGAACCCCTGGTCGGGCATGTGTTCGTCCCTCGCCGTCTTCCCTGTGTGGAGCGACGATTGTGCGGTGCCACCGGGGCCTTGCCGCAAGCCCCCGGGTGCGCTATAAGTTGAGCGTGGCAAGGAGAGTTCTCTCCTTGCCTTTCCTTGTGCCAGAGGCCTTTCCCGCTCGCGAGTCCTCGGGGCCGCCGCCGCGTCGCGTCGCCCCCTCGGCCGGATCGGGCCCGCGGACGCGCCGGGAACACCCGGCCGGCTTCCCTCGTTCCACCTCAGGCCCAGTGCCGTACCTGTGAACCGTGAATCCGGGGGACCGCTTTGCCCGACACCTTCTCCACCGACACCGATTCCGCCGCGGCGGGCACCGAGTACCGGCTCCAGCCTCCCGCCGCCCAGGCCGAGCGGTTGATCGAGCTCGGAGTGCACGAGATCGCCGGCCTTCCCGCCGAGGAGGTCCGCGCCTTCGCCGGGAGGGCCGGCCACCGTGACGACGTCCTGCTCGCCGTTCATCCGGACCGTGCCCCCGCCTCCGTCCTAGCGCCTCTGCTCCGGCGCGACGGCAAAACCGGTTTCGTCGTCACCGACATGCAGGACGTCGATGATTTCCTCCCCAGCGGGATCGTCCTCCCCGACGCGCCGCTCTACTTCGTCACCGGGGTGGACCGGGGCGACCACCTGGCCGACTGGAGCCCCGAGGAGACCCTGCCCGCCCTCACCAAGGCGGACCGTACGCCCTTGGCGCTCACCGAAGGCATCCACTGGGTGCTGCAACAGCCGGCGGTGCTGGAGCGGAACCGCTGCTTCATGACCATCGGCTCCCGGCTGCGCAAGGCGAACGGCGCGCTGGACGCGCGTACTCCGGCGATCTGGATCAGCAACGGCACCGGGCGCGACGGCCGGGAGCGTCGCAACGCCCCCAAGGTCGGCTGGTGCTGGTGGGGCAACCGCCACACCTGGCTGGGATTCGCCTCCACCACGGGCCGCGAGATCTAGGGCGCGCTCCGGGGGCGGCAGCGGTCGGCTTCCGTCCCGGAACCCCTGTGCGCCGGTGCTCCCGCCCCTTTCCGGAGGTCCGGCGGCGGGCCGGTGCAGGGGCGTCGCTCCAGGCCCCTCCGGCCCGCTCCGGCCGCCCGCGGGGGCCGCGCCCGGTCAGGCCGCCGCGCTTCTACGGCAGGAGAGGACGACCAGGAACGGCCACAGCGCGTGGAGGAACGTCACGACGCGTTCGGCGACGCCCGGGGCCCGCCCGCTCTGCAGTTCCGCCCAGAACCACAGGGCGCTCGCGAACATCACCCCGCTCGCGGCGAGCGACACGTCGAAACGCAGCCCCCACGGCGTCGGCGCCCCGGCCCGGGCGGCGGCCAGAGGCGGCCATGCCCCGAGCAGCACGACGCCCACGGTGGCCACCGCCCCGTGCTCCAGCGCCCCGCCGCTGCTGGGGGCGGGCACCAGGGTCAGGGCCAGTGCGGACAGTCCGCCGCCGGCCAGGGCCAGCCGCCCGGCGGTCGCCGCCTGTCGGAGCGCGTACGCCGTCATCACGTAACACGTCCCCAGTGCCAGCAGCATGCCCGTCATCAGCCAATAACTGGCGGCGCCGTAGGAGGCCAACACGCTCAGGGTGTCCGCCGCGGGGTCGTACTCCGGCCCCTGGCGCGCCTGCGCGATCGCCCAGGAGCCGACCAGCAGGACGGGGGCGCACCCGGAGGAGAGCAGGGCCCACCGAGGAGCAGCTGACGCAGATCGCATTGAGTCAGCATAAATGTGGGCATACAACCCACCATCGATCCATGGCCCGCTGGTGCGGCCCGGCGGGCGATCTCGGACGGAGGGGCGGTCCCGGACGGTGGGGCGGTCCCGGACGGCGGGGTGGTGCGGCCGCAGGCGTCCGGAGGTGCGGCCACCGCGCGCCGCCCCCCGTGGTAGGGGGCTTCCCGCGGCGGAGCCTTCCGGCAGCGACGGGGCCCGTCAGGGGGCGGTGGGGCCCGTCTCCGCCCGGCGGACGGGCATCATCGTCTCCACCGCCTCCTGGGCGAGGTGGTCGAGGATCAACCGGTTGACGAGTTCCGGTTTCTCCAGGGGGACCAGGTGGGACGCGCCGGGGACGATCGCCAGTTCGGCGTCGGGGATCGCCCGGTACAGGGCGATCGTGTGCTCCAACGTCATCAGGTCGTCGTCGCCGGCCATGACGAGGGTGGACGCCCGGACGCCGGCCAGGTCCTCGGGCGTCAGCGTCGGCTGGGTGCGCCACATGTCGACCACCTTCGCGGCCACGACCGGCCAATGGCCCGCGCCGTCCGGGGTGACCGGCTCGTACATCTCGCGGAAGAACGCGAGGTCGGGCCCGCCGGGCGTCATCGCGTCGAGCATCGACGCCTCCACGAAGCACTCGGGTCCGGGGCGGAAGTTGGCGCCGATCGCCACGACCTTGCGGACGAGGTCGGGCCGGGCCCGGGCGACGAGCAGCGCGACCACTCCCCCGTCGCTCCACCCCACCAGGTGTGCGGACCCGCCGACGACCTCCTCCAGGAAGGCCACCGTGTCGTCGGCCATGGCCTGGTACGTCAGCGGCCCCGGGACGTCGGCCGTGTGTCCGTGCGCGCGCCGCTCCGGCAGGAAGACCCGGTGGGCGGCGGCGAGGTCGGCGCGCTGGGCGCCCCAGGTGTCGTTGGTGCAGAAACCGCCGTGCAGCAGGACCAGCGGGTCGCCGGCGCCTTCGCTCTCGTACCAGGTCCGGACGCCGGGCAGATCCGCGTACTCACCCATCGTTCCCCGCCTCTCCGGGCTGCCGCACATCGGTGCGGGGTCCTTCCGCGGCCGGTCCGCGCCTTTCCGCCAGTCTGAGCGGCGGTCCCGCCGCGCGCCACGCGTAAAGGTCCGGTGGGGTCCGCGCTGCGGGGCGGCTGCGGGGTGTCGGAAAGAAATCGCGGAATCCGCGCGCGAGGATGTCGAGAACCCCCGCCCGGCTCCGTCCCCGTGGTGGAAGCGGCCGGAAGGGGCCGCCCGGCACCGAGGAGAGACACCATGGCCAAGTACCTGCTGCTCAAGCACTACCGCGGCGCCCCGGCCCCGGTCAACGACGTCCCCATGGACCGGTGGACGCCCGAGGAGATCTCGGCGCACATGCAGTACATGCGGGACTTCGCCGACCGGCTGGAGAAGTCCGGGGAGTTCGTCGACGGCCAGGCCCTGGCCCCCGAGGGCTCCTGGGTCCGGTACGACGGCGAGGGGCGGCCGCCGGTCACCGACGGGCCGTTCGCCGAGACCAAGGACCTCATCGCCGGCTGGATGATCATCGACGTGGACGGTCACGACCGGGCGGTCGAACTGGCCGGGGAGCTGTCGGCCGCTCCGGGGGCGGGCGGGGAGCCTATCCACGAGTGGCTGGAGGTCCGGCCGTTCCTGACCGCGCCGCCCACCGTCACGGAGTGAGGACCCGATGGACGAGCTCCTTCCGCGGAGCCTCACACCGAGCGTGCTCGGGATCCTCGTCCGCCGCGGAGCAGATTTCGCGGCGGCCGAGGACGCCGTGCAGGACGCCCTGGTCGAGGCGGTCCGCGTCTGGCCGCAGGACCCGCCGCGCGACCCGAAGGGGTGGCTGGTCACCGTGGCGTGGCGGCGGTTCCTGGACGCCACCCGGGCGGAGAGCGCCCGGCGGCGGCGGGAGGAGCGCGTCGACGAGGAGCCCGTGCCCGGCCCCGCGCCCTCGGTGGACGACACGCTCCAGCTGTACTTCCTGTGCGCCCACCCTTCGCTGACGCCCTCGTCCGCCGTCGCGCTCACCCTCCGGGCCGTCGGCGGGCTCACCACGCGCCAGATCGCCCGGGCCTACCTGGTGCCCGAGGCGACCATGGCGCAGCGCATCAGCCGGGCGAAGCGCACCGTCTCCCGGGTGCGGTTCGATCAGCCCGGGAATGTCGCCACCGTGCTGCGCGTGCTCTACCTGGTCTTCAACGAGGGCTATTCGGGGGACGTGGACCTCGCCGCCGAGGCGATCCGGCTCACCCGGCAGCTGGCGGCCTCGACCGACCACCCGGAGGCGGCGGGGTTGCTCGCGCTGATGCTGCTCCACCATGCCCGGCGCGCGTCGCGGACCGCGCCGGACGGGAGTCTGGTGCCGCTCGCCGAGCAGGACCGGGGCCGGTGGGACACCGGGATGATCGCCGAGGGCGTCGGGATCCTGCAGGCGGCCCTGGCCCGGGACCGGCTGGGCGAGTTCCAGGCCCAGGCGGCCGTCGCCGCGCTGCACTGCGACGCGCCCACGGCCGAGGAGACGGACTGGGTGCAGATTGTCGAGTGGTACGACGAGTTGGCCGCCCTGACGGACAGCCCGGTCGTCCGGCTCAACCGAGCGGTGGCGGTCGGTGAGGCCGAGGGCCCGCAGGCCGGTCTCGCCGAACTGGCCGCGCTGAGCCAGTCGTTGCCCCGGTACACGGCGGTGGCGGCGTACCTCCACGAGCGCGACGGCGACGTGGTTGCGGCGGCGCGGCTGTACGTGGAGGCCGCCGCCCGGGCGTCCACGCTCGCCGAGCGCGACCACCTGACGCGGCAGGCCGCCCGGCTCAACGCGGCCCACGCGCACCGGGCGGAAAGCCCCCGGGGGTGACAACGGGGCAAGCCCGCCGGATAGGTGATCACCGACTTCGGGCCCCTTCCCGGATGCCGGTCCTCCTTCCTTCCTCCGCGCCCCGGGAACGGTTCCGTCCAGGCCTGCGCCGCCCCCTCCCGGGAGCTTCGCCCACGTGGTGTCGCGGCCCCCGGCAGTTGCCAAGCGACGCAACGCGATGAGCTTGCGCAGAAAGGGAGGGGGAGCACGGCGGCCGAAACACAGTGGGGATTCGGTCGCGTGGCGGGCACAGTGGTCGCATGAGCACACGAGGGCTGAACCCGGACGGGACGATCGCACGTGAAGGCGCGCTGAGCCGGGTGCCCGACGCTTTCGCCCCGGTCGTCGACGCGGCCCGCGCCAGGATCGGTGAGGTGTTCGACGGCCCACGGCTGCACAGCGCCTACCTCTACGGCAGTATCCCGCGCGGAACCGCCGTCCCCGGCGTCTGCGACCTCGACCTGTTGCTCGCTCTCCACGAAGAGCCCACAGCGGCGGACCGGGCGGACGCGCGCGCGATGGAGGACGCCCTCGACCGGTCCCATGCCCTGATCAACGGCGTCGGCATCCTGCTCTCCGGCGTACGTACGCTGAGGAGCGCAGCCGAGCGGCACGACAGCGGCTTCTTCATCGCCTGTCTGTGCACTCCCTTGCTGGGCCCGGATCTCGCCGACCGGCTCCCCCGCTTCCGCCCTACGTCCCTGCTCGCCCGGGAGACCAACGGCGACCTGGCGCTCGTGCTCCCGCGCTGGCGTTCCCATGCCGCCGAGGCCGCGACGGACGCCGAACGCAAGGCTCTGGCCCGGACGGTCGGCCGCCGTATCGTGCGCACCGGATTCACCCTGGTCATGCCGCGGTGGGGTGGTTGGACGAGCGACCTCGACGAGTCCGCCGAGGTGTTCGGCCGCTACTACCACGAGCGTGCCGAGCAGATGCGTGTCGCCGCGGCCGTCGGCCGTACCCCCTCGGCGGACCCGGCGGTGCTCGGCCTGCTCATCGACCGGTTGGGGCCCTGGCTCGCGGCCGAGTACACGGCGGTGCACGGTACGAAGGCGCCACGCCCCTGAGCGGCGGCGCTCTCCGGTGCCGGGAAGGACTCACCCGGGCGGGTCGGCCCGGGTCGTCCTCTCCGTGCCCTCGCCGCGCTGGTGGCCACGGCGGGCGTCCCGGTCGAAGACGCCCAGCAGTTCGCACGGCCCGCCCTCGGCGCCGATCGCGTGCGGGAGCATCGTGGGGAACTCCGCCGCCTGGTTCGTCTCGATCCGCAGGCGCCGGTTGCCCAGGAGCAGGATCGCGGTGCCGGAGAGGACGACGAGCCATTCACGGCCCGGATGGGCACGCAGGCGCGCCGGATTGTCGGGCGGCGGCTCGGTCACGCGCTGGCGGATGACGGTCATGCCCGGTTCCGCCTTGATGGGCCACCGCATCTGGCCGTGGGCTCCGTCGACGACCGGGTGGGAGACGATGTCGTCGGCGGCGGTCTCGACCAGCTGGTCGAGGGAGGTGTCCAGGGCGCGTGCCAGGGTGACGAGCTGGTCCAGAGCCAGTCGGCGGCGGCCGTTCTCGATCCGGCTCAGGGTGGACTGGCTGATCTTCGCGCGGGTGGCCAGCTCCTCCAGGGACCACCCCTGGGCCACGCGCAGGGCGCGGATGCGTTTGCGCACCAGGCTGTCCAGCTCACCGTCCTCTTGCGTCATGGGCATGACTCTATGCGACGGCGGCAAGCGGCGCGTCCCGTCCGCTGCGCGGCGGCCCGGGGCGGCGTCGGCGCCTCGCGCGGCGCGGGCGCGTCGGGGAGGGTGGGAAGCATGACGGACTCCCCCCTGCTGATCAACGCCCTCATCGTCGACGCCCGGGATCCGGAGCGGCTGGCCGCGTTCTGGTCCGAACTGCTCGGCAGGCCGATCGCGGGCCGCACGGGCCCCTATGTGTGGCTGCGCCGGGAAAACGGTCTGGGCCTCGGTTTCCAGCGGACCGAGGACACACCGGGGCGGACCAAGAACCGGTTGCACATCGATCTGTCGTCCCCCGATCCCGCCGGCGAGCAGCAGCGGGTCGAGGCGCTCGGCGGGCGCAGGCTGGAGGGGTACGACGACGGCGGCTTCCTGGTGATGGGCGACCCGGAGGGCAACGAGTTCTGCATCATCCCCGAGGGCCCCTTCTCCCTCGACGACGAGGGGCGTACGGACTACCTCGGCTGACGACGCCCGCGCGGGAGCCCCGCGGTCGGGCGTAACCCGGGGCCGCGTGCGGCTCCCTCGTTCCGCGCGTGCGGGGGCCGGTCCACGCCCGGATCCCGGCGCCTGCTCGCGCCGGGTTCGGCACCGGCCCCGCGTCGCGGTGGTGGCCGGGCGGCCCCGTACGGTACGGCAGGTGAACGACCCGCTCGAAGCCGTGACCGACCCCTCCGCGAAGGAGCCCGCCCGGGCCGCGACGACCCGTGTGTTCCTGGCGCTCGCCCCGCCCGACGAGGCGAAGGACGAACTGGCCCGCGCGCTGCGCCCGGCCTACGACGCCTACCCCCGCATGCGGTGGAACCGGATCGAGGACTGGCACATCACCCTGGCGTTCCTCGGCGAGCTGCCGGCCGCCGCCGTCCCGCCCCTGATGCCTCCGCTCGCCGGGCTCGCGGCACGGCGAGCGCCTCTGCGGTTGGCGCTGCGCGGGGGCGGGCACTTCGACGAGCGGGTGCTGTGGAGCGGGGTCACGGGCGACCTCGACGCGCTGCACCGACTCGCCGCCGACGTACGCGCTCGCGTCCGCGAGTGCGGCGTCCTCTTTCCGGAACGGACGTTCCGGCCCCATCTGACCCTGGCCCGCTCCCGCCGGGGCGACCATGCGGCCACCGTGCGGGCCGCCGCGGGGCTCGCCCCCTTCGTCGGCCAGAGCTGGGAGGCCGGGCGTCTGTACCTGGTCGGCAGCAACGTCGGCCGGGGCCCGGGGCCGATCCACTACCGCACCCTCGTGGCCTGGGATCTCGGTCACGGTTCGGACGAGGTCTGACCGGCGTTCCGGCACCGCGCAGCGGCCGCGGCCGCACACATACGCGGAGGGGCGCACCGAGCTCCGTACGAGTCGGTCCGCACCGCCCCAGGACCGCTCGCAGCCCTCGGCCCGGACTTCGGCGGCCGCCGTGCGCGGCGCCGCCCCTTCATCCGGGAAGGGGCCCGCGGCGGCAACGGGCGTGGGTTTCCCGGCGTGCCGGGCCGGTTTCCCTTACGACCCGGCGCACTGGGCGAGCCGCCCTCACGCGGGGTCGGGCGGTGCGGGCCGGGCGTGCGCCAGCAGGAACTCGGTCGCCCGCGCGATGGCCTCGGCGGACGTGCGGTGCTCGGCCTCCGACTCGTCCTGCCGCAGGTCCGCGCCGGTGGCGGTGTACCACCAGGCGTCCGTACCCGGGTCGTGGTGGATGACCGCGTCGCCGCCCGCGTAATACAGCGGGATGGATTCGCCGGCGGACTTCTTGGGCACCGCGTGGGGCCACTTGAGACGGGCCGACTGGCGCTTGATGCCGCCCCAGGCGGCACCGAGCTGCGCATAACTGGCGCCGCCGCGTCCGGCGACGGCGGCCGCGCTCTCGGCCAACCGGTCGACGGACAGTTTCGCCTCGTGGAGGGAGCGCAGGAGCGCCAGCTGCACATCGGGCGCGGCCATCAGCGCGGCGTCGAAGGGCCTGCCGGCGGTGCGGTAGGCCAGAGCGCGCGTCGAGATCCGTTCGGCCAGGGCCCGGGCCGCGTCGAGCACCTGCTCGTCCATGGCGAACGTGTCGTCGTCGGCGGGCTCGCGCCAGGCGGGTTCCACCGGGGCCAGGACCGTGGTCCAGAAGTTCTCGTCGCCCGGCAGAGGTGTCGGAACAGGTTTCATGGCATCCATGCGACAAACATAACTGTCGACCACTCGGGCGACAAGTTATTCTGTCATGAGGATTAGGCGACAGCTCAGCCTGTCATGCCGGACGACCTCTCGCCGCCACCGGGGAGGGGGCGGCAACCCGCCGGACCCCGCCGGTTCACCCCGCCCGGGCGGCTCATTCCGCTTCGGCAGCCTCTCCCAAAGCCGCGGTGAGACGGTGCAGCACCGCCTGCAGACCGAGAACCTCCTCGACCGACAGCCCCGTGGCGGCCAGCACGCCGCGGGGGACCGTCAGCGCCCGGTCGCGCAGCTCCGCCCCTTCGCCGGTCAGTTCGATCAGAACGGAGCGCTCGTCCCGGCGACTGCGCTCCCGCCGGACCAGCCCCGCCACCTCCAGCCGTTTCAGCAGCGGCGAGAGGGTGCCGGAGTCCAGGCGCAGCCGCCCCCCGAGCGCCTTGACCGACTGGGGCCCGTGCTCCCACAGCACCAGCATGACCAGGTACTGCGGGTAGGTGAGCCCGAGACCCTTCAGCGCCTGCCGGTAGTAGCCGCCGAACGCCCGCGACGCGGCGTGCAGCGAGAAGCAGACCTGGTGGTCCAGCCGCAGCAGTTCCGCGTCGGGGACGGCGGGGAGGTCGGGCGTGGCGCCCGGAGCGGTGGTCATGGCACCAGCGTACCGCCGCCCCCACACATGAGTTGTGCACAACTTAATTGTGTGCAACCTTTATCTCCATGGCTCCGGCCGACCCGGACGGAGCCGAAGAGGAGGGTCACCCATGGACGCGTTGTACACCGCCGCCGCCACCGCCAACGGTCGCGAGGGCCGTGCCGTGAGCTCGGACGGTCAGCTCGATCTCCCCCTGGCCATGCCTCCGGCCCTCGGCGGCGACGGCAAGGGCACCAACCCCGAGCAGCTCTTCGCCGCCGGGTACGCGGCCTGTTTCGCCAGTGCGATGGCCGCGGTCGGGCGCGAGATGAAGATCGACACCAAGGACGCCTCCGTGACCGCCGAGGTCTCCATCGGCAAGGACGACGCCGGTTTCGGGCTCGCGGTGGTCATGCGGGTGGAGCTGCCGGACTCCCTCGCGGGCGAGACCGGGCGGAAGCTGGTGGAGGCCACCCACGCCTACTGCCCGTACTCCAAGGCGACCCGGGGCAACATCGACGTCGAGCTGGTCATCGAGTAACCGCACCACCCGCCGGGGCGGGGCCGGCCGCGGAACGCCCCCGGCCGGCCCCGTCCGTCGTGGGGCCGGTGGTCATCCGCTCAGGCGGGCCAGTACCGCGGCCACCGCCCGGCGTACGGCCTCGCGCACCGCGTCGGTCGGGTCGAGCGTCTCGAAGCCGTGGCGCCCCTCCGGTACGTCGACGATCTCGACGTCCGCCGCGCAGCGGGCCGCCTCGGCCACGAACTCCTCGACCGTCGCGGCGATCTCGGCGCTCTCGCGGCCCGCGCGGACCAGCACGAGGGGCAGGTCTCCGACGCCGGAGAGGGCTCGGACCGGATGGAAGCGGGAGTGGGCCAGCCCCCAGCTCGGCAGCGGCGCGAGGATCGGGTAGTTCGCGGCCACGCACCGCAGCCACGGCGGAGGCTGCGTCAGCCAGTCCGCCATGATCGGTCCCCCGCCCGAGAAGAACCACAGGGCGACCCGGTCCGCGTCCACCCGGGGGTCGGCGCGCACCCGTTCCACCGCTCGGGCCACGTCCGCCGCGGCCTGCCCGTAGTCCGTCACGGCGTGCAGCCGGTGGTCGAGGGTCACTCCCACCGCCCCCTGCCCGGCGACCAGGCGCGCGTACCCCGTCAGGGTCGGCCAGTCCCGGGGGGTGGGCCGCGCCCCGGCCGGTACCGGGCCGCCGTGCACCAACACCACGGCCGGGTGCGGACCAGGACCGTCCGGCAGGTACAGGTCGGTGTTCCCGGTCCGCTCGCGCGGCCTTTCGGGTACGTCGAGGAGGAACGGCCGCAGGTGGGCGGGCCGGTGGGCGGCGCCGGGCGGGGTCAGTCGGCGTCCCCCGCCCGATGCGGCCTCGGTCAGGGCCTTCGCCAGTTCGGTGGGGCGGGAGAGCATCGGCCAGTGGCCCGTGGGCAGTTCGAGGAAGGGCACCTCGGCGTCGGCCAGGGCCCGGAGCGCGGGGTCGCCGACGTCCACCATGATCTGGAGCATCTCGACGCCGGGCCCGTTGCCGGTGCACAGCACGCCGGTCACGGGTACGGCGGCCACCGCTCCGGTGAGGCGCAGCGGCTGGAGCAGGGTGCCCAGCGGCTGCGGCGCCGCGAGGGCGGTGAGTCCCTCCAGCGCCGCCTCGGTGAGGTCCGCGGTGCTCCCCCAGCGGGACCACGCTTCCCGGGTGGGGGGTGGCAGCTCGCCGCCGGTCCTCCCTCCCCCGCTCACCGCGGCCGGCTCCGCCGCTTCCTCGCGCAGTTGCCGGTCGGGCACGGCGGCCAGGGCGGGGACGCCGTCCTGGACCATCCCGGCGTCCAGGTGCACGATCCGCGCGATCGCTCCCGCCCGCCGGTCGGCCGCGCCGTACACCGGGTGGATGCCGTAGTCGTGGCCGACGAGCACGATCTCCCGGCCGGGCTCCGCCGCCACCGAGTCGATCACCGCGAGGACGTCCGCGATGTGCGTCTCCAGGTCGACGGCCCCGGCGGGTCCGCCGGGGCCCCCGCCGAGGCCGGTGAGCGCCACCGTCCGCACCTCGGCCCCCTCCGCGGTCAGCCGGGCCGCGGTGTCCCGCCACACGTACGGTCCGGTGAACGCCCCCGCCACCAGGATGAATACGGTCATGGTCCCTCCTCGTCACGCTCTCTCCGGCGCACCGGCCCGGTCCCCCGGCAGCGCCCGCCGGTACGGTAGGAACTCCCCCTGGTGGAGGTTCAAGTGTTCTCGTCGTACGACGGGCTGTGCACCATCGGCGAGCTGGCCGAACGCACGGGCCTCAGCGTCAAGACCGTCCGCTTCTACTCGGACCGGGGGCTGCTGCCGGAGACGTCCCGCAGCGCCGGCGGACACCGCAGATACGCACCGGAGGCCGTGGAACGGCTGGGCATGATCCGTTCCCTGCGCGGCCTCGATCTGCCGGTTTCCGAAGTGCGCCGGATTCTCGACGAGCTGGACGAGCGGGACGAGGGGGCCGCGGCGGGCGGCGTGCTGGAGGAGGCGGTGGCCGGCCGGTTGCGGGCCCTGGGGTCCGAACTCGCCGCGCTGCGCTGGCGGGAGGCGGCGCTCCGGTCGGTGCAGGAGTGCCCGCCGGCCGAACGGGCCGGGCGGCTCCGGCTGGTCGGGGCCGTCACCGCCCCGCCGAGCACCGACCCGCTGGCACGTTTCTGGCGTGGCTGGCTGCCGCCGCGCATGCCCGCCCGGTCCGTCGCCGCGTTCCTGGAGGCGGCGGTGCCGAGCCCGCCCGAGGACCCCCGGCCGGACCAGATGCTCGCCTTCGCCCGGTTGCACGCCTTCGTCTCCCGCCCGTGCGGCGACGGGACGCGCGACGCCACCCAGCCCCGGGCGCACGCCGTGGGGGGAGCCCGCGCCCCGGCCGTGCTGTACGCGGGTCTCGCCGAGGCGTACGAACTGGCGGGCGGGGAGATGCGCCGTCGGGCCGACCCGGCCCCCGGGGAGGCGTTGGACGGGTTCGTGGACGCCTACGCGCGGACGTACGGCGCCGACGACACGCCCGTGTTCCGCCGTGTGCTGGCCGGGCGGCTCGCGGCCGATCCGCGCCTCGACCGGTACTGGGAGCTGGCGGCCGAGGTGATCAGCGTTCCCGGCGACCACCCCGAGCCGACGCCGGGGACCGCGCACGACTGGCTGCTGGCGGCCCTGGACGCGGAGGTGGAGGCGGCGGGCGGTGGCCGTGCCGGTGTCCGGGCGGGCGGGGGGCGGACCGCCGCCCCCTCCCCCGTCTCGGACGGGGCGGGGGGCGTCTCAGCCCGGTGAGCGGGGCCGTACGTGCTCTGCGACCGCGCCGAGCAGGACCTCCCGCAGGATGAGGGCCGCCGGGAGCGGTCTGTCGGGCAGTGCCACGTGGACGGTCCGGCACAGGGCGGAGTCGGTGAGGGGGCGCAGGACGAGTTCGGCGGGGACCGCGCGAGCCGCCAGTGAGGGGACCAGGGCCACGCCGAGGCCGGCGGCGGCGTAGCCGAACTTGCCCGCCCACCCGGCGATCCGCATGATCCGTCCCGGGGTGAAGCCCGCTCGGGCGCAGGCGTCGGCGAGCATGGTGGGACGGTCGCCGTACGCGTTCTGGATCCAGGTCTCGTCGCGGAGTTCGTACAGGTCGACGGTTTCGGCCCCGGCCAAGGGGTGGCGGCGCGGGAGGGCGACGAGCAGTTCGTCCTCGCACAGCACGGTCGTCGTGATCCCCTCGGCGGAGGGCAGGCCGTACGGGTAGTCGCTGACGACGGCGAGGTCCAGCGTCCCGTCCGTGAGATGCCGCATCAGTGTGTCGGTCGGGCCCTCGACGACCGCCATCTCGATCCCCGGCCGGGCGTCCTCGAGGGCTCGCAGGGCGGCCGGCAGGAGTGTGATGTTGGCGGTGGCGAACGCGCCCACGTGCAGCGGTCCCCCGTCTCCGGTGTGCAGGACGGCCAGGTCTCGCTCGGCACGGGCGAGCCGGTCGAGCACCTCCACGGCGTGCCGGTGCAGCACCCGGCCCGCGGGAGTGAGCCGTACGCCCCGCGGCAGGCGCTCGAGCAACGGCCCGCCGGCTCGGGCCTCCAGCGCCGCGATCCGCCGGGACACCGCGGACTGCGTGTAGTTGAGCCGGGCCGCCGCCCGGGTGAACGACCCGGTCTCGGCCACGGTGACGAGCAGCCGGAGCGACTCGTTCTCCCACATGTCTTCCCCCTGCCGCAGCGCTCGTCGCCCGGACACCGGCATCATCGCCGATCGCATTCCGCCCGCGCATGGGTTCCATGCGATGCGGTCGCTGGTGCCCTGCTCCGGGCGGCCCTAACGTCAGGGCCCGGCGGCGGCGCAGGGTGGATGCGCCGTCGCCGGGCCCCGCCGCTCACCCGGGTTCGCGGGGGTCCTGGCGGCTGCGATCCCGAAAAGGCGGTTCATCGTGCGACAGACCGGAAGCGGGCCGGAGTTGGGGCGGCGGATCGGCACGTACCACGCCGTGGGGATCGCGGGCGCGCTCGGCCAGGCGGCGCTGCGGACCATCACGCTGCTGGTTCTCGTCATGATCGTCGCGCTGGTGTGGGTCAGGCCGAACTCCACACTGCTCAAGAGCTCCGTGGCCGCGGCCGTGGTGGTCGTCCTGTTCGGGCTGCGGCTGGCATGGCGCTTCGTCACGGCGCGGCGCGGCGGCAACCAGTGCCGATTGCACCAGGGGGGCGTGGCCGTCACCGGCCCGTTCGGCGGGATACGGGGCGCGGTGGCGTGGCGGGAGGTCACCGGTCTGCGCAGGATGAGCAACGCGTCCCTCCTCATGGCGTTCCACCGCGTGGAGCTGGAACGGCGGGGCGGTCCGCCTCTCACCTTCATCGCCTTGGGTCTCGAACCCGCTCTGGTCGAGGTCCTGGTGAAGCTCGCCGCGCGCAACGGCCTGGAGTAAGGGCCGGCCCGGTCACCGCCGGAGTAGATGCGCCATGCGCCTCTGCCGCATGACAAACCCCGGACCGCAATTGCGGTCCGGGGTTTGTCGCGCGTATATTGGAATCTTCTGCGCTCACGCAGAAAGGCCCCGCTCGGGGGCCTTATGGAGACGAACATATCTGGCAGGGAGCCGTTTTGTCAAACCGGGAAAGCGACGAATTGCGGGAAGAGCAGGAATTCATCGACCGGCTCCATGCCCGGGTCGACGCCCTGCGCGGTGTGGCCGCCGAGGGCGTGGAGCAGGCGTTGACGCCGGTGGGGACCGGCCAGCAGGCGCGCCTGGAACGCGACATCCGGGTCGCGGAGCGCTCGGGCCTGCTGGCCGCGCTCGACGCGGTGGACGGATCCCTGTGTTTCGGCCGCATCGACCGCTCGGACGGAATCGCGCACCATATCGGCCGTATCGGAATCCGGGAGGACGACACCGAGCACACTCCCGTTCTGATCGACTGGCGTGCTCCGGTGGCGCGTCCTTTCTATCTCGCCACGGGGCACACGCCGATGGGGCTGCGCCGGCGCCGCCACATCACCACCGAGGGCCGTACGGTCACCGAACTCCATGACGAGATCCTCGATCTCGGGGACGAGGCCCGCACCGGTTTCGAGGACCCCAACGGCGACGCGGTGCTGCTCGCGGCGCTGAACTCCGCGCGCACCGGGCGCATGGGCGACATCGTGCGCACCATCCAGGCCGAGCAGGACGGCATCATCCGGGCCCCGCACCGCGGCGTCCTCGTCGTGGAGGGCGGACCCGGCACCGGCAAGACGGCCGTGGCGCTCCACCGGGCCGCCTTCCTGCTGTACGAGCACCGCGAGCTGCTGGCCAAGCGCGCCGTGCTCATCGTGGGCCCCAACCCGGCGTTCCTGCGCTACATCGCGGAGGTGCTGCCCTCCCTCGGGGAGACCGGGGTACTCCTCGCGACGCAGGCGGAGTTGTTCCCCGGGGTGCACGCCACCGGGACGGACACCCCGCGCGCCGCGACCGTCAAGGGCGGCGGGGCGATGGCGGAGGCCCTCGCCCTGGCCGTACGCGACCGGCAACTGCTTCCGGAGCCCGGTGCGCCGATGGTGATCCCGCACGAGGACGGCGGGGAGTTGATCCTGGACTGGGAGATCGCCTACGAGGCCCGTCAGGCGGCCCGCGACACGCGTCTGCCGCACAATCTCGCCCGCCCGTACTTCGCCTTCCGGGTCATCGACGCGCTCACCGCGCAACTCGTCGAACGGATCGGCGCGGACCCCTACGGCGGGCCCAACTTCCTCGGCCCCGACGACGTGGCCCAGCTCGGCCGGGACGTGGCGCTGAGCAACGAGGTGCGCAACGCCGTCCGGGAGCTGTGGCCGCCGCTGACTCCCGAGGGCTTCCTCGCGGACTACCTGGCCGATCCGGTGTACGTGCCGGAGGCGGACGCCGACGCGATCCGCCGCCCGCCCGGCGACGGGGCGTGGACCCCCGCCGACGTACCGCTGCTCGACGAGGCGGCCGAACTGCTCGGGGTGGACGACAGCGCGGAGCGGGCCGCCGCCGAGGCCGCCCGGCAGGAACGGGTCGGATACGCGCAGGGGGTGCTGGAGCTGTCGCGGGGGTCGGAGAGCTACGAGTTCGAGGACGAGGAGTCCGAGGTGCTCGCCGCGCACGACATCATCGACGCGGAGCGGATGGCGGAGCGGCACGAGGAGGCCGACCACCGCACCGCCGCCGAGCGGGCCGCCGCCGACCGGACCTGGGCGTTCGGGCACATCATCGTGGACGAGGCCCAGGAGCTGTCGCCGATGGCGTGGCGGCTGCTGATGCGGCGGTCCCCGACCCGCTCGATGACCCTGGTGGGCGACCCGGCGCAGACCTCCGAGGAGGCGGGGGTCGGATCCTGGGAGAAGATCCTCTCCCCCTACGTGGGCGACCGCTTCGACCACGTCACGCTGGGGGTCAACTACCGTACGCCCGCCGAGATCATGGAGCTGGCCGCCGGGGTGCTGAGGGAGAAGGACCCCTCCTTCACCGCGCCGGTCTCGGTGCGGTCGACGGGTGAGAAGCCGTGGACGCGGGAGTCCGGGGCGGATCTGGCGGCCGCGGTGGCCGACGCCGTGGCGGAGCTGACGCCCCGGGAGGGGCGCCTCGCGGTGATCGCGCCGCGGTGCCTGCACGAGAGGATCGCCGCCCTGCTGGACGGGATCACGGCGGGCGGGGACCCCGATCTCACGCGCACGGTGGTGCTGCTCGATCCGCGTCAGGCCAAGGGGCTCGAGTTCGACCATGTGCTGGTGGTGGAACCGGGCCGGTTCGGCACGAGCGATCTGTACGTGGCGCTCACCCGTGCCACCCAGCGGCTGGGCATCGTCCACCGGGAAGAACTGCCCGCGGCCCTGCGCTGACCGGCCCGGCGGCCCCGTTCGCGCGCTTCTCGCGCGCGGCCGGCGCCGGCCGGCCCCCGGGGTGTCCGGAGCGCGGTGGCCGAACCCATAGGGTGACGCCATGTCTTCGCCATTGAGTTCGACAAAGACCGCGGCCGCCCTCCGCACATCGGCACGGGCCTCCGCGGAGGTGCTGCTGGTCCTGGTGGCGGCAGGGGTCGCGCTGTGGGTGCTGGGCCGCATGTGGTCGGTCGTGTGGCCGCTGATAGTCGCTCTGTTCCTCACCACGCTGACCTGGCCGCTGGCCCGTTTCCTGCGCGCGCACAGGTGGCGTCCGGCACTCGCGGCGTCGGCGGTGACGGTGTTCGCCCTGCTGGTGGGGGCGGGCATCGTGGCCCTGATCGCCGTACCGGTGGCCGATCAGTCCGGCGAGCTGGCCGAGCGGGTGGTCGCGGGCATCGACAAGCTCCGCGAGTGGGCGGCCGGGCCGCCGCTGAACATCGGTGACGACCAGATCACCGGTGCGCTCGACAGCGCGACCGCCAAGCTGCAGGACAGCGTCGGCAGTGTGGTCACCACCGCCGTCACCGGGGTGAGCACCGTGGTCAACGGGCTGGTCACCGCGGTCCTCTCGGTCTTCCTGATGTTCTTCTTCCTCAAGGACGGCCCGCGCTTCCTGCCGTGGCTGACCCGCCAGCTGCCCGGCCGGCTCGCCGTGGACGTCCCCGAGGTGGCCTCGCGCGGTTGGGACACGCTGGGCTCGTTCGTCCGGTCGCAGGCGGCCGTCGGCCTGCTGGACGCCGTCTTCATCGGACTCGGGCTGTGGATCCTGGGGGTTCCGCTGGTGCTTCCGCTGGCGGTGCTGACCTTCGTCTCGGCGTTCGTGCCGATCATCGGGGCGCTGTTCGCCGGGTTCGTGGCGGTGGTCATCGCGCTGGTCTCGAACGGGCTGATGGACGCCCTGCTGGTGCTCGCGATCATCATCGTGGTGCAGCAGTTGGAGGGCAACGTCTTCCAGCCCATGATCCAGAGCCGGGGCCTCGGCCTGCACGCCGCGGTCGTCCTGCTCGCGGTGACGCTGGGCGGCAGTCTGGCCGGTGTGGTGGGCAGCCTGCTCGCGGTGCCTGCGGCGGCGCTGATCGGGGTGGTCTGGAAGTACCTCCGCGAGCAGCTCGCCGAGGAAGTGCCGCAGGCCGCGGACCCGGCCGACGGGACGGGGAGTTCGCCCGTCCCGTCGTAGGCCGGGGGCCGTCACCGGCCCGGCCCCGGGAGGGGCCGGGCGGGGGTTCAGGGCGGTGCGGCCGGACCGGTCAGGCGTCGGCCGCCCGGCGGGCCAGGGCGTAGCCGTACTGCCGGGGCCAGCGCGGTCCGGTCGCGAGGGCGGCGGCGGCGTGGTGGGCCCAGTGCGGGTCGCGCAGCATCTCGCGGCCGATCATGACCGCGTCGGCCTGTCCCGTGGCGACGATCTCCTCGGCCTGTGCGGCGTCCAGGATCAGCCCCACGGCGGAGGTGGGAAGGCCGGCGGTGCGCCTGACCCGGTCGGCGAAGGGCACCTGGTAGCCCGGGTGCGCGGAGATCGCCGCGTCGCGGACGAGGCCGCCGGAGGAGACGTCCAGCAGATCGACGCCGTGGGCGGCCAGTTCCCCGGCGAGGCGTACGGTGTCGTCGCCGGTCCACCCCTCGCGCGGGTCCTCGGGGTTCTCGCTCAGCCAGTCGGTCGCCGAGGTGCGGAAGAGGACCGGCAGCTCGTCGGGCCATACCGCCCGGACGGCGTCCACCACCTGGAGCGGGAAGCGCAGCCGGTTCTCCCAGCTGCCGCCGTAGGCGTCGGTGCGGTGGTTGGCGGCCGGGGAGAGGAAGGAGTTGATCAGGTAGCCGTGCGCGCCGTGGATCTCGACGACGCGGAAGCCGGCGGCGAGGGCGCGCTCCGCGGCCGCGGCGAAGTCGCGCACCAGCTGCCGGATCTCGTCCTCGGTCAGTTCGTGCGGCACGGGCAGGCCGTCGAACGCGACGGCGCTGGGGGCGACGGCGCTCCAGCCGCCCTCCTCCTGCGGTACGGAGCGGTCGGCGACCCAGGGCCGGTCGGTGGACGCCTTGCGCCCGGCATGGGCGAGCTGGATCGCGGGGACCGAACCGTGGGAGGCGATCGCCGCCGCGATGCGGGTGAACGCCTCCTGCTGGCGGTCGTTCCACAGGCCCAGGTCCCAGGGGCTGATCCGGCCGTCCGGGCGGACCCCGGTGGCCTCCGCCATCACGAGCCCGGCGCCGCCGGCGGCCCGGCCCGCGAGATGGGTGAGGTGGAAGTCCGTGGGAACACCCGTCTCCGGCCCTTCGTGGGCGGCGGAGTACATGCACATCGGAGACATCCAGACACGGTTGGGAATCTCCAGGGACCGCAGGGTCAGGGGTGTGAACAGGGCACTCACCGGTATGTCTCCTCGGATCGGGGGGTGGCCGCCGGAGGGCGGCGCCGAGGAAACAACGATAGGCATCGTAGTACGCCAGTTGTCAAACTACGCCGATATTCGTACTTTGGAGGCCGGACCCGAGGAGGCCACCCATGTCCACCACCGAGCGCGCCGCCGCGTCCGGACGGCACATCGCCCACCCGCAGTTGGAGGAGATCCGCCTGGAAGCGGTCCTGCACGCGCTGGCCGACCCGGTCCGGCTGCGCATCGCACGGGAGCTGGCGGACGGGCACGAGGACATGGCCTGTATCGCGTTCGACCTGCCGGTGAGCAAGTCCACCACCACCCACCACTTCAAGGTGCTGCGCGAGGCGGGCGTCATCCGCCAGCACTACGACGGGACCTCCCGTCTGAGCCGGCTGCGCGAGGACGAACTGGAAACACTCTTCCCCGGGCTGCTGGCCGCCGTCCTGGAAGGGGCGCGACGGTCGGCCGGGACGCGGGAGCCGGCCTGAGTACGCCTCCGCCCCGAGCGGTTCGAGGGCTCGGGGCGGACGCGGGTACGGCGCACGGGGCGGCCCGGAGGGACGGGGCGCCCGCCAGCCGGCCGTGACGCCGTTTCAGATGGTGGCGGTGTCGATCACGAAGCGGTAGCGGACGTCGCTCGCGAGCACCCGCTCGTACGCCTCGTTGACCCGGCTCGCCTCGATCACCTCGATCTCCGCGCCCAGCCCGTGCGCGGCACAGAAGTCCAGCATCTCCTGGGTCTCCCTGATGCCGCCGATCATGGAGCCCGCGATCGCCTTGTCACCGCCGATCAGCGAGAACAGGTTGAGCGAGATCGGCTCCTCGGGGGCCCCGACGTTGACCAGGGTTCCGTCGGTCCGCAGCAGGCCGAGGTAGGCGCCGAAGTCCAGCGGGGCCGAGACCGTGGAGAGGACGACGTCGAAGGCTCCGGCCAGCTCCTCGAAGGTCCCGGGGTCGCCGGTCGCGTAGTAGTGGTCAGCGCCCAGCTTGAGCCCGTCGTCCTTCTTCCGCAGCGTCTGGGAGAGGACGGTGACCTCCGCGCCGAGGGCGTGGGCGATCTTGACCGCCATGTGGCCGAGGCCGCCCAGACCGACGACGGCGACCTTCTTGCCCGGGCCCACGCCCCAGCGCTTGAGCGGGGAGTACGTGGTGATGCCCGCGCACAGCAGGGGCGCGGCCTCATCGAGGGCGATGCCCTCCGGGATGGACACCACGAACGCGTCGCGCACGACGATGTGCGTCGAGTAGCCGCCGTACGTCGGCTCGCCGCTCCGGTCGAGCGCGTTGTAGGTCTGGGTGTTCCCTTCGGCGCAGTGCTGCTCGCGGCCCGCGCGGCAGGCGTCGCACCGTCCGCAGGAGTCGACCATGCACCCGACGCCGACGCGGTCGCCGACCTTGAACCCGGTCACGCCGGGTCCGGTCTCGGCGACGATCCCGGCGATCTCGTGGCCGGGCACCATCGGGAAGATGCCCTCGCCCCAGCCGTCGCGGGCCTGGTGGATGTCGGAGTGGCAGATGCCGGCGAACTTGATGTCGATCAGGACGTCGAACTCGCCCACCGGACGGCGCTCGATCGTGGTGCGCTCCAGCGGGGCCTTGGCACGGGGAGCGGCGTAGGCGGCAACGGTGGTCATGCCGGAGGTTCTCCTCTGGTGGTGCGGTGGGTACGCCCTCGAGCGTCACACCGCGGGCGGCGGCCGCCCAGCCCCCCGCTCCGCCTACGTCCAGCGGTCCTACCACCGGCGGGGACAGGCTCGGCGGCCCACGACCGCGCATCGGCGGAATAATGGAGCCATGGACGATCAGCCGGAGGCCGCCTCCCCCGAACCGCTGGACCGGCGCGCCGAGCTCAGCGAGTTCCTGCGGACCCGCAGGGCCAGGCTCCAGCCGCAGGACGTGGGGCTGCCGGAGTTCGGCCGCCACCGCCGGGTGCCGGGCCTGCGCCGCGAGGAGCTGGCTCAGCTGGCCGGGGTGTCCGTGGCGTACTACACGCGTCTGGAGCAGGGCAACGGGCGGAACGTGTCGGCGGAGGTGCTGGACGCGATCGCGGGTGCGCTGCGGCTCACGGATGCCGAGCAGGCGCACCTGACGCACCTGGCGCGGCCGGCGCGGCACGGGAAGAAGCGCCGTCCGGCGAGGGCGCAGCGGGTGCGGACCGGGTTGCTGTACCTCCTCGGCAGCATGGAGGGCATCCCCGCGTACGTGACCGGGGCGCGCTCGGACATCCTCGCCTGGAACCCGATGGCGGCGGCGGTGTTCGGCGACTGGGGCGCACTGCCGCCCGCCGAGCGCAACTGGGCGCGTCTGGTGTTCCTCTCCCCCGGCTACCGGGACCTCTTCGTGGACTGGGGTTCCAAGGCGTCGGACATGGTCAGCTATCTGCGCCTGTACGCGGGCTGCCACCCCGACGACCCGGAGCTGTCGGCCCTGGTGGGCGAACTCTCGGTGAAGAGCGACGAGTTCCGGCGGCTGTGGGCCACCCACAACGTCAAGGAGAAGGGCCACGGCACCAAGCTCATCCGGCACCCGCTCGCCGGGGACCTGACCCTGGCGTACGAGACGCTGAACCTCCCCGACGACGAGGAGCAGCATCTGGTGACCTACCACGCGGAGCCGGGCTCGGAGTCGGCCGAGGGCCTGCGCCTGCTGGCGAGCTGGGGTGCGGACGCGGGCCGGGCGGATCTGTTCGACGCGGCGGGCCGGGGTCCGGACGCCGGGCGGTGAAGACGTGTTCCTCCCGGGTCGGCCGGGGGCTCGCCGGCATCGCGCCGGCCGTGTGCGGAAGGCGCCGGGGCGCTCCGGAGCTCCGGGGGGGGCCGGCCGCTCCGGGAGGGGCCCGGCTCTCGGGTACGCCGGCGGTACGGGAGGGAGTCTTCACCGCGTGGTCGCGGGCCTCCGCCGGCCGGTCAGTCGGTCCCGGCCCGCTCCACCGCCGCCTCCGCCGTGCCCCCGATGAGCACCGTGAGGGCGGTCCCCCGGCCCGGGGCCACCGCGCCGGTGCCGGCCGGGTCCATGAGCGCCAGAGTCTCCGCGGCGACGAGCCGGGGCAGCAGTAACTGCCAGAAACCGGTGAGCATGTGCGGGGAAAGCCAGGCGGAGTCGTCCCGGCCGAGCGCCTCGAATCCGGTCGTCACGGCGACGGTGGCGGCCGCCGCGTCCGCGCGCGAGACACCGTCGGCGAGCGTGCCGGCGAGGGCCGCCTCGTCCAGCAGCTGCCGTACCCGGTGGTGCCACTCCAGCCGCAGGTCCGGGACTCCGGCGTTCTCCCCGTCACAGCTGAGCCGGAACCCGGCCCGGCTCACCGGATCGTCCCGCAGCCGTTCCACCAGGGCGTGCGAGGTGTCGACCAGTGCTTGCACGGCGTTGTCCGTCCTGCGCCGGATCGCGGCCGAGAGGTCGTGCAGCCCGCGGGAGGCCTCCTCCACCACGGCCTGTGCCACGGCGGCCTTGTTCTCGAAGTGGAAGTGCAGCGCCCCCGTGCTGACGCCCGCTCCCGAGCTGATCAGCACCAGCCGCGCCTGTGCGTAACCGTGCCGCTCGAAGACGGCGGCGGCGGAGCGGATCAGCGCCTGGCGCGTACGGGCGGCGCGCTCCTGTTTGGTCACCGGACCCTCCCCGCCAGGGAGAGGCGGTCGGATACGGGACCGGAAAGGGAACCGGAACCGGTCGAGGGCTCCACCCCGGAGCGGCAGGACGGTGTCATGGAGTTATCCAACCAACTAGTCGGTAGGTTTTCCAGGGAAGGGGGGAATGCGACGGGTAACCCAGGCCGCTTTCCGGCCACATCGGCCCTGCGCTCCGTCCATGGAACGGAAAAGAAAAACACGCATCACCCGACTTATCCGCGGTCCCTGGTGGTTCACGGCGCCTTCCACCTCCCGCTCCGCGCGAATCGGCCCTATCCCGCGGCGAAGACGTCCGCGTGCTCGGCCGCCCAGAGGCGGTAGGGCCGGGCCGGCCGGCCCGTCAGCTCCTGGACCGTGGGCGCGACCCCCGCCTTGGCGCCCGCCCGCTGCCGCTCGGCGCTCTCCAGGAACGCCTCGGCGACGGCCCGCGGGTACTTCGCCAGCAGGGCGGCCCGCGCGGCGTCCACGCCCAGCTCCTCGAAGCGCAGCGGTCGTCCCAGAGCCCGGGAGAGCTGGGCCGTCTGCTCCCGCGCGGTGATCGCCTCCGGCCCCGAGACGGCGTACGCCTTGCCCTCGTGCCCCGTGCCGGTGAGGGCGGCGACGGCGACCGCGGCGACGTCGCGCGGGTCGACGCAGGCGACCGGCGCGTCGCCGTACAGGGCGCGCACCACACCCCGCGACCGGATACCGGGCGCCCAGGACAGCGTGTTGGACATGAACGTCCTGGGGCGGACGAAGGTCCAGGGGACGCCCGATTCCCGGATCGCCCGCTCGTTCTCCCGCTGGCGCCGGGTGATGAAGTCGGCGGCGTCCGGCTCCTCCACCGCCAGCATGGACAGCTTGACCAGGTGGCGCACGCCCGCCGCGGCGGCCGCCGCGGCGACCCGCTCGTCGTCGGGCTCGGTGGGGCTGTTCGTCACCAGGAAGACCGAGGCCACGCCCCGCAGCGCCCGGTCGAGGGCGGTCCGGTCCGCGTACGCCCCCTCGACGACCTCGACCCCGTCCCCGGCCACCCCGAGCCGCTCGGGACGGCGCGCGAGAATCCGCACGGGTCCGGCCGCCGCCAACCGCGCGGCGACCTCGCGGCCCACCGCTCCGGTGGCGCCCGTCACGAGAATCACGTGTGCGCCCCCTCTCGGCCGCGGGCCCGGAGGCCGGACAGGACCGCGGTGAACACCGTTTCGCCGTTCTGCCACCCGGTCACCTGGACCGCCACCGCATCCTCGGCCGTTCCGGGCAGAACCACCGCCCCGATCCGGCACGGGCTGCCGAACTCGGCATACCGGTGGAACCGGCTGACGGCCTCCGTCGGAACGATTCCGCCGCGTCCCACCGCCAGCCAGGCGGCCTGGCGGGCCGCCTCCAGCAGCAGCATGCCGGGAACGTGGTCGTTGGGGCGCTGGAACAGCGTCGGGTGCCGGGTGTCCACCCGCAGCTCCCACAGCCCGTCCCGACCGGTCGCCGACAGCACCACGTCCTCGGTCCTGCTCCGGCCCGCCAGGGCGGCGCGGACCGGCGCCGCGTCCGGTATCGATATGTTCTCGGCGGCGGCGTCGCCGCGCATCCGCCGGTAGACCTCGGGGCTCGTGAAGCGGGTCACCCCCACGCCCGTCGCCGCCAGCCCCCCGTCGCGGTGCACCGTCCACGCCACGCGCCCCGCCACCGGCAGCCCGCCGCGCCACTTCAGGTCGGAGCAGTACACCTCCACGTCGACTTCGGCGGGGGCGCCGCCGACCCTCAGGTGCTCCTGGTGGCACGCGAAGTCCAGGCCCGACAGCAGGAAGTGGTGGCCCAGCGGTACGCCGTACCCGGCGTGGAAGGCGAGCATCGCCGCCTGCCGCATCACTTCCGCGACCAACAGCGGGTCGTGCCGGTCGCCGTCCACCGGGGCGAAGAACGCGTGATCGTGCGGAAGGACAGCCGTCACCGCGAACCGGTCGTGCGCCAGGCGCACCCAGTCGCGCGGAAAGGCGTCCTCGGGCCGGGTCCGGTGCACCATGTCGATCCCCACGGGACGCGCCGCATCGGCCTCCGCGTCCATGGCCGGCACCGGATCGGTCAAGACTGCTGCTTCGGGCATAACTCCCCCCAGGGGTCATGTGAATGGCGAGCCGTTCCTGCGATGCACGTGCGTTGATAAGATACAGACTAAGCGGTTTTTTTTCTATCCTCGACCGGGCCCCGCCCCACCTCTCACGGTCGCTTCCGGGCCCCTGTCCAGCAAAGGAGACGGGCCGGCCGGACAGGAGCGGGCGGCCAGCACCCGCAGGACAATCCTGGTGGCAGCGGCACGGGAATTCGAGAAATACGGCTATCGAGCCGCGACGCACACCGGAATTCCGAAAAGCGCGGGCACCATGAAATGTGCTCGCTTTTCTCCTTTCCCGTCGGGGAATTTCTCCCACTCGACATGCGCCGCGTTCCGGGAACCGCCCCGGGCCGATCCGGGACAGTGGCCCGGCCCCCGGGAACCGACCGGTGGGAGCGCTTCGGCAACCGTCTGCCGGCCTGCCCCCTCGCCCTGCCGGAGCGGACCGGGCCCCTTCCCCCCTCGATCCCGTCGGCCGGGCCGGACCGCCTAGGATGGCGGGTCTCCCCCGCCCCCGGCGCGGGGCTGTCCCGGACAAAGAAATCGGAGGCGTCCTCCCCGTGCGTGTGCTGCTGGTGGAGGACGACGAGGATCTGAGGGAGATGATCGCGGCCGGGCTGCGGGACGGCGGCTTCGCCGTGGACTGCGCGTCGGACTGGCCGGAGGCCGACGTATTGCTGCACGTCACCGCGTACGACTGTGTGGTGCTGGACCGGATGGTCCCCTACGGCGACACCCTCGTCCCGTTGGAGGCCGGGCGCCGGGCCGGCTGGTCGGTGCCCGTGCTGTGCCTCACCGCCCTGGACTCCCTGGACGAGCGGCTGCGGGGGCTGGAGAGCGGGGCGGACGACTATCTGGCCAAGCCGTTCGCCCTGCGCGAGCTGGTGCTGCGCGTCCGGTCCCTGAGCCGCCGGGCGCCGGCCCGGCTGCCTTCCTTCCTGAGCTGCGCGGACGTGGTCATGGACGTGGCACGCCACGAGGTGCGGCGCGCCGGGGTGCTGCTGTCGCTGAGCCCGAAGGAGTACGCGGTGCTCCAGCAGCTCCTCGTCCACCGGGATGCCGTCGTCACCCGTACCGGACTGCTGGAGCACTGCTGGGACGAGATGGCCGACCCGGTGTCCAACGTGGTGGACGCCGTCGTCGCGGGCCTGCGGCGCAAGCTCGGCCCGCCCGCTCTGGTGCACACCGTGCGCGGGCAGGGCTTTTCGCTGTCGGCGCGGCCGGGGGCCTCCTGATGGCGAAGTCCGTACGGCCCCGTTCCCCGGCCCGGCGGCGGCTGCGCCGGCTCCAGCTGCGGCTGACCGCCGCGTACGCCCTGATCACCGTCGCCGGACTGGCCTGCCTGTCCTGGCTGGTGATCCGTACCGACGACCGGGCGCGGCAGGACGCCGAGTACGACGAGATGCGCCGCCGGGCCTCCGTGGCCGCCTCGCTCGTCTACTACGAGGACGGCCGGATCCGGTTGGACGGCCTCCAGGACGACGAGGCGACCGCGGGAACCCCGCAGGTCCTGGTGGTGGAGGAGCGGCCGGGCCGGGGCCCGGTCGCCGTGTTCCGGGGCCGCGCCGCGCAGTTCGACGTCCCGGCCGCGCCGGTCGCGGCGGTCGTGCGGGCGGCGATGGCCGAGGAGGGGCCGGTGGAAGCCGGGGCGCGCGACCGCTCGGGAGAACCGGTGCGCCTGCTGGGCGTGCCCTTCTACCACGACACCACCGACGAGGTGGCGGGTGCGGCCGTCGCGGTCGGCGACCCGGAGCACGGGGCGGCCGAGCACCGCAGCCTGGTCCTCTCCCTGGTCGCCGGGGCCGGGGCGCTGACGGCTCTGGCCGCGCTGAGCGGCCACGTCCTCTCGGGGCGCAGCATGCGGCCGGCCTGGGAGGCGTTGGAGCAGCAGGAGAGGCTGCTGGCCGACGCGGCGCACGAGCTGCGGACCCCGGTCGCGGTGATGCGCGGTTCGGTGGAGATGGCGGCCGGCGCCCCGGGGGCCCTCGACGCGCATCTGCCCCGGATCCGGCGGGCGGCGGACCGGATGGCCGACGTCGTGGAGAACCTGCTGGCCCGGGGGCGGCTGGAGGCGGCCGTGGACGCCGTACGGGCGGAGCCGCTGCGGCTGGACCAGCTCGTCGAGGAGATGTGCGCGGAGCTGCCGCAGAGCGTGCCCCGCCCGCGCCTGCGGACGGTGGAGTCGGTGGTGGAGGCCGACGCGGCCCTGGTGCGGGTCGCCGTACGGAACCTGCTGGACAACGCCGTCCGGCACGGGCGCGCCTCCGACGCACGGGACGGGGGCGGGCTGCTGGTGGCGGTGTGCGGGCCCGAGGTGGTGGTGGCCGACCGGGGCCCGGGGGTGGATCCGGCACGGTTGCCGGAGCTGACGGAGCGGTTCAGCTCGCCGGGCGGGGGGACGGGCATCGGCCTCTCCCTGGTGCGGCGGGTGGCGGAGGCGCACCGGGGAACGCTCACCGTCCGGGCCCGCCCCGGGGGCGGCGCGGAGTTCGTCCTGCGCCTCGCACCCGCTCCCTCCCGGCGCGAACGGCGTCGCGGGGCGGTCCTCACGATTCGCTCATGATCGACCGTCCATGATGCGGGGGATGGTTCGAAACCCACGTCCGGGAGTACGCATGCCCCACCACGCCGTCCGCCCTCCGTTCCGCCGCACAGGCGCCCTCGCCGCCCTGGCGTGCGCGGTCGCGGTCGCGGCGGGGGCGGGGCTGCTCCTGTCCCACGCCTCCGCCGCGGACCCTCCGGCCGGGGCCGTGCCCGAGGTCGTGCCGCCCACGGCGCAGGTGCCCTTCGACTACCAGCTCGGCGGCGCGTACACCCCGCCCGCCGGGGTCGGGGCCGTCTCCCGCGACCGCGGCGCCGAGCCGGCCGACGGCCTCTACAACGTCTGCTACGTCAACGCCTTCCAGACCCAGCCGGACGCGCTGGACTGGTGGACGGAGCACCACCCCGACCTGTTGCTGCGCGACGGCGAGGGCGAGCCGGTCGAGGACGACGCGTGGGGCGAGGCGCTGCTCGACACCTCCACCGCGGCCAAGCGCACCCGGCTGGCGGAGATCGTCGGCGGCTGGATCGAGGGCTGCGCCGCCTCCGGCTTCCAGGCGGTGGAACCGGACAACCTCGACTCCTACGAGCGGTCCGGCGGCCTGCTGGCCCCGGCGCACAACGCGGCGTTCGCGAAGCTGCTGGCCGACCGCGCGCACGCCGCCGGACTGGCGATCGGCCAGAAGAACACCACCGATCTGCTGGAGCGGCGGGAGGAGATCGGGTTCGACTTCGCCGTCGTCGAGGAGTGCGGCCGGTACGACGAGTGCGGGGACTTCGCCACCGCGTACGACGACCGGGTGTTCGTCGTCGAGTACGCCGACCGCGATTTCGCGAAGGCGTGTTCGTCCGTGGGGGCGAAGGTCTCCGTGGTGCGCCGGGACCTCGACGTCGTCCCCGCCGGGCGGCCGGGGTACGTGCACCGCACCTGCTGAGCGCGTCCGGAGCGCGGGGCTACGCCGGGTGGGCGCAGACCGTGAAGATGCCGCCCTCGGGGTCGCTGATCACCGCTTCGGTCCTGCCGTCGGGCGCGTCCACCGGGGGGCCTGCCGATCCGCCGGCGGCGCGGGCCGCCGCGGTGGCCGCTTCCAGGTCCGCGACATGGAAGCGGACGTGCCAGCGCGGGCGCAGCCGGGGGTCGGCGGACGACGCGTCCCCGCCGCCGCGCAGGGTGGCCACGGTGCGGCCGCCCTGGCGGACGACGACGGCGTCCTGCCGGTAGGCATAGCCGACGTCGCAGCCCCCGGGCTCCTGGGACGCCCAGTCGAACACCTCGGCGTAGAAGATCGCGGAGTCGAAGGCGTGGCTCGTCCGCAGTTCGAGGGAGGCCGGCGCGTTGTCGCGCCCGAGCGACCAGGGCGGGGTCCGCCCCTCCCAGAAGCCGAATCCGACCCCTTCCCGGTCGGCGGCCACCGCACCCCGGCCGGGGCCCAGCCGGATCGGGCCGACGGCGATGGTGCCGCCTCGTTCCCGGACCCGGGCGGCGGCGGTGTCGACGTCCGCGACGGCGAAGTACGGGGTCCAGGAGGCGGCGGCGGGCAGGCCGGGGGCGCTCCGGCCGATCCCGGCGACGGGGAGGGCGTCGAGGTGGGCGACCGAGAACCCCTCGCCGAGGGTGCCGGAACGGAAGGCCCACCCGAGGACGGTCCCGTAGAACTCCTGGGCGGCCCGCAGGTCCCGGGTCATGAGGCTGACCCAGCACGGCGTGCCGTGCGCAGGAGTGGTCTGCTCTGACGCGGTCATCGGGATCGGTCTCCTCGTCCCCTCCGGTCGGCCGCCGGCGCCCGGCGACGGCCCGGCGGGCGGGGCTGGTGGACCACCGGCCGTTCGCGGGCCGGTGCGCTCCGGGACGTCACCGGTCTCTCCGGGGCGGCACGCCTCCATACCTACGCCGCCGGGGCCGCCGCCGCCACCCGGGCGGGGTGCCGGAACGGGCCGGTCGCGCACCCCGCCGGCTTCAGACGGCGCCGGTGGCCGCGGGCGGGCCGCGCACCCGGCGGCCCCGGGGCGGTGTCAGCCGCCGGTGGCAGACTGCCCGCATGATCTCTGTGCAGTCGAAGGCCGATCTCCAGCGCTACCTGCGGTCCGCCCGCGAGACCTTGCTGTGGAAGCTCGAGGGGCTCAGCGAGTACGACGTCCGCCGTCCTCTCACGCCGACCGGGACCAACCTCCTCGGGCTGGTCAAACACGCCGCGGGGGTGGAGCTCGGGTATTTCGGCGAGACGTTCGGCCGCCCGTTCCCCGGGACGCCGCACGCGTTCTCGGACGATGCCGAGGCCAACGAGGACATGTGGGCGAAGGCCGACGAGTCGCGCGAGGACGTCCTCGCCCTGTACCGCCGGGTCGCCGGGCACGCGGACGCCACGATCGCCGCGCTCCCGCTCGAAACGGTCGGCCGGGTCCGGTGGTGGCCCGACGAGCGGGCGCGGGTGACGCTGCACCAGATCCTGGTCCATGTGATCGCTGACCTCCAACGGCACGCGGGCCACGCCGACGTCGTACGGGAGCTCATCGGCGGGGCGGTCGGGCTGCGGGCCGGCAACGACAACCTGCCTCCGGAGGACGCCGCCTGGTGGGAGGGGTACCGGCAGCGTCTGGAGCAGGCGGCACGGGAGGCGCAGGCTGCGGGCTAAAGGCCGCCCGTCCGGGCGGGGCCGGACCCGCTGCCCGGTCCGGACGAGGGGCCCCGGCCTCGCGGCTGTTCTGCGCTGCCCGCGATCGGCACGGGTTCGCCGATCCGGTGCGCGGCGGTGCGCCAGGCGGCGGTGACGGCGGCGCGGGCCGCGGCGGTCGCCGCACCCACCTCCGCGGGCAGGTGCAGCGGGGCCCCGATGTGGACGTGGAGCCGGGGGCGGCGGGCCGGAGCGGTGAGGAAGCCGGAGATCTGCTTGACGCACGGGCCCGAGCTGACCCGGCGGGCCCCCGCCTGGCCGAGCGGTACGACAGGCGCCCCGGAGGCGTGCGCGAGGCGGGCGAGTCCGCTGCGGAAGCCCTCCGGCGGAGCCTCCGCCGCGTCGGTGCGGCAGGGCAGCCGCCCTTCGCCGTAGATCAGCAGATGGCGGCCGTCCCTGAGCGCGAGCGCCGCCGTGGAGAGCGCGCCCGCCGCCCGGTCGGTGCCGCGGTGCACGGGCACATGGCCGCCGCGTTCCAGGAGACGGCCGAGGACCGGGATGCGCCAGAGGCCGGCGGCGGCCATGACCACGGGCTCGACGCCCAGGCGGCGCAGGGCGGCGAGCACGATGCCCGGGTCGGCGAGGGAGGTGTGGTTGGCCACGATGATGCTGCCCGCGGCCGGGGCGGTGGCGTGGTCGGACGTGACGGTGAGGTGTCCGAGGGAGGGGACGACGGCGGCTGCGATACGGCTGAGCACGGTTCTCCCGGGGGTCCGGCGGGCGGGGCCGCCTGTGCGGGCGGCGGAACGGCGGCGGGGCCGCCGCTTTCGGCTCGGACCCGTCGCGCCCTCATCGTCGCGGCGGCCGGGGCGCGGGACCTGAGTGCGGGTACTCAGTCGGCGGGGGCGATCCCCCAGTGGTTCCGGGGCGGTGGGACGCCGGGGACGGGCCGGCCGCCGGCCGGGCGGCGCGCGAGCCCGGCCGGTGCTCGGCCGCCCGCGCCCGAGGACCGCTGACGCGGTGGACGGACGGCGGGGCGGTGATCGCGGCGATCTGCTGGTGCGGGGGGCGCGTGCGGGGCCCGCGCCCCGCGGCGGCCGGCTGGGAGCGCTCTCCACGCTGCTGCGTGGACCGCTCACCGAAGCACGGCCGCCGGGGCGGTCGCGACGGCGGTTCCGGGCGCGGGGCCGCGGTGGCCGCGGGCGTCGTCGGACGCCCGGCCTGCCGCGGCCTCACCCGCTTCCGCTTGCGCCGGTCGCTCAGCCGACCGGCACGCTGCGAACGCAAGAATGTGACGGGAGTCGCAGGACGCTCATCGTCCGGTGCTGAACGGCTCCGCCCCCGGGCGGCTGGGGGCCGGGGTTCCGGCTCGCTCCAGAGGCGCCCCGCCGATCAGGGTCGGGGAAGAACCGGCCGTGGTCCCCACGACGTCTCCTAACGGGCTGCGGCGGTCGTTCTGGGGGTACCGAAGTCGATGGCGCGGCCGGCCTCGCGCAGGACCTCCTCGGCCACCCGGCGCACTTCGGCGGGGACGTCGCCCTGCTCTTCCACGAGTCCGGCGTAGATCGGTGCTTCGGTGCTGTCTGCGGAGCTCATACAGTTCGTTTCCCCGTCGGTAGGGTGCGGAAGCCTCTGCCGGTCGGCGGAGGCGGGGGCGAGTGTACGTGGTGGGCGGCGCCGGTCGCGATTCGGTTCCGGCGCCCCGGCCCCCGCCGCACCTGCTGGAACGGCGTTTCCTCCCGTCCCCGGCGGGACGGTGCGGCGTATCGTCACTGCCCGGGGCCGGCGGCGCCCAGGTGCTCCACGGGGAAGCCGGCCCGGCCGGCGAGCGCGGTCAGCCGGTCGGCACGGGCCGCTCTCAGGACCACCACCGGGTAGCAGTCGGAGTCGATGTCGAGGACGGCCAGGGCCGCACCGATCCCGCGGTAGCGGCGGCCGCAGGCGTGCAGGAAGTCGTAGGTCGGCAGGGACGTCTCCGCGGGCCCGGAGAGCAGCCACGGGTCCGTGGAAGGCCGCGATTCCAGCGACGTCAGCTGGGCCCGGATCTCCTCCGCGTCCTCCTTCCAGTCGAACTCCGCGAGCAAACCGCGGGCGGCGAGCGCGTCGATGAGCGCGATCCAGGCGAGGTTGTCCACCGGCTCGTCGACGCCCCGTTCCCCCAGGCGTTCCTCGAAGGCGTCCACATAGCCGTTCGGGTCGTCGTGGGCACGAAGCACCTCATCGGCCACGTCGGGGTGCGCCGGGGCGAGCAGCGAGGCGATCTCGGCCAGGGAGGTGCGGATGGTCCCGGCGTCGCGCGGGTCGGACATGGCGTGCTCTCCTCTGCGGCCGGGCGGCCGCCGGTGGTCGGACGTGGGTCGGGGCCGCCCCGGCGCGGGCCGGGGCGGCGGGAGCGGTGGAGGCGGCGCCGGCGCGCCGGAGCTCCGGGAGCGGTGGAGGACCCGTGCGGTGCACGGGCCGCAGAGGCGGACGGGCGGGCCGCGCGAGACGGGAGGAGGCTCAGGTGCGGCGGCGCCGGGCGCCGGGCAGCGGCCGGTGGCCCTCGGTCCACTCGTTGACCCAGCCGCAGCCCGAACAGGCGTAGCGCCCGTCGAGGCCGGCGATCAGGGTGCCGCACCGGGCACAGCCGATGTAGGTGATCTCCGGGTGGTCCGTGACCGCTTCGTCCGACGTGGGCCTCTCGGGGCCGGGTGAGGTCGACATCGTCAGGCCCCCTTTCCCGCGGCGTCGAGCAGGAGCCGGGCGAGTTCGCGCGGCTGCGAGAACATCGGCCAGTGCCCGGTGTCCAGGGTGACCAGCTCCCATCGCTCGCTCGTCAGCAGCGCGGCGACGGCGGGGCTCGGCTCGGGCTGGTCGAGCAGGCACATGACGTACGTCGCCGACAGCAGGCCCAACGGGCGGTTCAGCGCGGCCGGTTCGGTGAGGGTGGCGCCGGGGTGAGGTGTCGCGCCGTCGAGCATCCGGGCGATCTGTTGGTCGCCGAGGCCCTGGCCCGCGCAGTCGGCGGGGTCGGGCGGCGGCCAGAGACCGCCGTGGGCGGCGATGGACGCCTCCACGCCCGCCCGCCCGGCCGGCCAGCCGGAGACGAAGGACTCGCCGTCGGCCGGGACGTTGGAGTCGACGAAGACGACGTGGGCGAGGCGGTCGCCGAGCCGTTCGGCCGCCTGACCGACCGGGATGCCGGAGTAGCTGTGCCCGACCAGGACCACATCGCGGAGGCCGAGGCGTTCGACCTCGTCGACGACGTCCTGGACGTGCGTCTGCTGCCCCGCCGCCGCTCCCTGTTTCTCCGCGAGGCCGGAGAGGGTCAGCGGGTGGACCCCGTGCCCGGCCGCGCGCAGGTCGGGCACCACATCGCGCCAGGCCCACGCGCCGAGCCAGGCCCCCGCCACCAGTACGAATTGCGTCATGCCGGCAACGTAGCGCAGGGGTACGACAACGCCTCTCCGACCGCCGAGCCGCGGGGGCGGTCCCGCGCCTCTCCGACCACCGTGCCGGCCTCCTTCGGACGTGCTCCCGGGGTCTGGGGATCCGCGGACGCCCCGCGTCCCGTCAGCCGTCGCCGCTTCGCTATCTTCGCGGGACGGGCGTCGGCGGACGGGTGTGAGCGCACCCGCCGACCGGCCCGCCGACCGAAGGAGAGCACCTGTGCGTTCCCCCGCTGCCGAGGCCGCCCGTGTGGCCGGACCGACCGTGGGCGTTCTGCTGCCCCGGGACCTGCCCGCCGAGCGGATCCTCCCGTACGCCCGCCGGGCCGAGGCGCTGGGGTTCGACGCCCTGTGGGTGGTTGAGGACCTCGGTTTCCGTGGAGGGGTCGCGCAGGCGGCCGCCGTCCTGGCCTCCACCGACCGGATCCGGGTCGGCATCGGGCTGCTGCCCGCCGGGGCCCGCAACGTGGCGTTCGCGGCGCTGGAGGTCGCGTCCCTGGCCCAGCTCTTCCCCGGCCGGGTCGACGTCGCGGTGGGTCACGGCATGCCCCACTGGATGCGCAGCGTCGGCCAGTGGCCCCGGAGCCCGCTCACCTTCCTCCGCGAGTACGTCGACGCCCTGCGGGCGCTGCTGCGCGGCGAACTCACCCGGCGGGACGGCCGGTACGTGCACCTCGACGGCGTACGGCTCGACCCGAGCGCGCTGCCCTCCGTGGTACCCGACATCCTGACGGGCGTCCGGGGCCCCAACTCCCTCGCCGTCTCCGGCGAGGTGGCCGACGGGACGGTCCTCGCGGAGCCGGTCTCCCCCGAGTACGCGCGGGCGGCGCTCGGGCACATCGCCCCCGCCGGCCGCCACCGTCTGGTCGCCTACAACATCGCCTCCGTCGCCCCTGACCGGGCCGGCGCCCTGGCTGCCGCCCGGCCGGGGCTGGAGTGGATCGGCGAGCCCGACTGGAGCCCGCACATCGCCCCGCTCCCGTTCGCCGACGAGCTGGCGGCGCTGCGGGCCGGAAGCCCGAGCCGCGAGGAGTTCGTGCGGCGCCTTCCCGACGACTGGGTGGCACGGCTCGCGGTGGCCGGAACCCCCGAGGAGGCCCGTGCCCGCCTCGCCGGTCTGGGGGCGGCGGGCGTCACCGACACCGTCCTCGCTCCCGTCGGCCCCGATCCGGTGGGGTCTCTGGAGTCGCTGGCCGCGGTTCTCGGTACCGGGGGCGCCTCAGGCCCCGCAGAACCCACAGGCACCACGAGGAACCCGAACAGCTGCGGCACCGCACGTACCAGTGGACCCACCCTCCCCTGAGGCGTCGTCGTTCCCCCCTCTCCACCTGTCGTCTTACGCAACTTGACGACAGGCCAGGGTTCATTGTCGGCCGTTTCTGACTGTTTTTCGCTATGAACGGAGGCGGTGGGCCACGGCGAGGCAGGATGTCCCCGTGATGGGCAACCTCCCTGTCGTGACAACCAGTTTCGTCGGCCGCGACAGTGAACTGGTCAGCGTCGAACGGGCACTTCGAGATCACCGGCTGGTCACGCTGACCGGCAGCGGCGGGGTCGGCAAGAGCCGGCTGGCCCTGCGCACCGCCGAGCGTGCCCGGGAGCGCTACGCGGACGGCGTCTGGTGGGCCGATCTCTCCCCTCTGCACGACGAGGAACTGCTGGCGACCACGGTCTGCGACGGTGTGGGCCTCCTGGACCACAGCCATCGCCGCCCGGTGGCCGCGTTGGCCGAATGGCTGTCCGACCGTCGTCTGCTCCTCGTTCTCGACTGCTGTGAGCGGCTCGTGGGGCCCTGCGCGCAACTCGTGGCCGAACTGCTCGACGCGGCCCCGGGGCTGAGGGTGCTGGCCACCAGCCGGGAGCCGCTGGGCGCGGCCGACGAGCTGTGCGTGGAGGTGCCGCCGCTCTCCGCGGGGGACGAGGGCGACGACGCCGTCCGTCTCTTCCACGAGCGTGCGGCCGCCGTGGCCCCGGGCCTCTCGCTCGACGATCCGGAGAACGCGGCCGCCGTCGCCGAGATCTGCCGGCGGCTCGATGGCATACCGCTCGCCGTCGAACTGGCCTGCGTCCAACTGCGCGGCAGCAGTCCTCAGGAGATCACCGGGCGGCTGGCCTCCCGGATGGAGAACCTCACCGACGACACCGTCTGGCCCCGCCGCCACCGCGCCCTGCGCACCACGATCGGCTGGAGCCACGAGCTGTGCGCCCCGTTGGAGCGGCTGCTGTGGGCGCGTCTCTCCGTCTTCCGCGGGGCCATCACGCCCGCGGACGCGGAGGCGGTGTGCGCGGGCGGGCCGTTGGTCGCCGCGGCCGTCGCCCCGGCGCTGGAACGCCTGGCCGACCAGTCGGTCCTGCGGCGGACCGGGGACGGCTACCGCATGCTGGACACGCTGCGCGAGTACGGCGCGATGTGGCTGGGCGAGCTGGCCGAGGACGTGCTCATGGCGGACCGGCACGCCCGGCACTTCGCCCACGTCGCCGTCCAGGCGTACGCGGGCTGGCTCGGGCCGTCGCAGGTGACCTGGTACCACCGGATCGCCGACACCCACGCGGATCTGTGCGCGGCGCTGGACCACCTGCTGGCCGAGGACCCGGAGATGGCGATGGAGATGGCCGGCTGCGCCGGTCTCTTCTGGAGCTGCTGCGGCCATCTGCACCAGGCCCGTTCGTACCTGGAGCGGGTGCTCGCCCTGCCGCTGTCCACCGGACCGCACCGCACCCGGGCGCTGTGGGCCCTGGGCATCACGCTGACCCTCCAGGGCGACCACGAGTCGGCAGGCCGCGTCGGCGAGGAGTGCCGGGTCTCGGCCGACGGCGACGGGGATCCCGAGGCGGTGCTCCTGGCGACCCACTCCGTGAGCTTCACCTATCTCATGATGGGCAGGCCGCTCACCGCGTACTCCGTCAGCGACCGCGCTCTGCGCGACCACCCGGGCGACCCCGCCGCCGCGCCCTCGCAGTTGCGCTGCCGGGTGATACGCCTCTTCGCCCTGTCCGCACTCGGCCGGCTCGACGAGGCGTACGAGGAGGCCATGCGGCTCCAGCGGATCAGCCTGCGCTTCGGCGAGCACTGGGCGCGGGCCTACGCCGATCACCAACTCGCCCTCATACACCTGCTCCAGGGCCGCCCCCGCCACGCCGAGAGCCACGCGCGCGCGATGCTCGCGAGCAAGCACGAGTTGCACGACAGCCTCGGTATAGCGCTCGGTCTCGACCTGCTGGCCGGGGCCATCGCGGCTCAGGGGAACGGGGTGGCCGCCGCCCGCGCCTCCGGTACGGGGCACACGTTCTGGCGCATGATCGGCCACCCGCACCGGGGCACCCCGGAGCTCGGGGCGATCCGCGAGCAGTGGGAGCTGAGGGCGCGGCAGGCCGCCGGCGACTCGGCGTACGAGCTGGCCTACCGGCGCGCATCGGCGGACGACGCCGAACGCGGCCTGGCCCACGCGCTGGAGCGCGGGCTCCCCGGGTAGTTCCGGCCCCCCGCCACCCGCCGGTCCGCCCGCCCGGCAGGCCGCCGTGCGGGCCTCGCACGCCCTGCGGAGCACCCCTAGGATCCCGGTATGACATCCATCAGCCGCCTGCGTGCCGATCACGCCGAGGCTCTGCTCGTCTTCGAACGGGAGAACCGCGCCTACTTCGCCGCGTCCATCCCCGACCGGGGCGACGGCTACTTCGCCGAGTTCGCCGAACGCCACCGCGCCCTGCTCGCCGACCAGGACGCCGGACTGCACCACTTCCACGTCGTCGAGGACGGGGACGGTGGCGTCCTCGGCCGCGTCAACCTCTTCGAGGTGCGGGACGGTTCGGCCGAGTTGGGCTACCGGATGGCGGAGAAGGCGGCGGGGCGGGGGCTGGCCACCTGGGCGGTCCGGCAGATCTGTGTCCTGGCGGTCCGGGAGTACGGGCTCACCTCCCTGCGCGCCGAGACGACACTGGACAACGCGGGCTCGCGCGCGGTGCTGGCGCGTACGGGGTTCGAGCCGGTCGAGGACGTCATGTTCGGTGACCGTCCCGGCCGGCGGTACGTCCTGGACCTGAGCGGTGGCTGCTCCCAGGCGCTCTGAGCGCTCGGCTCCACGAGTGGTCCGGGGACCGCGTCGGGCGGCTGCCCGCCGACCGTGATCCGCGCGGCGTCCGCCCCGGGCCTCCGGAGGAGCCGGCTGTCCGGCACGCTGCGGGCATACACAGCGCCGGGAGCGCGAGGAAGGGGCACGCCGGGCGTCCGGCGTGCCCCTTCTTCGTCCGGGCAGGGCGGTGGTCAGTCCTTGTCGGTCTCTTCGCGGACGATGGTGTCGTTCTTGGCGTCCACGTCGAAGGTCGTCTTCTTCCAGTCGGAGCCGACCACGTCGACCTGCCAGACGACGCCCTTGCCGTCGTTGTCGTCGAGGCCGACGGAGGTGACCGTCCCCTTCTTCTTCTCGGTGGCGACCTTGGCCGCCTGCTGCGGGGTCTGGGTGGCCTGCGCCAGCAGGTCGGCCGTCTGCTTCTTGTCGTCGGCGTCCTGGTCCGCGTCGACGCGGGCTTCGATCACCTTGCCGTCGACCGCGTTGATCCGGACGGTGTGGATCGTGCCGTCCTTCTCCGCGACGTCCGCGACCCAGACCGGGCCCTCGGCCCCGGGGCTCGGGCTGGGCGAACCGGTCCCGTTCGGGCTCGGGGAGCCGTTGGGGTCGGCCGAGCCCGTGGGGCTCGCCGAGCCCGTGGGACTGCCGGAGCCGGACGGGCTGGGGCTCTGGCCGTTGTCGTCGTCGTCCACGCCTTCCAGGTCCAGCTCGACCAGCTTGCCGCCGGCGACCTCGCCGACGGCCGTCCCGGCGGCGTCCTCGAAGCTGACCTTCGTTTCGTCGAGTGCCTTCTTGCGCTCCTGCTGGTCCTCGGTCAGCTCGGCGCTGGCCGAGGGCGACGTCGTCTGCTTCTGCGGGACGACCTTCGCGGCCTCGGAGGTGGTCGCGCTCGTGGAGCTGTCCGAGCTCTGGCCGCATCCGGTCATCAGAACGGCCGTGGCGGCGGCCAGGGAGAGGGCGCCGACCGCCTTGAGGGTGCGGGAACGGAAGGAGGCACTGTTCGTTCGTCGAGGCTCAAGTCTCATGCACGCATGACTACCGCCCCAGCCGCCGGTCATATTGCCCTACCGGGCGGAGTCACCCGATCGACCGGGCCGGTCCGCCCGATGGCCGTCGCTCCCCAGGCGAGGAGCGCCGGGGTGCGGAACAATGGCGGCAGGGCCGTATCGTCTCGCGTCCGGCCGGGAGGCCGTCATGGAAAACACGGTGCACACCGAACGCTACGAGCTCATCTTCCAGATGTCCGGCGCCGCTGACGACGTGGTCCGCGTCCGGCTGACCGACCGGCTGGGGGCGGGCGGTTTCCCGGTGTACGAGGACGAGACGGGGATCGTCCGCGCCGAGATCAGCGACCGGGGCGAGGTCCGCATGCTCGCCAGCGGCGGTCACCAGGCGCCGGGGGCTCCGCTTCTCGCCCGGCCCCTGAGCGAGGACGCCCCCGAAACGCCCTGACCGGTCCGGGCCCGCCGGACCGTACGCACAGGTCCGTACTCACCGGGACCGTACGCACAGGTCCGTACTCCCCGAGACCGTACGCACCGGGCGGGGCGCACCGTACACCGGTGCGCCCCGCCCGGCCGTGTGCGCGCCGCTCCCCATCCCTGCGCCTCCCCTCCGCTCCGTTCACGCCCATTCCTGCCCGATTCTGTTTACATTCCTGCGCCGCAGCCGTAACGTGAGCATGAATCCACACAGTCGGGCATCGAACGGAAGCAAACCCACATGTACGGACCGGAGCGTCAGCAGGAGATCCTCCGCCTCGCCCAGGAGAGCGGCCGGGTCGACGTGCTGTCGCTCGCCGAGGAGTTCCAGGTGACGGCCGAGACCGTCCGGCGCGACCTCAAGGCCCTGGACCGGGCGGGGCTGCTGCGCCGTGTCCACGGCGGGGCGATCCCTGCCGGCCGGCTCGGCTTCGAACCCGACCTCGCCGAGCGCGACGCCGTCGCCGCCGACGAGAAGGACCGCATCGCCCGGGCCGCTCTCGCCGAGCTGCCAGCCGAGGGCAATGTGATCGTCGACGCCGGGACCACCACCGTGCGGCTCGCCGCCGCGCTCCCCGTCGACACGGCGCTGACCGTGGTGACGCACGCACTGCCGGTGGCCGCCCGGCTCGCCGACCACCCCGGCGTGGCGCTGCACCTGGTGGGCGGCCGGGTCCGCCCCCGTACCCGCGCGGCGGTCGACGCGTGGGCGCTGGGCGCGTACGCCGAGGTCAACGCCGACGTGGTCTTCCTCGCCACCAACGGCTTCTCCCCCGGCAGCGGCCTGACCACCCCCGACCTGGCCGAGGCCGCCGTGAAGCGGGCGGTGATCAGGGCGGCCCGCCGGGTCGTCCTGCTCGCCGACTCCGGGAAGTTCGGACAGGAGCACTTCGCCCGCTTCGGGGACCTCACCGATGTGGACCTGCTCATCACCGACACGGGCCTCAGCCCCGACGACGCCCGCTCCATCGAGAGCCGGGGCACGGAAGTGGTACGCGCATGATCCTCACCGTCACCCCCAACCCCAGCCTGGACCGCACCTACGAACTGCCCGGCCTGGGCCGCGGCACCGTGCTGCGCGCCACGGCGGACCGCGTCGACCCCGGCGGCAAGGGCGTCAACGTCTCCCGCGCGGTCGCCGCCGCCGGGCGCCGCACCGTTGCGGTCGCCCCGGTGGGCGGCCCGGAGGGCGCGCTGCTCACCCGGCTGCTCGGTGAACTCGGCATCGAGGCCGCCGGGGTGCCGATCGCGGGGAGCACCCGGGTCAACGTCACGCTCGTCGAACCCGACGGCACGCTCACCAAGGTCAACGCGGCGGGCCCCGAGCTGAGTCCGGCCGAGGCGGAGGAGGTCCTCGACGCGGTACGGGTCCACGCTCCGGCCGCGGACTGGATCGCCTGCTGCGGAAGCCTGCCGCGCGGGCTGCCGCCGCAGTGGTACGCGGAACTGGTCGAGCGGAGCCACCGGGCCGGTACGCGGATCGCGCTGGACACCTCCGGCGCGGCGCTCACCGCCGCGCTGGCACAGGAGCCGGACGTGATCAAGCCCAACGCCCAGGAGCTGGCCGAAGCGGTGGGCCGGCCGCTCGTGACCGTGGGCGACGCGCTCGAGGCCGCCGAGGAGCTGCGCGGGCGCGGCGCCCGGTCCGTACTGGCGAGTCTGGGCGCGGACGGACAACTGCTGGTGGAGGCGGGGGGCGCCCATTTCGCCACCGCACCGGTGGCCGCCGTACGCAGCAACGTCGGCGCCGGGGACGCCTCCCTGGCCGGTTTCCTCGCCGCGGGCGGGCTGGGCCCGGTGGCGTTGGCCTCCGCCGTCGCCCACGGGGCCGCGGCCGTACAGCTCGCCGGAAGCCTCATGCCCGCCCCGGCCGATCTCGACCTTCCCTCGGTCGTGACGACCTCCCATGTGCCGCTGGATCGGGCGCTGACGGAACCCGCCCCATGACCCTCCTGCCCCCGCCTCCCCCGCGCCGTCGCACCGTGGTTACGGGCCCCGCCCGTCCACGGTCGCCGCACCGTCCCCCGAACCGCCGCCCGGCGGTCCCCGAGCAAGGAGTACCGCGATGAGTGAGCTGATCACCGCGGACCTGGTCGACCTCGATCTGGCCGCAGCAACGAAGGACGCCGCCGCGAGGTCGCTCGCCGAGCGGATGGCGGCCGCGCACCGCGTCACCGACCTCGACGGCTTCCTGGCCGACGTCGCCGCCCGCGAGGCGCAGATGCCGACCGGCCTGGACGGGGGCATCGGCATCCCGCACTGCCGCAGCGAACATGTGAACGCCCCGACGCTGGCCTTCGGACGCAGCCCGGCGGGCATCGACTTCGGTGCGGCCGACGGTCCGGCGGATCTGATCTTCCTGATCGCGGCCCCGGCCGGGGCCGACGACGACCATCTCACCATCCTGTCGGGCCTGGCCCGCAGGCTGATGGACCCGGAGTTCACCGCCGCCCTGCGCGCCGGAACGGACCCGGCGGCGGTGGCCGCGCTGATCCGCGGCGAGGAGCCGGCGCCCTCGGCCGGACAGGAACCCGAGCAGGGCGGGGCGGAGCCTGCCGGGGACCCGGAGGCCGCCGGGACGGCCGAGGACGCGCCCTTCCGGATCGTCGCCGTCACCTCCTGCCCCACCGGCATCGCGCACACCTACATGGCAGCCGAGTCCCTGGTCGCGGCAGGCCGCGCCGAGGGGGTCGAGGTGGCGGTGGAGACCCAGGGGTCGGCCGGCTTCACGAAGCTGGACCCCGCCGTGATCGCGGGCGCGGACGCGGTGATCTGGGCGCATGACGTGGAGGTCCGGGAGAAGGCCCGCTTCCGCGGCAAGCCGCTGGTGGACGTCGGGGTGAAGGCGGGCGTCAACCGGCCCGCCGAACTGATCGCCGAAGCACGTCGCAAGGCGGAGCGCGGAGAGGCCGCCACCGGGCCCGAGGGCGACGGCGGGGAGGACGTCGGGGAGACGGACGGCTCCGGCGCGGACCACGCGCACTTCGGCGTCCGGCTCCGTACGTATCTGATGTCCGGCGTGAGCTACATGGTGCCGTTCGTCGCGGCGGGCGGCCTGCTGATCGCCCTGTCGTTCGCCATCGGCGGTTACGGGATAGCGGACGCCGCGTCGGTGGCCGACCACTTCGTGTGGGGCGAGGCGGACAGCTGGGCCGCGCTGCTGAACCAGATCGGCTCGGCGGCCTTCGGCTTCCTGGTGCCGGTGCTGGCCGGGTACATCGCGTACGGGATGGCGGACCGGCCGGCCCTGGTGCCCGGTTTCGTCGGCGGGGCCATCGCGCTCACGGTGAACGCCGGGTTCCTCGGGGGCCTGGTCGCCGGTCTGCTGGCCGGTGCGGTGGTGATGGCCGTCCAACGGGTTCCGGTCCACGCGACGCTGCGCGGCATCATGCCGGTGCTGGTGATCCCGCTGATCGCGTCGGCGGTCGTGGGCTTCCTGATGTTCATCGTGGTCGGCAAGCCCATCGCGTCGCTGCAGAACGCCCTCACGGACTGGCTGAACGGACTCTCGGGCTCCAACGCGGTGATCCTCGGCATCGTGCTCGGGCTGATGATGTGCTTCGACATGGGCGGCCCGCTGAACAAGGTGGCGTACGCCTTCGCGGTCGGCGGTCTCGCCGACCCGACGCCGGGCAGCCTGAAGGTGATGGCCGCGGTCATGGCGGCCGGGATGGTGCCGCCGCTGGCGATGGCGCTCGCCACCACCGTGCGCGCCCGGCTGTTCACGAAGACCGAGCGGGAGAACGGCCGGGCGGCCTGGGTGCTGGGCGCTTCGTTCATCACCGAGGGCGCGATCCCCTTCGCGGCCGCCGATCCGCTGCGGGTCATCCCGTCGGTGATGGCGGGCGGCGCGGTCACCGGAGCGCTGTCGATGGCGTTCGGCGCCACCCTGCGCGCCCCGCACGGCGGAGTGTTCGTCGTCCCGCTGATCGGTGAGCCGTTCCTCTACCTGCTCGCCATCGCCGCCGGGACGCTGGTGGCGGCCGGTCTCGTCGTCCTGCTCAAGGGCGCGCGCCGGACGGCGTCGGGCGCGGAAGCCGCCGGTACCGACGACGCCCCGGTCGCCGTCTCCGCCTGACGTCTCCCCCTCCCCGGGCGACGGCGTCACAGCCGCTGCCCGGAGCCGTTAGGTTGAGCCCCGTGACCGAACTCTGGAACGCCTCCGACCCCGGCGTCCTGGCCCTCCCCTCCGGGCGGCTGGTACGGGGCAGGGGCCTGCGCCATCCGCTGCCCCCGGGCCCCGGGCCGGACTTCGCGGTCCATCTGCTGGGCCGCACCCCTCCCGCGGTCCCCTGGGAGTCCCGGTGGCTGCGGTGGCCGGACTTCCGGCTCCCGGCGGACCGGGCGGCGGCCCGGGACCTCTTCCAGGAGGTGTGGAGCCGGGCCGCTGGCGAACGGGTCGAGGTGGCCTGCGGCGGCGGGATGGGCCGCACCGGAACGGCGCTGGCCTGCCTGGCCGTCCTGGACGGAGTCCCGGCCGACGAGGCGGTGGCGTTCGTCCGCTCCGGCTACCACCCGCGGGCGGTGGAGACCCCCTGGCAGCGCCGCTACGTACGGAACTTCGCGCCCCGCTGAGACCGCGCCCCACGGGGCGGGCCGGGCGAGTCGTTCACGGCAGCCGAGGGCTGCGGCGAGGCCGAGGAGGGCCGGGCAGGTGCGGGGGGGCTGGTTCGTAGCGGTGGCTGAGGCGGCGGTAGCCGGTCAGCCGGGACGGGGCGTTCAACGGCCCACCGCCGGTGGTCCGAACCGTTCGCTGGACTCGGCTCCCTTGCGGGCGATGCGGTCGCCGCCGTTTCGACGGCGGCCCACTACCGGCGGACCCCACCGCGCCGCCTGGTCGTCCACCTGATGACTGCGTGGATGAACAGCCCCGGGCACACCGGATGAACATCCTCAACAAGGATGTCCAGGCGCTCGGCGTGGGCGTGCATTTCACCGCGCTCGGGCCGGTGTGGACGCAGAACTTCGGCTACCTCTGACGGGAAGCCGAAGTTCTGCACCTGCCTGAGCGGGTGGTGATACCCCCGCTGCGCTCGCGTGCCCGGGGTCGCGCCCGGTGTCCGCGCGGCCCCGAACCGCCCGAACCGTCCTCGGCCCGCGGTGGGGCGGACCGAGGGCCGGGGAGCAGAGCGGCGGGCAGGTGCTCGGACGCCTCTGTCCTCCGGTCAGCCGGCGGACGTCTCCCGGAGTGACGGAGACGCGGTGAAGAGCTGCTGGAGCGCGGCCAGACCGCTGCCGTACAGCCCCTCCACGAGGGCCTGCGCGCCGGCGGATTCGACGGCGTCCTCCTCCGATTCGGCCGACCACTCGACGAACGCCTCGTCGGTGTCCACCACGGGAAGAACGCGCAGCGTGGAGACGCTGCGGCGGACGGGGAAGGGGTGCTCGACGAGTTCGTAGGTGAAACTACGAGCGGTGTCGTCGAGGGCAGTCAGACGCTCGACCACGGTGGTGGCCCCGTCGGCGAAGCGCAGGCGTCGCACAGCGCCGACCGTGGTGGCCCCGTCTCCTTCCAGAACGCTCGAATCGATGGCCGGGTGCCACTGAGGCAGGGTGTCGAAGGGGCGTACCACCTGCCATACCGCATCGACGGGTGCGGGGACGACGGCGCTGACGTAGGTGCGGGCCATGAATGCTCCTTCGGGAGGTGTGCGGATGAGGGGTGTGCGGATGGTGCACAGTCCCTGGGTTTCGGAGACGCGGGGGCGCCGCCGCGATGGGAGCCACCGGGCCGACGCGTGAGCCGGCGCACACGGGGCGGCGGTGTGGGGGAGATCAGACGCCGGCGGCTGCGAGCAGGCTCTGGGTGAGCGCGGCGAGGCGCTGTCGGTATGCGGTGGTGAGGGCGTCCGGTTCCGACGGCTGAGCCTCGTCTTCGCTGTGGAAGTAGGCACCGGTCGTCCCGGCGAGCTCGGATGCGTCCACGAGCCGCCGCGTGGCCGCCACCCCCTTCTCCAGGGGTTCCTGGGTCGGCATGCCGGACTTCCTCGTCATCGTCGTCGCCATGAAGGTCGCGGGATGGACGGCGTTCGCCGTGATACCCGAGGCGGCCAGTTCTTCCGCGAGGTCGACCGTATGGCTGATCAGGGCGAGCTTCGAGCGGCAGTAGGCGTCGGCCTGGGTGAAGTGCTGCTCGTGTTGCGGATCGTCGAAGTCGAGTAGTTGCTGGCCGACCGAGGCCACGTTGACGACGCGTGCGGCCGTCCCCTCGCGCAGGAGGGGCAACAGCTCGCGGGTGAGCAGTACCGGGGCCAGATAGTTGACGGCCAGGCGCAGCTCGTAGCCGTCCGCCGACGTCTCCCGCAGAGTGCTTCCCCCCTCGAAGCCCACACCCGCGTTGTTCACGAGGACATCGAGGCCACGGTGCCGGGCCCGGATGTCGGCCGCGAGCTGTTTCGTCGCGGCGAGGGACGACAAATCGGCGGTGAACGTCTCCCCGCCCGTGACCGCGGCCACCTGGGCCAGCCGCTGCGGGTTGCGGCCGTGCAGCAGCAGACGATGTCCGTCCGCCGCGAGATCCTCTGCCAGCGCCCGGCCGAGGCCGTCGGACGCGCCGGTGATCAGAATGGTTGCCACATGCAGCTTCTTTCCATGGGGGTGGGCGCCCGCGCACTGCGCGCGGGCACGATCGACAGGTGTCACCTTAAACCAACACCTGTTGGTTCGCCTATGTCGAGCACTCCCTGCCCAGGTCCCCGCTTGGGCACAGGTCCGGGGAGGAGGCGGGGTGGCGTCCTCCGCTGGCTACCATTGGACCGACTCCACGTCGGCGGACGCCGTTTTTCGCATACGGCAGGAGCGGCAAAGGGAGAGGAACGAACGTGGTAGCCCGACGTCCCGACGCCTACGCGTCGCAAGAGTCGCCCCAGGCAGGGGCCCGCAGTTGGACGCGTTCCGCCAGTCGGGGAGATCTGCGTCTGGAGGCGCTGCTCACCGCAGCGGAGACACTGTTGGCGGAGAAGCCGTTCGCGGAGATGTCTGTCGGGCAGGTCGCGGCCAAGGCGGGCATCTCGCGCCCGACCTTCTATTTCTACTTCGACACGAAGCACTCCCTGCTCGCCGCGCTCCTCGAACGGGTCATGCACGACAAGCTTGAGATTGCACTGCGGGGCTTCGGCACCACCGAGGCGGACCCGGCGCCCCAGCGTACGTTCGAGTCCAACTACACCGAGATCCTGGCTCTCTGGCGTGAACACGCTGCAGTGGTGCTGGCCGCGTCCGATGCCATGGCGTCGGACGCGGAACTGCAAGGCGTCTACACCGGTCTGCTCGAGTTGTTCATCAAACCGGCCACGGCGTGGATCGAACATGAACGCGCGACAGGCCGTGCCCCGGCGGGCACGCCTGCCGCCACGCTCGCCACCACTCTGGTCTGGATGAGCGAGCGCAATCTGTACGCAGCTCTCCTCGGCATGGAGCCCCGGGTTCCCGACGACCAGCGAGTCGCCGCACTCGCCGAGGTGTGGATCCGCAGCGTCTTCGGCGGCACGCCTCCCCCGACGGTCTCCTGAGGACGCTCTGCGGGCCGCGACGTGCTCGTGCGGCTGCGGCTGCGGCTGCGGCGACCACGTGTGCCCGTCTGCGGGTATGCCCCAACCCGATTCGTCGAGTGGATGGGCACCTGGCGACCGGCGGGCCCCGTCGCTTCCGCCTGCGCCTTCGCGACGGGCCGGCAGGATCACCGCCCAGGTGTGTGTCCCTCCGTTCGCCGACCGTGCGTCGGTCCGGAAACGGACCGTGCCGGATCCGGGATCAGAATTCGGGGAGCTTGCCCGTGTTCGCCCAATGCTCCATCACCGGCTTGGCGGCGGGGTGGGCCAGTTCCAGTCTGATTCCGGTCCCGTCGTACGCGGTGATGACCGCGATCGGATCGGAGTCGGCGTCCATGCGTATCACTGCGTCCATGTCGAAGCCCTGGGAAGCGAGCCTTGCGATTCGGGATTTCATGTCGGCTTCCCAGCAGGCGTAGTACATCAAAGTGCCTGCGCGAGCAGGGCCGAACACGCCGTCACCGACGGCTTCGATGAGTTCGACGTACGGCTCGCGGGTACGGGATATCGCCTGGCGCTGCCGGAACGACGTATGGACCGTGTCCCCCTCCTCCTGGTGCGGGGATTCGGTCCAGGCCGCGGCGGTGAAGGGCACTTCGAGCACCCTGGCGCATTGCTGGATCGCTGCATCGATGTCCGGGACGACCATGCCCACGTGGTAATAGGACTCGGGCAGAGGCCCGTTGAGCCCCGCGCGCTCGGCTTCCGCGGTCATCCGGTCCTTCAGCGCCGACGCCACATAGCAGATGCGGGTTCCGCAGAGATCCGGCTCCGTGAGGATCATGTCAGGGGGCGAGTCCGGCGCAGTGGCGTACGTCGCGGCGATCCCGACACCCTCCGCGCCGAGCTTCCGCAAGCGCTCCGCGGTGTCGGTCTCCCACCAGCCCCAGTAAGCGAGCGAACCCACCTGGTCCCGGCTGACCACACTCCCCGGCCCGTCCACGGCCTCTATGAGGACGAAGTAGGGCTCCTGGGTGAGCGAAGCACTCATCCGCAACGTTGCCTGTGTGTTCTCGCCGGATATCCGGGCGATCGGGAAGGAGTATTCTTGGGCACTTCCGATGGAGATCCCGAAGACCTCCCCGAACCTGTCTGCCGATTTTTCGATGTTCTCCACAATCAAAGCGGTGTGAGAAAACGAGGAGGGCAACCCCCCGGCTGCTTCGTTGATCATCTCGGACATGATGTCGCCTTCTTCTCGAAGTGAATGAGGCCATGGCGGTTCGACGCGAGTCGGCTCCATGGCCGGGCAGCGTGTCAGTACGTCGAAGTTCCGGACGCGGGGGGACTCCCGTGCAGGCTGGTGCTTGTTCCTGGGTCGGCGCCCCAGGACGTTCGCGTCGAACGCGGCGGAAGTGCGGGGGCGAGCCCCGCCGACCTCGCACGTCCACACGTGAGAACCTGGAGCTGCGCCTCCGGGAGGAAAATCTGCCCCGCCTCCCCCTTCCAGCCCCGTCCGTACGGAGGAGGCGGTGGCACTCCCCCGAGCAGAGGAGCGGCAGGCGGTGACGGCGGCCCCGGGTGAACGTGCGCGGGTCAGGTCATCGGAGGATGGCTGTCGTGAACGTGCCGAGACGAGACCGGGGCGTTTGAAGGTGCTCCGGCTTCCGGCCCCGACGGCGAAAGCCGGAGCGGGCGCTCCGTCAGGCGGTCATCGCCCGTTGGGTGTCTTCGCGGATGAGGTCCAGGTTGAGACCTGCCGCCGCCCGCAGCCCGCCGGCGGCGGAGCCGATGACGGTCTCGGTGACGCTGGTGACATTGCCCGCAGCGAAGACGCCGGCCACGGCGGTCGCGCCCTGCGGGTCCGCGGCAACGTAGCCCCCTGCCACCTGCCCGAACATCTCCCAGTCCGTAACCGCCAGACCCAACTCGGACAGCCCTGTGACGCGTGCGGTGAAGCGAGGTGCGACCACGAGGTGGGTGAGATCCACGCGCCGGCCGTCCGCAAGAAGGGCCCCGACCAACCTGTCGCCCACCACGTCCAACGCCGATACCTCTCCTTCCACCACCTGAACGGAGCGAGCGGCCAGGCGTGCCCGCGCGTGGGCGTCCAGTTCAGGCCCCGTGTGCGCGAACAGGGTGACCCGGTCGCTCCACTGGCTCCACAGCAACGCCTGTTCCACTCCCGCCGGCCCCGTCGCAAGGACGCCGATGGGCTGTTCACGAACCTCCCAGCCGTGGCAGTAGGGGCAGTGCAAGACCTCGCGGGCCCAACGTTCGGCGATGCCGGGGACGTCGGGCAGCTCGTCCACGAGTCCCGTGGCCAGGAGCAGCCTGCGTGCGCGTACGACGTCGCCGCTGTCGAGGGCGAGGATGAAATGGGTGCCTGTTTCCCGCTTCGCGGAGACGACCGACCCCGAGACCTTCCGTACCCCGAAGCGTGAGACCTCGCGCTCTGCGAGGCTCAGGAAATCGTGCGGCGCGATGCCCTCGTGACCCAGATAGTTGTGGATCGCTCGTGCGGGCGCGTTGCGCTGCTGTCCTGCGTCGACGATCAGCACGGAGCGCCGGGCCCGCCCGAGCGTGAGTGCTGCGTTGAGCCCGGCCGCGCCCCCGCCGATGATGACGGCGTCATACGCGAAGTGTTCGTCGGTCATGGTGAGTCCTTTCGTTCGGTTGATGATCGTGTGGTCGGGCCGCGGGGGTTTCCAAGGCGTCTTGCCGGAGCGGCAAGATGTGAGGGTGAAGAACGAAGAGATGGGCAGCATCCTGGTCGCGGTCGGTGAGCGGCTGCGCGCGCTTCGGCATGAGCGCCGCGCCACTCTGGACGACATCAGCGACATCAGTGGCATCTCCCCGAGCACGCTCTCGCGGCTCGAATCAGGGCAACGCAAGTACACCCTCGATCTGCTGCTGCCGCTCGCGGCCGCGTACAACGTCCCGCTGGACGAACTGGTGGGCGCACCGCCGACGGGGGATCCGCGGATCCATCTGCGTCCGGCTTCCCTGCGGCAGGGGGGCCGGACGGTCATCCCACTGGTGCGCCACTACGGAGGACCACACGCGCACAAACACGTTCTGCCGGTGGACCCGCGCGCTGCGGACGCACCCGAACTGAACACTCACCAGGGTTTCAACTGGATCTACGTGCTGTACGGACGGCTACGCATCACCGCGGGCTCGGCGGAACTCGTACTCAAAGCGGGGGAAGCTGCCGAGTTCGACACAAGCCTCCCGCATGCCTTCAGTAACGCGGGTGACCAGCCCGCCGAGTTCCTGAGTCTGTTCGGGGCCCAAGGAGAGCGCATGCGCGTTCTGGACTGGAAAGGGGTCGAGACGGACTCCGCACACGACTGACAGCGGGCGGGGAAGCGACGTACGCGGGGCAGAAGCCGGGAATCACGTACGCGCGACCGCCGTGCCACGCCCCGGGTGCCCGCCTGCTCCGCATCCGCCTGTGGCGAGGTCATCCCACACCCGCCCCGGCCTGCCTGTATCCCGCGCGCAAGGACGTCGACCAGTACGTACAGCGAATCCCGGTGGGAGCGCCGACGCTGACGCACCTACGGGCGCGGCGGCACTGAGCCTGAACGATCGTCCTTCCTGGCCGCTTTCGCGGAAGTTGAAGCGCTGCGCTACAGCTCGAACGAACTGCTGGGCTTCATGGCCTGGCTGCGGGTCGATTCTCCCGACGCCGCCACGAGGAAGGCCGACCCGGTGGTGACCGAGGCGTGGGACGTCATCTGCGCAACCGACTCGCCCCCGACGGCCTTGCTGTGAGTCCGCTGCTGCGGTGCCGGGTCATTCCGATGCAGGGCCCTCAGGACCTGGCGCGGGGCTTCGACGAGGTGCGCGAACGGGACTGGCTGTGGGAGGCGCGGGGCCGCGTTCCCGACTGAGGGCCAGGGTCTCCGGCCGGGCGAATGGGCGGCCCCGGAATCCCGGTACACAGGACAGCGAACCCGCGGTCGTGAAGACGGTTCCGTGAGCCTCCCCGGCCATGGGGGATGACGGGGAACAGGCGCGTGGCACAGCGACTGAGGCGGGATGAAAACACCCATGAACCGGGGCCGCCTCCGTCGAGGACTGTGTCGCGGACCGGTGCGGTTACTGTGCCTCACCCGGTCCCCGGTTCATCCTGTCCACCGCTTGCTTTGCCTCCAGCAGGTCGGCACCGGTGATCGTCCGGTACTTCCTGATCGCGGCGATGTCCTGTCCCTGCCGCATCAGCGCCGTCACTTCGGCGAGCCGGGGATCGTCATCCCGCACCTGCCAATGCTCCAGCAAGAGGTCGAGCTTGCGTTCGAGGTGGCGGATTCGCCTGTCCAGCCGGCCCATCCTGCTCTCCACCGCTGCGGTAGTCACGATGCCGACCAGGATGACGGCGAGAAGAACTGTTATGTCCACGGGCTTTCCCAATCATCGGTGGCGCACGCGCCGCAGTCGTCGGCAAGTGAGGAGCGCTTGGCGCGTCCAGGGTCCCACCAGCCCATCGAGGGGACATATCCACGGTGGCCGGAGCAGTGCTCACCTTCAGCTCGCATTCAACCCACCGCTGCTCTCCACGAGTGGCGTTCACGGAAGGGTAGGGGGGCAGGTGGGCGGCCGGCTTCAGCGGGAGTCGTTCGTGGGCGTCGAGCTGGGAGTCGCCAGTCCGCAGTCGTATGCGAGGACGACGGCCTGCACGCGGTCACGCAGACGGAACTTGTCCAGGATGTGGGCGACGTGGGTCTTCACGGTCGTCTCGCCGATGCTCAGTTCACGCGCGATCTCCGCGTTCGACAGCCCGCGGGCCAGAGCCCGCAGTACGTCCAGCTCGCGCGCTGTCAGGGCGTCGAGCCGCGGCGGCACGGCGGGTGAGGTGTCCGACGGCATGTTGGCGAACCGGTCCAGGAGCCGACGTGTGACGCGTGGAGCGAGCACGGCGTCGCCGGTGGCCACCGTGCGGATCGCCTCCACCAGGGAATCGGCAGGCCCGTCCTTCACCAGGAACCCGCTGGCTCCTGCCCTCAGCGCGTCGACCACGTGCGCGTCCAGATCGAAGGTGGTGAGCATGATGACACGGCTGGACGGATTGCTCCGGATGATCAGCTCAGTGGCCTCGACACCATCCATGTGTGGCATCCGGATGTCCATGAGGACGACGTCGGGAGCCGTCCGCCCGGTCTCCGCGACCGCTTCCCGGCCGTCGGATGCCTCCGCCACGACCTCGATGTCCCCTTCCGCCTCCAGGATGAGCCGAAAACCGGTCCGGATCATGGGCTGGTCGTCAGCCAGCAGAACGCTGATGGGCGGCATGCGGTTCGGTTCCCTTCATCGGGATGCTCTTCGGGGTCAGGGCAGGGTCCAGGACGGCATGGACACAGTAGCCTCCACCCGGCCGTACGCCGGTGTGCAAGCTGCCGCCCACCGCTGCGATGCGTTCGCGCATGCCGACCAGGCCGTAGCCGGTCCCATATGCGGGCGCCGCAGGGCCTTGGGCAGGTGCGGTGCCGACCGGGCCGTCGTCACAGACGCGGATCGTGAGGCGTTCCGAACCGTCCTCCCAAGCGACCCTCACGCGCGCCCGGGTCCGGCCGGCGTGCTTCATCGTGTTCGTCAGTGCCTCCTGGACGACACGGTAGGCCGTCAAATGGGTTCCGGCCGGCAGGGCGACCGGTGTGCCCGTCACCCGGTAGTCGACGTCCAGGCCGGTGGCACGTACCGATTCGATCAGTGAGGGGAGGGCGTCCACGGTCGGCTGCGGCGGTTCCTTGGAAGGGTCCGCCTCGGCCTCCTCGTCGGTACGCAGAACGTCCAGGAGCCGACGCAACTCCGTGACCGTGTCCCGACCGGTCTGTTCGACCGCCGCATGCAATTCGTGGGCCTTCTCGGGGGTGCGGTCCTGCACCCGGTCGGCGGCGATGGTCTGCACGACCATGAGGCTCACGTTGTGGGCGACGATGTCATGCAGTTCCCGGGCGATACGGGCCCGTTCGTGCATCACCGCCGCGCGGGCGTTGGCGGCCTGCTCACGCTCCAGCGCGGCCGCTCGCTCCACTGCCTCATCCCTGATCGCGCCCCGCGCCCTGGCCAGGCGGCCGAGAGCCCAGGCCGCGAGCAGGAGGACAGCCACGGTCAGGAAAGCGGCGATCCGGTGCCCTCCGGGCGCGAGGAGCGCTTCCACCAGGGAGTCGAGCGGGATGAACACCGCTGCCACGGCGGTGGTGACCCAGGGCCCGCGACGCATGGCCGTGAGGAACACCGCCGTGGCCACGGCCAGGTAGGTCGGGCCGATCGACGTGCCTTCCGGTCCTGCGAGCTGCGGGACGTACGACAGCCCCTGCAGCGTGCTCGCAGCCGCCGCCGTCACGAGCAGGCAAGCCAGTGGAAGCCTGCGGTGCACCGCCAGGGGCAACGCTGTCAGCAGCACGAGGACGAGCCACTGGGTGTCGGGGGACCGCAGGGACTGGCCGCCCGCCGGGATCACCTCGGGCAGCAGGAGGCAGCCCCCTGCGGCCAGGACGGCCAGCCCCATGTCGGTCAGTGCGGCCGGCAGGCCGCGCCCCACCAGGGACCTCATCGCTTTCATGCGTCAACACTAGATCGACTTGTCGCTCGTACCGCCGTCCCCGAGGTGGAGCCGTCCACCACACCCTCCTCCCTGCTGCCCCCTCCTGGAGGAGGAGGACCACGGGTCGTTCCCCGAGAGCAGCCCGGTTCGCTCCTCCTGGGGACCGAACCCTCCACCCGCCTCCGCCGACGGGAGGAGGCGCGGATTCGACGTGAGGGCGGAGGACCGGAGGCCTGCCCGCCGATGGACTGGAGGCACCACTCACCGCATCACCCAGCGAGGACCCCATGCTCGGAGCACGCAGCCGGAAGACACCGGCTCTCCCCCCTGCCCCCACGACCGGCAGCGCCGTACGACTGACTCAGGTGACCAAGCGCTACGGTCACGGGGAGTCGGCCGCCGTAGCGCTCCACGACGTCAGCATCGGGATACCCACCGGCACCTTCAGTGCTGTCATGGGCCCGTCCGGCTCAGGCAAGAGCACCTTCCTGCAGTGTGCAGCAGGTCTCGACCGGCCCACGTCCGGGATCGTGCAGCTCAATGGCCAGGACCTGGCCGAACTCGACGAGACCCGGTTGACCGAGTACCGCAGGACCCGTATCGGGTTCGTCTTCCAGGCGTTCAACCTGCTGCCCGCCCTCACGGTCGAGCAGAACATCACCCTGCCCCTGAGACTGGCCGGAACCGCTGCCGACAGCGCCTCGGTCCAAAGCATCACGAAGGGGGTCGGCCTTTCCGGCCTGCTGCGCCGCCGTCCCTCCGAGCTCTCCGGAGGCCAGCAGCAGCGGGTGGCCATCGCCCGTGCCCTGATCACCCGGCCCGAAGTGATCTTCGCCGACGAACCCACCGGTGCGCTGGACCCCGACACCGCCCTGGAGGTTCTGCACCTCCTCCGACAGGCGGTGACCGACCTGCATCAGACAGTGGTCATGGTCACCCATGACCCGGTCGCGGCGCACCACACCGACCAGGTCGTCTTCCTTTCCAACGGGCGGGTGGCGCGCCGCATGGACTGCCCCACAGCGGACCTGGTCAAGCATGCGATGTCCGAGCTGCGGAGGACCCACTGATGCTGAGTCTCGCGCTCGCGACGCTCCGCGCCCGCAGGGGGGCCTTCGCCGCGAGTTTCGTCGCCCTGATGCTGGCCTCGGCGGTGATCAGCGCGTGCGGAGTGCTTCTCGAATCCGGCCTGCGCTCCGCGTTGCCGCCCGAGCGCTACGAGAAGGCGTCGGTGATCGTCGCCGGTGGGCAGAAGGCGGAACTCGACGTGAAGTCCGCAGACGGTTTCACCTACCGCAGCTCCCAGCCGCTGCCGGAACGGTTCCGGCTGCCCGCGTCCCTCGGTGATGACCTGGCAGCCGTGGACGGGGTCGCCTCCGTGGTGGCCGACCGGGGCGCTACGGTCCGGCTTCTGGACGGCGACCGTGCGGTGACCGGTCACAACGGTGCGTCGCCCCAGGTTCACAACTGGGAGGGCCTCGGCCTTGGTGGCTTCCGCCTGGCCGCCGGTCACAGGCCTCGCGGTGCCCAGGAGGTCGTACTGGATTCCGACCTTGCCGCCCGCAGTGGCCTCAAGGTCGGCTCGTCCGTCCGGCTCATGACGGTCTCCGCACCGGTCACTTTCGAGGTGGCCGGGCTGGTCACCTTGGACGGAGGCCGGACGCCCCGCCAGTCGGTACTGTTCGCAGCCGACGCCGCCCTCGACCGACTGATCCCCGCCACGGCCGACGGAGTGGACGCCTTCGGTGTCTTCACCACTCCAGGAACATCACGGTCCTCGGTCGCAGCAGCGATCGAACGCACCCTGACGGACAAGCACGGCGCCGTCTACACGGGAGGCGATCGCGGCCGGGCCGAGTTCGCCGACGTCGCCGTCGGCGCGGCCAACGTGGTCGACCTGGCGACCGCCATCGGCGGCAACGTCCTGCTGGTGGCCGTCTTCGTCGTGTGCGCCACCACCTCGCTGGCGATCCGCCACCGGCGTCGTGAGCTGGCGTTGTTGCGGGCGATCGGCACCACGCCACGTCAGATGTACGGCATGATCGCCTCGGAGTCGGCGGCAGCGGGTATGGTCGCGGGCGTCATCGCCTGTCCGCTGGGGGCCGGCGTCGTGTACTGGCTCAGTGCGCAGTTCGCCGGGCGCGGCATCGTTCCGCCCGACTTCAGGCCCGTGATCGGCCCGCTCCCGTTCCTGATCGCCGTCGCCTCGACCGTTGTGACCGCCGTGGCGGCTGCCTTCGTCGCCTCCCGGCGCGCAGCGCGTATCCGCCCCACCGAGGCGCTGGGTGAGTCCGCCGCCGAGCCCACCCGGCTCGGTCGGGGCCGTGCCGTCACCGGCGCCGTCCTGGTCGTTCTGTCCGTGGCCGTGTTCGGCCTGGGGATGGGCTACAGGGCCGACTTCCTGACCCTCGTCGGGCTCGCCAACTCCCTGGTCCTACTGCTCGCGATCACCGCAGCCGTACTCGGTCCGCCCCTGACCCGTACGGCGATCGGGCTGCTGGCACCGCTGCTCAGCCGGACCGGTGTCACCGGATGGCTCGCCGCGGTCAACTCGCGCAGTGGCGCGGCCCGGTTGGCCGGAGCCGTCACCCCACTCATCCTGGCGGTCTCCTTCGGCGCGACAGTCGTCTTCACCCAGACCACCCAGCTGAGTGAATCCGCCGATGAGATCCGTGCCGGTACTGTCGCCGACCACGTACTGACCGGTCCGACCGGAATATCTCCGCAACTTGCCTATAAGGCAGCCGAGTTGCGCGGAGTGGCAGCGGCGACGGGTCTGGTGCGGACCAAGGCCGTCGGCGTGGGCTCGCTGTTGGGAGAACAGGAGACCGTGTCACTGAGCGCTCAAGGGGTTCAGCCACGTGCTCTGACCGACACGCTCGACCTGGACGTACGCCAGGGTGACCTGTCCGCTCTGTCGCAGGAGACGGTGGCCATCAGCACGACAGCGGCCTCATGGCTGGGGTTGGACGTCGGCGCCCAAGCGCACTTGCGCTTGGGCGACGGGACGGCGTTCGAAGGCAAGGTGATCGCCGTCTATGGAAGGGGGTTCGGTTTCGCCGACCTCACCTTCGACCACGATCTGCTGCTCTCGCACACCACGGACCGAGTGGACCAGTCCGTCCTGGTGCGGTCGGCGCCCGGCGCCACGGGTATCGGTCGACAGCTCTCCGCCCTCGCACACGACTACCCGGGGACCACCGTCACCGGCGCCTTGGCGGCTGATGACCAGGTCGAGGAGCAGCGGGCGACGGCGTGGGTGAACTACCTGGTGGTCGGTTTGATCATCGCCTACACGGCCATCACCATCATCAACACCCAGGCGATGAACACCACAGCGCGCAGACGGGAGTTCGCTCTGCTCAGGCTGACCGGCACGAATCGCTCCCAGATGCTGGGCATGATGCGACGCGAGAGTCTGGCGGTGGTGGTCGTCGGCGCCGCTCTGGGCGTCCTGTTGTCCGTTCCACCGTTGGTCCTGGTGGCGACGGCGTTGACCGGTGGCCCGTGGCCGACCGTCCCGGTGTGGGGCTGGCTGGCTGTCCTGGGCTCCACGGCAGTGCTGAGCGTGGCGGGGACAATGCTTCCCACACGTTGGATGCTGCGGGCGCGTCCGGTGGACGCCATTGGTGTGAAGGAGTAGAGCGCGGCACGGGAGCGTGTGGTCCGAAACCGGTCCGGTTCACACGTCGCGCGTCCAACGGTGCTTCCGCGGCACAGGTCCGGCAGGAGGCCGAGCCGTCCGTGAGGTGACGTCCGACCGTCGCCGTGTGCCCGGATATCCCCAGCGGCCTCGGCGATTCCGATCACGGGTGCCGGCGAGTCCAGGGCGGGTGGCGATACGGACGAACGGAGGCGACGGGACTCGGACGCCAGGGGGGCGTGCCTCCTTCCGCCGAACCCATCGCCGTCGCCCGACGGCTGTGAGCTGACAACAGCTCACCCATTGTTCAAGAACTGCTCGTTCGGGCAACTCGCGGGCCTCGTGGCGCGAATGCTTCGTACTTTGTGGTCCGTCCGCATATTTGATCTTCCAAGCGCAGCAAGGCACAAAGGGATTCAGTATGGCGATCAAGCGTTCCGCACGTACCGTCTGGGACGGCGATCCGCCCGAGGGCAACGGCATCGCGAACCTTCGACTCGTCGGGCACAGGTGAGCAGCCGGTCTCGGGGCCCGTGCGCCGAGGAGGCAGGCGAACGGACGGACCGGTCCCGAGGAACTGATCGCCGCCGCCCACTCCAGTCGCCTCTCCATGGCCCTCTCGCGCGGCCTCACCGAAGCGGGCACGCCGCCCACCAGGCTCGTCACCTCGGCCGACGTGACGTTCCGACCGGGTAAGGGCATCACCGGTATCCATCTCGTCGTGGAGGGTTCTGTCGAAGGTGTCGACAACGACGCGTTCGTCACCACGGCCGAGGACGCGAAGGTGAATTGCCCGGTGAGCCAGGCACTGTCCGGCACGCCAGTCACGCTGTCGGCCATACCCATCTGATTCGATTCTCGTTCAGCACCGCCGTGCCTCCTTTCGAGAGGCACGGTGTTCTACGCCAGATGCGCAGTCACCGTGTGACCGGACCATTGCCGAGGTGGCGGTTCCAGGGCGCCGTTTCATTTGCTGCGTAGCCATAAGTGGTGACGAAAGAGTCATGGCTCAGGCCCCTCGGCCTCTCGGGCTCCACTGACCTGCGCATGGTAATTGCGTCATTCCGATACCGGAGCGGGCGGACTCGTCGCCCCGGCTCCCTTTCTCACAGGAGATACTTCATGCGATACACGCGGGGTGCGCGCGCACTCGCGCTCGGTGCGATTCTGGTTTCCGGAGCATGTGGTCTCACGGCTTGCTCACAGGACGACACGGAGACGAAGGCCGCCGCCACGGCCTCTTCCGAGGCCGGCAAGTCCGCCGATCAGAAATCCGATGCCGACAGGACGAGCACGTCACCCGACAGGAATTCTTCCACTGATGACGCTGGCAAGCCGGCTGATGGGGAATCGGCCGTCGGAGAGCCAGGCGGGTCGCCCGATCAGGGTGCCCCCGCCGAAGACGCGGGCAATCCGGCAGGGGACGACAGCGCCGCCCGCGACGACTTCGCGGCGGGACGGAGTCCTGCCGGTGTCGCAAGTGGCGTGAGCGGCTCCTTCACCAACGGGACGATCGAGTTCCTGGCACCGGGCAAGTACATCGTGAGCGCGAACGGGAAGGACCAGCAGTTCTTCGTCACGGACAGCACAGGCGTCTACGGTGCCGGCGTGCTGTGCGGCACGTACAGCACCAGGGCCACGACGCGGTGCTCCCTCGACGAACTGGAGAGGGGCACGAACAGCGGATCGGTTGCCGCGGACGTGGTTCTGAAAAGGGGCGTAGCCACACGTATCACCGAGCGGACGGCACCGGACGAGGGTCCGGCTGTCGACGATCAGTGATCGCCTGACTTCGCACAGGGTCGGCAGCGCCACCACCAGAGAGCAGCGGCGCCGTGCAATGCAGGTGCATTGCAGGGCGCCGCTGTTGCCGGAACCGTTCACGGCGGCTTGCCCCCTTGCGTGAAGGAGGGCAGGGGCGTGGCCGCGGAGGTGGCGTCTAGGTGTATTGATCACGCGCGTTGTTGACACGGGAGCCTTGATCAAAGGCGAAGACCTCCGGTGTGGTGGAGCTGTCTAGGAACGCACCACACGGAGGTCTTCGTGTCCCACCGTAATGCCCGGCTGACGGTCTTCGGGAGGCGTCTGCTGGTCGAACGAGTCACGTCCGGCCGTCCCGTCACCCATGTCGCTGCCGAGGTGGGCATTTCGCGGGCGACCACCCATACATGGGTTCGGCGGTGGCGGGCCGAAGGCGAGGCGGGCCTGGCCGACCGCTCCAGCAGGCCAAGGACGACGCCGCACCGCACTCCGGCCGCGATCGAGGCCCGCGTCTGCGATCTGCGCCGGTCGCGCAAGCTCGGACCCGCGCGGAGCGGCCCGGTTCTCGGCCTGCCCGCCTCGACCGTCCACCGGATTCTGGCTCGTCACGGGCTGAACGGTCTTGCCCCGGAACACGGGGGCGCGACGACCACGCAGGTGAAGTTCGGGCTCTTACCTGTGGTAATCAGTCCTGCACGTCAGGTGAGTATGCGTTGGAGCCATTGGAGCCGGGCGGTGCGTGCGTGGCGGGAGAGGGCAGCTGTGGGGGCGAAGAAGTCGAACCCGTGGAAGGCGCCGGGCCATACGTGGAGTTCGGCGTGGCCTCCGGCTGCCCAGATTCGGGTGGCGTAGGTGACGATTTCGTCGCGGAGCATCTCAACGGCGCCGACTTCGAGGTAGACCGGAGGCAGGCCCGAGAGGTCTTCGGCGCGGGCGGGTGCGGCATAGGCCGGCACATGGGCTGTGGCGCGGCGGTCGCCCAGTACGTGGTTCCATGCGGCCTCGTTCGTCGCGGGATTCCAGCCGCCCAGGTGGGCGAACTGGGTGGACGAGGGGGTGTTGTTGCGGTCATCGAGCATGGGGCAGACCAGCATGTGTCCCAGCGGGCGCAGGTCGAGGTGGTCGCGCAGGTACAGGGCCAGGCCGGCGGCCAGGGCTCCCCCGCCGCTGAGGCCCAGCAGGACGATCCGCTCGGGGTCGACACCGAGGTCTTGGGCGTGTGCGGTGAGCCAGGTCAAGCCGGTCAGGCAGTCTTCGAGTGCGGCGGGGTGGGGGTGCTCGGGTGCAAGCCGGTACTCGACGGAGACGACGGCGGCATCGAGTTCCGCGGCCAGCTGCAGAACGTAGTCGAGGTTCTGCCGGGCGTGGCCCATGACCATGCCCCCACCGTGCAGGTAGTACAGCACCGGCAGCCGCCCGGCCGCAGCCGCGGGCCGGCACACCAGCACGGGCACGTCCGGCCTGTCTGCGGGTACGTCCACCGAGGCCAGGTGCTCCTCGATCACGAAGGCGCCGTCGCCGCGCAGTGCTTCGAGGGTCGGGTCCGCCGCGCTCAGGCTGCGCTGTTTCTTGATGACGTCATGGGTGAGGGTGATACGCAGGGTGTCGAGGTCGACCCTGGAGGCGAGTTCGGCGTCGATCGGCGGTGTCATGGCAGGCATGGCTGATCCTCGGATGAAGGCAGGGGCGGGCAGAGGTGGCCATCATGAGCGGCATCCCGCACGGACAACGAAACTGCCTTGCTGCCTTGGCAAGGTCTGGGTTGAGTCCATCGACGCTGATATGCGCTACGAGACCGCCGAATTCTGAAACGGGCGGGGTCTGTGCGCGTGAGGCGGTCAAGTCGCCGGTCCGTCGAGCACCGGAACCCGGCCCCTGCGGTCGATGCCCTTACCGCGGGCCTCGTCGCCGACGTCCTTCAGGCCCAGAAACGCCGTACGTCCCCACTGAGTGATGCAGTTGACGGACACGCCACCGGCAGTGAGACGTTCGCCAAGTCGTGTGATCCTGTCCTGCAGCGCCCGTCGGCTCATCGGTTCTCCCGTGGTGCTCAGCAGCAGGCGCAGCTCATCCATCTCCGCTCCGCCACGATCCAGCCGGCCGGTTCCCTCGGCGGGGTGTCCCGGCAGATGACGTTCACGGCGTCCGCCAGTGGGAGGGGCACCGAGTCCGACCCCGCGGGGGCGAGCACCATCACCGACGAGATGATGCTGTGAGCCCCGAGTCGTTGCTCGAAGGCGTTGTTCCACCGCTGATCGGGCACGTCGAGGATGGTGAGGGGCGTTCCCAACCTGTGCAACAGAGAACTGTAGGCCTGTTCGATTCCCAGTTGTGACTCATCGTCGGGATCACGTGGTGGCTGCGCAGTGCACGGAGCAAGGCGGCCGTCAGTGGTCGCTGAAGCGAAAGCACGACATCGACCGGATACGTGATCGAATCGTCCGACTGGTCGATCCGGACGGACGAAGAGGTTGTAGGGAACTATTCAGCACGGGGCATGACGATGCCTTACGAGCTGGTGGCCGGTGTCGCCACCGTTGTCGGCTGCACGGTCGCACTGCGACACGGGACGAGCACCGCGCCCTACCGCTGGACGGTGCGGTGCGCCGACGGAGCGGCTCTCGCGGTCGCGCTGTGGATCGCCTACCGAGTCCAGTCGAACTTCGTCCTCCAGCCAGTCCTGGCCGCCTCCGCCGTCTTTGTCGTCATCGCGGGCGTGCTCGCGGGCTCCTGCTGTACGGGGACGGGTTCACCCGGCCCGAATCGGCGCCGCTCCCCGCGGCGAGTGAAGAGAGGCCCGTCCGGGCGACCCTGCTCGCGGGCGGAATCGGCGCGCTCGGGACTCTCTTCGCGGCGGCACTCGCCCTCCCCCAGTTCTGGTACGCCTCCTACTACCAACCGTCCAACGCCCCGCCCGTCGTCGCGGTCGAGAACGCCATTGAGGACGTCGAGAGGACCGGCGACCACATCGAGTTCAGCCTCTCAGTATCGGTCGAGAACAAGGGGAAGACGTCCATCAGAATGCTCACCTCCCTCTACGAGGTCCGTGGAACCCGTGTCACGGTCGGCCGGTCGCCCGTCGCTCCTGAGGAGCTGGACTACGGGAGGATCACCGGCGGGAACTACGGCGCTGCCGCCCGGGTCAACCCGTTCGCCGACTACGGCGCCCCGGAGACGATCCAGGTCAGCCCGGTCGGCGAGGACTACGCCTGGATCGGCCCCGACGAGAGGATTCACACGAGTCTCCGCGCCCAGGCACCTCTCGACCGCTTCGATCTGCTGCGCTTCACGGCGGACATCGCCGTCGCGCGGGCCGACCGCGTCGAGGTGGACGACTGGCCGCAGCCGAGCGGGCGGGCGCTGAGAACCTGCGACGGCACCCGGATCGCCGAGAGCCGCCGTCCTCTCGCCCGCCTCGGCGCCTTCAAGTGGCTGACCGAGAGCAGGCGGGAACTCGTCACGTTCTGGTCCGTGTCGGGCGAGGTGGGTGACGAATCGCCCTGGTGGCCGGCATTCCCGTGGACCGGTGTGTCGATCCAGCACGACGGGCACGACTGTGCCCACGCTCTGAAGCCCGATCACGACGGCCTTGAGGACCGCGCCATGGTGGGCTGGGCAAGCTCGGTGGCGGAGGCCGCCGTACCTCCGGAGCCCGACGCCCGGCCGTAGAGACGCGGGCACGGCAGGGCCGGAGGCCGCCGGACCCCGACTCCCCGCAGGGCCCTCCAGGGGCATGACGTCGAGGGGCCCGCACAGTCTGTCCGTCCGGCAGTGTGAGCTCTATGGTGGCCGGAGTCGATCCAGCCACCCGCCGGCCGGTGTGCGGACCGTTCACCTACCGGATCCTTGAGCTCTTTCAGAGTTGCCTCTCCAGCGTGAGGATGGCCTTGGCGATTGACGTCATGCGGTTGGGGCTGCACCGGGACCTGGGGAAGATCCGCCAGGACTTCAGGCTCGCGACACCGCGTTCCACGGGTGCTCGTGCTGCGGCCAGTGCCCGGTTGAGGGTCTTCTCGGGGGATGAGTTCCTGCAGTGGCTTGCGTTCGATGCCGGTCGTCAGCCACGGCCCGGCGCCTTGGGGCGCGAGATCGGCCAGGATGGGAACACCCTCGCGCTCGCAGATCCGGATGATCCGGTGGGTACGGGCGGCGGTCAGGTCGTGGGTACGGCCTGGCAGGGCAGGCGAGATCCACAGCAGCCGGCCGCCTGAGTCGGTGACGACCTGCACGTTCACGCCGTGGCGCCGGTGCTTGTGGGAGTAGTCGGCTTGGCCGTCGCCGACCCGGTCACACTCGGCGAGGGCACCGCCGAGCAGGACGAAGTCGGGGTCGTGCTCGCGCAGCGACTTGAGCAGACCTGGTGCTCGTTCGGCGAGCAGGTCGATAACCGCGTGGGTGTAGGCGTGGGCGGTGGACTCGCTGATCCCGAACCCGGCGGCGATCTTCGCCAGAGTGGTGTGCTCTCGTAGGTACACCAGTGCCACCATCGCCCGCTGAGACGGACGGAGCTTGCAGCGCCGGTCGTCCTCACGAGTGACAACCAGCATGGTGACCCACTCCACGAGCGCATGTGGCAGGTCGAGTGCGGCAGGATGGATAACCAACGAGGCCCCCAAGCAACGTGTTTGAGACGTCAAACATCTCGATCAACAGCTCGGGGCCTCGTCCGTTCTGATTCACGGTCCATCACCCGATCGGTGGCCAACTCGAAGAAGCCCAGTGGCGGGCGACCGTCAGGACGACGTCTCGCAGCGCCTGTCGGCGGGAGCCTTCAGCCCCAGCCTGATGGCGTGCCCCGCATTGACGCCGTACGCGATGTCCCGCAACAGGTTCCAGGCTTTGTGAAGCAGTGTCCGCATCAGGCATCTCCCTGAGTTGTGGCTCGGGTTCGAGCTACGGGAAGGCTCCTGACAAGAACTATACATACCTGTATAGCAACAAGCTGCTGACGGCGACTGTCCGCGTCAGCGGAGTTCGGCAAGTCGCGGTTCCGCGGTGCGCGCCGCGTCGGGGCCGTAGGCGCGTTCAATGCGCGCTGTCAGATCGGTCGGGGCCAGCTTGTACTCCTGGGTGCCGATCGCTTCGAGCACCGTGGTGGCCAGCGCGCAGCCCAGTCGCGCCGCCTGTTCCTGCGGCCACCCCCATGCCGTACCAGCGAGGAAGCCGGAGCGGAAGGCGTCCCCCGCCCCCGTGGGATCGGCGACCCGCTCCACGGGCACGGCCGGGATCCGCAGTGCGGGTGCGCCGCCACGGACCAGGGCGACCCCGTCCGCGCCCAAGGTCGTGATCCAGGTGCCGACGCGATCGAGGAGGTCGGCCTTGGACCATCCGGTGCGTTCGACGAGCAGTGCCTCCTCGTACTCGTTGGTGAACAGCCACCGCGCCCCGTCGACCAGTTGACGGGCCTGGTCGCGGTCGAGGCGGGCCAGCTGCTGCGAGGGATCGGCCGCCACCGGGATGCCGAGGCGGTGGGCGTTGGCGGTGTGTCGGAGCATGGCCTCAGGGTCGTCGGCGCCGATGAGCACCAGTTCGGGCCGGTCCGCGAGAGATGCCAGGTCGATCCGGCGGGCTTCGGCCATGGCACCGGCGTAGAAAGTGGCGATCTGGTTCTGGTCCTCGTCGGTGGTGCAGACGAACCGTGCGGTGTGCAGGGATTCGCTGACCCGGACGGCGGAGGTGTCCACGCCGTGCGACCGCAGCCAGGCGCCGTACTCCGCGAAGTCCGCTCCTGCTGCGCCGACGAGAGTCGGCTCCAGCCCCAACAGGCCCAGTCCGAAACAGATGTTGGCGCCGACGCCTCCCCGGCGCACCTCAAGGGCGTCGGCGAGGAACGACAGGGACACCCGCTCCAGCTGTTCCTTGATCAGCTGTTCGGAGAAGCGGCCGGGAAAGGTCAGCAGATGGTCGGTCGCGATGGACCCGGTGACGGCGATACGCATGGACGGCGCTCCTCGAAGCTATGGCCGGTGGTGGACGCGGCGCGGGAGGGAGAAGGCGGCGTTGGCCGGCGGGGGGGGGGCCCGGGGCGCCCCCCCCCCCCCGCCCCCCCCCCCGGGGGCCCCGGCCGGGGCCCACCCCCCGCCCCGACCGCCCCCCGCCCGGCGGG
>NZ_JBIRLM010000018.1:0-81114 GCF_044330565.1 Streptomyces sp. NPDC017448 | reverse complement strand
CCCGGGTGCGGGCTATAGGGTGGGCGGGCGCACCTCGACTATAGGGCGGGTGGTGCCCGGGGGGGGGGTGGGAGCGGGGGGGGGGGGCGGGGGGGGCGCGGCCGGGGGGAGCCGCGCACCGCCGGCCGAACGAACGGGAGGGCCGGGGCCGGCGCCCTCAGCCGGCCGCGACCGCCGCCCGCAGGGCGTCGGCACGGTCGGTGCGTTCCCAGGTGAACTCCTCCAGCTCACGACCGAAGTGGCCGTAGGCGGCGGTCCGGGCGTAGATGGGCCGCAGCAGGTCGAGATCCCGGATGATCGCGGCCGGACGGAGGTCGAAGACCCGCCGGACGGCTGTCTCGATCCTGGACACGGCGACCGTATTCGTGCCGAAGGTCTCGACCAGCAGCCCCACCGGCTCGGCCTTTCCGATGGCGTAGGCGACCTGGATCTCGCAGCGTGTCGCGAGACCCGCCGCGACGATGTTCTTGGCGACCCAGCGCGTCGCGTAGGCCGCTGAACGGTCCACCTTGGAGGGGTCCTTACCGGAGAACGCGCCACCACCGTGACGGGCCATGCCCCCGTACGTATCGATGATGATCTTGCGTCCGGTGAGGCCCGCGTCCCCCATCGGGCCCCCGATCTCGAAACGGCCGGTCGGGTTGGTCAGGAGGCGGTAGTCGTCCGTCTCCACCTTGATGCCGTCCTCCGCCAGTCCGGTGAGCACGTGCTCGACGACGTGCTCGCGGATGTCGGGGGTGAGAGCGCCGTCCAGGTCGACGTCGCCCGCGTGCTGCGAGGAAACCACCACGGTGTCGAGCCGGACCGGGCGGCTCCCGACGTACTCCACGGTGACCTGGGTCTTCCCGTCCGGTCGCAGATAGGGGACAGTGCCGTCCTTGCGGACCTCCGCCAGCCTCCGGGAGAGGCGGTGCGCCAGCTCGATCGGAAGCGGCATGAGCGTGGGCGTCTCGACGGTCGCGTATCCGAACATCAGGCCCTGGTCGCCCGCGCCCTGTTCGCCGAGCTCGTCCCGCTCGCCCTCCGCCCCCCTCTCGTACGCCGAGTCGACGCCCCGCGCGATATCCGGCGACTGCGCGCCGATCGACACCGACACACCGCAGGACGCCCCGTCGAAGCCCTTAGCGGACGAGTCGTACCCGATGTCGATGATCTTCTGCCGCACCAGGTGCGCGATATCGACGTAGGCGGTGGTCGACACCTCCCCCGCGACATGGACCTGGCCGGTGGTGATCAGTGTCTCGACCGCGACGCGTGCGGCGGGGTCGCGGCTGAGCAGTGCGTCGAGAACGGTGTCGCTTATCTGGTCGGCGATCTTGTCAGGGTGCCCCTCGGTCACGGACTCCGAGGTGAAGAGGGTGCGGGACATGGGCGCTCCAGAGATATGGCGGATGGGGACGGTGGCGCCGGTCGCTACGACGTGGGGACGTTCTTGCGGAACACCCAGTAGTCGGCGCCCTCTTCGGCGATGTAGCCGGCGTCCGGCATCTTGAACAGGAGCGTGGTGCGCGCGGCGACCTCCGGTGACAGCGCGAACTCCTCGAAGCCGGTCTCCGTGGCGTAGGAGCCCCGGGTGGAGACCAGGATCAGCCCGCCGGGCCTGGCGTACTCGATCAGGGTGAGCAGCGCCGGCGGCCGGACGTGGCCGAGGGTGAAGACCCCGCTGCTGACGACGATGCCGTACTGGGACAGCCGCTCGTCCCGCTCCGGCACCGAGAGGTCCACACCGCCGTAGACCTTGCGGTAGGCGTTGGTCTTACGTGCCTCGGCGGCCATGTTCTCGGAGAGGTCGACGCCGTCGATCTCGTACGTGCCCAGCGTGCGGAGGACGCTGCCGACGAGGCCGGTGCCGCAGCCGGCGTCGAATATCTCGGTCTGCGGTGTTCCGTAGGCGGAGGCGAGTAGGTGCACGAAGTTCGCGGCGACCCGCGGCGCGATCCATTTCTGGTCGGCGAGGTCCGCATCGTAGCCCGTCGCCCAGTTTTCGTAGTAGTTCTTCAGCCCGGGGGCGTCCTCGAAGAAGACGTGCGACTGCTTGATGTTCGTGAAGGAACTGCTCATGGAATTGCCTCTCTGTCAGGCCGGGTCGACGGACGTGGACACGGTGGTCACCGTTCGGCGGCATTCTTCAGGTAGGGGCAGGTACTTCTGACGCGTCCGCCTTCTTGTTGCCGTCGCCTTCCGCGTCCCGGCGGTCCCGGACACGCAGTCGGGAGTTCTTCACGTCGAAGAGCATGTAGACGGCGATGCCCACGAGGACGAACAGTGCTCCGGTCACTTCCGACCAGGTGGGCAGGCGGTTTTCCACGGGAAGGCTGAGGATGGCTCCGAAGATGGTCTCCGTGGCGAGGAGCGGGCCGACGAGGGGGACGGGAATCCCCTGTGCGGCCTTCACCCAGATCAGGGTCCCCCACCACGAGGCGATGACTCCGAGGAACACACACCACGCGATGATCTTGAACAGCGGATACGGTTCGAACGTCTCGGGGGGAGTCGAGGCGATGGCGAAGGGCAGCAGCACCATCGAGGCGCCGCCGGCCCCCATGGCCACGAGTCCGGCCCAGAGGGTGGGGTCGGGCTTGATCTCCCAGGTGCGCTGCGACTGGGCGTTGCGGACCACGAAGTAGGACCAGGTCAGCATGGCGCCGATCGCGAGCAGGATCGCGAAGATCGAGTCGTTGACGCCTTCGAGGTCCTTCCCCGAGATGAGGTCGGAGACGCTGAGGAGCCCCAGACCCATGATGATCAGGACCACGGGAGCGATCAGCTCGCGCCAGGGCATGCGCTTCTCGGCGAAGTTCCCGGCCACCGCGATGGTGATCGGCGACGATCCGACGACGACGGCCGTGATGAATCCGCTGTCCATGGTCGCCGAATACGAGACGCAGATGTAGAAGATGAAGTAGCCGACGAAACCGATCCACAGGCCGAAGAAGACTCTCCGCACGGGCATCAGCTTCAGCTGCTCCCGGCCCCTCCACAGGACGTAGAGTCCGCAGAGGCCGAACAGGGAGTAGCGTCCGGTCACCAGGAGCAGTTCACTCGCGGGGCGCACTGCGGCCGGGGCGACGAAGGCGAAAGCCCACAGGAGGGCAGCCGTCAGTGCGGCGATGACATTCTTCGGCGTGCTTCCCATTACAGAGCGCTTCTCCGTTCGGCGGTGTCCCCGGCGCTGAATCCGTTTTCCTTCAGCCAGTTCGGGTTGTAGATCTTTGACATGTACTTGCTCCCGCTGTCCGGGAGCACGGTGACGACGACGGCCGGCCCCTTCAGCGAGCGGGCCACGCGTACGGCGCCCCAGACGTTGGCGCCGGCCGTCCCACCGCAGACGAGGCCCTCGCGCCGGGCCAGGTGGTGGCACGTGGCGAATGCGTCGGCGTCGGAGAACCGAAGGACGTCGTCAATGAGCGAGAAGTCCATGCACTCGGCCAGGTGATCCTCGCCGACGCCCTCGACGAAATAGGGGGCGATCTCGGTGGGGTCGACCACCCCGTCGTGGAAGTAGCGGTGGTAGACGGAGCCGACCGGGTCCAGCAACACCGAGGTGACGTCTGGGTTTTGTTCCTTCAGACAGCGGGAGATCCCGGAGATCGTCCCGCCGGTGCTGCCCGCGGCGACGAACGCCGTCACGGAGTCGCCGAGCGCCTCCCGGATCTCCGGACCCGTGGAACGGAAGTGGGCCTCGGCGTTGAGGGGGTTGTCGTACTGGTTCAGCATGAACGAGCCCGGTGTCTCGGCGTGGATGCGCCGGGCGCAGGTCACGTAGTGCTTCGCCGAGCCGGGAGCGGCCGAGGTCGGGCAGACGATGACCTCGGCGCCCATGGCACGCAGGGCGTCCCGCTTCTCGTCGCTGACCTTGTCCGGCATCGTGAGGATGGCGCGGTACCCCCGTGTGGCCGCCATCATCGCGATCGCCGCGCCCGTGTTCCCCGAGGTGTTCTCGACGATCGTCCCGCCCGGTCGGAGCAGGCCGCGGCGCTCGGCGTCGGCCAGTATGTGACTGACCATGCGGTCCTTGATGCTGCCGCTCGGATTCAAGAATTCGAGCTTGGCGAAAAGGCGAACGCCGACGGGAACATCGAACGTGGTCAGTTCCACCAGAGGTGTTCTGCCGATGACCGACTGAACATTCATTCGGAGTCCTTACATCAGCGGCGTCAGGAAGATGACGGGATAGCGGGCCGGTGGACGGCCGGTCGGTGCGCTCCGTGATCAGAGAGCGGAATCAGGGATTTTCACGGAGTCGAGGATGGCCACGGTGTGACCGACCTTCTCGCCCTTTTCCACCCGGGTGAAGGCGTCTACCGCCGATATCTCGTGAGGCGCGAGTTCCTTCTCCAGCTGGAGGGCCTGCGCACCGGCGGCCGCCACCGTGAGACCGGCGAAAACCTCTCGCAGGACGTCGACCGGGTAGAAGTGGAACGGGCCGAGCCCTTCCCGCTCCCACCGGGCGTAGCCCCCGACGACGTCCAGGGGTTCGGACTGGATCTTCCAGGTGTAGGTCAGGATGCCGCCGTTGTATCCGGCGGCACTGGACAGCGCCAGGATCTCCGACAGTGGCACACGCGCCCCGATCGACGAGAGCACCCGGCCTCCGACCCGGAGGATGGGGTGCGCCTGCTGCAGGGCGAGGTAGTGCAGGGTGACCAGGTTCTTCTCGGCGAAGCCGGGGATCTCCTCACGCCGCTCCTCGATGAACGTCGAACTCGTCTGGCCGTCGTCGAGGTCGCCGGTGCCCGCCATAGGGATGTTGGGGAGGTTTTCGTAGACGACGTCTACCTGCGCGACCTTGCCGGCGAGCGGCGCGAGGATGTCCCCGGCGCCTCCGATCAGTTCGATGTCCTGGGCGAGGAGGTTGCCGCGGATGTTCTGCCGCGCGTGCTCGAGAACGTCCTCGTGCAGGTCCGTGAAGCCGACCGACTGCGAGTGGAGGATCTCCACGGCGGCCAGGACGTCCAGGCCGGCCCCGGTGCCGATGGTGCAGAACTTCGGGGCGAGGAAGCCCATCCGGGCAAGGGTCTTGAACGCGGGCACGGCGACGCTGGCGACCCAGTCCGCTCGCGGATCGTCCGCCTTCGGAAGGTAGGAGTGATCCGACAGCGTGATCTCCACGGATGACCGGATCCGTTCTGTCTTTCCGATCTGGAAGAACTCGCTCGGGGACACAACCAGTTCCGTGGTGTCGATACGTGAACTCATCTCAGCCTCCTTCGGCATGGCAAAAGCTCTGGCGGTACAAAGAATTCTGGTCGGCGCCCAGAGAAATGCTTGGTGCACCGGATAGCGCCCCTGCGAGACATTTCTCCTCCCATGAAGGCGTACTCACTGTTGCACCGCCCCGCAATCCGCGTACAGGGCAACTCTGTTGCCACTCGACTGGCAACAGCAGCACCACCGAACCGCCCGCGAACAGATGGAGGCCATACCCGCGGAGCGCTGTCCGCCGCGAACACCCACATCTGCACTTCCCCGCACGCCAGGGGCAGGGGAATCGGTCGGATCGGCCGCCGGAGGCTCTTTCCGGCCATCCGCCGGGGCGCCGTTGACACGGCGAGAAGCGACTCCCTAGCTTGTAGCTATACCGGTTGGTATAGTCGCTGCTCCTCGCTCTGGGTGCGTGCGTGCCAGTTCCGGTGTCCGGCCAGGCGCCTGAACGGTCCCTGGACATCACCGCCATGACAGCGAGGGGGAGTCCGTGAAGCCCGTACGGGTCCACGAGGAAGTCGAACGGCACCGTGAAATGGTGCTGCTCGCTTGTCGGTCGCTGGACCGGTCCGATCCGCCGGGACAGGCTTCCGGCTGTGTCTCGATGCGATCGAGTGAGGCCGTCGTCATCTCGACCTGCGAAGAGAGCGGGGAATCGCCGCGGACCGATCGGAACGCCGTGCTGATCGACCCGGAGGAGGGGCTGCCCCTGCTCGGGGAGCTCGCCTGGCCGCCCCCCGAGACCCCGGCACATCTCGCGATTCACCGGCAGCTTCCGGGCGGTGGTGCCGTGATCCACACGCGCGAACCCACCACCGTGGCTCTCGCGGAGGCGGTCGGCGCAACCCCTTCCGTCGGCGCGACGGTGCTGGCGGTCGCCCCCGGCCGGCGGAGCGCGTCCAGGCGTGACGACGTGGCCGACCTGGAGAAGCTCATCGACCTCTCCGGCCCCGTGGCCGCCGTGCTGTTCGGTGGTTCGGCCGTCTTCACCTGGGGCCGGAGCCCGGACGAAGCGCTGTCCGGACTGGAGCGGATCAGGGGACTCGGTCGCGTCCTGCGGTCGGCGCCCGCCGCCGGCCCCGAGGAGGCCGAGGGGAAGGCCTGGTGACGTTGTTACAGGTCATGTCGGCCTGCGACCCCGGCGCGGTGCAGCTGCGGTCGGAGGACCCGGAGGTCATACGTACCCAACTGCTGGGGGTCGGGGTGCGTTTCTCCCGGTGGCGCGCCGCCCGGCGGATTCCCGTCGACGCAGATGACGCGACGATTCTGAACGCCTACCGGAGCCATATTGACCACGTGAGCGCCGAGAACGGCTACCAGGCCGTCGACATCAGACGCCTCACCCCCGCGTCGGCCGGTCCCGGGCCGCAGAGGTCACGGGCGAACCGCGAGAAGTTCCGTCGGCGGCATCTGCACGAGGAGGACATGGTGCGCTTTCTGGTGGCGGGTACCGGCTGTCATTACCTTCATGCCGCGGGCCAGGTCTACGCACTGGTCTGCACGGCCGGTGACCTGCTTTCGGTGCCCAGCCGTACGGGGCACTGGTTCGACGCCGGCGCGAGCCCCCGCTACACGTCTGTCCGCTTCCTCCGAGCGCGCGACCAGCCCGGTGTCCGATTCCCCCCGGGCGACATCGCCGCCCGGTTCCCGACGCTCGACGATCTGCTGGCGCTGCCCTGAGCGGCAGTACCACTCGGCCGACCTGCGCCTCTCAGGAGCCACGGCGCGGTCCTACGACTTCAGGGAGTTCGCAGTGTTACGGAATTCAGTGCAGGACAGCGCAGGAAGCCGACCGGAACCAAGCGGTCCGGACTGTCCGTGCGGTGCCGACTCGCCAGGGACGTTCGGCCACCTGCTCCGGGCCCACCGCGAGCGGCGCGGGCTCTCGCTCACGCAGTTGGCCGGCCTGGTGCACTTCAACCGAGGGCATCTCAGCAAGGTGGAGAACGGCAAGCGCACGCCGTCGGTGGTTCTCGGAGCGGCCTGCGACCGGGTGCTGGACTCCGGGAGCAGGTTCACCGCCATCGCGACGGCGCTCGAAGCCGTCTCCCGGCCGAGCCCCGGATGGGTTCATCCAGCCCAACTCCCGGTGGCCAAGCGCTTCTTCACAGGAAGGCGGCGTCATTTGAAGCAGCTGAGCCAGTGGCTCGGGGACGACCGGTCCCTCGCCGTGCCCGTCGCGGTGATCAACGGTCCGCCGGGCGTCGGCAAGACCGCCCTGGCCGTCCAGTGGGCACACCAGGCGGTCTGTGACGGCCGCTTCGCCGACGGGCAGCTGTTCGTCGACCTCGAAGGCCCCGAACCGGGAGAGGCAGCCGACCCGTTCGACGTCCTGGGGCATCTGCTCCACGCGGTGGGGGTGCCCGGCGAGCGTCTGCCGGCCGACTTGCATCAGCGGGCCGCCGCCTTCCGCTCCTATCTGCACGGGCGCGAGGTGCTGCTGGTCCTGGACAACGCCGCCGACGCCCAGCAGGTGCACCATCTGCTGCCCGGCTCGCCGGGCAGCGCCGTCGTGGTGACCAGCCGTTCGCGCCTTCCTGGTCTGCTGTCCAAGGTGGACGCGGCCACCCTGCCAATGACGGAACTGTGCCGCCCGGAGGCCGCCATGCTACTCCGGGCCATGATCGGGGACGCGCGCGCGGACGCCGACCCCGCCGCACTGACGGTGCTGGCGGAACGGTGTGGGCGGCTGCCCCTGGCCCTGGTGCTGGCGGCGGAGAACATCGTGAGCTGCCAGCACCCCAGCGCCGACCGGCTGGCCGCGGAACTCAAGGCGGAGCAAGCCCGGCTGGCCCTCGCCGAAGGGGACGTGACCCTGCGCCATACGTTCGACGCGTCCTACCGGACCCTCGACGAGCCGAGCGCACGGATATTCCGGCTGCTGGGGCTGCTGCCCGGCCAGGTGATCGACGTCGCGGCCACTGCGGTCACCGCGGGGGTCAGCCACGCCGAGGCCGTACGGCTGCTGCGCGATCTGGCGAGCGCTCATCTGATCCAGCAGCAGGACGAGCGCCACTACCTGATGCACGATCTCCTACGCGTCTACGCGGCGGACCTCTGCCGGCAACTGGACGGCGGGACCGCAACCGCACAGGGGGAGGACCGGGCAGAGACCGAGGCGGCCCTCGTCGCCTGAAGCGCTCATCCCAGCGCTTGGTGCCCGGCGTCAGGCGGCGAGCGACCGCTCGATGAGAACGGCCGCCACCTCTTCCGCCCGACGCACGGCCTGGTCCACCGAACCCATGGGACCCGCGATGCAGGCTCCCTCGTGCAGGATGAGCACCTGGGCGGCCAGATCACCGGGCGCCTGAGCACCGCCCTCCCGCGCGAGGTCCTCCAGAAAGCCGAGGAACCACGCCTTCTGATGCCGTGCGACCTCCCGGGCCGGGTGGTCCTCAGCCAGTTCCACCGACGCGTTGATGAAGGCGCACCCCCGCTTGTTCCGCTCGGTCGACCACTCCTGCAGTGCACCGAAGGTGGCGAGAATCCGCTCACCCGGCGGCCCCTCATGGCCGTTGACGTGCTTCACCAGCATGGACCTCCACAGGCCGTCCCGGGCCTGGAGATAAGCGACGATGAGATCGTCCTTGGAGCCGAAGCAGTCGTAGAGCGTCTTCTTCGTGACGCCCGCCTGCTCCGCGATCGCCTCCACGCCGACGGCCCGGATCCCGAGATCGTAGAAGAGCCGGGAGGCCGTTTCGAGGACTTTCACGCCGGCCGGCGTCAGGTGGTGGGCACCCCGACGCTTTGTCCTCGTCGCGTGGGTTTCACTACTGATGGTCACCTGGTCAACGGTACACCCAGCGGTATACAGACGATAGCGTCCGCAAGGCAGGAATCGAACGCGGGTGCCTCGACGGTGGTCCTTCACGGACCCGCCTTGCCCGGCAGGACGCCCCCGTCCCCGCGGCCCCGCCCGCCCAAGGACACGCCCTCGATCGGCCCCATCGCGTCTCTGTGCCCGCCGACAGGCCAGCCTGCCGGGGACGGCGATCGCGTAGCGCGACGCCCGGGCACGGAAAGGGGCGGGTCGATGACTCCGGCAAGCAGGATCGAGGTCGCCGTCTTCGACGTCCTCGGCACGATGGTCGATCAGCCGGGCGGGCTGCGGACCGCGATCCGTGAAGCGTTCCCCTCCGCGGGCGAGGCGGCCGCCGACCGGCTGCTCGCCAGCTGGGAGGAGCACGTCGCCCATGAACAACGTCGTATCGCGAACGGCGAACGGCCCTACGCGAACTCCACGGTCCTGGATAGGGAGGCCGTCGAGCGCGTGGCCGGCGATACCGGGCTCACGGACCCCGATGCCCTGCGGCGTCTCGCCACGGCCTCCCAGCGCCTGGCCCCTTGGGAGGACTCCGTTACCGGCCTCGCCGCGTTCGCGCGCCTGTTCCCGGTCATCGGTCTCACGAACGCCGCCCGCGCGGATCTGCTCCGCCTCAACGCCCACACCGGGCTGCGCTGGCACCAGGCGCTCTCAGCGGAGGACGCCCGCGCGTTCAAGCCGCTGAAAGCGGTCTACCAGCTCGCCCTGGACACCGCGGCCTGCCCGCCGGAGCGTACGGTGATGATCGCCGCCCACGCTTGGGATCTCCGAGGCGCCCAGGCCCTGGGCATGCGCACGGCCTATGTGCACCGCCCCGGCGGAGACCCGCCGAAGGACACCGACACCTTCGACTGGCGGGCGGACGATTTGGAGGAACTGGCAGCCGAACTGGCCCCGTTCGCGTCGAGGGCGGACGGACCGCACCCTCGACCGCGGTGACCGCGCCGTGATCCACTAGGAGGGCGCCCAGGAGCCGTGAGCCGAAACGGCGCCGCACCGGACGGGAATCGGGATGGGGAGTATGGACATCGAAGCGTTACGCCGGGACACCCCGGGCACCGCGAACCGGCTCCACCTCAACAACGCGGGCGCGGGTCTGCTGTCCCGGGGCACGCTCCGGACCGTGACCTCCCATCTGGAACTGGAGGCCGCGATCGGCGGCTACGAGGCCGCCGATCAGGAACGCGAACGGATCGACGCCGTCCACGAGCACATCGCCCGGCTGGTGGGCGGCCGGGCGGACGAGATCGCGCTCTTCGACAACGCCACCCACGCCTGGAACGCCGCGTTCCACTCCATGAAGTTCAAGCCGGGCGACCGCATCCTCACCGGCCGTTCCGAGTACGGCAGCAATGTTCTGGCCTATCTGCAGACAGCCCGGCGTACCGGTGCCGAGGTCGTTGTCGTCCCCGACGACGCGTCCGGTCAGCTCGATACCACCGCCCTGGCGAACCTGATCGACGACCGCTGCAAGCTGGTGGGCGTCACCCACGTGCCGACCAGCGGCGGCCTGGTCAACCCGGTCGCCGAGATCGGACGCGTCACCCGTGCCGCCGGCGTTCCCTTCCTCCTCGACGCCACCCAGTCGGTCGGGCAGTTCCCCGTGGACGTCGCGGAGCTGGGCTGCGACATGCTCACCGCCACGGGCCGCAAGTTCCTGCGCGGCCCGCGCGGCACGGGCTTCCTGTGGGTCCACCCCGAGGCGCTCGGCCGTCTGGAGCCGTACGTGGCGGAGACGGCCTCGGCCACCTGGGACGGCGGGCGCGGTTTCACCTGGCACGACGGCGCCCGGCGTTTCGAGACCTGGGAGGTCAGCTACGCCAACACGCTGGGTCTCGGCACCGCCGTCCAGCAGGCTATGGACCTCGGCATCGATGAAATCGGGCGGCGCGCCCTCGCCCTCGGCGCACGTCTGCGCGACGGTCTCGACGCCGTTCCCGGCGTCAACACCCATGATCTCGGCGCGCGGCGGTGCGCCATCGTCACCTGCAAAGTCGATGGCATGGCCGCGGCCGACACCGCGGCCGCCCTGGCCGCCCAGGGCATCAACGTCAGCGTCACGAACCCGGCGCAGACCCAGTTCGACACCGAGAACCGGGACGTCCACCCGCTGGTGCGGCTCTCACCCCACTACTACAACACCGAGGCCGAGATCGACCGTGCTGTCGGGGCCCTCACCGAACTCGCCCCGGCGGGCAGGCCGCCACGGTGACGAGGGCCCATCTCCCTCACTGAGCGTTTTCAGCGTTGTCTCTCCAGGGTGAGGACGGCTTTGGTGAGGACGGTCATGCGGTTCGGGCTGGTGCGGGATCTGCGGAAGATCTGCCAGGACTTCAGCCGTGCCATGCCGCGTTCGACTGGTGCCCGGGCTGCGGCCAGAGCCCGGTTGACGGTGCGCTGGGTGAGGGTGAGCTCACCACCCGGTGGTCGTTTGAGTCCGGTGGTGACCCAGGGGCCGGCGCCCTGGTATGCGCGGTCGGTGAGGACCGGGACGCCCTGACGCTCGCAGGTCTGGATGATGCGATGGGTGCGGGCCGCGGTCAGATCGTGGGTACGGCCGGGCAGCGCGGGCGAGATCCACAGGATCTCGCCCGCGGGGTCGGTGACGACCTGGACGTTCACGCCGTGCCGGCGGTGCTTGGCCTAGTAGTCCGCCCGGCTGTCGCCGACGCGGTCGCACTCGCCGAGGGTCCCGTCCAGGAGGACGAAGTCCGGATCGTGCTCGCGCGGAGTCTTGAGCAGGCCCGGCGCCCGGTCGGCGAGCAGGCCGGTGACGGCGGTGACGTATGCGTGGGCGGTGCCGACGGATATCCCGAAGCCGGCCGCGATCCGGGTGAGTGTGTCGTGGTGGCGCAGGTACACCAGAGCGACGAGCGCACGCTGGTGGGGCGGGAGTTTGCACCTGCGGTCACCCTCGCGGGTGACGATGAGCATGGTGACCCACTCGACCAGGGCATGCGGAAGGTCGAGTGCGGCAGGATGGGGAACCAACGAGGCTTCTGTGCCGGTGGGTTGAGGCTTCGAACACCTCCCCCAACGGCACGGGAGCCTTGTGCGTCGCGGCCCTCACCCCGGGCTCGCCGCCGTCACCCGATCGGCGGCCACGCTGAAAGCTCCGACTCAGGTCACTAGCGGCCGTCGGCGAAGTTCTCCTGGGGCTCGCGGAGCCGTTCGCGGAGTTGCCGTTCGGCGGCGGCCTGGATGGCGGGGTTGGTGTGCGGCTGCCGGGTCCAGGTGGCGCGGTGAGCGGCGATGGCCTCGCGGTAGCCCTCCGGCGGATCCGCGCGCGGCATCGGCGCGGCGGGGCCGGCCTTTACGGGGGCGGGCGCCAGGACGTGCAGGACGCGGACGTTCGCGCCTCGCACCCGCTCGTTGGCCGCCGCGACCAGCTTCAGCGCGCTCCAGCGCAGCTTCGTGCCCACCGCCGGGGCGTCGGGAGCGACGTTCAGGCGGCGGCTCTCCGCGTCGAACGCCGTCGCCTGTATGCGTCCGGCGAGCTCGGGCACGACTGCGGCGAGGATGGTGTGAATGAGGGTGGTCGCGAGGCGGACACGATTGAAAGGGTAGAGAACAAACTCAGTGCGGAGGCGGGACGCCCTATCGCTTGGGCCCGTCACCAAGCTTGAGTGACGGGCCCAGGACGACCTTCGGCGTGTATGTCGGCTCTCAGCGTGATGCGATCGCTAATCGGCGGTCATCATCCCTACCGCGATCGCGGTGACGATGAGCAGTCCCCACAGCATGTACTGAACGACCTTCTGGCCGCTCACATGAAAGACTCCTCTTGCTTCTTAGTCACCTTGGAAGTCGCTGGTCGGATCTGCACAGTCTCGCAAGTCCGACAACTCGCCCTCTACTGTTCCATCCTCGGAGCCTCCGTCAGTCAGCGAATTGGAGGTGTAGCGGAGAGCGACCCACGCAGGCGTCGGCTTGCCCCCCTGAGGAACTTTTTCCCGCCCTTCTTTATGTCATCCCACGAGAGCAGTCCGGTGGGGTCGATGCGGTTGACGGGGTCGCCTTCGGCGTAGAGGCAGGGGTTCTTCTCCTGGCCGGAGGAGCGGAAAGCCGACGAGCCGAGGGTGACACTCAGGGCGTTCGCGAAAGGACGGGCTGGCGCTTCTCGATTTTCACGATAGGTAACACCTTCCGTACCTACTGATATCAGGCCCGCCCGCCCTTCCCCTTCTGGATGAAGAAATATCCCACCACTGAGATACAGGCAAGGATTCCCAGAAGCGCCCATCCTCCGCTATTTCCCGAGATGATCAGGAAGATCGAAAAAGCTACACCCAGAACTGCGAAGACGGCCGCGAACTGAACATAGCGCTTAACGGCGGCCCGCTGTTCCATTGTCCATCCGACATGTGGCTCGGACATGTGATCTCCTTCCGGTTCCGGGCGGGAGAGGGGTATTTCCCTCTCCCGCCCGGAGACTGATTATCCGCTGACAGCGTTGGACGCTATTTGTCCTGCGCTCCATGAGATTGCGTAGCAACCCGCCGTAGCACCCAGAGATCCTCCGAGAGTGGGACCGACGCTTGCGGCTACTGCCGCTCCGCACAAGGCTCCCGCCACGCCACCGGCAACCACGCCTGCGACATCGCCCCACAGAGCTTTGGTGTCTCCCTGGGCCACGTGGACCGCTCCGGTGGCGACGTCGCCAATAGGGCCGAGAGCATCCGCGACACCACCGAGGCTGAGGAGGCCGGTGGGGTCGATGCGGTTGACGGGGTCGCCTTCGGCGTAGAGGTAGGGGTTCTTTTCCTGGCCGGAGGGGTCGGGGGTGGTGAAGCGGCCGATGTTGGGGTCGTAGTACCGGGCCGCGAAGTGGTACAGCTCGGTCGGGTCCTGGTAGCCGCCGGCGAAGCGGTACGGCTGCGGCGCCTGCTCACTCGTGCCGGCGCGCTGGACGCCGCGCGGGCTGTAGGCGTACGTGTTGACCTCCGTGCCGGACTCGTCGGCCAGGGCGACCACCGAGCCGAGGGCGTCGGTCAGGTAGTAGTGGTTCTTCCCCCCGCGGGTCATGGAGTTCAGCGTGCCCCCGGGTTCGCGGTTGAATCCGGTGTCCACTCCGGCCGTTGAGGTGGCGGAGAGGCCGAGGGGGCCGTTGTGGAAGAAGGTGTCGCCGAGCTTGATGCGTTCGGACTGGTCGGTGGAGCCGTACTGGCCCGCGTGGGTCTTGCCGCCGGTGGTGATCGACGTCATCTGGGAGTGGTCGGACCACGTGATGCCGGTGCGGGTGGTCTCGGGGGTGGAGGCGGCGGCGGTCTCGTTGCCGATCTTGTCGTAGGACCAGTTCGTTGTGGAGCCGTTCTTCGCGGTGATCTGCTGGGCGTCGTTGACGGTGTAGGTGGTGCCGCGCGGGCAGCCCTTGTCCACGCCCTGGGAGGTGAGGTTGCCGGCGAGGTCGTAGCAGTACTGCCAGGAGGAGTTGAGCGTTGAGCCCTTGTTCTCCGCCGCGTAGGAGAAGCGGCCCGCGCTGTCGTACTCGTAGCTCGTCTTCGTACCCGCGACCGCGTCCGTCGTGGTGCGGATCTTGCCGCCGTCCTTGCCGTCCTGGCGGGCATAGGTGTAGGCGAGGTCGACCAGGGGGCCCTTGGGGCTGGTGGCCTTGATCTTCTCCGGGCGGCCTGACTTGTCCGGCGTGACTTCCTGGACCGTGTCGCCGGGGTACGTGGTCTTGGTCCGGACGTCGTTCTTGTTGTACGCGTACGTGGTGATCTTGCCCTTGGGGTCCTTCAGCTCCTTGAGCTTGTTGACCTTGTTCCAGGTGTAGTCGGTCAGGCCGGCGGGGTCCTGGTAGGTGTCGACGTTGCCCGCCGGGGTGTAGGCCAGGACTGTCTGTGACCCGTTCTGGAGGGTGCGGACCGTTTCGCGGGAGAGCGGGTCGAAGTCGTACCTGATCACGCCGGTGCCGTCGGAGCGCAGGGTGAGGTTGCCGTCACCGTCGTACTCGTAGGTGACGGCCTGGTAGTTGGAGGAGTCGACCTTCTTCACCCGGTCCCGGTGGTCGTAGGTGTAGGTGATGGTGATGCCGCGAGCGTCCTTCGCCGAGGAGACCCGGCCCAGGTCGTCGTAGGTGTAGGTGGTCGTGCCCAGCGGCGTCGGGGCCTTGACCGTCTTCAGGTTGCCCGTGGCGTCGTAGGTGAAGGTGGTGGCGACCGACTTCGAGGCCGTCATCTTCGTGGTGACCTTGCAGACCTGGCCCTCGAAGCCGCCGCAGGTGGGGCTTGCGGGGTTGTAGTCGAAGGACCGGTTGCCGCCGCCCGTGCCCTGGACGGCGACGGACTTGGTGTTGCCCGCCGTGTCGTAGGTGTACTCGGTCTTCTCGTCGTCGGCCGTCGTCAGCGTTCCCGGCAGGTCCGCGCCCGCGATCGACTGATACCCCGTCACCGTCGCGCTGGCCCCGGTCGGGAGCGTGGAGCCGGTCAGGTTGTTGCGGGAGTCCCAGCCGTACGTGGTGACATTGCCGCCCGTACCACCGGTGCCCATGGCGTCGGTGGCCTGCTCCACGTTCCGGTTCGCGTCGTACTTCTTGGACCGCGTCTGTTCGAGGGCGTCGGTGACCTTCTCCACCTGCCCGTCCGCGTCGTGCTCGTACTTCGTCGCGTTGTTCTCGGGGTCGGTGACGGTGGTGGTGCCGGCGGCGTCGTGCGAGGTGGCGGAGTAGGCGTAGGTCCAGGTGGGGCCGGTGTGGCCGGAGCCGTTGAGCTCGGTGGCCCGGAGCATCGAGGTGACCCGGTTCTCGGCGTCGTAGGTGAAGACCGTCACCCGGCCCTTGGGGGTGGTGATCTTCGTGAGGCGGCGGGAGGAGTCGTAGCCGAAGTGGGTGGCCTTGCCCTCGGTGTCGGTCGTCCTCGCCAGGTCACCCGCCGTGTTGAGGTCGAAGACGGCGGTGCGGCCGGTGTGGTCCTTGGCCTGCCACTGGTTCGGGTAGGTCTTGAGGAGGTCCACCCAGCGGCCCGACCGGGTCTCGGTCAGTTTGAAGCCCCTGTGCTCGTCGCCCTCGTCGTGCTGGGTGACGGTGATGGCGCCCTTGTTGCGGTCGGTGACCTTCGTCAGCGTGCCGTACTGGTCGTAGGTGTCCTTGGACCCGGACTTGCGGTTGGTCAGCGTGTACGTGCCGTCCGCGTTCTTCGTCAGGTCCTTGGAGTACCCCTTCGGCGTGCTGAAGGTACCGTCGGCGTTCTTCGTGAAGGATGCCGCGTCCCCGGTGGCATCGAAGAGCACCGCTTCGTTCGTGTAGAGGTCGAGGTAGCGCTCGTACTCCTGCCACCACCGCTGTGACACCTTGCCCCAAGGGGCGTCCAGCGAGTTGTAGGTGCGGGCAAGCCGCAGCTTCTGCCCCACCCCGGCGACCTCGAAATCGGTGGCGGCAAGCATCAGGTTGCCGTTCGACAGGTCAATCCGCGCCACCAGCGAGTCGGTGACCCTGACGTCGGAGATCTCGTGCCAGGGAACCGCCCCCTGCCCGCGCGGCACCCAACTGCGAACACCGGCCGACGAACGTCCCGCTGGCGACGAGGCACTGTCCCCGGTCCGGCTCCGCTCCTTCTGCGCGGCCCGCCAAGCGGTCTCCGCCGCCGACGGAGCGGACGCCGCCTTGTTGGCCGGCGGCTTGTTGGCACCGACCTTGACCGGCGGTATGGACTGCGGATCAGCCTTCTTACCCCAGGCCGAGACCGCTGCCGAAGCCGGGTCACCGCCCGGCGCGGCCAGCGCCGGCAGCGCGGAAGCCCCCAGAGCGGCCACCACCAGGGCCGCTGTTAAAGCGCTTCTGCGAGAAGTGCGCGATGTACGGGCACGCCGAAACGGCGTGCCGGATGCACGCGGATCCATGTGATCCCCCACGGGATACGTAGACACGGTGAACGCTGCGCTCACCGGAGCCGCACACGCTGCCACGAGCCCTTCACGCGACACGAACACTTACACGGTCGCAAACGGGTAAACGAGCCAGAGCAAGCCATCTTGCCCGCCCGAATCCTCCGCAGATGCCATGCCGAGACACTTCATCTTGCCTTGTGGCAACTATTTCGACGTCAACAAAACGGGGCCGAAAACCGACCGTTCCTGCCGAAGCTGTTCGCTGCGAACTCGAGAACGGGCCAAAGAGTGCAAAGAGTTCTGCGGAATCTCGGCGAGCAGGCGGAAACGAAGCCGGGACGGACGAGCCGGTGAAGCAGTCGGTCCAGTTGACGGCGACCTCCTCTGCTACGACCCCCGCGGGCTACGAGGCAGCTCAATTCCTGTACGCCGAACGGTCACTGACCCACCCCTACGAGGGCAAGAAATTCTTTTCAGGAGGAGGTGGCGCCGGTAGTGCCACTTCTGGTGCTTGTCGAGCCGGGCCGGTTTGGCCGGGTGCATCAACGCAAGGAAGAACAGGCCCTTGACCGGGAGGAACGGTGATCCGGGTTGACGCCAACATCGCGCCCCGTCCGCTGCTGACAGGCCTGCAGGCGCCGATTCGGCTGAGTGAGCTTCTTCGAGGTGGCTACCGATCGGGTGATGGCCTGCGCAGCACAACGAACAAGACCCCCGAGTTGTTGATCGAGATATCTGACGCCCCAACAACGCTGCTCGGGAGCCCCGTTGGTCAGCTATCGTGCCTCACTCGACCTGCCGCATGCGCTCGTGGGGTGGGTGACCATGCTCGTCGTCACCCGCGAGGGTGACCGGCGCTGCAAGCTCCGTCCGTCGCAGCGTGCGATGGCGGCACTGGTGTACCTGCGGGAGCACACCACCCTGGCGAAGATCGCTGCCGGGTTCGGGATCAGCCAGTCCACCGCCCACGCCTGCACCAGCGCGGTCATCGACCTGCTCGCCGAACGCGCTCCGGGCCTGCTGAAGGTTCTGCGCGAGACCGATCCCGATCTCGCCCTGCTGGACGGCACGCTCGCCGAGTGCGACCGGGACGGCGACGGCCGGGCCGACTACTCCCACAAGCACCGCCGCCACGACGTGAACGTGCAGGCCGTCACCGATCCGCAGGGCCGGCCGCTGTGGCTGTCACCCGCACTGCCGGGCCGCACCCACGACCTGACCGCCGCCCGCACCCACCGCATCGTCCGCATCTGCGAACACCAGGGCGCCCTCATCCTGGCCGATCTCGCCTACCAGGGCGCCGGCCCCCGGGTGACCACGGGCATCAAACGCGGACCCCAGCAGGGCCTCACCTCCACCGAGAAAACCCTCAACCGGGCCCTGGCCGAAGCACGGGCGCCGGTCGAACGCGGTGTCGCACGACTGAAGCCCCGGCGCATCTTCCGCAGGTCTCGTTGCAGCCCGACCCGCTTGACGCCAATCGCCGAAGCCCTGCTCACCCTGGAGCGTCACCGCTGAAGAAGCTCAATGGCTTGATGCCGCGTTTCCACAGCGGTCTGCGGTACTTGCCGAAGTCGTAGCCGCGATCAGCGACCATCCACTTGGGACGGTTCCGCGGGCGGCCCCGCAATCCGCCTATGTGAGGGATCGCGTCGAGGAGTGGAATCAACTGCGTGACGTCGTGACGGTTTCCGCCGGTCAGCGAGACCGCGAGCGGTATCCCCTGGCGGTCCACGATCACGTGATGCTTGGATCCGGGCCGCCCACGGTCGACCGACGAAGCCTGACGTGGTCCACCCTTTGAGCCGTCCGGTCAGCCACGGGAAGACGGCCGGGGTATCGGCGCCGACGTTCCTGTCGCGGTGGCAGCAACGGAGCTATGCGATCCCACAGTTCGTCGGGAACAAGATCAATGGCTATGAGCCTGTCTCGCGCGTCATCACATACATGTTCCCCACGTCCGGGTCGCCGTACATGAAGAACAGCACCAGCCCGTCGTGCCGATCGCGGTCCACAGAGAAGAACCACGAGTATGTCGAGGGGGGCTCCGAAGCCGAGGAGTCTGTCCCCGCTGCCGCAGGAAGACGTCTCTCGACTCGCGTCCGGGTCGTCAGCGCGAGCCGGACGACCTGTCCGTCCTCGTCGTCGTTCAGTTGCCAGGTTCCCGTACCGGAGAGGCGCCAGCCGTCCTCGAAATCGAAGTCCTGACCGTCGAGCTTTTCGAGAAGGGCCGTTCCGTCTTTACGGAGCACCACGCGGGTTCCCTCGGTGTTCTCCCAGCTTCCGGTGGCTTCGGCCACCGTGGCGTCGTGGAGCCCTGTTCCCTCGTAGTACTGATAGGGGCCGGCGCACGCGGTCAGAGACGCCGAAACCACCATCAGGACACCGAGGACAACCCCCTGCATCCATCGTTTGCTTCCGCCCGCCACCAGGATCTCCCACCCTCAGCCCGTATCGGCCAACCGAGTAGGAGCGGCCATGGAGAGATACCTTGCCAGACCTGTTGAACGTGTCCAACTCTGTGCTTCCAGTGGGCGTCACCCTTGCAACCCACGTCTCCACCACGGCCCGTCAACCGTCGGCAAGCACCATGAAGGGCGTTTTCGATACACCGCCCAGTACTCCGGCTGCGGATCGCGGTCTTCATGCCTGAGCGGCTTGTCGCTGATAGTGACCGGGCTGGGATCGAGCCTGGTGGCGGCGGTGCCAGGGGGACCAGGCGAGCCGGTGGGCCGCGTCGTGGACAGGCTGGGCGACAAGCGCGATGAAAGGCGCCGAGTCTCGTCGCAAGGGGGCGGTATCAGCCCGTCCGGCCTGGGGCGGCGGGCGTGTTCGTCGGCGCGGCAGCGGGCCGCATCCTCGGTCCCGCGACGCGGGACATGCAGTTCCCGGTCGATCGCCGCATCTCCGAGCGGGGCGGAGCAGGCAAGGTAGACGGCGACCTGACTGTTCTCGACGCGTCCGGCGGTGCCGGTGCACTGGCGCTGCACGCCAGCCATGCGCGTGCCCTTCCTCAGGACGAACCGGCCCGCGATACGGCCCATCAGGACCCCGAACGTTTCCTGCCACCGGGCAGGATCGATGTTCTCACCTGCGGCCGCCGCCTGATCTTCTGTCTTCACACCCCGGTGGTCAACGGTGCTCGCAGTGGTTTCCCATGCCGTCGGCCGTCAGGCAGAAGGGGTCGGATGTCGGTGCCGTCATGAGGCTGACTCAACCGAACGACCACGAGGCAACAACAAGCGCGTAACGGGTGGGCGGCGCTACCGCGACCAGACGCCACTCACCCCCTACTGTCCGGGGAGGGGTCCCACGCGCACCCCGGACAGTAGGGGGACGAACATGTGGTCGACCACTTCACGGCCGGTGTTCCGGCGCTCCGTCGGCGCCGTCGCGGTCTGCGCGGCCGTGGCCGCAACCTCAGGATGCACCGTTCCCTCCGACGCCGTCGCCGGTGTCTCCGTGACTGCCGACGGCCATCTGCTCGGCGTCATCATGGTCTGTGGACACCACATCGATGGCGCGACCCTCTACGTGAGCAGTGACGACGTCAACAAGCAGGTGAGGGTCGGCTCGTGGACCGCCGACCGCCCCCTCACGCCGGGGGTCTCCACCTGGCCCCTCGATTCTCCTGCCGCCGGCTGGACCGCAACCAGGCCCCTCGCTCCACTCACCGCCAAGACGAACTACGTACTGTACGGCTGGACCAAGGACAACTCGTGGTCAGCGAGCGGCATCTCCTTCACCCTGGCCGACCGGGACCGGCTTGTTCCGGGAAAGGTCCGCTACCGCAGCAGCTCGTTCAGCGGCGGCCCATCCCCCATCACCGTCTCCATGGCGGAATTCACAGCTCAGGCATGCGAGAACAGGTAACGCTACGGCCCCTCCGTCCACGTCGAGACGTTCCCCCTCAGGAAGCGCGCGCTCGCCCCTCGCCGCCTCAAGGTACAAGATCACGATCTACAGCGGGGGTACCAGGACAAGGCCTCAGGGGCTTTTCCGCCCCGGTCTTCCCACAACCACGAGGCGGGGGCGGGCCCTACCGTTCGGCCGGCACGTTCTCGAAGGCCCCGGGGACCGGCAGGGTGCTCCAGCGGCCGAGCGGCCAGGCGACGACCACGGCCCGGCCCACGACCTCGTCGACCGGGACCATCCCCTTGTCGGGGTCGTCCTGGTGGTAGCGGGAGTCGGCGGACGCCTGACGGTGGTCCCCCATCACCCAGATCTTTCCTTCGGGGACGGTGACCTTGAACCGGCCGCCGTCCTCGTCGTCGCTGCACGGGGTGTTGCCGGGGAAGACGTACGGCTCGTCCAGCGCGGCGCCGTTGACCTTGACCGGCCCCTCCCCCGCGCACTCCACGGTGTCGCCGCCCACGCCGATGACCCGCTTGATGAGGTCCTTCTCCTCTGCGGAGGGCATCACGCCGATGAAACTCAACATCTTCTGCGCGGTGTTGGGCTCGTCCACGGGCACGCCCGCGAGCCAATCGGCCGGATCGTGGAAGACGACCACCTCACCGCGCTCGGGCTCCGACCCGAACCAGGGGGTCAGTTTGTCGACGAGGACCCGGTCGCCCTTCTGCAGGGTGTTCTGCATGGAGTTCGAGGGGATGGAGAACGCCTGCAGCAGGAACGTCTTGATGAGCAGGGCCAGCACCAGGGCGAGAGCGACGAGGAGCGGCAGCTCCACCCAGAACGGCCGGTTCTTCCGCGCTCTCGACCGCCGTGTACCCGCACGCCCCATTGCACCGCTCCTCGCCCCGCGTACCATCCGTCCGCTCCTGGGGAACGGATCCGGTGGCCCACCCTAACGACGTGGTGCGCGATCGAGGTGGGCCAGTACGTGCGGCTCGGAGGCCGGAGGGCGTGTACCCGGCGGTAGGCTGGGGCGGTTCACCGGCGGAGGCGTGCGGCGGGGCCACGCTCAGCGATGTGCCGGCGACCGTGTCGGTGCCGGGACGGTGGCGGACCAGGTGTACTCGAACTCGGGAAGCTCGAATCCCTGGTCGAAGCGGCAGATACGGGACGCGGTACGGCGGCCTCCGTGGCGTTCGTAGAACGCGACCGCGCGGGTGTTGCCCTGCAGGACCTCGAGGTAGACGTCGTGGCCGGGGTGGGCGGTGGTGGACCAGGCCAGGGCATGCTGGAGAAGCCGACTGCCCAACCCGCGCCCGGTGTCGCCGGGACGGGCATGCAGGTTGTCGAGCAGGATCCGGCCGTCCGGCTGCGGTTCGAGGTAGACGAAGCCGAGCAGCACTCGGGTTTCCACGACCAGGAACAGCGCCGCGCCCGGGACGGGATCGGCCAGCCGCGCCCGCCACACCTGTCGGCGTTCGGCGAGCAGCGGACCGTCCAGGTACTGCGCGGGGAACAAGGTCGCGTACGCCGCTCGCCAGCTGGCCGTGTGCAGTTCGGCGACGGCATCGGCATCGGTCGCCCCGGCGGTGGTGATCTCCATGCCCGCATTCTCTCGGCCCACTCGGCTGACGTCTGTGAACTGAGGCACGCTCCCTCTCCCCCCACACGCAGCCGCCGCTGTCACCAGGACGGGCGCCTTCCGGCCTGGCCGTATGCATGATCGAACTGCACTCGAAGCCGAGGTTGTCTGCAGCCTGTTCGAGCAGCACCCGTAGGTGAAGACCAAGGTCGACGCGGGCCGCCGGGGACCGGCCAGGCAGTCCCCCGATCGAGTCGAAGCCCCACCGCTCACGCCGAAGAAGGACGCCCCGCCTGAAGAGGTTGCCGCCGGGGAGGAGGCGCGGAAAAAGCAGGCCTCCGAGCGAATCCGTGTCGAGCACGCCAACGCGGAGTACAAGCAGGGGCGCCCCCCCTTCAGCGCCGCATCGGACGCCGCGAGTACTACGACGAGACCTGCCGGGCGATCGCCGGCCCGGCCCGCACCGGCCAGTCCGGCAGGGAACGGCGCACGCCTGTGTTCCTGCCGCAAGTGGGCCACGACGGCGTCGGACTCATCAGTTCTGTTCACACGATCCATCATCGTGGAGTGCACCCCCGTGGAGGGGCCTCCTCACCCGTGGGGGCGGCGGTGGCAGATGAGGGTCGTGGCTATGCCGACGAAGGCGAAGAAGGGCCGGGCAGCGGCACGCGGCTTCACGACCAAAACTTGGAATGCTTCATTCCGGAGGGTCCGTCTGGGTCTGCGGACCGAACTTGTCGAGCCGTCCGCAGCGTCCCGCCCCCTTCCGTAGCCGCCTGCTCCCTGCGTGCCCCGGCGTCGAACCCGCCCTCTCCCGCTCGCACCGGCACAGGTCCCTATTGATGTAAGCCTCCTTGATCGTTACGATCCGCTTTCCATCGTTCGCGTGTGGTGGTGGCTCCCGGCCCGGACGTGGCGGACGTCCGCCGCACGGGGGAACAACGCATCGAAGGGCCGTCAAGTTGAGTAAGAGCGCTGACATCTCGCGTCGCAGAGCCATGTTCGCCGGAGCCGCCACCGGACTGTCCGGCGTCGCCCTCGGGGCGAGTGCGAGCCCCGCCGTCGCGGCCGAGGGTGACACCCCCTTGGACTGGTTCAACGTCAAGGACTACGGCGCGGCCGGGAACAACGCGGGAGACGACACCGCCGCCATCCAGGCGGCCATCGACGCCGCGGCGGCCAAAGGCGGAACCGTCTACTTCCCCATCGGCCGCTACATCGTCAAGCCCACGGCCACCGGCCCCGCTCTGACGATCACCGGCGACGGGGTACGCCTGGTCGGCGCCGGCAGCAAGGCCGCGACGCTGGTGAAGGGGGCGCCGGGCCTCGTCCTGCGCATAGCGGGCATCCGGACCGACTCCAAGGGCGAGAAGCACCGCCGGTACTGCTCGATCCAGGACCTCGGCTTCGACGGCAACGGCCGCACCGGCGTACTCCTCGAGCTGTACTACGCGAACAACTGCTACTTCCGCGACGTCTTCATGACGAGCAACAACGACATATGCATCGACGCGGTGGAGTTCTGGGACTCCCGCTTCTACAACCTCGTCATCGAAAAATCCACCGGTCCCGCCGACAGCAAGGCCCACCCCAACATCTGGCTGCGCAATGCCTCGGCCACCAGCGGCTGGGGCTACAGCGAGGACAACAACAATCAGATCCACTTCACCGGCTGCCGCCTGGAAGGCTTCGGAACCGGCGCCCTGTGGATCACCGAAGGCGTCGTGAAGGGCCAGAACCCCAACGGCATCTACATCACGGACTGCAAGTTCGAGAGCTCGTACATGCAGGGTGGACCCCACATCAAGGTGGACGCCTCGTGCAAGCACATCCACGCCCGTAACATCTACGCCTTCGCGGGCAAGTTCGCCCAGGACTACACCCCCAAGGCCCAGACCATCATCAACTGGGCGCCCCGAGCCAGCTCCCTGCAGGACGTCCTGATCGCCAACGGCTCCGTCGCCACCGTCAGCTCCGGCGTGGAACTCTACTCAGGCCCCGGCTCGACCGCGGTCCTGAGCAACGTCGTAGGCCTGTACGGCACCGCCCCCACCGGCGCCCACATCTGGTACGCGACCAGCACCGGCGACTTCCGCGTGGAGAACTCCTACGGCGACGTCGGGGTCCAGGCCCAGGGCAGCATCCCCGCCAAAAACCAGCCCAACCCCCCGCTGCGCCTCGTCGCCGGCCCCGTCAGCGACGCCTCCTTCACCCGTCCCCCCGCAGACGGAACCCTCGCCGTCGACACCACCAACAAACGCCTCTACGTCAGGCTCGGCGGCACCTGGTCCTGGTCCCCCCTCAACACCTGACAGACATCCCGCCTCTCTGCCTCCCGCCCGGCAGCGCCCCTGTGCTGCCGGGCGGGAGACGCATGAGAGGACAGCGGTGCCGATCAGCTCTCGCTGAACACGCCGTGCGGAGCTCCGAGAGCCCGTGGCGTTCAGGGGCGAAGGGGAACCACTCCTGCACGCCCGAACCGGACCGAATCGTTCTTACAGGCTTGTTGGGGACCACCGAGGGTGTGTGCTCGGTCCCATCGCCTTGCCGTCCTGACGTCGGCCAGTGAGTCTGGACTGGTGCCAGGACAAGGGAAGAGAAGGCGGCGTCATGAGGCCGAGAGTCAGCGGCTCGCCGCTCGCACCGCGCCGGAGGCGGGGCGGTGGGAAGTGGTCGTTGAGACTCGGGACCAGGCGGAGATGCGTACGCGGTTGCGCCGCCTTCGGGAGACAGGAGTCGACGGGTCGATGATCCGGGTCGACACGCTGTGCGGGCGCCGGGCGCTGCCGACCACCTACCGGCTGAGCCGGTTCGTGACGGACCCCGGGTGGGAGCCCGAGCGCGAGCACACTGATCAGTGACCGTGTGGCAGGTGGGGGCGGGTGGACGGACGCGGCGTGGGGGCGAAGAGAGCCCCTGTCGCCGCGGGTGGGTGGGCGTGGTCGCACGATGCTTCGCCCGCCTCAAGCAGTTCCGGGCCCTCGTGACCAGGTTCGACAGACTCGCCGGTCGCCACCGGCCCGGGATCGTCCTGGCGGCTCTGATCCTGCGGCTCCACGAACCCCCTGGGTGATCATTTGTCAGGCAGGTCCTAGGCCGGTTCCGCGCCGACCGGCGGGACCGTCGCGCCCTCGCCGGAGCGGACGGCTTCGACCACGCTCTGATGGAAGGAGCGGCTCTCCTCCTCGGAGGGGCACGGCACCGGACTGCCGGTGAGAGTGAACCAGTCCGAGGAGCCGCTGTACTGCACGGCCACCGATGCCTGCCCGTCGGACCAGGTCGTATGGATCGTGAGGTCGCCGCTGAGGATGCCCGCCTCCTCGGTGCGCACTCCGCCGGTTCCCGCGTAGACGCCGCTGGTCGTCCACGATGCCCAGTTCATGACGGTCACCTCTCGGACGATGACGAGTCTGTCCAGCCCGCTGACTCCTTCCGAGTATGGCACCGCCGAACGGACTACGCACGGATGTGCGAGGGGCCGGGCCGCAGCCGCGTCCCTCAGGCGCGTTCCAGCATTCCGCGCACGTAGGCGGCCTGGCCGGCGTGCTGCAGATCATCGGCGATGACGCTGATCAGCCGGGCGCCCAGCGTCACCGGCGGTGACCAGTTCTCGTCGACGACGCGGTCGAGCGCGTGGCCCTCGAGTCCCGTGACGAAGCTCAGGGTCCGCTCCTGCACGGCGTCGAAGTAGCCGAGGAGCAGGTCGGCGGAGTCCACGCGGACGGCGGCGACCTCGTCGGGGCTCTGTCCGTAGCCGGTCGCCGCCGCATCGAACGGGAGTGCGAAACGGTCGGCCCAGCCCTCGGTGAGCCAGATCTGCCCGGTCCCGGCGGCTTCGGCGATGTGGTCGTCCTGGACGCGCGTGAGGTGCCAGACCAGCCAGGAGATCGGGTTCGCCTCCGGGTCGACGCGGGCGTCGAGGTCGTCGGGGGCGAGCCCTTCGACGGCGGCGTGGACCGCTTCCCCGATCCGCTCGAACGCTTCGGCCAGCATGTCTGCGGTGTTCATCCGCCCACCTTGGCCCCGCCGGCCCGCGGTGCCGGGTTGCGACACACCGCCGGGGCGGCGGGGAGACCGGGAGGCCGTCCTCACGCCCCGCGGCGCAGGCCGTGCAGCCAGTCGGTCAGCAGGCGGTTGACCTCGTCGGGGCGTTCCTGCTGGATCCAGTGGCCGCAGCCGTCGAGGATGTGGGCGGCGGACAGGGCGGGGAGGGTCTTCGGGTAGGCGGCGATGGCGTCGGACATCCAGGTGGTGGAGGCGTCCAGGGCGCCGCCGATGAAGATCGAGGGCTGGGTGAGGGGCGCTCCGTCCCAGGCGGCGAGGTCCTCCCAGTCCCGGTCGACGTTGCGGTAGCGGTTGAGCGCGCCGCTCAGGCCGGTGCGCTCGAACTCCTCCGCGTAGACGTCGAGGTCCCGCTCGGTGAGCCAGCCGGGCAGCCTCCCGATGGGGAACCGGTCGGCCATGCGCGCGCCCGGCGGCACGAAGAAGAGGCCGGGGTGGTCGCCGGAGAGGGGGGCGTCGCCGGAGAGGCCGGCGTAGAAGCCGGTGAGCCAGCCGCGTACGTCCGGTTCGATCTCGGCCTCGGCCCGGCCGGGGGCCTGGAAGTAGCTGACGTAGAACTCCTCCTCGCCTCCGACGGCGGCGAAACCCTCGGTGGGGCGGGGGCCGCCCCGGGGGGCGTAGGGGACGCTGAGGAGCCCCACGGCCGTGAAGATGTCGGGCCGGAGCAGGGCGCTGTTCGCGGCGATGGGCGAGCCCCAGTCGTGTCCGACGACCGTGGCGGTCTCCTCGCCGAGCGCGTGGACGACGGCGGTGTTGTCGGCGACGTGGGCGAGCATGCGGTAGGCCTCGGCGGCGGCGGGCGCGGAGGAGCGCCCGTAGCCGCGTACGTCGATGGCGACGGCCCGGTGTCCGGCGGCGGCCAGGGCGGGGAGCTGGTGGCGCCAGGAGTACCAGGACTCGGGGAAGCCGTGGACGAGCAGGACCAGGGGGCCGTCACCCTGCTCGACGCAGTGGATCCGGCCGCCGGGGACGTCGACCGTTCGGTGGGTCGCGCCGGGCAGGACGGTGGAAGGCCGGCCGACGCGGCCCGTGGCCGGGGCGGGTACGGGGGTGGGCTCGGGCATCGTTCCTCCTGGGGCGCCCCTGGACGGGCTGTCGTGACGTTTCGGAGGGCGGGCCGGGGGCCCGGCCCGCCCGGTCACGATCATTCGGCCGCCGCCCCGCCCGGACAAGGATTTTTGCCGGCCCGGCAAAGGGCGGGGCGGTTCAGACGAGGAGGTTCAGCAGGTGGGCGCAGGCGGCGGCCTCGTCCGGGTGGCGGGTGAGGACGTCGTACGTCCCCCGCTCGAACGCCCCGGTCTCCCAGCCGCCGTCCGGCCCCCGCCGGACGAAGAGGAAGTCCGTCGGGGTGGGAGCGGGCTCGTGGACGCCCTCGATCCAGTAGTAACCGCCGGGGATGTGCGCCTCGACGAGTGCGGTGTGCAGGGCCCGGCGGTCCATGGGCTACGCCCCCGCGGGCGTCAGGTAGCCGTGGTCCAGCAGCCACTTCACATGGAGCCGCTGCCCCTCGCCCGGGTCGAGGAAGACGGCGTCGAGCTTGATCTGCTGACCGCCGCCGGGCTGTTCGAACCACGGGGCGATGGCGCCCTGCCAGACCCAGAACGGCTTGGCGACCTTGTAGACGCGGTAGTCGCACGGGGTGTCCGCGTCCCGGGTGTTGAGGTTCTGCGGAGGCAGTGCGCGCTCGGCGTAGGCGTCGCCCGCCGGGGCCAGGTAGCCGCCGTACTCCGAGCCGAAGCGGTCCAGGCGCTGGCCGGCGCGGAGTTTGACGGGCTCCTTGTCGATCGTGCCGTTCACCTCGGCGAAGCCGTCGTTGGGCGGGTACTTCCAGCTGCCGGTGTCCGCGGGCCCCTCCCAGTACTTCTTGAGGAAGTCCCCGGGTGTGAGGTCGCCGGTGCGCTGGTAGCCCTTCAGGAGCGGGCCTACCGGCGCGAGCCGCTTGCCGGGCAGCCACTTGGGGCCGAGGCGGGCGTCGTCGCGGAACTCCCCGGTGCAGGGTTCGTGGCGTTCGGCGGCGGGCGCGGGGCGGGCGGACGCCGGGGCCGCGCCCACCGCCGGAGCGGAGATCAGCCCGGCGGTGATGCCGAGCGCGGCGAGTACGGTGCTGACACGGTTCATTCAGGAGTCTCCCGGGGCGCTGACGATCGATCAGGACGGTTGACGTAGGGTAACCGCTCCATCACGTGGCGGATTGGCGCCGAGCCGTTTTCCGGCCATCGGGAACAGTGGCCCGGACCCTGTCCAGCGACGCGCCCGCGTCAGGAGCGGGGTGCGAACGGCCGCTGTCCCCGGCGCTCGCACGGGCGCTCGCGCGCTCCCCGCGCGGCCGCCCGTGCGGAGCCGGTCATCCCCGGTCGTCGGCGTACCGGACGGCGACCCGTTCGAAGCCGAGGGAGCCGAGCAGACCCTTCAGCATCGCGGCGGTGTTCTTCTCGGCGCGCGCGGTCAGCCCGCTCTCCTTCGCCGCCTCCGCGATGTGGCGGGCGGCGAGCTTGTTGACCGCCTGCTCACTGCCGGGGTTGTCGGAGAAGAAGTCGCCCAGGCGGTCCAGCAGGCCCCGCTGCTTGGAGACCGCGTACGAACGGTCGGGGTCGAGGGACGGTTTGCCCAGTACGGCGCGAGGCAGGCGGATTTCGGCTTCGGTGCGGTCCTCGTTCACCACGACGCCGTCCTCGGTGATCCTGCCGAGGTCCACCGAGGCGTCGACCGTGCCGGCCCCCACGAACAGGGTGCGGGTGCCGCGCAGGGCGTCGGGGACGAACCTGGTGTCCTTCTCCAGGTCGACGACGACCTGGAAGTTGCCGGAGGCGGCCTCGTACGCGCTCATGTCCTGGATCGACTGGAGCACGGCGGGGCCCGACCGGTCGTGGGTCTCCTCGCCGAAGAGGCCGTCGAGCCCCGGCAGCAGGCTCAGCCTGCTGCCGGCGAAGAGCAGGGCCAGTACGGCCGCACCGGCGCCGAGGGCCTTCAGCCACCCCCGGGAGGGGCGGGCGTGACGTTTTTCGCCGCCGTGCGGCGCGGGCTCTGGGGTTCCGTCGCTGGACGTCATGGACTGCGTTTGACCCGAACCCGCTGCTTTCAGTCCGACTCACCCCACCTCTCGGCCGAACTCCCTTACGGGAGGGCCCTCTTCCGGTACGGACCGGCGGACGCCCCGTCCCGGCGCCGGTACGGGAGGGGCCCCGGCGGTCGGTGTGCTCAGGGCGGCGAGGGCTCCACCCGTACGCGGTCGCTCTCGCCGTCGGAGAGGAACGACGCCATCTCCCTCCCCTCCTCCGCGACGGCGGCGCGATCGGTCCGGGAGAAGGAACGCAGCGGCTCCACGGTGACGACCCCCCGGGCGACCCGCCAGGTGGCGGACGCCCGGCCGTCCACCAGCACCACGCGCTCACCGGCGACCGAGAGGCCGCGGTGCTCGTCGTCGATGATCCGACCGCGGTCCCGGTAGCCGAGGACCGCGTTGTCGAAGGCCGGCAGGAAGCGGACGGGTGCAGGGGTGTCCGGGTCCGGGCGCGGCGCGTCGGGCAGGTCGAGCAGTTCCCGGCCCCGCTCGTCGCGGAAGCTGACCAACTCCTCGCGGACCTCGGCCACCGCGCCGGGGAGCCCTGCCAGTCCGGACCAGGCACGCAGGTCGGCCGTGGCGGCGGGCCCGTAGGCGGCCAGGTAGCGCCGGACCAGCGCCCGGCCGGCCGGGTCGGAACCGTCGGGGGCGGGCGGGTCGACCGGACGGCCGAGCCAGGAGGAGAGGGCGACGTTGCGCACACCGCCCTTCGTCCGCCACAGCCCCCGGGGCGGGGCCTGGGCCATCGGGACGAGGGCGGCGACCACCATCTCGCCCAGGGGGCGGGGGCCCGGTCCGGGCCAGCGCCCGGCGAGCTCCCGCACGATCTCGGCCGCCGTACGGGGCTGCCCGTCCGCCGTCAACTCCCTTGCGTCGGCCGCGAGTCCGTCGAGGTCGATCCCCTTCAGCTCGTCCCGGTAGACCCCGAGCACGCGTTGGCGCAGCATCGTGTCGTGGCGGGACCGCCAGGCGAGGACGTCCTCGGCGGTGACGAGATGGACCGTGCGGCGCATCAGATGGGTACGCACCACGCGCCGTCCGGTCAGCAGGTCCGAGAGGGCGGCCGCCTCGAAGCCGGCCAGCCGTGACCGGAGCCCGACGAAGGGCTCCTGCGGTTCCTGCGCCTGGAGCCCGCAGAGGTGGGCCACCGCGTCCGCGACCGGCAGGGCGGCCCGCTCCAGCAGCAACTGCCGGGCGAGCGTGGCCCGGTTGAGCGCCCGGTCGTCGAGGACGGTCACCATGTCGCCTCCTCCTCGTCCGATGGCCCGGGGTCAGCTCGCCCGCCGTCCGTCGAGCGTCTCGCGCAGGATGTCGGCGTGTCCGGCGTGCTGGGCGGTCTCGATGATCATGTGGGTCAGCACCCGCCGTACGCTCCACTCGCCTCCAGGCTCCTCCCAGGGCGCCTCGGGGAGCGGGTGGGCCGCCGAGAGGTCGGGCACGGCGAGAATGACCTTCTCGGTTCGGGCGGCCGCCTCTTCGTACGCCCGGAGGGCTCCGGCCAGCGTCTCACCCGGTTGCATCCGGAACCCCTTCTCATGGTCGATCATCCACTGCGGGTACGTGTGTGCCGTGCCGGCCACGATGTCGTCCCAGGTGACGCCTTCGGGCAGGGTGTAGTCCATCGCGGAAGGGCCCTGGGCGACGAAGTTCAGCCAGTTCTCCTCCATGGCCGTGACGTGTTTGACGAGGCCGCCCAGGCACAGGGTGCTGACCGTCGGTGTCTCACCGGCCTGGGCGTCGTCGATTCCTTCGACCGAGCGGAGGAGCGCGGCCCGCGCGGTGGCGAGGGCGGCGAGCAGGTCGTTGCGCTCGGCGTCGGGGGCCGGGGAGGCGGCGGGCGGGGTCGTGGTCATCGGGGTCCTTCCGGTGGTTCTCGTCGTGCGGTACGGCTCCACCTTCGCAAGGGAAGAGGCCAGGGTGTGGCCTCTTCTCCGCGCCATACTGGCCCCATGCCGAAGACTTCCGCGCGACTGCTGGCTCTGCTCTCCCTGCTCCAGGCGCGCCGGGACTGGCCGGGCCGGCTGCTGGCCGAGCGGCTGGAGGTCAGCCCGCGCACGGTGCGGCGCGATGTGGACCGGTTGCGGGAACTGGGTTATCCCATCGCGGCGTTCAAGGGGCCCGAGGGCGGCTACCGGCTGGACGCGGGCGCCAGCCTGCCGCCGTTGCTGTTCGACGACGATCAGGCCGTCGCCCTCGCCGTGGCGCTGCGGACCGCCGCCGCGACCGGTGCGGGGATCGGGGAGGCCGCGGCCCGCGCGCTCGCCACCGTCCGGCAGGTGATGCCCGCCCGGTTGCGCCATCGTGTCGACGCCCTGAGGGTCACCTCCGTCGAGCGGGCCGGCGGGCCGCCGCGGCCGCAGGCCGATCCCCGCGTTCTGCTCGCCCTCAGCTCGGCGGTGCACGCGGGCGAGGTGCTGCGTTTCGGCTACTCCCCCGCGTACGCCCCGCCGGCCGGCGACACCGCCGGGGCCGACGCCCCGGTGCGACGGGTGGAGCCGCACCACCTGGTGACCTGGGGCGGGCGCTGGTACCTCGTCGCCTGGGACCTGGATCGCGAGGACTGGCGGACCTTTCGCGTGGACCGGATCGATCCGCGCACCCCCACCGGGCCCCGCTTCCCGCCGCGCGAGCTGCCCGGGGGCGACGTGGCGGCCTTCGTCTCCGCCCGCTTCCAGGGGTCCGAGGAGCCCGGCGCCTGGCCCTGCCGGGGCGAGGTGGTCCTGGGCGCCCCGGCCCGCGAGGTGGCGGGCCACGTCCGCAACGGGATCGTCGCGGAGCACGGTGCGGGGCGCTGCCGGGTGGTCCTGGGCGCCTGGTCGTGGGCGGGGCTGGCCGCGGAGCTCGGCAGGTTCGACGTGGACATCGAGGTCGTCGGGCCGGACGAGCTCAGGGACGCCTTCGCCCAGCTGGCCCGGCGTTGCGCCGCCGCGGCGGAGGGAGGGGGGCCGCCGTCGCCCCGGGCGGCGGCGGGGGCGCCCGGCCGAGGACCGGGGTGATCAGCCACCGGACGAGGGCCGTCGCGCGTCACCCGTACCGGCGGGGCTCCGTACGATCGCTGCCGGGATCACCAGGAAGACGCGGAACAGCACCGGGAGCCGGTCGAGCGGGGTGGCGCGCCTCGATCCGCACCGGAAGGCGGCGGCAGCACGGTCGGTCGGCGCCTCCGCCCCCGGCCGCCGCTCTCAGGAGCCGTCTCAGCGGCGGCGGAGGCGGTCGAGCAGCGTGCGGGCGCTCCTCGGGGCGGGGGCGTGCCGCCCGTCCCCGTCCGGGCCGCCGGGCTCCGGGCCGCGGGAGAGGCGCTTCGTCCCCGCGGTCCGCGCGGGGGCCGTGGCGGTGGGCGCCGGCTTCAGCCGCGCCCGCAGTCCGGTTCCGGTACGGGCGGCTGCCGGCCGGGGGCCCGGTCCGGCGGCGGGCTCCGCGGCGGCCCCGCCTTCGGTCCCTGCGCCCGCGGGGCGTTCCGCCTCGGTCCCCCGCTCGGCCACCGGCTTTCCCGGCGCGTCCGGAACGCCCGTGTCGTCCGTGTAGACGTAGTAGCGGTGGCTGATCCGGCGGCCCAGGAGGAAGTATCCGAGCAGCGCGCCCGCGGTGTTCAGGATGACGTCGTCGATGTCGAAGGCGCGCCCCGCGACCAGGGCCCCCTGGATCAGTTCGACGACGGCCATGACGAGGGCCGTCAGCAGCGTGGTGCGGATCATCCTCAGGCGGCGCGGCACGAAGAACGGCAGCAGGAGCCCGAACGGGACGCCCAGCAGCAGGTTGCCGCCCGCCTGTTTGCAGGCGGCGAGGAAGGTGTAGTCCTCCGCGTACTGACGCAGCGAACGGCCGGGGCGGAGATTCGAGGTGACCAGGTCCTCGGAGGCCGGCGACGGTGTGAGCGTCACCTTGGCCAGCAGGACGGAGAACGCCACCATCCCCAGCAGCGCCACCACCAGGACGACCCCGCGTACCAGTACTCGCACCCATGTCCCCCGGCGCGCGGGGGGATTCGCCTCTGCTGTCATGGCCGACGGATGCCCCCGCCCGGCCGGAACACACCCCGGCCGGTGCGGGGAGCGGAAAACTCGTCCGGCTCTCCGCGCCTGCGTGCGACGATGTGCCCATGAGCACCGAGGAGAACACGAGTACCGGCACGAAGAGGGAGCTGTTGGACGCGACCGACCGGTTGCGCGAGGACGGCCGGCCCGAGGAGGCGCGCGAGCGGCTGCTCGCCCTGACCGCCGCGTACCCGGACGATGCGGAGGTGGCCTGCCGGACAGCGTGGGTCCACGACGCGCTGGGCCTGGAATCGGAGGCGGTCCCCTACTACGAGCGCGCCCTGAGCGCTCCGGGCCTCCCGGCGGAGGACCGGCGCGGGGCGCTCTTGGGGCTGGGCAGTACGTACCGGGTCCTCGGCCGGTACGGGCAGGCGGTGGAGACGCTGCGTCGGGGGGTCGAGGAGTTCCCGGACGACGGGGCGCTGCGGACGTTCCTGGCGATGGCCCTCTTCAACACGGAGGAGCACCACGAGGCCATGCGGCTGCTGCTGGAGCTGACGGCGGCGACCAGCCAGGACCCGTACGTCCAGCGGTACCGGCGGGCGATCGAGCACTACGCCAAGGATCTCGACGAGACCGTGTGAGCCGTCCGGGCGTCAGGAGCGGGGCGGCGCGCCGCCGTGCGATCGGCCGTCCCGGCGGGAAACGGGGAAGCCCCGGCCGGATCGGGGGAATCCAGCCGGGGCGGCTTGTGTGCGGGTGCGAAGGGCGGTCGCCTCTCGGCGGGGGGCTCCAGGAGACTTCGGCGGTGCGATCTTCCTCCTGGGCCACAGGTGAGGCCCGGGGACACTGTCCCCTCACACCCACGTATAGATGAACGATAAACCATCCTGGAGTGTTCCCGGAAACGCGGCCGTCGTGATCCACGGCACGCGCACCCCGGCTCCCCGGCCGGGGCTCGTCCGCTCAGCCGCCGAGCTTCCCGCCCCCGCCGTAGCGGCGGTGGAACCGCTCGACGCGGCCCGCCGTATCGAGCACCTGGTGGCTGCCGGTGAAGAACGGGTGGCTCGCGGAAGAGGTCTCCACGTCGATGACGGGGTAGCTGCCGCCGTCCTCCCAGACCACGCGTTCGCCGGAGTCGGCGGTCGAGCGGGTCAGGAAGGCGGCGCCGGCGGCGCGGTCACGGAAGACGACGGGGCGGGAGACGGGGTGGATACGGGGCTTCATGGATGCGTTCCTTCCTCACCGCGGGCCGACGGACCGACGGTGGCGCACTGAGGGGTGGGGGTCCGCCGCGCGGTCAGCGGACCTCGCGGAACAGGACGTGCCGCCCGGCGGCGGAGTCGAACTTGCGGAGCTCCAGCCGATCGGGGTTGTTGCGGCGGTTCTTGCGTGTCGCGTAGCTCCGGCCCGTTCCGGCGGTGGACCGGAGGGTGACGACGGGCCTGATCTCACTGCGCGCCATGAGCGCCTCCCGATGTCTCGTACGATCCCGCCCCTCTTGATAGGAATGGGATTCGTTTTCGTTCTGGTGAGGTAACGCGCCCCGCGCACTCCGCATTCCCCCTCCGCGCGCCCCTCCGAGCAGCCGCTCAACTCCCGCTAAACGTAAGCCTGTTCGGGCGGACTCCTTCGCGTCCAGCCTCTGGCATATGCCACAAGCAACATCGCCCCGAGTCTCGCCGAATCCCTTACGGTCCGTCGCGGGCTGTGCCACAGTCGGTACCGGCCCACCTGTCGGAACCGGCTAGGCCGCGCCTGTATCGGAGTACGAGATGCCGTCCCCCCTCTTCGCGGACCGCCCCGCGCCACGGCTTCCCGCACATGACGCCGTCGACGCCCTGATCCAGCGGACGCGTCGGCTGCGCGGGGACGTGGACGCCGTGCGGCGCGACGCCGTCCTCTTCGACGAGGACGATCCGCAGCGGCGCCGGCAGCGCGCCCTGTGCGAGCTGGCCGTGCACCACCTGGACCACCTGGACGAGAACCTGGGGCGGCTGAGGGCCGGCCTGCCCGGAGGGGACGCCGGGGGCCCGCCGCCCGAGACCGGGGCGGCTCCGGACGCACCGGACGCCTGCTCCCCGCCGGGCCGGGTGGGCAGCGCCGAGTGGAACCTCCTGACCGACGAGTGCACCTGGTCGGACGAGCTGTACGAGATCTTCGGCAGGCCCCTCGGATCCGCCCCCCTCTCGCTCGACGACCTGCCGTCCGTACTGCTGCCCGAGGACCAGCCGCTGCTGACGTCCATGGTCACCGGCTGCCTGGTCGACGGCCGGCCGATGGACGGTGAGTTCCGCATCGTGCGCCCCGACGGACGCACCTGCACCCTGCGCATGACGGGCGAACCGGTCCTCGACGCCGAGGGCTGCACCGCTTCGATGTGGGCGGTGCTGCGGGACGTCAGCGAGCTGCGGCGCGGTGGGCGAGCCGTGGACCGCGACGGGGCCTCGACACGCCACGCGGAGCACATCGAGCGCACCGAGCACCGCCTGGCCGCGGAACTCAGGGAAACGGTCCTTCCCCCCTGGCGCGGCTCACTGCGCCTCCCCCGGCAGGGCCGGGTCGGCCTGGACATCGCCGCGCACCACCTCCCTTCCGAGTCGGGCGGGCACGTCGGCGGCGACTGGTACGACGCGATGGAGCTCCCGGACGGGCGCACCCTCCTCACCGTCGGCGGCCTCACCGGGCACGGCGTCCCCGCCACCTCGGCGATGGCGATGGTGCTGGGAGCTCTGCGCGGCATGGCCGTCGCCGGCATCGGACCGGGCACGCTGATGGGCCACCTGGACCAGGTGCTGGAGACGTCGCTCCAGCCCGCCCTGGGCAGCGCCCTGTGCTGTCGCTTCGACCCCGGGACCTCCCTTCTCTCCTGGGCGCAGGCCGGACACCCCGCACCGCTGCTCTTCCGGAACGGTTCGGGAGGGGCCCTGCCGACGCCGGACGGTGTGCCGCTCGGCTCCTCGCCCTCCGCCTCGTACGGGCAGGACGAGGTGCGGCTGTTCCCCGGTGACGTGCTCGTCCTGCACACCGAGGGGCTGGTCCGGGGCTGCGTCCGGGGTGCGGGCCCGGAGGCGCTGCTCGCCCTCGCCCCCCGGTTCGCCCGGGCCCGTACGGCACAGGAGTGCGTCCGGAGCCTCGTCGAGGTGTTCGGCGGGGCCGGGCGCCTGGACGACGCGTGCGTGCTGGTCGCCCGCGCAGGGGCGTGAGGAGGCACGGTAGCGACAGGGTGTGAGGGAGCGGGGACCGGCGCGGCGCCGGGTCAGATCTCGGCGCCCCCGGCCTTCTTCCGGCTCGGCGGCATCGAGTGCTCGATCTGTTCGCGCAGGGCCTGGACGCCCGGGTGTCCGGCGAACCGGCCGGTGAGCCGGTACATCTCGCGGAGCCGGTCCCAGGTGCGGTGCGAGGAGGTCTCCCCCATGGACACCAGCGCGAGCCGCGCGTACCGGTCCGCCTGCTCGGGGTCGTTGGCGATGAAGCAGGCCGAGGCCAGGGAGATGTAGTCGAAGATCTTCGAACGCTGGCGGTCGGTGGCCCGCAGCTCCAGCGCCTGCTTGGCGTGGCGCTGGGCGACGACCGCGGCGCTGCGGTCGTGCTCGGCCAGAGTGCGGAAGGCCAGCGCCTGCATGCCGTGCAGATCGGCCTCGTCGAACATCTGCATCCAACTGGGCGCGGGCACATCGCCCTTGTCCGAGGTGAACAGCTCCTCGGCCTCGCCCAGGGTGCGCCGCATGGCCTGTCCGCGGCCCATCGACGCCTGCGCCCATGCCTCGATGGTGCGCAGCATGGCCTGCGTCCGGGGCAGGGTCTCGTCGCCGGAGCCGGAGGTGGCGAGCTTCATCAGGTCGAGCGCGTCGTCCGGTCGGCCCAGGTGCACCATCTGGCGTGCCGCGCGGGAGAGCGCCTCTCCGGCGCGCGGCCGGTCACCGCCCTCTCGCGCCGCGTGGGCGGCGATCACGAAGTACTTCTGAGCGGTGGGCTCCAGGCCCACGTCGTGGGACATCCAGCCCGCCAGGACGGCGAGGTTGGCGGCCACGCCCCACAGGCGGCGCTGGAGATGGTCGGGGTGGCGGTAGGCGAGCATGCCGCCCACCTCGTTGAGCTGGCCCACGACCGCCTTGCGCTGGAGTCCTCCGCCCCGGGAGGCGTCCCAGGCGCGGAACACCTCGACCGAGTGCTCCAGGGCCTCGATCTCCTCGGAGCCGACCGGCGCCGCCTCGTACCGGTCGAGACCGGCGGGGTCGGCGTGCGCCGGAGTGTTGGCGCGTGGAGCGTCGGCCGCTGGAGCGGGTGCGTTGCGCAGCCAGTCGTACAGGGGGCCGGCGATGGTTGATCCGGCGGTGAGCGCGGCGCCCGCACTCACCAAACCGCGTCGGTTGAGCATGAGGTCCATTCCCGTGAATTCGGTGAGGACCGCTGCCGTCCGCTCGGGCGCCCACGGCAGTTGATCGGGATCGTTCTCCGTCCCGGAGTCACGCCGTTTCCCCGCACGCCCGCGTCGACCGAACCCGAGGTCCTCGATGGTCACGACACGGCCGAGCCGCTCGGTGAACAGAGCCGCCAGCACTGCGGGCACGGGATCACGGGGGGATTCCCCCATGTCGATCCAGCGCCTGACTCGCGAGGTGTCGGTGGCCAGCTGCGGGTGGCCCATGGCCGCCGCCTGCCGGTTCACCATTCTCGCGAGTTCGCCCTTGGACCAGCCGGCCAGGCCGAACAGGTCAGAAAGGCGGGTGTTGGGTTCTCCGGTCACGTCAAGCCCCCAGGTTCTCGGCTGACTTGACACTAACCCCTGGTCAGACGCGCCGTGACTATTCGCCAGGGTTCGCCAGGGTCCGCCAGATGGTCTGCCACCCGTGACCCGTTGTCAGGTAGGAGTGCGCCACCCCGCCCGGCAGCCCTCGGTACTCCCCAGGGTGCCGACCGGCCGTCGGCCGGGTTGGCGCACGTACCTTGTCGGCGCACGAAGGGATCTGTCTCGCCCATGTACACAGCATCGTCCTCCGTGTCCGCCCCACCCCGTCCGCTCCGCCCGATGGGCGCGAGCGGCGGGCCCTATCTCGCTCCTCACGCCGGCGCACCGGCGCAGGGCCCGGGCCGGGCCCGGCGGGCCGCGGGGCCGGGCGCCGGACCGCTCAGCGGAAGGATCGACCTGTCCGGGCCGCAGGGGGCGCAGGTGCGGATGGCGATCGCCTCCGTGCAGCGGGTCTGCCCCGAGTTCAACCCGGTCCAGGTGCTGCGCCGCAGCGGCCGCTCGGTCCTGATCGTGGGGACGACCGGGCGGGCCACCGCCGTGGCGAAGTGTTTACTGGACCATTCACCGGCGTGGACCGAGCGGTTCCGGCACGAAATAGCGGCGTACCGCGCGTTCGTCCGGCACCGCCCCCCGGTGCGGGCGCCCCGGCTGATCGCGGCGGACCCGGAGAACTGCACGCTGGTGATCGAGCGGACCCCCGGCCGGGTCGCCGCCCTCACCCGGCATCCGGCGGAGGCGCCGCCGCGCGCCGACATCCGTGCCGTGCTGGGCGCGATCAGCCGGGTGAACGCCTGGCGGCCGCCGCCCGGGGTGTTCGAGGCGCCGCTCGACTACGCCTCGCGGATCGCGCGCTACCACGAGCTGGGCCTGTTCACCGACCGTGACTTCGACGACCTCCAGAAGCTGTTGCACGGCCTGGCCCACGCGGGCGGTCGGCAGGGCATGGGGCAGTTCTGCCACGGGGACGCCCTGCTCTCCAACATCCTGCTGTCACCGACCGGTCCCGTGCTCGTGGACTGGGAGCACGCCGGCTGGTATCTCCCCGGCTACGACCTGGCGACCCTGTGGACGGTGCTGGGCGACGCCCCGGCGGCCCGGCGCCAGATCAGCCAGCTGGCCCAGTCCAGGGGGCCGGCCGCGCGGGACGCGTTCCTGGTGAACCTGATGCTGGTGCTGACCCGCGAGATCCGTCATTACGAGACGGCGGTCCAGCGCACCATGCGCGAGGCCCCCCCGGCGGGCGCCGGACCCGAGCGTCCCGGCGCGCTCTCCTCGGGCGAGGAGCAGCGGCTGCTGCTGCGCAGGCTCCACGACGACTGCGCGATGGCACGGCGGGCTGTACGGGCGGCGGTCGGCACCCGCTGAGGCGGGACCGCGGGGGCCGGGGCGGGACGGCGGGAGCTCCGGGACGGGACGAGAAGAACGGGACGGGCCCAGGGCCCGTCCCCCGAAGACCGCAGTGACCAGACCACTGTGAAAGTGCAGCGCGCTGCGGGACCGGTGCCGACACACCGGATCCCGCGGCGCGCTGTCGTGCGTTCCGTGACGGAGCGCGGACCGTGCGTCGTTCCGGGGTGCTCCACGGGTGAGGCCCGCCACGAGACCCACGTCACCTACGACCGCGGGTAGTGGGCGCGAGAGCCCCCGGGCGGCGTAAAGAACCCTCCTTTTGGCTCACAAATTGGACATAACACGATGAAGAGTAGTAAAGGCGGTCATTGCTTCCTATGCCCGTGCCCGCTAACCATGGATCCCGGCAGGCACCGAGTACGAGCCGCCGTCGACCGCCCACCGGCGGACGCGGCCCGCACGACCCGGTTGCCGCCGACGCGGCGCGAAGGCCGCGAAGCCCGTCCCCCATAGGAAGAGCTCACGCATGCCCCGCATCTCCACCCTGCGCATCACCCGCTCGCACAAGATCGCCACCGCCGTGCTCGTCGCGGCCGGTTCCGTCACCGCCATAGCCGCCACCGGCGGTCCGAGCGAAGCGCAGACCTCCGCGGTCCGGTCCTCCGTCTCCGTGGAGCCGGTCGCCGCGGCGGGCATCCCCACGGCGAAGGACGCGGCCGAGAAGGCCGCGGAGCAGAAGGCCGCCGAGGCCGCCGCCGCGAAGAAGGCCGCCGCCCGGAGCGCCGCCGAACAGGCGCGTTCCGAGAAGCAGGCCGCCAACCGCTCCACGGAGCGCAAGGCCATCACGCCGAAGAAGTTCGCGAACAACCTCGACGGCTGGATCCGCGAGTCGCTCGACATCATGAAGAAGAAGAACATCCCCGGTACCTACGAGGGGCTGCACCGCAACATCATGCGCGAGTCCAGCGGCAACCCGAACGCCGTCAACGACTGGGACATCAACGCGCGCAACGGCATCCCCTCCAAGGGCCTCCTCCAGGTGATCCAGCCCACCTTCGACGCCTACCACGTCAAGGGCACCCCGAAGAAGCTCACCGACCCGGTCGCCAACATCACGGCCGCCGCGAACTACGCCGCCGACCGGTACGGCTCGATCGACAACGTCGACTCCGCCTACTGAGTCACCCCGGGGCCGCCTGCGGCAGGCCCCCGCACGACCGCCTTCCGAGCACGCACACGCGATCCAATGATGATGTGACTAATCGCCGTCGTGCGTGCTCCGTATGGCCGAAGGGTAGTGCTGCGCGGACACCACCGGTCCGCGTGCTTCCCGCGCGGAGGCTTCTGGAAAGGCCTGACGCACATGGCACAGCCCTTCTCACTGCCGGACTTCTACGTCCCGTATCCGGCCAGGCTCAACCCTCATGTGGAGACGGCGCGCACGCACACCCGGCAGTGGGCTCGCTCCATGGGGATGCTGGAGGGGTCCGGCATCTGGGAGGAGGAGGACCTGGAGGCGCACGACTACGCCCTCCTGTGCGCCTACACCCACCCCGACTGCTCGGCCGAGGCGCTCAGCCTGGTCACCGACTGGTACGTGTGGGTCTTCTTCTTCGACGACCACTTCCTGGAACTGTTCAAGCGCACGCCCGACCGGGAGGGCGGCAAGCGGTACCTGGACCGGCTGCCCGCCTTCATGCCCATGGAGCGCGGGGCGGCGACGCCCGAGCCGGAGAACCCCGTCGAGGCGGGGCTCGCCGATCTGTGGGCCCGGACGGTCCCCGCGATGACGGACGGCTGGCGGGCCCGGTTCGCGGAGGCCACGGAGAACCTCCTCAACGAGTCCCTGTGGGAGCTGTCCAACATCGACGAGGGCCGCATCGCCAACCCCGTCGAGTACATCGAGATGCGCCGCAAGGTGGGCGGCGCGCCCTGGTCCGCCGGTCTGGTGGAGTACGCGGCCGACGCCGAGGTACCGGCCGAGGTCGCCGCCTCCCGGCCGCTGCGGGTGCTGCGGGACGCCTTCTCCGACGCGGTGCACCTGCGCAACGACCTCTTCTCCTACCAGCGCGAGGTGGAGGACGAGGGGGAGAACAGCAACGGCGTGCTGGTCCTGGAGAAGTTCCTCGGCTGCTCCACGCAGGAGGCCGCCGAGGCCGTCAACGACCTGCTGACCTCACGCCTCCAGCAGTTCGAGAACACCGCCCTGACCGAACTCGGCCCACTCTGCGCCGAGAAGGGGCTGGGCCCCGCCCAGACCGCCGCCGTACTGGCCTACGCCAAGGGGCTCCAGGACTGGCAGTCCGGCGGCCACGAGTGGCACATGCGCTCCAGCCGCTACATGAACGGCGGCGGCGCGGGCGAGGCCGTGCCCGGCTTCGGCATGTCCGCCGCCTCCCTCAGGTTCACCCTCCGCTCGGAGACCGCGCGGGCCCGCAGCCACAGCCACGTGCCCTTCCAGCACGTGGGCCCCTCGCTGATCCCGGACTTCGACCTGCCCTTCACCACCACGCTGAGCCCCCACCTGGAGGGGGCGCGCGTCCGGGTCGTCGACTGGGCACGGCGGATGGGCATCCTGGAGGCCCAGCCGGGCGTGCCGGGTTCGCACATCTGGGACGAGGAGCGGATCCGCGCGATCGACCTGCCGTTGTGCGCGGCGGGCATCCATCCGGACGCGACCCCGGACGGGCTGGACCTGTCCTCGGGGTGGCTGGCCTGGGGCACGTACGGGGACGACTGGTTCCCGGTCGTGCACGGGCGGACCAGGGACCTGGCGGGGGCGCGGCTGGCGAACGAGCGGCTGTCGCTGTTCATGCCGCTGGACGGCGAGGGGACGCCGGAGCCGGTGAACGCCCTGGAGCGGAGTCTGGGTGATCTGTGGAGCAGGACGGCCGGCCCGATGGACGCGGGCGCGCGGCGCACCTTCCGCACCGCCATCGAGACGATGACCGCGAGCTGGCTGTGGGAGCTGGCGAACCAGGCGCAGAACCGCGTCCCCGATCCGGTGGACTACGTGGAGATGCGGCGGGCGACGTTCGGCTCGGACCTGACCATGAGCCTGTGCCGGCTGGGGCACGGCAGAAGGGTTCCGGACGAGGTCTACCGCAGTGGCCCCATGCGGTCCCTGGAGAACGCGGCGGCGGACTACGCGTGCCTCCTCAACGACCTGTTCTCGTACCAGAAGGAGATCGAGTACGAGGGCGAGGTGCACAACGGCGTCCTGGTCGTGCAGAACTTCTTCGGCGTGGACTATCCGACGGGCGTGGCGATCGTGCACGACCTGATGAACGCGCGGCTGCGGCAGTTCCGGCATGTCGCCGAGGTCGAACTGCCCGTGATGTACGACGACTTCGGCCTGGGCGCCGAGGCGCGGGAGACGCTGGCGGGCTATGTGCGGGAGCTGGAGCACTGGCTGGCGGGCATTTTGATCTGGCACCGGGGCTGCCGCCGCTACCGTGAGGAGGATCTGCGCCAGGTCCACGGTGCGCCCTGGCATCTGGGCGGACCCACGGGGCTCGGCACGTCGGCGGCGCAGATCACCCGGCTGATGGCGCCCCTGGCGGGCAGCACCGCCCCGTAGGGCGTTGTCGTGTCTCCGGGCCCCGCCGCGGGGCCCGGAGGCCCGGCTGCGGGGAGGAGGGTCCGCCGGGAGGCCCCCCCCCCGGCGGGCCGTGGCCGGCCATGCGGGCGGGGTGCGGGTCTCGCGGGGCCGCCGGGCGGTAAGAAGGCCGTCCGGAGGGGTCCGGACGGCACGGGGCGGGGAGGCGTCAGCCTTGCTGGAACAGCTCCGCGGGCAGCGGCTTGAGCAGGGTGTACAGGTCGTCGGTGATCGGCCGGTCCCAGCTGGCGATGGTCACCAGGACGCCGTCGCTGCGATCGAACTGCACGCAGGAGATACGGCTCTCGGAGAGCTTGACGCGGCGGACGATCAGCAGGTTGTCGCCCTGCATGACGGGGACGTCCTCGGAGCTGACGACCTCGATCGGCTCGTCGTTCTCCAGGGCGAGCAGCAGCTGGGCCACCTCGAAGGGGACCTGGCCCTCCTCGGTCTCGCGGGCGGGTGAGCCTTCCGGGAGGTTGCCGATGACCATCGCCGGGCCCCGGCCGCCGTACAGGTCGTAGCGGAGGAAGACGCCCTGGCAGCTGCCGTCGGGCGCGGGGAGCAGACCGGCGCCGAGGTTGCCGGGCCAGTCCCCGGGGTCCATGGCCAGGACGTCGAAGTCCGGGCCCGCGGGTGTTGCGGCACTACGGCGGCGGAGGAAGGACATGCCCCCCATGGTACGTGTCCCGGCTCACGCCGCGGAGCCGGGCCCGGGCCCGCCGGCGGGGGCGGCGGGCGCGGGCGCGGGGGCGGGGGCGCGGCGAAGATCCCCGCGCCGATCATCGGCCCCAGGCCGATCACCACGGCGTCGAAGACCCCCGGCCGCCGTTGCAACTCCGGCGGCCCGGCCTCCGCCGCCGGCTTGCTCATGCACTCACTCCTCGGCGACCCAGCACACCCCTTACGGCACCGGTACCGGAAGAGGTACGAGCCGGGTGCGCCCTCCGGCGCATCGCGTCGGGCGTTCGGCCCCGCCGGAGCCTTTTCCCGGACGTGACAGGGTCAGGCGAGGCCGAACTCCCGGATCGCGGCGAGGAATTCCTCCGGCCGGTCCGTGTGGATCAGGTGTCCGGCATCGATGGTGACCGAAGCGGCGTTCGGTAGCGCGCGGACCAGCTGCGCCAGTTGCCCCTGGTCGATGTGGCTGGTGGGGCCGCCGCCGATGACGAGGGTGGGCGCGGTGATCTCCGAAAGCCGCTCACGGGCAGCGGGGTCGGGGGCGTTGAGCTGGGCGTCGATGGCGGGGACGACGGCCCAGTCGAAGTCGAGGACGCCGTCCGGGCGGACGGGGGGCGGCCGGGGTGGGTCGAGCGGGAGAAGGGGCGGGGCGTCCTCGATGACCAGCCGCCCGACCAGGCCCGCTTCGCGCTGGGCCAGGAGGTAGGCGGCCACCCCGCCCAGGGAGTGGCCGACGACCGTCGCCCCGGCCAGGTCACGGGCCTCCAGAAAGGCGTGGAGGTCGTCGCGGAACGTCTCGAAGGAGTAGCGGCGCAGTTAGGCGGCTTCGCGCAGGTCCTGGCCGCTCACCACGATGCCCACGGCCCGGACGCCGGGCGTCACCAGGGTCAGGGTCCGCAGCCGTTCCGGGTGGCGGGCCGCGTACAGCAGGGCCAGGTCCGCCCCGGCGGAGTGGGCCAGTACGTCGATCCGGTCGAGGCCGAGGTGGGCGCGCAGGGCCTCCACATCGTCGACGAGCCGGTCGCAGCGGTAGGTCGAGGGGTCCTCGGGCACACCGGATCCGCCGGTGCCGCGCAGGTCCAGCAGGACGAGCTGCCGACGGGCGGCGAGCCCTCCGAGGTCTCCGAGGTACGCGCTCGCCCGCATCGGTCCGCCGGGCAGGCAGATCAGCGGCTCCCCCTCCCCCACCAGACGGTAGGCGAGCGGGGTCGTGTCGTACGCGGGGAAGATCGGCATGCGCCCCATCCGAACAGCACCCCGGGAGCCGGCGCACCGGACTTCGCCACCGGCGGATCGCCCGCGCGGCCCGCCCGCCTCTTGCCCGCACCCCCGGCCGCCTGCCTTACTGCTCCCAGCGAGGGCGACCGAATGATCGGTCGCCTCTGTGGCGACCTGCGGGTCGCCCGTATGTCTCCTGTGCTGGAAGGAAGGATCTCGATGACGGCCATGCTGGACGCGGCGGAACGGCTGGGCCGGGGCGAGTTGGAGGCCCTGCAGCTGGAACGGCTGAGGTCCACGCTGCACCACGCCTACGCCAACGTCCCCTTCTACCGGGCGGCGTTCGACCGGGCGGGGCTGCGGCCCGAGGACTGCCGGACGCTCGCGGACCTGGCCCGGTTCCCGTTCACGGTCAAGGCGGACCTGCGGGACAACTACCCCTTCGGAATGTTCGCCGTACCGGAGCACGAGGTGCGCAGGATCCACGCCTCCAGCGGCACGACGGGGCGTCCGACGGTCGTCGGGTACACCGGACGCGACCTGGACACCTGGGCGGACGTGGTGGCCCGGTCGATCCGGGCGGCGGGCGGGCGGCCCGGCCACAAGGTGCATGTGGCGTACGGCTACGGGCTGTTCACCGGAGGGCTCGGCGCGCACTACGGGGCGGAGCGGCTGGGCTGCACGGTGATCCCGGCCTCCGGGGGCATGACCGCGCGCCAGGTCCGGCTGATCCAGGACTTCCGGCCCGAGATCATCATGATCACGCCGTCCTACATGCTGACGCTGCTGGACGAGTTCGAACGGCAGGGGGTCGATCCGCGCTCCACGTCCCTGAAGGTCGGGATCTTCGGCGCGGAGCCGTGGACCGAGGAGATGCGCCGGGAGATCGAGGACCGGTTCGCCATCGACGCGGTGGACATCTACGGACTCTCGGAGGTGATGGGTCCGGGGGTGGCTCAGGAGTGCGTGGAGACGAAGGACGGGCTGCACGTCTGGGAGGACCACTTCTACCCGGAGGTGGTGGACCCGTTCACCGGCGAGGTGCTGCCGGAGGGCGAGGAGGGGGAGCTGGTCTTCACCTCGCTGACCAAGGAGGCGATGCCGGTGGTCCGCTACCGCACCCGGGACCTGACGCGGCTGCTGCCGGGGACGGCGCGGACATTCCGCCGGATGGAGAAGGTCACCGGTCGCAGCGACGACATGGTGATCCTGCGGGGGGTCAACCTCTTCCCCACCCAGATCGAGGAGATCGTGCTCCGTACGCCCGCCGTCGCCCCGCACTTCCAGCTGCGGCTGACCCGGCACGGGCGGCTCGACGCGCTGACGGTGTTCGCGGAGGCGCGGGCCGGCGCGACGACCGAGGAACGGGAGAGGGCGGCGCGGTCCATCGTGGCGGCGGTGAAGGACGGCATCGGGGTGTCGGTGAGCGTCGAGATCGTGGACCCGGAGTCGCTGGAGCGCTCGGTGGGCAAGATCCGGCGGATCGTGGACCTGCGGGAGCCCGGCAGGGGGTAGGGAGCGCCTCGGGTCCGGCCGGCTCGCTCCGGGCCGGCCCCGGGCCCCCGGGACGGCGACGGGTCCGGCGCCGGGTGCGTACCGGCCGGTCCTCGCTCCCCCGGCCGGGGGCGGGCTCCCCCGGCCCGCCCCGGGTTCAGCCCAGCTCGTCCCGCAGCCGCCGCTTGAGGATCTTCCCGCTGGCGTTGCGCGGCAGGGCGTCCACGAACACGATGCGCTTGGGCGCCTTGAAGGCGGGGAGTTTCTCGCGGGCGTGGGCGATGAGTTCGCGCTCGTCCGCGCTCGTCCCGCCGCGTCGGACGACGACGGCGGTGACGGCCTCGATCCAGCGGTCGTCGGGCAGCCCGACGACGGCGGCCTCCGCGACGGCCGGATGGGTGTAGAGGACGTCCTCGACCTGGCGGGAGGCGACGAGCACGCCGCCGGAGTTGATGACGTCCTTGACCCGGTCGACGACGGTGAGGAAGCCTTCGGCGTCGCGGACCGCGAGGTCGCCGGAGCGGAACCAGCCGTCGCGGAAGGCCGCGGCCGTCTCCTCGGGCTTCTCCCAGTAGCCGGAACACAGCTGGGGCGAGCGGTAGACGATTTCGCCGGGGGTTCCGTCGGGGACGTCCTCCCCCTTCTCGTCGACGACCCGGGCCTCCACGAAGAGGACCGGGCGCCCGCAGGACTCCATCCGCCCCTCGTGCTCGTCGGGGCCGAGCACGGTGGCGAGCGGACCGATCTCGCTCTGGCCGAAGCAGTTGTGGAAGGCCAGGCGCGGGAGGCGTTCGCGCAGGCGCTCCAGGACGGGTACGGGCATGATCGAGGCCCCGTAGAACGCCTTGCGCAGACCGCCGAGGTCGCGGGTGGCGAACTCCGGGTGGTCGGCGAGGCCGATCCAGACGGTGGGCGGGGCGAAGAGGCTGTCGGCCAGCCCCGCTTCGACGAGGTCGAAGATCCGGCCGGCGTCCGGGGCGTCCAGGATGGTGTTCTCCGCTCCCACCGCCAGGTACGGCAGCAGGAACACGTGCATCTGGGCCGAGTGGTAGAGCGGCAGGGAGTGCACGGGCCGGTCGCTCGCGGCGAGGGAGAGCGCGGTGATCGCGCTGACGTACTCGTGGACCAGGGCCCCGTGCGTCATCATCGCCCCCTTGGGGAGGGCGGTGGTGCCGGACGTGTACAGCAACTGCACCAGGTCGTCGGAGGCGGGCGGGCGCTTCGGGGTGAAGGGCCGCTCGGTCTCCAGGGCGTCGAGCAGGGAGCCGGGCGCGTCGCGCAGGGTGCGCACCGGGAGCCCGGCGGGGAGCCGGGAGGCGAGGTCCGGGTCGGTCAGGACGAGGGTGGAGCCGGACTGGCCGAGGAGGTAGGCGAGGTCGTCGCCGGTGAGGTTCTGGTTGACCGGCACGTGGACGAGCCCGGCCCGCGCACAGGCGAGGAAGCCGATCAGGTAGGCGTCGGAGTTGTGCGCGTAGGCGGCCACGCGGTCACCGAAAGCCAGTCCGTGCTCCTCGGTGAGGACGGCTGCGGCCGTGGAGACGGCGGCGTCCAGGGAGCGGTAGGTCCAGGCCCGGCCCTCGTACCGCACGGCGGTCCGGGCGGGGGTGCGCCGGGCGCTGCGGGTGAGGACGCCGTCCACCGTGCTGCTGCGTACACCTGTCATGGCGTGATCCTGTGCGGCCGGTCCCCGCCGGGTCAAGAGGCTGGATACCGACCGGACGGTTGACAGTTCCCCGGACCCCCTGGCTGAGTTGCGCGTGGCTGTCCGGGCGGTCCGGAGCGGCCGCCGTGCCACCGCACCGCTGGGAGGAACACCTTGACGCTACGCAACCGTCTGAGACTGCTCGGGGTAGCCGGTCTCGCCCTGTTCACCGTGTCGGCGTCGCTGCCGCCGGCCGCCGCGTCCGGAGCGGGAGCGGAGCGGCGCCCGGCCGGCGGCGGTCTCTCCGCCGTCATCCGGTACACGGAGTACGGAATTCCGCACATCGTGGCGAAGGACTACGCGCAGCTCGGCTTCGGCACCGGCTGGGCGCAGGCCGCCGACCAGGTGTGCACCCTGGCGGACGGCTTCCTCACCGTGCGCGGGGAGCGGTCGCGGTACTTCGGGCCGGACGCCGCCACGGACTTCTCGCTCTCCTCGGCGGCGACGAACCTCTCCAGCGATCTGTACTTCCGGGGCGTCCGGGACAGCGGCACGGTGGAGAGGCTGCTCAAGGCGCCCGCGCCCGCCGGTCCGAGCCGGGAGGTGAAGGAGACGATGCGCGGGTTCGCCGCCGGGTACAACGCGTGGATCGCGCAGAACCGCATCACCGATCCGGCCTGCCGGGGCGCGTCCTGGGTGCGCCCGGTGACGGCGCTGGACGTGGCGGCGCGCGGGTACGCGCTGGCCGTGCTCGGCGGCCAGGGGCGCGGCATCGACGGCATCACCGCCGCGCAGCCGCCGACCGCCGCTCCCCCGGCGGCCGGGGTCACCCCCGAGGAGGCCGCGGCGGCGGCGAAGCGCCTGCTGTCGGCGCAGAACGCGGACATGGGCTCCAACGCGGTCGCCTTCGACGGCTCCACCACGGCGAACGGGCGCGGGCTGCTGCTCGGCAACCCGCACTACCCGTGGCAGGGCGGGCGGCGCTTCTGGCAGGCGCAGCAGACGATCCCCGGCGAGCTGAACGTGGCGGGCGCCTCCCTGCTGGGGGCGACGACGATCTCGATCGGGCACAACGCGGACGTGGCGTGGAGCCATACGGTCGCCACCGGAGTGCCGCTGAACCTGCATCAGCTCACCCTCGATCCGGCCGACCCGACCGTCTACCTGGTGGACGGCGAGCGGGAGCGGATGACGCGGCGGACCGTGAGCGTCCCGGTGAAGGACGCCGCCCCGGTGAAGCGCACCCAGTGGTGGACGCGCTACGGCCCCGTCACGACCTCCATGGGCGCGGCGCTGCCGTTGCCGTGGACGGCGAGCACGGCGTACGCGCTGAACGATCCGAACGCGGTGAACCTGCGGATGGCCGACACGGGGCTGGGATTCGCGAAGGCCCGCTCCACGGCGGACGTCGAGCGTTCGCTGCGCCGGAACCAGGGGCTGCCGTGGGTGAACACGATCGCGGCGGACCGGGCGGGGCACTCGTTCTTCTCCCAGTCGCAGGTGCTGCCGAGGATCACGGACGAGTTGGCGCAGCGCTGCTCGACCCCGCTCGGCCGGGCGACGTACCCCGCCTCCGGCCTCGCGGTGCTGGACGGTTCGCGGAAGGACTGCGCGCCGGGCAGTGACCGGGACGCGGTGCAGCCGGGGATCTTCGGGCCGGACCGGATGCCCGCCCTGAAGAACCTGCCCTATGTGGAGAACTCCAACGACAGCGCCTGGCTGACCAACGCGGAGCGGCCGCTGACGGGGTACGAGCGGGTCTTCGGCACGGTCGCGACGCCCCGGTCGGTGCGGACGCGCGGCGCGATCGAGGACGTCGCGGCGATGGCGCGGAAGGGCCGCCTCGGGGTGCGGGATCTGCAGCGGCAGCAGTTCGCCAACCGGGTGCCGGCCGGTGACCTGGTCGCCTCCGACGCGGCGACGTGGTGTGCGGCGCTGCCGGGCGGCACGGCCGTGGGCTCGGACGGCGCCGCGGTCGACGTGTCCGGTGCCTGCCGGGTGCTGCGGCGCTGGGACCGGTCCGCGGACAGCGACAGCCGGGGCGCGCTGCTCTTCGACCGCTTCTGGCGCAGGGCGTCGTCGGCGCCCGCCGCGGAGCTGTGGCGGACGCCGTTCGACCCGGCCGATCCGGTGCGCACCCCGCGCGGCCTGAACACCGCCGCGCCGAGGCTCGGCAAGGCGCTGGCGGACGCGGTGGCGGAGCTGCGGGCGGCGGGCATCGCGCTCGACGCCCCGCTGGGGAAGCACCAGTTCGTCGAACGCAACGGCGAACGGCTCCCGATCGGCGGTGGTACGGAGTCGCTGGGCGTCTGGAACAAGACCGAGCCGGTGTGGAACCCGTCGGGCGGCGGTTATACGGAGGTGTCGGCGGGGTCCAGCTACATCCAGGCGGTCGGCTGGGACGACAGCCGCTGCCCGGTGGCGCGGACGCTGCTGACGTACTCCCAGTCGGAGAACCCGAGGTCGCCGCAGTACAGCGACCAGACCCGGCTGTACGCGGGTGAGCGCTGGGTGACGTCGCGGTTCTGCGAGAAGGACATCGCCCGCTCGCCCGCGCTGCGGGTGGTGCGGGTGCACGAACGGCGGTAGGCGGTTCCGGGGAGGGGCGGGCCCCGCCCCTCCCCGGCCATGGCCACAGGGGCGCCCGAAGCCCTGCCCGGCCGCAGGACGCCGCGGCGGAAGGCAGCGGGAGAACGGCTCCTGACACCGCGTCACATTCTGGTGGCGCCGGTACCCGCGCGGTACGGCGGAGGTGACAGTAACCTCTGCGGCGGCAGGAACTTTCACTGCTCGGCCAGATGTCGGAAGTTACTTTCGCGCGGGCTCCGGATGTACGGGCACCGCCCGGTGACCGGCCGCCCGGCGCGGGGAGGAGTTGCGGATGACCGGGGACACGCAGGGCTTCGGGCGCACGGCGGACGGCCGGGGCGCAGACGGGGACGGTGGCGCCGCCGGGGGCGGGAGGGCCGCGAACGGCACGGGCGGCCCGGTCCGCGGCGGCGTCGCCCGGCGGCGGCTCGGCGGCGGGATACTGGCGCTGGGCGGCGCACTCGCGCTGGCTCCGATCCCGGCGGCGGGCGCGGCCCCGCGCGGGGGGCCGGGAGCGGGAGCGGCGAAGAGGGCGGCCGGCACGGGAGCGGGCATGGGATCAGGGGCGCACCGGCCCACACTGCGGCGCGGGAGCGCGGCGCGCGCCGGGCTGCTCCAGGAACCGCTGGACCAGCTCGTCCGGGACGCCGAGGCGTACCTCTCCGACTCCCCCGCCCACCCCTGGTACGCGGGCGCGGTGCTGCTCGCCGGGCGGGGCGGCACCGTGGCGCTGCACCGGCCGATCGGCAAGGCGGTGCGGTACGCGGCGTACGACGAGAAGACCGACACCGGGGTGGAGTTCCCGGCCGACCAGCAGATCCCCATGGCCGAGGACACCGTCTTCGACCTGGCCTCGATCTCCAAGCTGTTCACCTCTCTCCTGGCGGTCCAGCAGATCGAGCGGGGCACGTTGGCGCTGGAGGCGACGGTCGCCTCCTACCTCCCGGACTTCGCCGGGGGCGGCAAGGAGGGCATCACGGTCCGTCACCTGCTGACCCACACCTCGGGGTTCCGCTCCTGGATACCGCTGTACGAGGAGCCGACCCGGGAGGGCAAGCTCCAAAGGCTGTGGGAGGAGGTCCCGGTGAGCACGCCGGGCAGCGCGTACCTCTACTCCGATCTCAACCTGATCTCGCTGCAGCTGATCCTGGAGAAGATCACCGGCCGTCCGCTGGACGCCCTGCTCCACGACGAGATCACCGCCCCGCTCGGGATGCGTCGTACCCGCTACAACCCGCCCGCGTCCTGGAAGCCGCGGATCGCGGCGACCGAGGACGCCCGGCGGCCCTGGTCCGGCATCGACCGGGGGCTGGTCTGGGGCGAGGTGCACGACGAGAACGCGTACAGCCTGGACGGGGTCGCGGGGCACGCCGGGGTCTTCTCCTGCGCCTGGGATCTCGCGGTCCTCGCCCGGACGCTCCTCAACGGCGGGATCTACGGCCGCGCCCGCATCCTGTCCGAGGAATCGGTCGACCTGCTGTTCACCGACTTCAACACCGACTTCCCGGGCGACGAGCACGGCCTCGGCTTCGAGCTCTACCAGCACTGGTACATGGGGGCGATGGCCACCCCGCGCAGCGCGGGGCACACCGGGTTCACCGGCACCAGCCTGGTGCTCGACCCGACGACCGACACCTTCCTGATCGTGCTGGGCAACTCCGTCCACCCCGTGCGGAGTTGGCGCTCGGGCAGCGCCCCGCGGGTGGCGACCGCCAACCAGCTGGCACGGGCCGTTCCGGTCCGGCCCGAACGCGGGCGGACGGCCTGGTTCTCCGGGATGTCGAGCGCGACCACGGCCACACTGACGCTGCCCGCCCTGCGGCTGCGTTCCTCCCGGGCCCGGCTGGAGTGCGCGCTGTGGTGGGACACCGAACCCGGCTCCGACTCCCTGGCGCTGGAGGCGTCGACGGGGCAGGAGTGGCAGCCGGTGCCGTTCACCACCGAGGCCCGGGGTGCCGGCCACCACCCGGACCCGCAGCCGCACCCGACGGGATCGGTGAGCGGCTGGTCGGGGCGGGTGTGGCACCGGCTGGAGGCGGACCTCTCGGCCTGGCGCGGCGAGAGCCTCCACCTGCGGTGGCGGTACACCACGGACCAGCGGTACGTGGGGCGCGGCGCGTACGTGGGCTCCCTCCGGGTGCGGGACGGGGCCGTCACCGTCTTCGACTCCGGACGGCCCCGGGACGCGGGGCGGATCGGAGCGACGGGCTGGGTCCTGTCGGCCGACTGAGCGGTGCGGCGGGGGGGGGGGCGGGGGGGGGGGGGGGCCCCCCCCCCCCCCCCCCCCCGGCACCACCGCCACGATGGCGACGCGTCCGGTGCGCACCGGCGTCACCACCGGTTCATCCGAAGGCCGTTGAATGGCACGGTCCCTGCGCGAGCGGCTCGGGCCGCCCGTCCCGTGGTCGAATCCAGGAGGCACACCCATGAGCAGTGCTCGGCACACCGCCCCCTCCGCCCGGGTGCTCTCCCGGTGACCGGCGGGCACGTTCCCGTACCGGCGAGGCGAGGGCTGCTGTACGCGGCGGCCGCCGGAGCCGCGGCGGCCTTCGCCTCGGCCCCGGACGCGTCGGCGGCCCCGCGTCCGGGCACTTCCTGGACCACCTCGTGGGCCACCGCGCAGACCGCGCCCACGGCGGACGACCCCCTGGCATCCGCCGGTCTCACCGACGGGCTCTGCACCGCGCGGCTGCGGCTCTCGGCGGGCGGCCAGGTCCGGCTGCGGTACGCGCACGGTTTCGGAACCGCACCGGTGCTGGTGGGCCCGGTGACCGCCGGCGGGCGCCCGGTCACCTTCGGCGGACGGCCGCAGGAGTGGCTCGCGGCAGGCGCGTCGCTCACCAGCGACCCGGTGGCGGGGCTGCGGGTTCCGGACGGGTCGCTGCTGACCGTCGACACACGGCTGCCGGGCCCCACCGGCCCGCTCTCCTTCCACCGCAACACCCACGCCTGGCACCTGGTCGACGGTGTCCGGACCCGGTCCGTCCTCCTTCTCACCGGGGTCGAGACCACCGGGGCCCGCGGTCCGGTGGTCGCCGTGCTGGGCGACTCCATCGCCGAGGGCACCGGCACACCTGACGACGGGGACCTGCGCTGGCCCGACCAGTTGGCCCGCCGGCTGCCCGGCTCCGCCGTCGCCAACCTCGGTATCAGCGGCAACCGGCTGCTGCTCGACAGCGACCGCTTCGGGCCGGGCGCGCAGGCCCGCTTCGACCGGGACGTGCTGTCGCTGCCGGGGCTGCGGACGGTGGTGGTGCACCTGGGCGTCAACGACCTCCACCACCTGCCGGTCGAACGCGACGCGGGACGGATGGTGGCCGCGTACCGTCAACTCGCCCTGCGCGCCCGGTCCGCCGGGCTGCGGGTGGTGGGCGCCACGATCGCGCCGTTCGAGGGGTGGAAGCGCTGGACCCCGGAGCAGGACGCGGTGCGCCACCGGGTCAACGAGGCCGTGCGCACCGGGCGGGTCTTCGACGCCGTCGCCGACGTCGACGCCGCCCTGCGCGATCCGGACCGGCCCTCCCGGCTCCTGCCCGCGTTCGACAGCGGCGACGGCCTGCATCCGGGCCCCTCCGGTCACACGGCGATCGCCGCCGCCGTCGAGCGCGGACACCTGCGTTAGGGGGCGCCCCTCACCCTTCCAGGACCGCCATCGCCGCGTTGTGGCCGGGAACCCCGCTGACGCCGCCGCCCCGCACCGCGCCCGCCCCGCAGAGCAGCACGGTGGGGTGGGCGGTCTCCACGCCCCAGCGCCCGACGCCCTCCTCCGCGTACGGGAAGGCGAGATCGCGGTGGAAGATGTGGCCGCCGGGCAGTCTCAGCTCCCTCTCCAGGTCGAGCGGGGTCTTCGCCTCGATGCAGGGCTCCCCCCGCTCGTCGAGGGCCAGGCAGTCGGCGATCGGCTCCTCCAGGTGCGCGTCCAGTTCGGCGAGGGTCGCCTTCAGCAGGGCGGTGCGGGCGGCGTCGTTGTCGGCGGCGAACAGCCGGGCGGGGGCGTGCAGGCCGAAGAGGGTGAGGGTCTGGTAGCCGCGGGCGGCGAGTTCGGGGTCGAGGATCGAGGGGTCGGTCAGGGAGTGGCAGTAGATCTCCGAGGGCGGTGCGGCGGGCAGCCGCCCGGCCGCCGCCTCCCGGTACGCCTCGGCCAACTGCCCGTACCCTTCCGCGATGTGGAAGGTCCCGGCGAACGCCTGCCGGGGGTCGACGGTCCGGTCGCGGAGCCGGGGCAACCGGGTCAGCAGCATGTTCACCTTGAGCTGGGCGCCCTCGGCGGCCGGGGGTGGGGCGTCGCCGAGCAGGGCGGCGAGGGCCGCGGGGGAAGCGTTGACGAGAACGCGGCGGGCGGCGACCGCGTGTTCGCCGTCGGGTGTACGGACGGTGACCTCGGCAGCGGTCCCGTCGGTCTCGATCCGGGTCGCCTCGTGCTGTACGCGGATCTCGGCGCCCGCCGCTCGGGCGGTGGCGGCCAGTGCGTCGGTGAGGGCGCCCATGCCGCCCACCGGGACGTCCCAGTCCCCGGTGCCGCCGCCGATCACATGGTAGAGAAAGCACCGGTTCTGGAGGAGCGAGGGGTCGTGGGCGTCGGCGAAGGTGCCGATCAGCGCGTCGGTGAGGACGACCCCGCGCACCAGGTCGTCGGTGAACTCCTCCTCGACGGCCACTCCGAGCGGCTCCTCGAACAGCGCCCGCCAGGCGTCGGGGTCACCGATCCGCTCGCGCAGCGCGTCCCGGCGGGGCAGCGGCTCGGTGAGCGTCGGGAAGACCCGCTCGGCGACCCGCCGCGTCATGGCGTAGAACCGCTGCCACGCCGCGTACTCGCGCTCGCCGCCGGTCAGCGCGGCGAAGGACTCCCGCGTGGCGCCCCCGCCCGCGACGAGCAGCCCGGTGGGCCGCCCGTCCCGCACGGCGGGGGTGTAGGAGGAGACGGTCCGCTTGCGTACGGCGAAGTCGAGGCCCAGGTCCCGGACGATCTTGTCGGGCAGCAGGGAGACCAGGTACGAGTACCGGGAGAGCCGGGCGTCGACCCCGGCGAAGGGGCGGGTCGAGACCGCCGCTCCCCCGGTGGCTCCGAGCCGTTCCAGGACCAGGACGGACTGTCCGGCACGGGCGAGGTAGGCGGCGGCGACCAGACCGTTGTGGCCGCCGCCGACGATCACCGCGTCGTAGCGGTCGCGGGAGGGCGCGCCGGGGGCGGACCCCGCTCGGGCGACGGGCCGGCCCGCGGGGGGCCGGGGTGCGGGGCTCTGGGGTGCGGGGCTCTGGGGTGCGCGCATGCGTCTTCGTAACACGCCGCCCGCGCTCCGGACCAGAGGCGGCGGCCCGACGGCGCTCGCGCGTGTACGTGCCGGGCGGGGGCCCGCCGCCGCGTCCGCACCGAGCCGCTCGATCTTGTTCGTACGTGCCGGGCGTGCGGGACCCGTCCCTCGCTTCCCGCCGGACGACGCCGCCAGGCCGGCAGGCCGCCCCGGGCCCGGCGTCGAACTGCCGTCGCCGCCCGGAGGGGGCGGCTCGGCGGCAGGCCCTACGCCTGCGCGAGCCGTTCCAGGCAGTGCGCCTCGTCCTCGCGGGCGGCGAGCGTCTGGGGGTGGCCGGGGCCCAGGGTGCGGGTGCGCGCCTCCGCCACCTGCCGGTACGCCACCAGGGCCTCCCTCCACCGGCCGAGCCAGCCGAGCCCGGCGGCGACCTCCCGGCGGCTGATCACCGTGTCCGGGTGGTCGGGGCCCAGGGTGCGCTCCCGCAGGGCGCAGACCTCGCGGGCCTCGGCCAGCGCCTCCTCCCAGCGCCCCAGCCTCCCGAGGTTGACTCCGAGGCCGTGTCGGGCGCGCAGGGTCTCGGGGTCGGCCCCGCCCGCGGTGCGGGTGCGGCCCTCGACCAGGGACCGGTACACCTCCAGGGCCTCCGCGTCCCGGCCGAGGCGGCCGAGGCTGATGCCTGCCTCGTAGCGGGCGGCGAAGGTGTCGGGGTGGTCGGCCCCGAGGGTGGCCGCGCGGGCGCGGGCGACGTCCTGGTAGATCTCGAGCGCCTCCGTCCAGCGGCCCAGCCTGCCCAGGCCGTACGCCACTTCGTAGCGGCTGGCGAGGGTGTCGGGGTGGTCCGGGCCGAGGAGGCGGAGGCGCTGGGCGGCGACCTCGCGGTGCACCTCGGCCGCCTCCGCCCAGCGGCCCAGGCGGCCGAGGTCGATGCCCGCGCCGTGCCGGCCCTCCAGCGTGGCGAGGAGGCCGGGGGCGGGCGGTCCGGCCGGGACGGAGACGGAGGAGCCGGTGTGCGGGGCGGTGGCGGTCGCCGCGGTCCACTGCCCCGTCAGCCCGGCGGCCGGGTCGGGACGGTCGGCGGCCGGGGGCGTCGAGCCGGTCGCCGGGCGGCCGGCGGTCATGGAGCGGGTCCAGGCGGGCAGGGCCTTCGCGCGGGGGGCGGGCGGCAGCCCGGCCCCGGGGCGGGTGAGGGGCCCCGGCCCGAGCGCGGGCTGTTCCCCGGTCCGGCCGAGGACGATGCGGCGGCGCAGGTCGCCCGCGTCCGTGGGCCGTTCGTCGGGGGCCTTGGCGAGCAGATCGAGGACGACGCGGTCGAAGAAGCCGGGCAGTTCGGCGCGGTGGGTGCGCAGGGGTTCCGGCGGGGTGTCGCGGTGGCCGACGAGTACGGCCCAGGCGTCCTCCTGGTCGAACGGCGGCGCCCCGGTGGCGATCTCGTACAGGACGCAGCCCAGCGAGTAGAGGTCACTGCGGTGGTCGACCTCCTTGCCGCTGATCTGTTCAGGCGACATGTAGTGCGGGGTGCCCATGGCGAGACCGGTGGTGGTGAGCCGGGAGCTCATGCCGATGTCGTGGCCCAGGCGCGCTATGCCGAAGTCGCAGATCTTCACGGTGCCGTCGGTCAGCCGCATGATGTTGGCGGGCTTGAGGTCGCGGTGGACGATGCCCTGCCGGTGGGTGTAGCCGAGGGCGTCGGCGACCTGTTCCGCGATGTCGACGACGTGCTCGACGGGCAGCGGGTGCTGTTCGTTCTCCTCCAGGAGCTGGCTCAGGTTCTGTCCGTCGAGCAGTTCCATGACGAGGTAGGGCACGCCCTCGTCCTCGCCGAAGTCATGGACGACGGTGACGCCCCGGTGCTGGAGGGAGGCGGCGACCCGGGCCTCGCGCCGGAAGCGTTCACGCAGCACACGGGTGAACGCCCGGTCGTGCTGGGGGCCCACGGGTTTGAGGCATTTGACGGCGACCTGACGGCCCAGCGATTCGTCGAGGGCGCGCCACACCTCGCCCATGCCGCCACGTCCGATCAGCTCGATCAGCCGGTAGCGGCTCTGGATCAGCCCGGTCTCCGCCATCGTCCGCTTCCCGCCCCCGTCGTTCCCCGTGGCCGCCGCCCGAGCCATCGGGCCCTCCCCGGCCCCGTCCAGTATGGCTGCCGGCCGGCGGCGGCGGTACGCGGCGGGGCGCCCTCCGCCGTACCGCACACCACCTCGCCATCGTTCACCCGGTGGTCAGGACCGCGACCGCACGCGGTGCAAAGGCGCGGGGCGGCTCACGGCGTGCCGGTGCCGTGCAGGCAGTGGTCGAGCAGTGCGTGCATACGGGGAACCGGGAGGGCGGGGTTGGCCGCGGCGCTCTCGGCCGTGGCGGGGTCGGCGAGGAGCGCCTCCATGGTCTCCGGCGCCAGGTTCGGGTTGGTCGCGGCCGCCCGCCGTACCGACGCGTCGGGGTCCGCCACCGGCGGCTCGGGCAGGGCGGGATCGGCCGCGGCCAGGGCGCGTACCTCGGGATCCGGGTGGCCGGTGAGGTGGGCCCGTCCGGTACGGGGGAACGCGGGCAGGTCCAGCAGGTGCGGGCGGTGGGCCGGGCGGGTGGTGAAGACGTCCAGGAGTAGACGCGGCGGGGCCTGGGCGTGGTGGCAGGCCAGCCGGATCCGCACCTCCTCGTCGGCGTCCCGCGCGAGCGCCTCCACCAGCTCCGCGCACAGACCCGGCCAACTGGCCGCGACCCGGCGGAGCACCGGTTCCCCGGACACCGCGCAGGCGGCGAACCAGTCGGGCGACGGGCCCGGCGACGCGCCCCTCGTCGGCTCGGCGAACGGCTCCGTGACGGGGCAGGTGCAGTCGGGGCCGTGCCCGGCGACCCGCTGGACCACCGCGTACTCGGCCCAGGTGGGTGTGAAGGGCTGGAGACGCGCGCGCATCCGCACATCCTCGTCCGGATCCGCGGCCAGTACCTCGATGAGGTCCGGTCCCGCATCGGGCCGGGCCGCGGCCAGCGCGCGCACCCCGGCGTCGGGGTGGCGGGCGAGCCGGGCGACGGCGTGGGCCGGGATGTGCCGGTTCCGGGCCAGGGGGCGTACCGTGCCGTCCGCGAAACACCGCTCGACGAGAGCGGGGGTCAGCGCACAGGTCTCGAACACGAACGCGTTGCGCGCCCCGAAGGACGGCAGCATGGCCTCCACCCGTTCCGGGTCCAGCACCCAACTGCTGTCCCGCGCCGCTCGACGGACCTCGGGGTCCGGATCGTCCAGCAGCGCCGTCCGCTGCTCCGGGGTGAGGGACTGCCAGCTCCGGGTGGCGCGTACGCGGAGTCCGGGATGCCGGTGGCCCGCCAGGGAGGGTGGGAAGGAGAGCGGAATCTGCCGGGACGACACGAGTTCGGCTGCGATCTCGTCCGCGGTGGCCCTTCCGTCCTCACCTCCGTCCCGGGCGGTCAGGAGGGCCACGAGGATGTCGTCCGGGAGCGGCCGGACCCGCCGGGGAAAGCCCCGGGGCCCGCCGGCGAGCCACCCCCGCACGACCCCCGAAGGATCCGTCGCCAGGGGGGCGAGCCGCACCGGGTCGACGAACCGGTTGCGGGCGAGCGCACGCCGGATGTGCTGGTCCGGGTGGCGGAGGGCCGCGTCGATGACGGCGCCGGGCAGCTCCCGTCCTTCGCACATCGCCGGGCCGGCCCCGTGGCCCGACCGGTCCAGGAGGCGTATCAGCACCCCGGAAGGCGCCGCCGGGTTGAAGGCGACGCCGCGCAGCCACGGTTCGCACAGGGGGTCGGACACCCCGTCATCCTGCCACCCCGCCGCCCCCCACCTGCCCGGAGCTGCGCACGGCCCCTCCGGAGCCCCGCTTCGGCGTCGCCCGTGTGCGGGGGCTCACGGAGCAGAACCTGTTGCAGGGATCGGGAGGGGCCGGGAGGCGGGCCGGGGCGTCAGCGCTTGACGGCGCGCAGGACCACGAACTTCGGGTCGCCCGCGACCGTGGTGCAGTTCCCGAAGATCCGGCGCAGGTGGGTGTGGTACGAGAGGTGCCGGTTGCCCACGACCCACAGCTCGCCGCCCTGGCGCAGCGCGGTCCGTGCGCCGGTGAACATCGTTCGGGCGGTCGCGTCGGTGGTGGCGAGGTGCGAGTGGAAGGGCGGGTTGTTCAGCACCAGGTCCACGCTGCCCGGGGCCAGGCCGGCGAGCCCGTCGCCGACCAGGAAGTCCGCCTTGGCGCCGTCCGGCGCGGATTCCCGGAAGGTCTCCTCGGCGGAGGCGACCGCCCCGTAGGACTCGTCGACGCAGGTGATGTGCGCTTCGGGGGCGGCGATGGCGGCGGAGAGCCCGAGGACGCCGTTGCCGCAGCCGAGGTCGACGATCCGGGCGGCCCCGCCGCGGGTGGGCAGGTGCTTCAGGAAGAAGCGGGTGCCGAGGTCGAGGCGGTCGGCGCAGAAGATCCCGGCGTGGTTGACGACGGTCCGCCCGGAGGCGGGGCCCACGTCGGCGGGGAGCTCGTAGCGGTAGGGGTACGGACTCGGCGTACGCGGCAGTGCGGGGTCCGGGGTGGAGAAGACGAGCCGCGCCTTGCGCACCGCGAGGGAGGTGCGGGTCGGGCCGATGATCCGCTCGAAGAGCTTGAGCGTGGAGGTGTGGATCTCCTTGACCATGCCGGTGCCGATGACCACGGTGTCCGCGTGGACGGCGGGGGCGATGCGGTGGAGCTGGTCCTCCAGGAACGCCAGGGACTTGGGCACCCGGACGAGGAGGACGTCGATCCGGCCGGGCGGGGCGTCGCGCGAGGACAGCAGGCGTACCGCGTCCTGGTCGAGGCCGTTGCGGGCCAGGTTGGCGAGGGTGGCGCGCCGGGCCAGGTAGGAGTCGCCGATCTGCACGGGCCGGTGTGCGGCCAGGGCGGTGGCGAGCGCTCCCCACCGGTCCCCCAGGACGGCGACGGTCCCCGAGAGGTCCACCGGGCCCGTCTCGGGGTCCGCGAGCTGTCGGAGCAGGTATTCGTCGGCGGCGTCCCACGCCCGGAAGGGGTCGCGCGGATGCTCGGGGAAGCGGGCGAGTTCGAAGGCGCCCTGCGAGGTCGTCAAACGGTTCATATGGCACTCAGGCTAGCCGAGGCGGCCGGGGGGGCGCCCCACACGCTCCCCGGCCCCTCGGCTGCCGTCACCTCGGCGTACGGCTCCGCGCACCCGTCCGCCGGGTGGCTCCGGGCCCGTGGGCCGTCAGGGCAGTTGCTTGTCGATGGCCGAGCGCCCTTCGTCGGCCAGTTTGCGGCGGGCCCATTCCAGGTTCTCCGGTGTCAGGTCCCGCCCGGAGGCGAGTACCAGGTCCTCCGGACTGGGCCGGTCGCTCGCGCCCGTGTGCAGGAGCCGGTCGGGCGTGACGCCGTCCGGTCCGGCCAGGGCCTCGGATACGGTTTCGGGCTCTTCGCTCATGCCGCCTCCTCGTCCTTGCGGCAATTCTCGCTCGCCCGGGGCCCGGCCGCATCCGAGGAGGGCGCCCCCGTTACCCGGGAGAGTGAATCAGCCCATGGGAGGCGCGGGGTGTGGGCAGGACAGGGAAGCCACAGCCCCCACCTTCTCCGAGGCGGTGCCCATGATCCACGGTGTCGACGTCAGCGCCTACCAGCCCTCCTACGACACGGAGGGGGTCGATTTCGTCCTCATCAAGTCCACCGAAGGCCGCACCTACGTCAATCCGCGCCTGGACGCGCAGGTCAAGCGGGCCCGGGACGCCGAGTGCGTCGTCGGCTTCTACCACTTCCTCTGGCCGGGGAACGTGTCGGAGCAGGTCGAGTACTTCCTGGACAAGACCCCCGAGAAGGCGGGCGACCTGCTCGCGGTCGACTGGGAGCAGACCGGCGGCGGGACGCGTGCGAGCAGCGCGGAGAAGGACCGTTTCATCAAGGCGGTGAAGGAGGAGCGCCCCGACCACCGGGTCCTGCTGTACTGCAACCGGGCGTTCTGGCTCGACCACGACACCAGCGGTTACGCGGGCGACGGGCTGTGGATCGCCGACTACGTCTCCGCGGGCAGACCCCGCATCGAGGCGGACTGGCGCATCCACCAGTACACCGACGACCCGCTCGACAGGAACGTGGCCGACTTCGGCTCCATCCGGGCGCTGCGCGAGTGGGCCGCCGGGTAGCCGTCGCCCGGACCCCGACCGTCCCGTAGCGGCTCCGAGGCGCGCGGGACGGTCCGCTTTCCCGGCCCCCCACCCATCCAGACTTGACCTGCACATGATAGGTACACCGTGTTCACACGTGCGGCACCGCGCCTGTGGAAGGCTCCGGCTGACCACCTACCGCAACGGCCGCCGCGCGACCGCCCCCGCACCCGGGAGGGGTTCGCCGCGGTGTCCGCGTTTCGGGGAGGACACCCCACATGTCCCGTCGCCTCTCGTTCTACGCGCGTCCACTCATGGCCGCGACAGCCGCCGTCACCGTACTGTCGGGCACCGCCGCCGCAGCCCCCGCGGACACCCCGCCCGACCGCCCCGCCACCATCGCGGCAGCCCTCGACTCCACGTACTACCAGGGCGCCGCCGGCAAGTCCGGCGCCGAACTCAAGGCCGCCCTGCACACGATCATCAGCGCCCAGACCAGACTCTCCTACAGCCAGGTGTGGGACGCCCTCAAGGCCACCGACGAGGACCCCGCCAACCCCTCCAACGTCATCCTGCTGTACACCGGACGCTCCCAGTCCAAGAACGACAACGGCGGCGACCCGGGCCAGTGGAACCGGGAGCACGTCTGGGCCAAGTCGCACGGCGACTTCGGTACGGCGACGGGCCCGGGCACCGACATCCACCACCTGCGGCCCACGGACGTCCAGGTCAACTCAACGCGCGGCAACAAGGACTTCGACGACGGAGGGAGCGAACTGGGCTCCGCGCCCGGCAACTTCACCGACGGCGACTCCTTCGAGCCGCGCGACGAGGTCAAGGGCGACGTCGCCCGCATGATCCTCTACATGGCGGTCCGGTACGAGGGGAACGACTCCTTCGCCGACCTCGAACCCAACGACCAGGTGAACAACGGGTCCGCACCGAAGATGGGCAGGCTCTCCGTCCTCAAGCGGTGGAGCCGGGAGGACCCGCCGGACACCTTCGAGAAGCGCCGCAACGACGTCATATTCGAGCGGTTCCAGCACAACCGGAACCCGTTCGTGGACCACCCCGAGTGGGTGGGCTCCATCTGGGGGTGACGGGCTCAGCCCTCCCCGGCCAGGGTCCGCGCGCAGGCTTCCACGGCGTCCTCACGGGTGGCGTGGTGCGGCAGGTCCTGGCCGGTCCGCTCCCGTACGGCGTCGATGGGGCCGAGCACGTCCTTCGGGTCCACGACCGCCGCGTACCGCCCGTCGGCGGTGAGCCGGGCGAGCCCGGTGTGCAGCATCGCCAGCGCCACGGAGTCGACGGACGTGACGTCGTGCAGGTCGAGCACGACCGGGCCGCCGTCCGGCCCCGACTCGTCCAGGGCGTACAGCACGCGCTCGGCGGCCGTGAAGTCGATGGCCCCCTGGGCGACGACGACGCCGACCCGCTCGCGCAAGCCCCGCTCCCGCTCCCCGGAGGGGGCCGAGGGCAGGTCGTCGGCGGTCGTGACGAGGGTGACGGTGGAGCCCGGCAGCGCGGGGTTGAGCATGAGGTGGAGGCCGTACCGCCGTGACATCGCCTCCAGTGCGGCGTGGCCGCGCACCGAACCGCCGGTGGCGTCCAGCCGCGGGCTGTACGTCGCCACCCCGAAGCGGGCCGGGCCCACCGCGATGAGCCCGCCGGAGACCCCGCTCTTGGCGGGCAGCCCCACCCGCAGCAGCCAGTCGCCGGAACCGTCGTACATGCCGCAGGTCGCCATGACGGCGAGGACCCGCGCGGCGACCTCGGCGGAGACGACCCGCTCACGGGTCACGGGGTTCACCCCGCCGTAGGCGAGGGTCGCGGCCATCGTGGCGAGGTCGAGGGCGGTGACGCGGATCGCGCACTGGCGGAAGTAGCGGTCGACCGCCAGGACCGGGTCGACGGGCAGGGTACCGGTGGAGCGGATCAGGTAGGCCAGCGCCCGGTTGCGGTCGCCGGTCGCCGATTCGGAGGCGAACACCTCCTCGTCCACGTCCAGTTCGCGTCCGGCGAAGCGGCCGAGGCAGCGCAGGATCCGGTCGAAGGCGGGTTCGCCGGGAGCGTCCGGGACCAGGGCCGTGGTGACGATCGCGCCGGCGTTGACCATGGCGTTGGCGGGACGGCCCGTACCGGGTTCGAGGCTGATGGCGTTGAACGCCTCACCGCTCGGCTCGGCGCCCACCCAGCGGCTGACCTCGTCGAGGCCGAGAGCGGAGAGCGCGAGGGCGTAGACGAACGGTTTGGAGACGGACTGGACGGTGAAAGGGACCTCCGCCTCGCCCGCGCTGTAGCGGTGCCCGTCCATGCTGACCAGGGCCAGCCCGAAGGCGTCCGGGTCGGCGAGGGCGAGCTGGGGGATGTAGCCGGCCGGTTCCCCCTCCCGTACGGCGGCGAACCGGTCGCGCAGCCCGGCGAGCGAGTCGGTGACCGCGTCGGCGGCGCTCACCGGGCGGCCACCCGCCGGGGCCGGGCGCGGGGGGCCGCCTCGACGCCGCCGACGCCCACCGCGCCCGGCGCGACTTCGGTCGCCTTTCCCACCAGGAACGCGGGCACCGCGCCTCCTCTCGCATCACAGAGTGACAACTCGCCCATATTAGGATCAAAAGCTATGAATTGAGGGACAAAGCAATCTCTCCACCTGCTTCACACGGAAGCGGGTTCGAGTCCCGGGAGGGAACGATGGACACGGACGCCCTGACCGCCGACCTGTTGCGGGAGCTGCGGGCGCCCCGCCCCTACCCGGTGCTGTCCCTGACCATGCCGACGCACCGCACGGCCCCGGACAATGCCCAGGACCCGGTCCGCCTGCGGAACCTGGTGGCCGAGGCCGGAGCCCGTCTCGACGAGGACCCGCAGGTCAGCCAGGAGGCCGCGGCCGCTCTCCGGGACCAGCTGGAGCGGGCGGCGGCCGAGGTGGACCCGCGTGGAGCGCTGGACTCCCTGGTGCTCCTGGTCACCACCGACGCGTACTGGATCTGGCAGTTGCCGCGCACGGCACCCGAACGGGTGGTGCTCAGCGACACCTTCCTCACCCGCAACCTCGTCGCGGCCAAGGCCCAGGCGCGGCCGTTCCGGGCACTGACCGTCGCCGCCGACCACGCGACCCTCTGGTCCGGGACGGTGGACGGCATCCACCGCGTGGAGGGGTCGGGCTTTCCGCTGACCGCGCCGCAGGAGCAGCCGGACCCGCAGCGCGAGGAACGGATCGGGGACACTCCGAGCCTCTTCACCGACGAGGAGACCCGGAACTTCTTCCGGGACGTGGACGCGAAGCTGCGCACGGTCCTCGCCGACGATCCGCGTCCGCTGTATCTGATGGGCCAGGCGCCCGCCCTCTCACTGCTCGACGAAGTCGGTACGGCTTCCGCCTCCGCCGTGGGCCGGGTGGCCAAGGGCGCGCCGCCCGGCCTCTCCGCCGCCGAGGTCCTCACCGAGCTGGAGCCCGCCCTCGCCGAGGGCGCTCGACGGGCGGCGGCCGACGTGGAGGCCCGGCTCGACGACGCTCGCAGCGCCCGCACCTTCGCCGCCGGACTCGACGAGGTCTGGGCCGCGGTCCGGGAGGGCCGGGCGGGAACGGTCGCGGTGGAGGAGCACTTCCGGACGACCGTGCGGGTGACCGACGAGCACCTGGAGCCGGTGTCCGAGGAGGCCGCGCGGACGGCGGAGGGCACGGTCCGCGAGGACATCGTCGACGAACTGGTCGAGACGGCGCTGGACGGCGGCGCCGACGTCGTCTTCGTCGAGGACGACTCGCTGGCGGACCACGGGCGGATCGCGGCGGCCCTGCGCTACTGACCACGCACCGAGGCCCTGCCGGTCCGTCCGTCAGCCCAGGCGGCGGACCGGTCGCCCGTCGAGGAAGGCCCGGATGTCCTCCACCGCCTGGCCGTAGTACGTCGCGTAGTTGGCGCGCGACACATAGCCCAGGTGCGGGGTGGCCAGCAGCCCCGGGGTCGTGCGCACCGGGTCGTCGGCCGGGAGCGGCTCGGTGTCGAACACGTCGGTCGCGGCTCCGGCGATCACTCCGTCGCGCAGGGCGGCGAGGAGGGCGTCCGTGTCGACGATGGCCGCCCTGGAGGTGTTGACCAGGTACGCGGTCGGGCGCATCCGGGCGAGTTCGGGCGCGCCGATCAGACCCCGGGTCCGTTCGCCGAGCGCCAGGTGGACGGAGACGAAGTCGCTCGCGGCCAGCAGCTCCTCCTTGGAGGCGGCGAGCCTCGCTCCGACCTCGTCGGCCCGCTCCCGGGTCAGGTTCTGGCTCCAGGCCACCACGTCCATGCCGAAGGCCAGGCCCACTCGGGCCACTCGGCCGCCGATCTTCCCGAGCCCCAGCAGGCCGAGCGTGCGCCCGTGCAGGTCGGCCCCGAGGGTGGACTGCCAGGGCCCGCCCGTGCGCAGGGACTCGGTCTCGGGGACGATGCCGCGCGCGAGGCCCAGCAGCAGCGCCCAGGTGAGTTCGACGGGCGGGGTGGAGGAGCTGGCGGTGCCGCAGACGACGACGTCGTGCCGTCGCGCGGCGTCGAAGTCGATGACGGAGTTGCGCATGCCGGAGGCGACGAGCAGCCGCAGCCGGGGCAGCCGGGCGAACAGGTCGGCCGGGAACGGCACCCGTTCGCGGAGGGTCACCACGATGTCGAAGCCGGCGAGGGCGGCGGCCGCCTCGTCCACCGTGGCCAGGTGCTCGGTGAACGTCACGATCTCGACGTCGGCGGTCACGGGCGACCAGTCGGCCACGGTGGCGGCGACCGACTGGAAGTCCTCGATGACGGCGCAGCGCAGCTTCATGGCAGCCCCTCTCGGTACCGGCAGGATCGCCGTCCATGATCGCGCATCGCCTCCCTCGGCCTGCAGGGGCCCCGGCGAACACCGGTGTCAGCCGCTCCACTTCCACTCGGCGACCTCGGGCAGGTCCGTGCCGTGCTCGCGGATCCAGGCATGGTGGCGGGTGCGGGCGTCCGCCATCTCCTGGCGCAGGGCGACGGCGCGGACGCCGAGGCCGGGCACCCGGTCGATGACGTCCATGACCAGCCGGTAGCGGTCGAGGTCGTTGCGGACCACCATGTCGAACGGGGTGGTCGTGGTGCCTTCCTCCCGGTAGCCGCGTACGTGGAGGTGGGCGTGGCCTGCGCGGCGGTAGGCGAGCCGGTGGATCAGCCACGGGTAGCCGTGGTAGGCGAAGACGACCGGCCTGTCGCGGGTGAACAGGGCGTCGTACTCGGAGTCCGGCATGCCGTGCGGGTGCTCGGTGTCGGGCATCATGCGGGCGATGTCGACGACGTTGACCACGCGGACGGCCAGCTCCGGCAGACGGCGGCGGAGCAGGTCGGCGGCGGCCAGGGTCTCCTGGGTGGGGACGTCCCCGGCGCAGGCGAGGACCACGTCCGGCTCCCGGCTCCCGTCCTCGGTGCCGGCCCACGCCCAGGCCCCGGCGCCGCGCGCGCAGTGGGCGCGGGCCTCGTCCAGGGTGAGCCAGTCGAAGGTGGGCTGCTTCCCGGCGACGATCACGTTGACGTAGTCCCGGCTGCGCAGCGCGTGGTCGGCCGCCGAGAGCAGGGTGTTGGCGTCCGGCGGGAGGTAGACGCGGACGGCCTCGGGGCTCTTGTTGAGGATGTGGTCGACGAAGCCGGGGTCCTGGTGCGAGAAACCGTTGTGGTCCTGGCGCCAGACGTGCGAGGTCAGCAGGTAGTTGAGCGAGGCGATGGGCCGCCGCCAGGGCAGCCGGCGCGAGGTGCGCAGCCATTTGATGTGCTGGTTGACCATCGAGTCGACGATGTGGGCGAACGCCTCGTAGCAGGAGAAGAGTCCGTGCCGGCCCGTGAGGAGGTAGCCCTCCAGCCAGCCCTGGCAGAGGTGTTCGGAGAGCACCTCCATGACCCGGCCGTCGTGGGCGAGGTGTTCGTCGGTCGGCAGCGTGCCGGCCTGCCATGCCTTGCCGGTGGCCCGGTAGAGGGCGTCGAGCCGGTTGGACGCGGTCTCGTCGGGGCCCACCACCCGGAAGTCCCTGCGCCCCGCGGTGGCGGCCATGACGCTCTCCAGGAAGCCGCCGAGCACCTTGGTCGGCTCGTGGAGGGCGGCGCCGGGTGCGTCGACGCGTACGGCGTGGTCCGCGAGGTCGGGCAGCGGAAGGTCGCGCAGGAGCAGCCCGCCGTTGGCGTACGGGGTGGAGCCGAGGCGGGCCTCCCCCTCCGGCAGGCAGGCGAGGACCTGCTCCGTGGGGCGGCCGTCGGCGTCGAACAGCTCCTGGGGCCGGTAGGAACGCAGCCAGGCTTCCAGCTGCCGCAGGTGGTCCGGGTTGTCGCGGACGCCGGAGAGCGGGACCTGGTGGGAGCGCCAGGTGTTCTCGACCGGAAGCCCGTCGACCTCCTTCGGCCCGGTCCAGCCCTTGGGGGTACGCAGGACGATCATGGGCCAGCGGGGGCGTTCGGTGGCGCCGTCCTCACGGGCTTCCCGCTGGTGGGCGCCGATGCGGTCGAGGGCGGTGTCCATGGCGGCGGCCAGGGCGCGGTGGACGGCGGACGGGTCGTCGCCGGTGACGAACAGCGGGTCGTGCCCGTAGCCGCGCAGCAGCCGCTCCAGCTCCTCCTCGGGGATGCGGGCCAGGACCGTCGGGTTGGCGATCTTGTAGCCGTTGAGGTGGAGGATCGGCAGGACGGCCCCGTCGTGGACGGGGTCGAGGAACTTGTTCGCGTGCCAGGAGGCGACGAGGGGTCCGGTCTCGGCCTCGCCGTCGCCGACCACGCAGGCCACGAGGAGTTCCGGGTGGTCGAAGGCGGCCCCGTAGGCGTGGGCGAGGGCGTAGCCGAGTTCGCCGCCCTCGTGGATGGAGCCGGGGGTCTCGGGGGCGACGTGGCTGGGCACGCCGCCGGGGAAGGAGAACTGTTTGAACAGCCGCCCCATGCCCTCGGCGTCCCGGCCGATGTCGGGGTAGGTCTCGGAGTAGCTGCCCTCCAGCCAGGAGTTGGCGAGGACGGCGGGCCCGCCGTGGCCGGGCCCCCATACGCACAGGGCGCTCAGGTCACGGGCCTTGATCACCCGGTTGAGGTGGGTGTGGACGAGGTTGAGCCCCGGTGAGGTGCCCCAGTGGCCGAGCAGCCGCGGCTTGATGTCCTCGGGGACGAGCGGCCGGGTCAGCAGGGGGTTGCCCATCAGGTAGATCTGGCCGACGGCGAGGTAGTTGGCCGCGCGCCAGTGCGCGTCGAGCGCGGCGAGTTCGTCGTCGGTGAGGGGGGCGGGCGCGGTGGGGGCGGAGGGGGTCGGGGTGTCGCTCACGGAGCTGGTCTCCTCGTCGGCTGACGGCGCACGGGCGGTGGGGCGGGCGTCAGGACGCCTCGGGTCCGTACCAGAGCGTGGTCACGTTGCAGAACTCGCGGATGCCGTGGCCTGCCAGCTCCCGGCCGTAGCCGGAACGCTTGATGCCGCCGAAGGGCAGGGCGGGGTGCGAGGCGGTCATCCCGTTGAAGAAGACCCCGCCGGCCTCCAGGTCGCGGGCGCAGCGCTCCTGTTCGCCCGCGTCGCGGGTCCAGACGTTGGAGCTGAGGCCGAAGGGGGTGTCGTTGGCGAGGTGGATCGCCTCGTCGAGGTCGGCGACCCGGTAGAGGGTGGCGACCGGTCCGAAGGTCTCCTCGCGGTGGACGCGCATGGCGGTGGTGATGCCGGCGAGCACCGTGGGCTCGTAGAACCAGCCGTTGTCCAGGCCGCCGCCGAGCTTCTCGGGCCGGCGCCCGCCGCACAGCACCCGGGCGCCCCGTTCGACGGCGTCGTCGACGAGTTCCTCCAGGTCGGCGCGGCCCTGCTCGGTGGAGAGCGGCCCGATGTCGGTGGCCTCCTCCAGCGGATCGCCGACGGTCAGGGCCCGCATGCCCTCGGTGAACCGTTCGGCGAACGCGTCGTACACGTCGGCGTGGACGATGAAGCGCTTGGCGGCGATGCAGGACTGCCCGTTGTTCTGGACGCGTGCGGTGACGGCGGTGGCGGCGGCCTTGGCCACGTCGGCCGAGGGCAGCACGACGTACGGGTCGCTGCCGCCGAGTTCCAGCACGGTCTTCTTCACCTCGTCGCCCGCGGTGGCGGCGACGGAGCGGCCCGCGGGCTCGCTGCCGGTGAGCGTGGCGGCGGCGACGCGCGGGTCGCGCAGGAGGGCCTCGACGGCGCCCGAGCCGATCAGCAGCGTACGGAAGCAGCCGGCGGGGAAGCCCGCGCGGTGGAAGAGGTCCTCCAGGTACAGCGCGGTCTGCGGCACGTTCGACGCGTGCTTGAGCAGCCCGACGTTGCCCGCCATCAGGGCGGGGGCGGCGAAGCGCACCACCTGCCAGAGCGGGAAGTTCCACGGCATCACGGCGAGGACGACGCCGAGCGGCCGGTAGCGGACCAGGGCGCGGGAGGCGCCCGAGTCGTGCACGTCGCCGGGGTCCGGGTGCTCGTCGGCGAGCAGCCCCTCGGCCCGGGCGGCGTACCACCGCATCGCCTTGGCGCACTTGGCCGCCTCCGCGCGGGCGGCGGTGACGGGCTTGCCCATCTCCAGGGTCATGGTGCGGGCGATGGTGTCGCGATCCTCGTCGAGGAGGTCGGCGGCCCGGTTCAGCCACGCCGCGCGCTGCTCGAAGGGGGTGGTGCGGTACTGGCGGAAGGTCTCCGCGGCGGCGGCGATCCTGCGTTCGGTCTCCTCGTCCCCGAGGGCGTCGAAAGACCTGATCAGTTCGCCGTTCGCGGGGTTGACCGTCGCGATGGGCATGGCAGTGGCCTCCTTGCGTGGATACTCCGACCGTGCCGCCCCGCGCCGGTGCGCGCAACGCGGCCCGTTCCTCCCCCGCGCGTACCCGGCCGGCGCGGATCATGCGTGCGAGGGGCGCCCCGCCCGGCCGGCGGAGCGTCCGGGCCGCACGTTCCGCGTCGGCCGGTGCGGGGGCCGCCCGCGGGGACGGTTACCCGAGCGCCGCGAGGGGGAGGCGGCGGGCGGTGCGGACGCCGGGGAGCGGGGTGTGCGGGAGCAGCCCCGCCGCCCGGGGCGCCTGGGCGTAGCGGGTGAACCAGACCACCTTGCCGTCCGCGGTCCGGCAGGTGCCCCAGCTGTCGCTCAGGGCCATCACCCGGCTCAGCCCGCCGCCGGCCGGCAGCAGCCGGGGCATCCGGGCGCTGTCGTCCGCGACGGACACGGTCACGCGCCGTCCGGTCCAGTGGAGTTCGACGACGCAGGTGCGGCCGTCGCCGACATGCCGGTGGACGTTGGTCAGGAGTTCGTCCAGGGCCCGGCAGACCGGCCGGACGTGCAGGTCGAGACTCCAGTGGCGCAGGTGTGCGGCGACGATCCGCCGCACCTGGGAAACACGCTCTGCCGACACCTGCAGTTCGACCGAGTAGAGCCGGTCGGGTGGAACGGTCATCGTCGAGGCTCCTCACCACGAGGCCCACGTGCTCCCCGCCGTACGTCACCCCGTCGTACGAACGACCCCCGAACGCGCAGCGTGAGCACTGGTCACTTCTGGGTCACTCATCAGGGTGGGGCCGGTACGCCGAACGCGCAACAGCGGAGCCGTCCGTGCCGGTGGGAGGGGTTCTCGGGTCACAGCAGGTAGGGCAGGAGGGTGTCGGGGGTGAGGGGCAGCTCCCGCAGCCGGGCGCCGGTGGCGTGGCGGACCGCGTTCCCGATGGCGGCGGCGGTGCCGACGATCCCGATCTCCCCGATGCCCTTGCTGCCCATCGGGTTGAGGTGGCGGTCGTCCTCCTCGATCCAGTGCGCCTGGATGTCGGCCGTGTCGGCGCAGACGGGCACGTGGTAGGCGGCGAGGTCCTTGGCGGTGAAGTCCCCGAAGACCGGGTCGGTGCCGCAGCCCTCGGTGAGGGCCATGCCGATGCCCATGACCATGCCGCCGGTGAACTGGGAGCGTGCGGTGCGCGCGTTGAGGATGCGTCCGGCGGCGTACACGCCGAGGAGGCGGCGTACGCGTACCTCGCCGGTGACGGCGTCGACCGCCGTCTCGGCGAAGTGGGCGCCGAAGGCGTGCCGGGCGTACGGGGACTCCTCTCCGGCCTCCTCCTCGGTGTCGGCCGTGGTGGTGATCCCCTCGGACGGCAGGGGGCCGGTGTGCTCCGCGAGGCGGGCGGCGAGAGCGGCGGCGGCCTTGTGGACGGCCCAGCCCCAGGAGGCGGTGCCGGAGGAACCGCCGGCCAGGGGCGCGGCGGGCAGGTCGGTGGAGCCGATGTCGACGCGGACGGCCTCGGGGGCGGTGCCGAGCGCGTCGGCGGCGATCTGGGCCAGTACGGTGCGCGCCCCGGTGCCGATGTCGGTGGCGTTGACCCAGACGTGCAGGGAGCCGTCCGGCGCGGCGTGGGCGCTCGCGGTGGACGGGGAGACGAGGACGGGGTACGTCGCGGAGGCCACGCCCGTGCCGATGAGCCAGCGGCCTTCCCTGCAGGCGGCGGGGCGCGGGTCGCGGTCGTGCCAGCCGAACCGCGACGCGCCCTCGCGCAGACAGGCGGCCAGCCCCCGGCTGCTGAAGGGGCGGCCGCTGTCGGGCTCGGTCTCCGGGTCGTTGCGCAGCCGCAGCTCCACCGGGTCCAGGCCGAGCGCGGAGGCGAGTTCGTCCATGGCGGACTCCAGCGCGTACATTCCCGAGGCCTCTCCCGGGGCGCGCATCCAGGAGGGGGTGGGGACGTCGAGGGCGGCCACCCGGTGTCCGGTGCGGCTGTTCGGCGAGGCGTACATGACGCGGGCGGGCACGGCGGCCTGCTCGACGAACTCCTTGACGGTGGAGGTCTGGGTGACGACCTCGTGGCTGACGGCGGTGAGCGTCCCGTCCGGGTCGGCGCCGAGCCGGACCCGCTGGATGGTGGGGGCCCGGTACCCGACGACCTCCGCGAGCTGGGCCCGGGGGAAGCCGAGCTTGACGGGGCGGCCGGTGTGCCGGGCGGCCATCGCGGCCAGGACCCCCTGGGGGCGGGTGGTGCCCTTGGAGCCGAAGCCGCCGCCGACGTGCTCGGAGACCACGGTGATCCGGTCCGGGTCGAGGCCGAACGCCTGCGCGAGGCTCTCGCGGACCTTGGTGGCCCCCTGGCTGGAGTCGTGGACGGTGAGGCGGCCGTCCTCCCACACGGCGGTGGCGGCGTGCGGCTCCATCGGATGGTTGTGCAACGGGCTCATCCGGTACGTGGCGTCCACCTGGACGCGCGAGGCCGCCAGGGCCCGCTCCACGTCGCCGCGCACCCGCAGGGCGGGTTCCCCGCCGTTGGCCTCGTCGGGCGTGTAGAGGCCGGGGTGGTCCTCGGTGAGGACGACGTCGTGCGGATCGCGTTCGTACTCGATGTGCAGGACCCCCGCCCCGGTGCGGGCCGCTTCGAGGGTCTCGGCGATCACGAGGGCGACCGGCCAGCCGTGGTGCGGAACCCGGTCGTTCTGGAGCACGGCGAGGATCGGGTCGTCGGGCTCCTGCAGTTCGGGCGCGTTGTCGTGGGTGAGGACGGAGTGGACGCCCGGTACGGCGAGGGCGTCCACGGCCCGTACGGCGGTGACGCGCCCGGCCGCGACGGTGGCCGGGACGGTCCAGGCGTACAGGCATCCGGCGGGCGTGCGGTCGAGCGCGTAGCGGGCGGCGCCGGTGACCTTGTCCCGGGCCTCTCTGCGGACGACGGGCGCACCGGGGAACTGCGGGGCTTGCGTGGTCATGGCGGGGGATCCTCGAGGTCGTCGGGGGCGGGCGCGTTCGACCGGCGGGGGGCCGACCGGTCGGGGCGTTCAGCCCGTGGGGGCGGGCTGCCGCTCGGTGAGTTCGCCCAGTACGTCGAGGGCGAGCCGGAGGGCCAGGTCCACCTTGAAGGCGTTGTCGCTCAGCGGTCGCGCCTCGGCCAGTTCCGCGGTCACGGCGTGCCGGAAGGCGGCGGAGGTGGCGGGGGCGTCGCGCAGCTCGGCCTCGGCCCTGCGGGCGCGCCACGGCCGGGACGCCACGCCGCCGAACGCCAGCGTGGCGTGCTCCACGCGCCCTGCCTCCACCCGGAGGGTGGCGGCGACGGAGACGAGCGCGAAGGCGTAACTGGCCCGGTCGCGGGCCTTGCGGTAGCGGGACGGGGCGCCGGGCGCGGGGGGCGGGAGCACCACCTCGGTGATCAGCTCGCCGGGCCGGATCACGGTGTCCTGGTCCGGGTTCTCCCCCGGCAGCCGGTGGAACTCGGCGACGGGGACGGTCCGTTCGCCCTCGGGCCCGATGAGGACCACGGTGGCGTCCAGGGCGGCGAGGGCCACGGCCATGTCGGACGGATGGGTCGCCACGCACTCCGGTGAGTACCCGAGGATCGCGAGGTCCCGGTTGGTCCCCTCGTACGCGGGGCAGCCGGAGCCGGGGAGCCGCTTGTTGCAGGGTTTGGAGACGTCCTGGAAGTAGCGGCACCGGGTGCGCTGGAGCAGGTTTCCGGCGGTGGTGGCGGAGTTGCGGAGCTGTCCGGAGGCCCCGGCGAGCAGCGCCTGGGAGAGCGCGGGATACCGCTCGGTCACGTCGGGGTGGGCGGCGAGGTCGCTGTTGCGGACGGTGGCGCCGACGCTCAGGCCACCCTCGGCCGTCCGGGCCACCCGGTCCAGCGGCAGGGCGGCGACGTCGATGAGGGTCCGGGGCGTCTCCACGCCGAGTTTCATCAGGTCCACCAGGTTGGTCCCGCCGCCCAGGAAGCGGGCGCCCGGACCGGCGGCGCAGAGCCGGACCGCCTCGTCGGTGGAGGCGGGGCGCACATAGCCGAACGGTTTCACGCGATCACGTCCTCGATGGCTTCGACGATGCGGGGGTAGGCCCCGCACCGGCAGAGGTTGCCGCTCATCCGTTCCCGGATCTCGTCGGCGTCCAGCGCGACCGGTCCGGTCGCGGCGGTGTCCGGTTCGGTGGCGTGCGAGGGCGCGCCGTCCGCGGCTTCGCGGAGCATGCCCACGGCCGAGCAGATCTGGCCCGGGGTGCAGAAGCCGCACTGGAGGGCGTCCCGCTCGACGAAGGCGCGCTGCAGCGGGTGCAGCTCCTCGCCGTCGGCGAGCCCTTCCACGGTGGTGATCGCGGAGCCGTTCCGGGCGACGGTCAGCTGCAGGCAGCTGTTGACCCGCCGCCCGTCGACGAGGACCGTGCAGGCCCCGCACTGGCCGTGGTCGCAGCCCTTCTTGGCGCCGGTCAGGCCGAAGTCCTCGCGCAGGGTGTCCAGGAGGATGCTGCGGTGGTCGACGGTCAGCGTCGTCTCCTCGCCGTTGACGCGCAACGTCACGGCGGAGTGTGCGTCGACGACCGGTTCGGGTTCGAGGTCCGCTCCGAGAGCGAGGGAGTCCATACGCGCGCCTTTCGCTTCGCCGCGGGGCGGGCCCGCCCCGCGGCCGTGGTGCCGGTCGTGTCCTCGTGCGGGCCGTCAGCGGTTCTCCAGCCGCAGCCGGACCTCCTGCTCCTGGTCGCCGGCGGCCGTGCCGACGACGCTCACCGCGAAGGCGCCGTCGAGGTGGGTGCGCAGCCGGTCGACGGCCCGGTAGCCGCCCTGGGCCTCCACCGTGACCGGTGCGGTGAGGCGGGCGGGGCCGGCGTCGGCCTTGGGCTCGGAGACGTCGACGGTGGTGACCCAGACGTCCGGGCGGGGGCCCGAGGACGACTCGGGCGTCTCGCCCATCGGGTGGTCGGAGGCGAACGCCGCGGTGAGCACGTCGAACACGGTCCGCGCGTCCTGCGCCTCGCAGCGGCTCAGCGACACCACCACCTCCCGGTCCGCCGGGTGGTTGTCGCCGCTCTGCTCGGGGGTGCTGTTCACCGTGGTTCCTTCCGCTGGGTTGCCGGCCTTCGGGACCGCGCCGGGCCGCTCCCGCGTCCGGCCGGCTGCGGCACGGGAAGTGCCCGGAAGAGGTCTTGAGCTCCAGAGGAGCGGGCAGGAGGGCTGTTCCGGGCCCCGGCCCTGAAACTCGTTTCCCCTGAGATACCCATAAAACATGAATTGCTGTGAATAGCTGACTGATGACCTTCTCCCGGGGTATGCGCAAGACATGGATGTTCTCAATGGAGTCAATGCGGCCGGGCTTCCCGTCGCGGCCACGCTCGCGGACGGCACAGGAGCTCTCGGGCTGGCGCTGCCCCTGGTGGGGCTGGCCGTCGTCGCCCTGCTGATCGGCGGTTTCATCCTCACCAAGCGCAAGCACGACGCCGAGCCGCCGCCGCCCCAGCCCCACGAGCAGCCGGAGAAGCCGGAGCGGCGCGCGCACATCGAGGAGCGCGACCCGCACTCCTCCGACCGGTTCCCCGCGGACGGCCACGCCCTGTCCCCGTACGAGCTGAAGGACCACGGCAACGGTCCGCTGCCGCCCGACGAGGAGCAGCCGCGCGGCTGACGGGTCCGGCCGAGCCGGCCCTCTCCGCCCCTGGATCAGGGGCGGAGAGGGCCGGCTCGGCCGTTCGGGGTGTCCCCGCACGGGCCTGCCCGCCGGGCTGCGCGCGGGTTCCGCGTTTGCGGGACCGGGCCCGCCGGTCGACGCTGGTTGCTGGACCGCAGCGGTCGTGCAGGACGCCGCTGCTCGAAGAAGGCAGTGGACCATGACCGGAAGCGACCCCCGTACGGCCTCCTCGGCGGCACCGCTGACCGGGCCGGCCGCACCGTGCTGGGTCACCCTGATGACCCGGGACCTGGAGAGCGCCCAGCGGTTCTACGGGCAGGTGCTGGGCTGGTCGTTCCGCCCGGGGCGGCTCGGGGCGGATTTCTCGGTCGCCCTCCGCGACGAGGTCCCGGTCGCCGGCGTCTTCGCGGTCTCGTCGGCCTACCAGGTCGCGGTGGCCTGGACGCCCTACTTCGCGGTGGGGGACGCGAACGTGGCCGCCTCCCGGGTGCGCGAGCGCAGCGGGACCGTGGCGGTGGGGCCGCTGACGCTCGGCAAGGGGCGCGGGGTGCTGGCGTCGGACCGCGACGGGGCGTCGTTCGGCCTCTGGCAGCGCATCGAGCCCTCCACCTCGACGCCGGCCCCGGAGGGCCACGCGCACGCCTGGCTGCGGTTGCGCACCCGGGACGCCTTCGACGCGGCGATCTTCTACGGCGAGGTCCTCGACTGGGCGAGCGGGCGGCCGGGAGCCTGCGATGTGGCGTACGAGGGCGACGAGGTCATCGTGCGGTGCCAGGGGCACCCGCTGGCCCGGATCAGCTCGGGGGCCGTGGAGGCCGCGGTCGACCCCCTGGTGCGCCCGCACTGGCAGGTGCAGTTCCCGGTGGCGGACCTGGCGGCGACGGTCTCCGCGGCCGAGCGGCACGGCGGCGTCGTCGTCGAGGACCGCACCGGCTTCGCGGGCGCCGAGGTCACCCTGCGGGATCCGGACGGAGCGCTGTTCGCCGTCACCGAGGCGCGCAGCCCGGCCTGAGCGGCGGTCCGCCGTTCAGGCGTCCCCGCGCCTGCGGTCGGACGTGTCGGCGCCGTCGCCCGCGGCGCTCTCGCGCGGGCCGGACCGCCCCTTGGCGATGGCCCAGAGCGGGAAGAGGAACCAGCAGGCCAGGAACCACAGGGCCATCGCGCCGACCAGCCAGAGGGCCAGCTGGTTGTGCAGGGCAACGCGCAGGATCAGCAGCAGCGTCGAGCACATCGTGCAGAAGAGCAGCCCCAGCCCGAGGACGGTCATCCGGGAGGCCCACATCACGGTCTGCGGCTTCATCCGGCGGCCGGTGAGGAGCCGGTGGTACGAGACGGGGCCGATGAGCGCGGCAGCGGTCGCCGATCCCAGCATCACCGTCACGACGTAGATGGCCCGGTCGACGTGGCCCAGCTCCTCGAACCGGGACTGGAAGACCACCGCGAGCAGGAAGCCGAAGAGGATCTGCACCCCCGTCTGCGCGACGCGCAGCTCCTGGAGGAGTTCGGACCACTGCCGGTCCGCCCGCTCCTCCTGGGTCTCGTCCCGGCCTCTGCCCTTGGTCTCCGACATCGACGCTCTCCTCGTCTCGAAACGACCGGGCGCACTGACACACCCGTTCGACCGGAAGTACAGGTGCCCCGGGGGGACCGGGCCAATCCCATGGGCCCGGGCGGCTGTTCACCCCCTCGATCCGGTCGTCCCGCGCGGTTATGATCACCGCACGGCATCGCGCGTCGGTCACCGTCCGGGTGAGGCGTGGAGGTAGCCCGTGAGATGCCCCTGGAGGCATTCCACCGTGTCAGTCGAGTTGAACCACACGATCGTCCACTGCCGGGACAACCGCGAGTCCGCCGAATTCTTCGCGGAGCTGCTGGACCTGACGGTCGGAGAGGAGTGGGGTCCGTTCATCCCGGTCGTCCTCGCCAACCACGTCACCCTGGATTTCGCGACGATTCCCGCTGATTCGATCGTTCCGCAGCACTACGCCTTCCTCATCTCGGAGGCGGAGTTCGACGCCGCGTTCGCGAGGATCCAGGCGCGGGGAATCGAGTTCTACGCCGATCCGCAGCGGAAGCTGCCCGGCGAGATCAACCGCAACGACGGCGGCCGGGGCGTGTACTTCCCCGACCCCGGCGGCCACTGGCTGGAGCTGATCACCCGCCCGTACGGCGGCTGATCACCACCGGGAGCCTCCCGTACGGAACGGGGCCCGGTCGCGGGTGCGCGGCCGGGCCCCGCCGTGCGGAGTGCGGACTCAGCCGACGCGGAGCAGGAGTTCGGGCCGGTCCCACAGGACCGCGGGCGGATCGGCCGGGACCGTGCCGACGGGTTCGGCGCCGATGCTCCGGTAGAAGCCCTCGGCGGGCGGGTGGGAGACGATCCGGACGCCCGTGAGCCCCTGGCCGCGGGCCTCCTGGCGCAGATGGGCGGCGAGCAGGCGGCCGATGCCGCGCCCCTGGGCCGCGTCGGCGACGAACATCAGGTCCAGCTCGGGCGGGTCGAGGACCAGCGCGTAGAAGCCGAGGACCAGGCCCGTCCCGTCGTCCTCGGCGACGAAGACCCGGTGCGTCTCGATGTAGTCCGGTCCGACCCGGTAGCCCTCGACCATCGGCGCGTACGGTCCCTCGTAGGCGCGTGAGGCGCGGACCAGCCGGGTCAGCCGTCCGGCGTCGGACGCCGCGGCCCGGCGTACCGCCACGGCGGGGTGCCGTGGAGCGCGCCCGCCCCGCCGCCCCGGCCTTCTCGATCCCATACGGCGAGTATGGGGCACCGGGAGGCGGTGGGTTCAGGCCGGCGGTCGTTCCTCGCGCCAGCGGCGTACGGCCTCGTCCACGTCGAAGGGGGCCAGCCGGAGCGGCGGGCCCTCGGGAGGCATCCGCAGCGCCCGCTCGATCTTCTCGTTGACCGCGGTCAGGAGGCGCCGCACCTCCGCCTCGCTGCGGGCGGCGGAGACCGCGCCGGGGACGTCCTCCACCTCCTTGCGCAGGGCCAGCGCGGGCGGCAGCACCGACACGCCCTCCCGCCGCATCTTCTGCTTGATCCACCAGGCTTCGTCGTACGGGCGCTCCAGGCCGTCGATCGGCTTGCCGAACCCCGGCAGCCGGGAGAAGTCGCCGCGCTGCTCCGCCTCGCTGATCTGCCGGTCGACCCAGGACTCGAAACTGACCCCGGGCGGCTTCCGTTCCGTCATGGCGCATCCCTCCGGCCCACCGCTCATCCCGACGGTTCCACCCTACCCACCGTCTCCACCGGGTCCGGGTCGGAGCGGGACCGCCTCGAACAGCGATCCGGGGGTACACGAACTCCTGCACGCAGCCCGGCGGTCGTCGCCGGGCCCGGACCGAGAGGGGTTGAACACTGTGCGACAGCAGAGCTACGTACCGGCCGACGAACGTTGGGGGCGGTAGCCGTGACGACAGCGATCATCATCGTCGCCGTGGTCGTCGTGGCGGCCATCGCCGCGTTCCTGCTGCTGCGCGGGCGCACGGCCGGCGGCCGGGGACTGCGCGGCCGTTTCGGACCGGAGTACGACCGCGTCGTCGCCCGGCACGGCGGTGACACCAAGGCGGCCGAGCGGGAGCTGGACGATCGGGTGAAGCGCCACGGGCACCTCGAGGAACGGCCGCTGGCCGAGGAGGCCCGCGCACGCTACGCCGCCCGCTGGGCGAGCGCCCAGGAACTGTTCGTCGAGTCGCCGGAGCGGTCGCTGGCCGAGGCCGACGCGCTGCTGGCCGATCTGGCGCGGGAGCGCGGCTTCCCCGAGGGCGAGGACCGTGCGGACGCGCTCTCCGTCCACCATGCCGCGCACGTCCACGGCTACCGGCGCGTGCACGCGGCGCGGAGCGGGAACGCGAGCACCGAGGAGATGCGCGAGGCGCTGATGGACGCCCGCGGCCTCTTCGAAGCGCTCCTCGCCGACGGCGGGTCGCAGCGCGAACACGGCAACGGACATCTGGTGAAGGGACACCGCGCATCATGACGCAGGCACCGAACGACAGGACGCCCCCGCCCGGCGGCACCGGCCTCCCGGAGGGCGCGGGACCGATCGACACGGGCACGCCCGTCAGGCGGCCGGCCGCACCCGGGACGGCCACGAGGACCGTCACGGGCCGGGAGAGGGCGGCGGAGCCGGTGGAGAAGCCCGCGGCACCCCCCGCGGCCGGGGCGGGCCCCCTCTCCCCCCACGCCCCCGGGCCCGCGTCCGGCGCCATGGCCCCGGACGCGTCCGCGCCGGTCCCCCCGCCCCACGACGCGGCGACGGACCCCCGGACCGCTTCCGGTCCGGGAGCCGGGCCCGCCTCCCCCGAAGGCCACGTCGAGGACCGGCCGCGCGCCGGACACCCCCTGTTCGCCCCGGAGCAGCGGGAGGCGTTCGCCGCCCGCATCCAGCAGGCCGTCACCGGGTTCGTGGAGGACCCGCGCCGGGCCGTGCGGGACGCCGACGCCACGTTCGAGGAGGTCGTCGGGGGTCTTGAGGCCGCCCTCCGGGAACGCGGGCGGAAGCTGCGCGCGGGGAAGGGCGAGGACGCTCCGGCGGCGGCGGAGACCGAGGACCTGCGGATCGCCCTCCAGCACTACCGGGATCTGACCGAACGGCTCGTACGCCTGTAGCCGGGGTCCGAGGCGCGGGGGGGGGGGGGGGGGGCCCCCGGGGGGCCGGGGGGCGCCCCCCCCCCCCGCGCCCGCCCCCGGGCGCGCCCCACGGACCCGCCCCGGCCCCGCGG
>NZ_JBIRLM010000017.1:0-160251 GCF_044330565.1 Streptomyces sp. NPDC017448 | reverse complement strand
GCCACACTGCACAACCACGCCCTGGCCGCATGATCAACAAGGCCCCGGCCGACAGCTTCGCCTGCCCACTCACAGCCTTCTGCAACACGCTTTAGTCCGTACCAGGCCGTGCATCGAAAATGGATCTTGCGCGCTGCATGGTCGTGGAGATGGGGCGGGGAGATCTCACGGGTGGGCGTTGCCGGAGCCGTAGTCGTCGAGGCGTATCCACTGGACGACGGTGGTGGCACGGTGGACCTGACGACGGCCTACGCCCGGCTCCGGAGGAACTCCGAGCCCACCGGGTCCGCCCACGCCGCCGGCCTCGCCCCGGGGGCTGCGGCGGACGCCTCCGCGTCCGGATGCGGCTCGCCCTGCGGGGGACACGGGGAGCCCGAGGGACCGGTCCGCGTCGGCCGGCGGCGGCCCCGGACCGGCGTCAGCCGACCGTGCACCCGGCCCCGCCCGTCCGCGCGTCGTCGCCCCGGTCCGCCCCCGGCGGGTCTGCCTCCCGCTCGTACGCCGTCGACCACGGGCGCAGCTTCTCCGGGTTGCGGACCACCCAGATCCGGGCGACGCGCCCCTCGGCGACGTCGAACGCGGCCACGGTCACGACGGCTCCGCCGCGCAGGGCCACCAGACCCGGCAGGCCGTTGACCGTACGCTCCACCAACTCCGTCCCGGGGGCCCGATCGGTGACGGCGACCATGTACGGGGCGATGCGTCCGCCCCCTTCGATCGGGCGGAGCGCGGCTCCGGCCACCCCGCCCCCGTCTGCGGTCATCACGGCGGCCGGGTCGAGGACGTCGACGAGAGCCGCGATGTCCTTGTTCTCCCACGCCTCCTTCACGCGCCGTACCGTCTCGGTCCGCGCGTCCGCGGCCTCCGGGGGCCGGGCGGCGGGCACCCGCCGCCGGGCGGAGGCCGCGAGCTGCTTGCAGGCGGCGGGGGTCCGGCCGAGGACACCGGCGATCTCCGCGAACGGGTAGCGGAAGACGTCGTGCAGCACGAACGAGACGCGTTCGGCGGGGGTCATCGCCTCCAGGACGACGAGGAAGGCCATGGTCACCGATTCGTCCAGAACCATCCGGTCGGCGGGATCGGCGCCCGGGCCGTGGCCGTACTCGGCGGGGTCGGGCAGCGGGTCGGGCAACCACGCGCCGACATAGCGTTCGCGCCGCACCCGGGCCGAGCCGAGCACGTCCAGGCAGATGCGACCGGTCACCGTCGTCAGCCAGGCGCCGGGCGACACGATCCCGTCCCGCTTCCCGCACGGCAACGCGTACCAGCGGGTGTACGCCTCCTGCACGGCGTCCTCGGCCTCGGCGAGCGACCCGAGCAACCGGTAGGCCACGTTGATCAGTTGTCCGCGCTCCCCGGGCGGCCGCCCGGCACCCTTCTCCAACGCTCCCATGGTTTCGGCCTCCGCCTCACCTTTCGCCCGCCCGTGTCGTCAGGTGGGTGAGACCTTATCGATCGACCGCCCGCGGGCGGGAAAAGGGGGCGTGGCATGGCCACCCAGGTGACGGCACGACGGACGGCGCGGCACGGATTCTCGTTCCTGCGGATCACGATCGCCCTGCAGACGCTGACCATCTTCCTCCAGGCGGTCTCCTCGGGGCTGCTGATGACCACGTCCTACGGAGAGGCGCTGCACAGCGTCGGGGCACGTGTGATGTACGGAGCGTCGATGCTGTACGTGCTCGCGGCGGCGCTGGCCTGGAAACCGGGCGGCGGCTCGCTCCGGCCCGTCCTTCACGCGTCCGGCTTCCTGGTTCTGGCGTCGGCCCAGGTCGCGGTCGGCATCGCGCACCTGCCGGCGGTCCATCTCCCCCTGGGCGTCCTGATGTTCGGGCTGAGCGTGCTGGCCCTGGCCCGCCGCTGAGGTTCCCCGGCGACGATCGGCGGCGGAACCCGGGGCGGCGACGTGTCCGCGACACAGTCGCCGCGCCGGTAAATGCCGTCTACAGCTGCCCTCCCTGCAGAGCAGGGGCGCCCATCGGCACGAAGGAGCTGGACAAGGGGATGGACGGGAACACCGGCAGCGGTCGCGGGCGCGTCGTCGCCGCCCTCGACGGGGTGCGCATGAGCCGCCCCACCATCTGCTGCTGCTCGACGAGCCGTTCAACGCGCTCGACCTGCCCTCGCGCGAGGACCTCATCGACACCATGCGCCATCACGCCGGGTTGAGCCCGGAGTTGGCGACGGTGACCGTCACCCACCACCGGGAGGAGCTCTCCCCGGCGATCACCCATGCCCTGCTCCTGCGGGAGGGGCGCGTCCTCGCACGAGGAGTGGTCGAGGAAGTCCTCACCCGGGAGCGCATGTCCGCCTGTTTCGGCCGCTCCATCGAGGTGACGCGGCATGCGGGCCGCCGGCTGGCCCGTGCGGGCGGATGGGTGTGAGGGGCGGCACGGTACGCCTCGCTCCCGTGGCGTACCGCGCCGCCCGGCCCCCGGGGCCGCCCGGCGGACGGTGGGTTCTGGGCCGTGGAGGTGTCAGGGGGCCAGCAGGGGCAGTCCGGCCGTACGCCACAGACCGCGGAGGCCGCCCTCGGACGGCTGTTCGCCGTCTGCTCGCGCCCCTTCCGGACGCCGGGCCGCGTCCGTCCCCGTCGCCGCGTCCGTCCCCGTCGCCGGGTCCATCCCCGTCGCCGCGTCCGTTCCTTCCTCCGCCGTACGCCAGATTCGCACCGTCGCACCGCTCCCGGCGGGCCCGGCGTGTCCGGGGGGTCTGGGGGGTCCGGAGGGTCCGTCGAGGGGCGCCCAGCCCGGGTCGCCGTGCGCGGCGAACGCGGCCCAGGCGCCGGTCATCCGCCGGGCCAGCTCCTGGTCGGCCGCGCCGGGTGGGCCGCCGATCAGGAAGTGGACGCTCTCCTCCTGGAGGGTGCCGAACGCGAACGGAACGTCCGCGCAGTGCCAGGCCCGCACCCGCTGCCCGGCACCGCCCCGGCGGCGGTCGAAGCGGGCGAGGTGGGCCCGGCCGCCCGCCGAGACATGGGCTTCGGCCAAGCGGGAGCTGTATTCGGCGAACAGCAGGTCGGAGAAGAGGGAGAGGTAGACGTCGAGAACCGGGGCCTCCGGCAGGCACGCCCGGTACCCCTCCACGAGCGCGGTCGGCAGGCCGAAGTCAGCCGCGAAAACGTCCAGTTGACCCTCTTCCGCGACCTTCGCACTGCTGCCGACCGCGTCCAGCAGCCAGTACTCCTCCGTGGTGTGGCAGACCAGGAGCTCCACCCCGCCGCCCGCTCCGGCCGCCAACGCCTCCAGCGGGTCGGCGCTCAGGAGGACGCCGTCTGCCACCGGGCCGTAGATCGCCGGGTCGTAGTGGCGCTGTCCCGACGCGGGGTCCCGCCGGTACCGCGCGCAGACCCGGTCCGACGCGGCCACCAGAGACTCAGGGGAGGCGGCGAGCAGCCCGGCGCGGGTAGCGGGCACCCCCGCCTCGGCGGCGACCTCGGCGGTGGTGCGGGCCGCGTGTTCCACCGGGGCGAAGGCGTTGACGGCGCTGTGCAGGACGGCCCGCCGGAACAGGCCGCGCGCCCGGTCGGCCACCGTCAGACAGGCCACCGAAGTGGCACCCGAGGACTGTCCGGCCAGGGTGACCCGGTCGGGAGAACCGCCGAAGGCGGCGATGTTGTCACGGACCCATTCCAGGGCGGCGATCTGGTCGAGCAGCCCCCTGTTGTCGGGGAAGGGCGCGGTGGGGGGCCCGCCGCCCGGGTCGGTGTCGAGGACCGGCGTGCCGTGGTCGGCGTCGGGCACGTGGCCGAACCCCTCGAAGCCGAGGCGGCTGTTGAGGGTGACGACGACGAGCCCCAGCCCCGCCAGCACGGTGCCGTCGAAGTCGGGCTGGGCCGAGGACCCGAAGACGTACGCGCCGCCGTGGACCCACACCAGTACGGGGAGGTCCCCGGGGCCGCCGAGGGGCGCCCAGATGTTCAGTGTGAGGATGTCCTCGTCACCGGGCGACCAGGCCGGAGCTCCGGGCAGCTCGGCCGACTGCGGGGCCACGGGGCCGAAGGCGGTGCAGTCGCGTACACCGTCCCAGGGCTCCGCCGACCGCGGCCCCCGGAACCGGAGGGCGCCGAACGGCGGCGCCGCGTACGGGACACCGCGTACCACGACGATGCCGTCGTCGCGTGCCGCGCGCTCTCCTCGTACCCGGCCCGCCCGCGTCGTGAAGACGTCCACTGCTCCCGCTCCCCTGTGCCCGCCGCGACCGGTGGTCGGCGCGGCCGTCACAGGGTCGCAGGCCACCCCGCACCGGTACCACCGGATTGATCGTGAAGCGCGGGCGGGTCCTCTGACGTTCGCGAGCCCGTACGGACGTTCCCGGGGGGCCGTACCGGGCCGGGCCGTCCGACGACGCGGACAGCCGGCCCGGGAAGACTCTCCGGATGCCGGGGAACCGGTCGCGACCTGCGGACGAACCGGTCCGGGCGGCCCGCCCCGGCACCCGGGGGCCGATCTTCCTTTTGCGGCCGGAGCGGTACCGGAGTGGAATTGCGTACAGGGGACAGCGTTTCTCGGCACTCCCGGAGGAAAGGACGCGCCATGAGCGACACCGACCGGGGGGACGAGGTCTACCAGCCCCAGGAGCCCGAGGCTTCCGACCCCACCGAGCAGCTCGGAGCCGAGGACACGCTCATGGATCCGTCCGGCACCGGCGACCCGCTGGACGAGGGCTATGCGCCGCCGGACCGCCCGTGGGTGGTCGAGGGCCTGGGCACCACGGCTGCGGAGCAGAACCACGGCGACTCGTTGGAAACCCGTCTGACCAGGGAGGTCCCCGAGCCGGACGGCACCCTCGGCGACGGGGTGGGCGATCTCGTGGACGGTGACGGCGAGCCCTGGGACGACGAGGTCGGCGTCGCCCGCGCGGGACGGCTGACCCAGCAGGCGGAATGGACTGTTCCGGCCACCCTCACCGCAAGTGACGTGGGCATCGACGGAGCGGCGGCCTCGGCCGAGGAGGCCGCGATGCACGTGATCCCCGAAGCGGGGGACGACGACGCGCTGCTGGAGCCCTGGCCGCCGCCCCCGGGCGCCGCCGGGGCCGGTACCGCCGCCGTCGGTACGGTCACCCCGCCATCGTCCTGAGCGGGCCGTCCCCCGGCACGGGGCCGCGCCCTTCCCGGCCTCCGCCCTCCCCCGACGTCCTCGGACTCCCAGGAGCACCCAGATGAGCGGCACAGCCCAGATCGGCGTCACCGGACTCGCGGTCATGGGCCGCAACCTGGCCCGGAACTTCGCCCGCAACGGCTACACCGTGGCCCTGCACAACCGCACCACCTCCCGGACGGACGCCCTGGTGGAGGAGGCCGGGGGCGAGGGCGACTTCGTGGCGGCCCGCACCCCCGAGGAGTTCGTCGCCGCGCTGGAACGGCCCCGACGCCTGGTGATCATGGTGAAGGCGGGGGATCCCACCGACGCCGTGATCCAGGAGTTCGCCCCGCTGCTGGAGGAGGGCGACATCGTCATCGACGGCGGGAACGCCCACTTCGAGGACACCCGCCGCCGGGAGAGGGAGCTGCGCGAGCGCGGTCTCCACTTCGTCGGGGTAGGGATCTCCGGTGGTGAGGAAGGCGCGCTGAACGGCCCCAGCATCATGCCGGGCGGCTCGGCCGAGTCCTACGCGTCGCTCGGCCCGATGCTGGAGACCATCGCCGCACGGGCGAAGGACGGCACGCCGTGCACCACACACATCGGCCCCGACGGCGCGGGCCACTTCGTGAAGATGGTCCACAACGGCATCGAGTACGCGGACATGCAGCTCATCGCCGAGGCGTACGACCTGCTGCGCTCCGTCGCCGGGTACTCCCCCGCGCAGATCGCCGACGTCTTCCGCACCTGGAACACCGGGAGGCTGGATTCATACCTCATCGAGATCACGGCGGAGGTCCTCGCCCACACGGACGCGGTGACCGGGAAGCCGTTCGTGGACGTCGTGCGGGACCGGGCGGAGCAGAAGGGCACCGGCCGCTGGACCGTCCAGATCGCCCTCGACCTCGGAATCCCCGTCTCAGGGATCGCGGAGGCGGTGTTCGCCCGGTCGCTGTCCGGCCACACCGATCTGCGGGACGCGGCCCGCGACCTGCCCGGGCCCGCCCGGAAACCGCTCGACAAACCGGCGGCCGCGGCGTTCGCGGACCAGGTGGAGCAGGCCCTGTACGCCTCCAAGATCGTCTCGTACACGCAGGGCTTCCACCAGATCAGGGCGGGCAGCGAGGAGTACGGCTGGAACGTCGACCTCGGCTCCGTGGCGGCGGTCTGGCGGGCCGGCTGCATCATCCGGGCGGCCTTCCTGGACCGCATCCGCGCCGCCTACGCCTCCCGTCCGGACCTGGTCAGCCTGCTGTCCGACCCGGAGTTCGAGCAGGAGATCGGCGCGGCGCAGGACGGCTGGCGGGCAGTGGTGGCCGAGGCCGTGCGGCAGGGCGTGCCGACGCCGGGGTTCGCCGCGGCGCTCTCGTACTACGACGGCTTGCGCGCGGACCGGTTGCCGGCGGCGCTCACCCAGGGCCAGCGGGACTTCTTCGGGGCGCACACCTACCGGCGTACGGACCGGGAGGGTTCGTTCCACACCCTCTGGGGCGGCGACCGGTCCGAGGTCGAGACGGGCTGAGGCGGGCCGGGTGGCGGGCGGGGGCGGTGGCGAGCCGGTGGTGCTGACGGGCCGGGACGGTGGCGAGCCGGTGGTGCTGACGGGCCAGGGTGGTGGCGGGCCAGGGTGGTGGCGGGCCAGGGTGGTGGCCGGGACGGTGACCGGGCCGGCCCGCCGCCCCCTCGGCCCCGACCGGTCCACCCCGCGTGCGAGCGGCCGCCGACCGTGGCTTAGTGGCTGCGAGCCCTGTCCGCCGCCCCCGCCGCCCGTCCGCCGTTCCCGTCATCCGTCCGCTGTTCCCGCCATCCGTCCGCTGTTCCCGTCACCCGTCCGCCGCCCCCCGCCGTCCGTCCACTGTTCCTGCCGTCCGTTCACCGTCGTAGGGGAGTACGCCCATGCCCGACGCCGTCCCCGATCCCGTCTCCGTGCAGCCCGTCGTGGCGCCGGTGACCAATGCGGCGCTGTTCCTGGTCGGCACGATCGAGCCGGGCGGTGAGAAGGCGGTACGGGACGTGCTGCCGGATGTCGCGGCCGTCGCCCGGTCGCTCGGCTTCCGGTATCCGAGCGCCGGGCTCGCCTGTGTGGCGGCGTTCGGCTCCAGCGCCTGGGACCGCCTGTTCGACGGGCCCCGCCCCGCCCGTCTCCGCCCGTTCCCGGAGGTGCGGGGGCCGCGCCACCACGCCCCCGCGACCCCGGGCGACCTCCTGCTGCACATCCGGGCCGACCGGATGGACGTCTGCTTCGCGTGGGCGTCCCAGCTGCTCGACAAAGTCGGCGGGGCCGTGCGGATCGTGGACGAGACGCACGGCTTCCGCTATCTCGACCACCGTGACCTGCTCGGCTTCGTCGACGGTACGGCGAACCCGGTGGGCGACGACGCGCGGGCGGCGGCGCTCGTCGGATCGGACGACCCGGACTTCGCGGGCGGCAGCTATGTCGTCGTACAGAAGTACCTCCACGACCTGGCGGCCTGGAGCGCGCTCACCGTGGAGGAGCAGGAGCGCGTCATTGGCCGCACCAAGCTGGACGACGTGGAGTTCCCCGACGACGAGAAGCCCGCCGACTCCCATCTCGCGCTCAACACGATCACCGACCAGGACGGCGTCGAACGGGACATCCTGCGCGCGAACATGCCGTTCGGAAGCTTCGAACAGGGCGATTTCGGCACGTACTTCATCGGGTACGCCGCCGATCCCGACGTCACCGAGCAGATGCTGCGCAACATGTTCCTCGGCGACGGCGCCGGGGCGCATGATCGCATCCTCGACTTCTCCACCGCGGTCACCGGGTCGCTCTTCTTCGCCCCCCGCGCCGACTTCCTCGACTCTCCCCCGCCCCCGCCCCCCTCGGCCCCCGCCCGGGACCGGCTGGAGCCGGCACCCGCACCGGCCTGCCGGAAGACGCCGGAGCCGGGCGCCGCCGACCCCGACCCCGGCTCCGGCTCCGGCTCCGGCTCCGGCTCCGGCTCCGGCTCCGACGATGGTTCGCTGCGCATCGGCAGCCTGCACGAAAGCGCCCCGTGATGAACAATCTGCACCGCGAACTCGCACCCGTCACCCCTGCCGCCTGGGACGAGATCGAGCAGGAGGCCCGGCGCACCTTCCGCCGCCATGTCGCCGGCCGCCGTGTCGTCGACGTCTCCGGCCCGGACGGCCCGACGCTGGCCGCGGTCGGTGACGGCCATCTGCGCGGTATCGATCCGCCCGCCCCGGACGTGACGGCGCACGCCCGCACCTCGATGCCGGTCATCGAGTGGCGGGTGCCGTTCACGGTGACCCGCGCGGCCGTGGACGACGTGGAGCGCGGCTCGGCCGACAGCGACTGGCAACCCGTCAAGGACGCGGCGCGCACCTGCGCGTTCGCCGAGGACATGGCGATCATCGACGGGTACGGGGCGGCCGGGATCACCGGCCTGCGGGACGGCTCCTCGCACGATCCGCTGCCGCTGCCCGCCGACGCGCGGGACTACCCGGTGGCGGTCGGCCAGGCCGTGACCCGGCTGCGGCTGGCCGGGGTCGACGGGCCGTACCGGCTGCTTCTCGGCGCGGACGCGTTCACCGAGGCGGCCGAGACCTCGGACCACGGCTACCCGGTCAAGACGCATCTGAGCCGTCTGGTGGACGACGAGATCCTGTGGGCGCCCGCCGTCAAGGGCGGGGTGCTGCTCTCCACCCGGGGTGGGGACTTCGAACTCCGCCTGGGCCAGGACCTGTCGATCGGTTACACGGACCACGACGCCACCGGCGTCCACCTCTACTTCCAGCAGGCGTTCACCTTCAGGATGCTGACTCCTGAGGCCGTGGTCGGGCTGATCGCCTGACCGCCGCCGCACGCGACCGGTGGGGAAGCCGGGCGCCCCGCACCGTCGAGAACCCTGGCGGGAGGGAAGAGCCGTCAGGCACGCTGGCCTTATGACGCAGACGACTTCCGCACACCACGAGGACGACGCGACACCGCCCGCCCCGGCCGGCCACGCTGCTCACCGTGACTCCCGCTTCGACGCCGTCGTGCGGGCCGCCGTGGGGCAGGGGTTACTGGGCGAGGGCGGCCAGGTAGCCGGATTCATCGACACGGCGGGGGTGCGCGCCTCCGTCGAGACCCTGCACGACGCCTTCTCCGCCGCACCCGAGGTGCTGCACACCTTCGCCGCCAAGGCGTGCTCGCTCATCCCGGTGCTGCGGCTGCTCGCCGACTGCGGCATGGGGTGCGAGGTGGCGAGCCCCGGCGAACTGCGCCTCGCCCTGGACGCCGGGTTCGCCGCGTCCCGCATCGTCCTGGACTCCCCCGCCAAGACCCGCGAGGAGATCCGGCTGGCGCTCGCCCTCGGGGTGTCCGTCAACGCCGACAGCCTCGACGAGCTGCACCGCATCGACGCCCTCCGCGGCCCGGGCGCCGCCTCGGTGGTCGGGCTGCGGATCAACCCCCAGGTGGGCGGCGGCTCGATCGGGGCGATGAGCACGGCGACGAAGACCTCGAAGTTCGGGGTGGCGCTGTGCGACCCGGGAGCCCGGGAGGCGATCGTGCAGGCGTTCCGGGACCGGCCGTGGCTCACTCGGCTGCACGCCCATGTGGGCTCCCAGGGCTGCCCGCTGGAGTTGATCGCGGCCGGGGTGGCCCGGACGTACGAACTGGCCGAGGAGATCAACGCGACCCTGGGAGTCCGCCGGATCACCAGCCTGGACATCGGCGGCGGCCTCCCGGTCAACTTCGCCGACGAGACCGTACGCCCCACCTACCCGGAGTACGTGGCGGCCCTGACCGCGGCCGTCCCCGGCCTCCTCTCCGGACGCTACTCCCTGGTCACGGAGTTCGGCCGGTCCCTGCTGGCGAAGAACGGGTTCATCGGGGCCCGCGTGGAGTACGTGAAGGACGCCGGGGGCCGCCGGATCGCCCTCACCCACGCGGGCGCGCAGACGGCCACCCGTACGGTGCTGATGCCCGACGCCTGGCCGCTTCGGATCGGTGCGTTCGGCCCGGACGGCGCCCCCAAGGACGGCCCGGTGCTGGCGCAGGACGTCGCGGGGCCGTGCTGTTTCGCCGGGGACGTGGTGGCGTACGGCAGGGAGCTGCCGGAGCTGGCCGAGGACGACGTGGTGGTGCTGTACGACACGGGGGCGTACTACTTCTCCACCCCGTGGGCGTACAACAGCCTGCCCCGCCCGGCGGTGTACGGATTCCGGGCGGGGGCGGGGCAGGAGGGGGCGGTGACGTTCGCGACGGTGCGGGAGGCGCAGTCGTTGGACGCCGTCGCCGCGGAGAGCGGGCTCGCGCACGCGGACGCTCTGGTCGAGAGCCCCTGACCGAGCGGGCGGGGCGGCCCAGGGGGCGAGGCGGCTGAGCGGGCGAGGCGGGCGAGGCGGCCGAGGGGGCGGGACGCGCCGGCCCGGCCCCGCCCCGCCCGCACTGGACGCTGGTGGTTAATTCGGGGCTCGGCGTGACGACAGCGTCCAGCCCTCGTGCGGTGATGGTGCTTACAGATCACGCTGCGGCCACGCGCAGAGTACGACACCCTCCGGCAGACTCGTGTGCTCCAGCAGCCCGACGAATGGAAAGAGCGCTAAAAGAGCGCTATAAAATCCGTGCCGGCGTGAGGGCGCCCCCGCTCAAGGGGTCCAACGTGGCGGTATGCGCAGGTCCCGCTGTTGCGGCCTGACCAGGACCAGCCTCCAGCGCCAACTCACGGGCGTTGCGATCAACCTCACGCGCATCGCCGCCTGGCTCACCGGTACCGGCATGCCCGCAGGCGCGTCTCACACTTTGCGGCTCCTCAGCAGAGCGAGGGCTGAGTAGCGCTCACGGGTCGATGACCCCTTACCGCTTTGCCGATGTCGGATGGCCAATTGGGCCTGAATCGGGCAACGAAGTCGGCGAAGTCCTCGCAAAGATACTGCGGGTCAGAGGGTTTCAGCCGTATCTGCTGATGACCGCTGTGCACCCACCAGACCTCGAAATCGGTCACTGTTCCCTCAACAGGCCAGTCCTCGCTTCGACGACAAGGCAAGAGCAGGACGTCGACGAACCCGACGACGCTGAGGCCAATGTCCACGAAGACACCGATCGCCCCCCGGCCTGGGCACCCGGACGACAGTGCCTGTGAAGACCTGCCCGAAGCGCAGTTCACCTTGAACTCGCTCCCACTCTGTCTCCGTCACCACGTACGCATCCTCGCACCTCAGCACTGGCAGGGACAGGAGAGCCCGGTGCGAGCTTCACCTCACACCGGGCTCAACATCTGCATTCGCCAACAGCGTCCGCTCCGGACGGAGCGGGGCCGGGACGGGCGGGCGGGCGGAAGCCCCGGACGGGCATCGCCGCCGGGTGCTCCCCTCCGCCTGCGCCGCCTCTGCCTCTGCGCGCACGGGCGAACCGGGTCCGGGCCCGGGATGGGACCGGCCCCCGGGTCACGTCCCGGCGGGCTGCGGCTCCGGTTCCGGATCCGGTACGGGGTCCGGGCCGGGTGCCGGGGGCTGCGGGATCGGGTCCGGCGCGGGGCCGGGCGGTACGGGTGCGGGCCCCGGCGGCACCGGCGGCGGACTGGGCACCGGGGTGGGCGGGCCCGGCACGGGTGGAGGCGTCGGCGAGGGCGGTACGGGGTCGGGGTACGGGTGAGTCATCGCGATCCTCCACAGCGGGACGAATGGGACAGATGGAGCTTTCCTCCACCGTCTCCCGGTGCGACTGCCCGCGCCTGCCGAGTCCACACCCGGGCGGGACGACCGTCGTCCATACGGACGTGCGCGGGGCCGCCGGAGCGGGTGAGACACCCCCCGCTCTCCCCCGGAGCCGTCCGAACCGGGGGCCGCCCCGCCGGTCAGAGCAGCTCGGGGTGGTTCCCGAGCTGCCGCTTCGCCTCCTGGACGAGCTCGGTCGACACCTCGGACGCCTCTTCGGGGTGGCGCTGCGCCCACTTCGCCGCGTACGGACACAGGGGCACGACGGGAACCCCCTCACGGTCGGCCATGGCGTAGAACTCGCGCACGAGCCTCCCCGCGATGCCCTTGCCCTCGTGGTCGGGAGGGACGACGGTGTGCACGGCCACCAGTGCGCCGGGGGCCGGGTCCAGGACGAAGTACGCGATGGTCCCGACCGGCTCGCTCCCCTCGTACGCCACGAGGCTGCCCCGCTCCCGGTCGTCCCTGATCTCCACGTCCGCCTTCTCCGCCATGACTCCTGCTCTCTGCCGGCTTCGGGGGCCCTCCGGGCCGGGGCCCCCATGGTCACCTCTGCACGCGGGGGCCTCAGCCGCCCGGGACGACGGCCTGCGGACTCCGCTCCGTGCCGGAGCCGGGGACGGGGGCCGAGGCGTCCGCGCCGAGCGCCACGATCCGGTTGTCCGCGTCCACGTGCACGACACGCGGCACCAGCGCACGGGCCTCCGCGTCGTCGACCTGTGCGTAGCTGATCAGGATGACCAGGTCACCGGGGTGCACGAGGTGTGCGGCGGCGCCATTGATCCCGATGACACCGGAGCCGCGCTCGCCCTCGATCACGTACGTCTCCAAGCGGGCGCCGTTGTCGATGTCGACGATATGGACCAGCTCGCCGGGCAGCAGGTCGGCGGCCTCCATCAGAGCGACGTCGACCGTCACGGACCCCACGTAGTGCAGGTCGGCCTGGGTGACGGTGGCCCGGTGGATCTTGGACTTGAACATGGTGCGCATCATCGAGGTACTCCCGGACGTAGGCTCCCTGCCTGCGTTTTTGCAGGTCAAGGGCTGTTTCCACACCTTACAACGAGTCGCATGCTCGGACAGCGTTCCCCAGGTTTTTCAGGACTCATGCTGACCACTTGCCGACTTTCCTGACACAGCATCAGCTGGCCGAGGGATGGTTTCACCCGCTCTCGCGACCCCACCGCGACGACTGCCCAAGCGTACGCGGCACTCTGCGAACGGCGTCCATGATCACCGTCGCCCTGGCGGCCTGGACGGCGGTCGGGAGCGGGGGCCAGTCGATCGGAAGCCGACCCGCGCAGCGCCATGGGTCAGCGGGCCCACCCCCTCTTTCTTTCTGAAGAAGGAAGGAGGCCCTCTGATGCAACGACGAATGCAGGAAGCGGAGCGGCAACCAGCAGAGGATCGCCGGTTACGCAAACCGGCGATTCTCAGGACCCTGACTATTGCTCGTCCGTCGACTCTTGGCGGCGGCACAGGGCGGGTGCCAAAGACGTTTGGAATTCGGCCGGCACGGAGCGCGAGCCAACCGCGATCAGGCTCAGGCCAGCCTCAAGGAGCTATCTTGCCCATGGAACCGCAGTCGCACTCCGACGAGACCCGCCCCGACAGCATCTCATCGAGCAGGCGCCGTAGCGTCGCGCCTGTCCTCATGGACACGTTTGAGGTCGCTGCGATGCTCAATATGTCCACGAGCTAAGTCTATAGAGAAGCATCGAAACCAGGCTTGAAGGGCTACAACCTCGGCCGAGGCAGGAATGCCAAGGTCCTGCACAAAAGGGCCGAGATTTCCACATGGCTGGAGCAGCAGAAAATCCACTGAGCTTGTCTTTTAACCTGGGGCATTCACGTGACAGCTACGGTTCCTCGCCCGACTCAGGCCCGGTGCCAGGGCAGTGAGCCTTTTCCAACCTCACACTGACGCGTGATGAAGGACCAGAACGGCCTGGACGATCGTGGTGATGCGGTTGGTGCTGCAGGCAAGAGGCCGTCAGTCAAGCGTATTGTGCCGTGCTGCGTACTCCCGGGCCCAGGCGACGAACTCGTCCGCAAGCGGGTAGTCGGTCTCCACCGCCTGGAGCAGGTGTTCCAGGGCCACCGGTGACACCCGGTCCACGTTGAGGAGGGCGGCTGCCCAACCGGGCGGATGGTGATGTCGCAGGCGACCGGAGCGCTGCCGCATCTCGGCCGCCAGGACATCACGGTCCAGGAATCGCCTCATGGCCGGAAACGTGTGCTCACGCAGCACTGCGGCCAACTGCTCGGCACACTCTTCCGGTTCGACGCCGGCTCCGTACGTCCACAAACCGTCCAGCGAGCTGTCATCCGGGGTATCGAAGGCCACACCCGCAGGTGGCTTCACTTCCCACCTGAGCATCCCGGAACCCGAGCTGGGAAGGTGGTCCTTGGCCTGCTCCCAGTGCTGGCGCTGAGTCCAGGCACGTTCCGTCAGCGGAACGACGGACACCCGGACGAAGAAGCTCTGGAGCTTCGGATCCATCGGGTGTGCCCGCAATTCGAGCACCGCGCAGTCGCCGCGTTCCCCCAGCATCCGGAGCACGCCGCCCTCCGGGACAAGCCCGGCTTTTTTGGCGACGGGCACAACATAACGCCGGCGCCAAGCGCTCTGCGAGATCATCGCTCTCCTTCACTTCGGCCACCATGCCGCCAGTTCGAATATCTCCACGGTGACGCCCGCAGCAAGCCGCCTCCAAACTGCCTCTGATGTCCGGCAGTTGGACTGACAACGTGATGAAGCCCCTGGTAGATGGGTTTTCGACCAAGAGAACCGGCTCCCCCAGAGGCTTCACGTGCTTGTCTACCCATCGGGCGTCGACGTGTCCAGTTCCACCCTCCGTTTCCTCACGCAGCAGCTGCGGCTCCACCGCCGTACGATCGGCTCCCGGTGGCGGCGTCTGAGCGCCGGCCGTCAGGCCCTGCTCACCCTCGCCCGACTGCGGGTGGGCTATACCTACGCCCAGCTCGCGGCCGCCGCGCGGTGATCCGTTCCAGCAGCTCGGGATCCATGCACTGGATCGTGGATGGCCGCCTGCCGCCAGCGAGTAGGAACCAGCGAACCGTCCGGCTCTGTCAGACGATCTACTCCGCTGACAACCACCCACGACCAGCGCGAGCACTCCGAGAGCCGGTCACCCCAGACCGTTGACCTGCTGCTTCAGGCTGGCGGAGGCTCACTGGGCCAGCAGCGAGGATCGGGCCGAGCATGCGTGCTGCCCGCATGCCGACCGAGCCGCTGACGAAGGAGTCTCAGTCGACAAGGTCCCTCGCTTCGTAGCCGGCCAGCCCCATGGCAAGCAGGGGCGGTACCAGTGCGTTCAAATACCACGCCGTGTCAATCAGCGCTGGGGCTTCTGAGAGCCCTCGTCGGTCGATCGTCGGGATGAAGGAACAGCGCGATCGGCCAGCATGAAGAAGTAGCTGGCCACCGGTGCCCGCAGCGGAGTGGTAAATGCAGACGCCGACGAGGCAGTTGATGTTGTCTGGTGAATCCACCACGGTCAGGACCGCAGCTGCCTGGTCGGCTGAAGTCGACTGCCAGTCGAACAGATCGTCATTATTGACCATGTAGGAGATCCCAAGCGGCTCCTGCAGCGACCACCCCTCATCGGCCAGAGCTCGCACCACGGCGTCCACTGTGACGGCACGTGCGAACACGAGATCGATGTCGGCGGTCCTGGACATTCGCGGTTCCTGCCGTGGGGCTGGTCGATGTCGGAAGCCTGTCACGCGTTTACATCGGTCATGGAGCGAGGAGGGCACTGTCTGGCTCCGAACATGAGCGAGCGGACGAGCCCACCTGTCGGCCGTCCGGCCCGACTCCTTACCCCAGGGCGCTTGACCTCAAGTCAAGTTGAGTTTCTACGTTCTTCCCATGCCCACTTCGAGCAGCACCTCAGCCCCCTTCGCCCCCTCCCACGACGACGCCGGCCTCATCGCCCAACCCATCGGATACTGGGCCAACGCGGCTGGCCAGGCCGTCGTCCAGAACATCCGGACCGCGCTCGGCGTCCTCGGCCTGACCCAGCCCGCCTGGTGGGTCCTGCACCAACTCAGCGAGCGCCCGAAGGGCTGGGGCCGCGCGGAACTGACCGAGTTCCTCAGCTACTATCCGGGCCCCGACGATGACCTGCCTGGCGACATCGACAGCCTCGTCGCCCGAGGCCTCGTCTTCCAGAACGAGGACGGGCACCTGCTGCGGACCGAGTCGGGCGCGGAGCTGTACTCTCGGGCGGCGGCACGGCAGTCGGAGCTGCGCCGCCAGGTACACGAAGGCATTCCCGACGAAGAGTACGCCCGCACTCTGAAGGTCCTCCAGCGCATGATTCACAACGTGAACGGTGACGCGTGGCACCACTGATCCGAGCCGGGCGGCCCCGGCTCACCGCTCGCGCCGCCCGGTTCCCCGGACCGGTGCCTGTTCAGCATGATCCGCCGGACAGATCTTGGCTGCCCGATCCAAGGCCTGTCCGGCGGATCATGGGCGGAGCCATAAGCGGACTGCCGCTGCGGTGACCGTGCCGTGGAAGACGTAGGCCCTCTTGTCGTAACGGGTGGCGACCGCGCGGGAGTTCTTGAGTCGGTTGATGGTCCGCTCGACCTCGTTGCGCCGCCGGTAGCGGAGTCGGCGACGAGGGCGCGTATCCGGCCGGGAAGGCGTCAGCCGGGGGGCGCGGGGTTGGCGGCGATAACGTCGACCTCGCCGAGGTACTCGGGGGCGAAGAGGGCCGGGACGGTGACGAGGGCGCTGGCGGGTGCGGTGCCGGCACCCTCGCGCAGGGCGGCCAAGACGGGCGGGAGCACCTCGGGGGTGTAGCCAGCGATGTAGATCACCTCCTTGACGATGTCGTCGCGGGTGGCACCGACGGCGGCGAGCGCGGTGGTGATGTTGCGGGCTGGCGGCCTGGGCGGCATGGTCACCGCCGGTGGGGCGGCCGTGGCTGTCCCAGGCGACCTGGCCGGAGAGGTGGACGAGTCGGCGGCCGGTGGTGACGACGAGTTGGCTGATGAGGCCGGGTGCGGCGTGCGGGCCGGGCGGGTCGATGCGCTGGACGGTCACCGGCGGCTCACTTCCGGTGCGTGGTGGCGAGGGCCGCGGCGAGGGCGGTGTCGTTGTGTTCGGCGCCTGCCCAGGCGATGTGGCCGTCGGGGCGGACGAGGACCGCACGGACCTCGGTGAACTCGGCCGGGGGCTGGTACGGCGTGGCGGTGTGGACGTGCAGTGCAGGGTGGGCGTATCCGGCGAGGTGACCACTGCCGGTCAGGTCCAGCAGTAGATACCTGTCGGCGCGCAGCAGCGCGAACAGCCTGGTGTCGCCGAAGGTGAGGTCGGGGGCGCGGGTGCCGGTCAGCGGGTGGGCGTCGGGGGTGGTGGGCGGGTAGGTGACGGCGAGGGAGCTGACCTGGGCGGCCAGGCGGTCGTTGAGGTCGGGCAGGGTGCTGATCAGCCGGGCGAGCAGGCCGCGCAGGTCCAGACCCTCGGGGGTGAAGGCGGTCATCAGGGCGACCTGGGCGCGGCTGATGGCGGTGAGGTCGGCGCCGACGGGGTGGCGTTCGGCGTGGTAGCTGTCCAGCAGGCCCTCGGGGGCCCAGCCGTTGAGCGTGGCGGCGAGCTTCCAGGCGAGGTTGGCGGCGTCCTGGATGCCGACGTTCATGCCGACGCCGCCAGCGGGGAAGTGCTGGTGGGCGGCGTCCCCGGCGAGGAAGACGCGGCCCGCGCGGTACCGGTCGGCGAGGCGGGTGGCGTTGCCGTAGCGGGAGAGCCAAACCGGGTCGCGCATGCCGAAGTCGGTGCTCGCCATGGAGATGACGTTCTCGCGCAGTTCGGCCAGGGTGAGGTCGCCGGGCCAGGTGGTGGTCAGGTCGCGGGGGGTGACGCCGACCAGGCGGTGGATGCCGCCGGGCATGGGGACGGCCATGAGGGTGCCGGCGGGGCCGAAGTAGCTGTAGCCGGGAGCGGGCGGGTTGTCCAGGACCACGTCGCCGAGCCAGCCCAGCACGGTGGACGGGGTGCCGGAGTAGTCGATGCCGGCAGCGGTGCGCACGGCGCTGCGGGCGCCGTCACAGCCGACCAGGTAGGCCGCCTGGAGGGTGGAGGGCCCGTGCGGTCCGGCGGTGTGCACGGCGATGTGGTCGGGGTGCTCGGTGAAGCCGGTGACCTCGTGCCCGCGCCAGATGTCTGCCCCCAGGTCGGCGGCCTGACCTTCCAGCAGTGCCTCGGTGCGCTCCTGGGGCAGGGCGAGGGTGTAGGGGAAGGGGCTGGGCAGGCGGCGGAAGTCGAGCCGGGCGTCGAGGACGCCGAAGTGGCCGCCGGGCAGCGGTATGCCCTCGCTGATGAAGGGCTGGTGCACCCCGCGGGAGGCGAAGGTCTCGATGGTGCGGGGGTGCACGGTCAGGGCGCGGGAGCGGGGGTCGCGCTCGGTGCGCGGCTCGATGACGGCGACGGTGACGCCCGCCCTGCGCAGTTCACCGGCGAGCCACAGGCCCACGGGGCCGGCACCTGCGACAACAACCTGGTAGTTCATGATCTTCCACTTCCTCGACACAACTCTTGGTCGGTGACCAACTGTTTGTGATGCAGTAAACTAGGTCAGTGACCAAGAATCAAATGGGGGAAGAACCCGCGGGCCAACTCACCCGCACCGCCGTGATCGCCGCCGCCCTCCACGTACTGGACGAGCGCGGCCTGGACGGCCTGTCCACCCGTGCGGTCGCCGACCGCCTCGGCGTACGCATGAACACCGTGCTGTGGCACGTGAAGACCAAGGCCCGGATGCTGGAACTGATGGCCGACGCCGTCCTCGCCGGCATCCGCTACGAGGACCTGCCCGACACCGCCCTGGACCGGGCCCGCGAACTCGCCGCCCGCTACCGCCGCACCCTGCTCGCCCACCGCGACGGCGCCGCCCTGGTCACCGGCACCTACCCGGCCGAACCGCACACGCTCCGCTTCGCCGACCACCTGGTCGACGCGCTCCTGAAAGCTGGCACCGACGAGCAGCAGGCGGCCTGGACCGCCTGGACGATCACCTACTTCACCCTCGGCCTGACCCAGGAGGAACAGGCCGCCCCCGAGGAGAGCGACGAAAGGCTCACCCGCGCCGTCGACCCCGAAACGCACCCGGCGCTGCAACGGGCCCTACCCCACCTCCGGCAGAACTTCGAGGAGCGCTTCACCTTCGGCCTGGACGCGGTCCTCTTCCGCATCCGCGCATGACAGCCCGCCCGAGCCGCCCGGCGGCCCGAACCCGACCGAAAAGCACCCGCAGCCCGGTGATCTCGGGGGACAGTGCGGAAGTGACCACGACTTCGGACGCTCCGACTCCTGTACGGCCTGCTCGCCGCCGCCGTCACGCCCGTCTGATCGCCGCGCCGACGACGCCGATCGGGGTGTGTGCGGAGGCGGCGGGGGAGGTGTACGGGCCGATCGCCGCTGTCCCGCCCGCCCAGGAGGGCGTGGCGGTGGAGATGCTGACGTGCACCCGGGCCGCGCTGACCGCGCCGCTGCTGCTGGACATGGTCCACTCCGAGGAAGATGCCCGCCGGCCGGACGAGGTCGTACGGGAAGAGGCGGCGTCCCGGCGGACGTACGCGGCCCGGTGCGCGCCGGCCGACGCCCACGACGCGGTGCACCTCCCGGCCCGGGCCGGGGCCCGGTGCCGCTGCCCACCGCCGGGCAGGGCGCCGTGATGGACCTGGTGGGCGCGGGGGGGGCGAGGCCGCCGCCCGCTGGCGCGAGGACCCGGCAGAAGCCGCCGCCCTGGTGCGGGAGCTGAGGGCCGGCGGCGAGCTGACCATCGAGGAAGTCCTGGACCAGGCGGTGGACGCCGCGGTGGTATGCGGGCTGCCGGCGCTGGCCCAGGCCCGTACCGCCGCCACGTCCGACCCGAGCACAGCGGCCGAGCTGTGCCTGACCGCCGTACCCCACCTCGCGCTCGCCGTCACCCTGGCCAGCGCCGACCTCGACTGACGGACCGCCCGTTGCGGCCGGGGACGGCGAGCGGGGGTGTCCCGGGCGCGGTCAGGCGGGCGACCGATGCACCTGCGGCGGCGAGCACGGCGAGGGTATCGGCGTCGGTGCTGGTGTCGGTCATCCCCCCCCCCCCCCGGACAAGCGGTCTTCGTCGGCGGGGCCGTCGCTCAACTCGACCCGGGCCCCAGAGCTGAAACCGGCGCGGGGTGCCGCCAGCGGGGCGCAGTTCGAGGGTGGCAGTGGTGGGTACGGCGATCTCGTCGTGGGCGAGGAGCCAGGCGGTGATGGCGGAGCGGGTGAAGGTGGGGTAGGTGGGGGCGCCGCTGGCGGGAGTGGGGAAGACGGGGTGGCGGCATCGCCAGTTGACGATGGTGGCGCGGCCGACACCGGCGATCCGGGCGGCCTCCGCCAGGAGCACGGCATCCTCTGCGGGCGGGGTGGGGGCGAGGGCAACGACCAGCGGGCAGGGTTCCGACGCGGTCGGCGGAGGTCGGCACGGGGGAGCCCTTCGATCGACGCCGAGCCGGCCACACCGGGGGCCATTGACGGTGACCGGCTGTGCTGCACAGGGAAGGACCGCATCCACCTGCGGGCCATGAAGCGTCGCAGCCCAGTGCAGGGCGAAGCGGGAGACCGACTGCCGCGTCTACGCGTTCGGAGCCCGCACGTTGTGCCTATATCCGACCGCTGTTTCGACAGTCCGGCGGGCGTAATCTCCCGCCAGATCGGCAAAGATCACCATTACTTTGTGTAGTGATCTCGTTACCCTGTATGGTCCGCAGGGAAATCCTTCATGTGCTTCTCCGTTCCTCGTTCAGTTGGCGCAATTCCCCGCGACCGGGGAATCCCCGCCCTTCGCCGCTCTTGCTGAGGATCCCGCATGCCACATCTTCCACGCCGCTTCGTCTGGCCGGCTATTGTCGTCGCGCTCCTGCCGTTTTCCGGCATGTCCGCCGAGATCTCGACGGCCGCGGCCGCACCCTCGGCTGTGGGCAGCCAGGTCAGGTCCGGCCAGACTCCTGGCGCCTACTCGGACTGGCGCTTCAACACCAGCAGCGCCGTGACGGACGTCGACTTCCGAAACACCGTCGTGACCACTCCGGGGCATGGCGACGTGTTCTGGGCGAACCAGTTCGAGTTCAATGGGAACACTTCCTACATCGGCTTCCAGCTCGCCAAGCAGAACGACGGGCAGTTCCTCTGGTCGACCTGGGCCGACAGCGACCTCCAGTTCAAGGACGGAACCGAGGGATCACACTGTTGGAACAGCGGCGGTGAGGGGCAGCACTTGCAGTGCTCCAACAATGCCGTCAACCACGGCCGCCCGATCACCGGGCACACGTACGCGTTCCACGTGGAGATCAATCCCTTGACGCACTGGGCCAAGGCCACCGTGACCGACGAGACGGCGAACACCAGCTTCGTCCTCGGTGAGGCCCTGCTGCCGAAGTCGTCGCAGATCAACTCGAGTTGGACAAGCTGGGTGGAGTACTGGGACTGGAACAACTCCTACTACGTCTGTAACGACAACGCGTACGCCAAGAACCGGTGGGGGAAGATGACCGCCAACAAGGGCACTCTCACCGCCGAAAACACGGGGACGTCGACCAGCGGCACCTGCCAGGACATGGTCCAGCAGCAGAAGCAGGCCGACGGTACCCTGATTACCGAGACCGGACTCGGTCAGTCCGCCCGCTGGCCCCTGCGCTTCGCCAACGGCGGCTGCCTGGACCGCGGTGGCCGCAACCTGAAGATGATCACCTACTACTGCTCCCTCACCCCTAACAACAACCAGCTGTTCGTCTTCGCCCGCGACGGCAGCCTCCACACCGCGCAGGGCGGCGAATGTCTGCAGGGTTCCTCGCAGTCCGGCGCCGGCGTCGATCTCTACGGCTGTACCGGTGACCTGTCTTCCCAGAAGTGGACGTACGACACCCAGCGCAAGGCCATCGTCAATGCCAAGGGCTGGGCTCTGACGTCCAGTCCGCCGGTAAGCGGAGGCGATGCCCTTGTGACTGCACGGCCCTACGACGGGAGTTCCGAGCAGTTGATCGCCCCCGTCACGGACTAGGGCCTGTCCGGGCGAGGAGTTCGGGAACTCCCTGCGCGCTGGCGAAGGGTTCGAACGCGGGGGTGAGATCGCAGACGAGTTTCACACACCGTGGTGCGCCGATCCGCAGTGCCAGATCGAGGGCCTCGGTCGCCGCAGCGGCAGTCTGCTCCGGCTCCCCCAGTTCCAGGTAGGACCGGGCCTGACAGGTCTGGAAGACGCCGTACGTTTTGATGCGGGCCGGGGGAAGCTCCCCCTGCCCCTCACGGATGAGCTGGTGAGCTCGGCGGGTGTCGCCGAGATCCAGCAGCGCCTGGCCGGAGTCTACGGCGACATCGGCGGTGGAATGCCGGCTGCACCACGAGGGGATCGGGTCAGCGGCCGGTGTGCCCAGGAGGTTCTCGGCAGCGGTCAGCGCCCGCAGGGTGCCCTTGCGGTCGCCCAGGGCGGCGAGTGCACGGGCCAGGCGCAGTTGGAGAAGGGGCTGCGCCGCCGGGTGCCGGGCCCGGCTCAGCGCGCGGCGCAGCAGGTCTGCCGCGGTGGCCGGGCGGCTGCGCCAGGACGCCTGGTAGGCCAGGTCGCTCAACAGGCCGGCGCCCGTGTCGACGTCGCCGAGCTCGTGTGTGCTGTGGAGGCCACCGATCCAGAACCGGACGGCCTCGGCGTGCCGGCTCAAGTCGAAGCGGTGCCAGCCGGCTTCCGAAGCGAGCTTGGCGGCCAGGACGTGGAGGCGTGCCATGTCACGGGTGCCGTGGTTTCGCTCGTCGAGGAGGTCGGTGACGGACTGGAGCAAGGCCTCCAGCACGGAAATGGTACGCACCCGGTTCTCGGTGGCCCGATTCGTGAAAAGCGCTGTCGCCTCCTCCAGGCGACCGGTCTCGTCACCATCGACGAGACCGGCGGCGTCGGACAGTTCCGGTTGTGCCGTGGCGGTGTGGCTGGGCTGGGCCCAGGCCCCGGCCAGGGCGAGCAGGGCGGTGCTGGAGACGGCGGATACGACGAGGCGGCGCCGGGCGTGGTCCACGGTGGCCTGGAATGCCTCTCGCAGTGCTGGGACGGTGTTTGCGGGCCCGGGTTCCACCACGCCGGCGGTGGCTCCCGGCAGCCAGTGCGGCCAGGGTCGGGGGCGACCACGTGAGCGGGGAGACCCAGCGCTTCGGCGATGTAGGCCTGGGAGACGGGGTCGGGCTTCGCGCCCTCCACTTCCCATTTCCACACACGCTGCTTGTCGGCACCGCTGCGCAGCCCTCGGCGCTCTGCGGCGGCGCGGATCCCGTGAGCGAGGTCGACACCGGTCATCCCGCGCGCGGAGCGCGCCGCTACGAGGGGATGTGTTCTCTCAGCCGCCTCTTCATGAAATCAGCAGCCGGCATTTCGCGCGCGGGCAACGGCAAAGCGGGACTACCGCGGGACTACCGCCAACTGCTTTGCACAGGCGCTCTCTTGCTCGACACTCGGTCAACCGGGCGAACGCCGGGGTATGTGCGGCGGCGCTTCTTCTCCCCCAGGTCTCCACTCATACCGCGGCGAAATTCGGGCCGCACCGCGTCCGTACGGGCCACCGCCCGGACCAGCCCCCTGTCGGCCTCACACCGCGCACATGCCGCCCGCATCGCATCACCAAGGAAGGGATTGACGGATGACTTTGTCGCCACCAGCCCGTGCCAGCCGGCTGATCGTACACAGGGCCTATCGGGTTACGGATTGTCCAACCGGTACAGATGGCACGGCCTTTCGCGGCAGGGTGGGGGCACTGACCCATCGCGAGGAGTTCACCCATGAGCGCCGTTCTGACCACCGACCATCCGGCCTGGGGCACGTGTCCCGACGGCCGCTACGTACGAGCCCTACGCAGTGCGAGCGGCCTGTGGTGGGCGTCGTGGGGGCAGCATGAGTTGGAACTGTCCTGCCTGGAGGGGTCAGAGGACGACAAGCCGGTCGCTGTCACGACGGAGCCGGCCGCGTTGCCGCAGAGTGTGCCGAGTGGCCTGCGGGAAGGGCTGGTGAACCTCGGCTTGACAAGGCGGCTCGCCAACCCCTGGCTGTGGGACGCGATCACCACGGCGATCCTGCGGCAGGTCGTACGGGCCGCCCAGGCCCGTCACCTCTACCGCACCTGGTGCCGCACCTACGGCACTGCGGTCCACACACCGACCGGGCAGCTGTACGTGGCGCCCGAGCCCGATCGTGTACTGGAGCTCGACGACGACGAGTTCGCCACCGTGGGGGTGAAGTTCCACCGCACCGCCCTGCGCGCGGCCGCCGCCGCCTACCTCGAACAGAGCGAGTCCTGGCAGAGCCTCCCGCCCGCCGAACTCATCCCTGCACTGATTTCAGTGCCCCGGATCGGCCCGTGGACGGCGTCCGCGGCCGCCTGCGACTTCACCGGCGACTTCACCCACTACCCGCACGCCGACCTTGCCGTACGCACCTGGGCGGCCCGGATCGCCCCGGACCATCCCTGGCCGCAGACCGAGAAGGTCTTCGGCACCTACTGGCGCAACCTCGCGCCCACCGAGCGCGATCTGCACACGCTGACCGTGACCACACTCACCTGGGGGGCCCATGCCCGAACAGCCCAGCACATCGTTACGCGACCATGAGTACGTCGCCGGCCTCGACCCCGACCGCACGGTCGACGCCATATTCGTCAACGCGCCGCTGCGCGACTACACGCTGCGGCCCCGCGTCAACGACTACACCCTGCCCGTCCTCGGCCTCGGCTACATCGCCACTTATGCCAAGGCCCAGGGTTTCAACGTCGGTGTGCTGGACGCCGAGGCTCACGGGCTCGGTATCCAGCACACCGCGCGGATCGTCAACGCGCTGATCCCCCGGTGGGCCGGGTTCAACCTGCTGGCCCCCACCTACCGGATCTCCGCCGAGATCTGCTCGCTGCTGGATCCGCAGATCCTCGTCATGGCCGGCGGCCACCACGCCAAGGCCGCACCCGACCTGGTCCTGGACGACGAGCGGTTTGGCCGCCTGGCCGCCCTGATCATCGGCGAAGGCGAGACCCGGGTGGCCGCGCTCCTCGACGACACGGGCCGCCGCACCGAACTGCCCCAGGTGATGTGGCGCGACCACCTGCTGAACACCACCGGCATCGGCATCCCCCAGGGCGACCGGCACCGGTGGCTGTCCCCCGACATCGACACTCTGCCGTTCGTCGACCGGTCCTTCCTCCCCCAGGACCCCTACCGGGCCGAGGACGGACGTCTGGAGGCGAACCTGGTGTGCTCACGCGGCTGCCCGTACGAGTGCGGGTTCTGCGGCGCCGCCGCGTCGATGAACCCCGACGTACGCATCCGCACCCGCGACCCCCGCAACATCATCGAGGAGATGGACCTCCTCAACGCCCAGTACGGCACGACGGCCTTCCGCGCTGTGGACGACCTGTTCCTCGGCGCCCGCCGCGTCATCCACCACGCCATGGGCGCCTTCACCGAAGCCCGGATCGGTGAGCGCTACACGTGGGACGCCACCGGCCGGATCAACGTCCTGCACCGGGAGGACGACCAGACCCTGGCCACGCTGGCCGCCAACGGGCTGCGGGAAGTGGCCCTCGGTATCGAGTCCGGTTCGGAGCGCATCCTGCGGAGGATGGACAAGCGGATCACCCCGCAGATGACGCACACCGTCACCCGGCGCCTCCTGGAGCACGGCGTCAACGTCAAGGGCTACTTCATCCTCGGCTACCCCGGCGAGAGCCGGGCCGACGCCCAGGACACCACCGCCCACATCCGCTCCCTGTGGGCGCTGTCCGACCGGCTCCCGGGCACCTTCCGGGCCAGCGTGTTCACCTTCCGCCCCTACCCGGGCTCCCCGGTCTGGGCGGACCTGGTGGCCCAGGGCTACGACCCCGAACAGATGCAGGACTACACCGACGTCGACCTCACCGACCACGGAGCCGACGAGGCGATGCGCGGCCGCGACGAGTTCAACTTCACCACCGGTCTCCAGTTCGGCGAGGTTCCGCTCGCCGAACTCAACGGGCACCTGGCTGACCTCTCGCGGGAGCAGTTCCACCGCAACCACGCCCAGAAGGCCGCAGCATGAGCACCAGGGGCGGCATGCTCATCACCCTGGACGGGCCCGGAGGCGTGGGGAAGTCCACCGCCATCGCCGCGACCCAGCGGGCTCTCACCGCGGACGGCCGCACGGTCCACACTGCGACGCAGCCCTCCGCGGCACCTTTCGGGCAGGCCGTGCGCGCCGTCGCCCAGTCCATGCGGGGCCGGGCCCTGGCTCTGGCCGTCGCCGCGGACCGGCTGCACCAACTGGAGACGGAGGTACGGCCGGCGCTGGCCGCAGGACGGACCGTACTGCTCGACCGCTATCTCCCCTCCACCCTGGTCCTCCAGCGCGCCGACGGTGTGCCCGTCGAGGACCTGCTGGCCATGAACGCCGGCGTCGACGTGCCGGACCTGTCGGTGATCCTGTTCGCGCGGGCCGACACGGTCCTGCGCCGGCTCGCCCACCGCGGCACCCGCCACCGGTTCGAGACCGACCCCGCCAACGCCCAGCGGGAGATCGACCTCTACCGGGAGGCGATCCCTCACCTGGAGCGGCTCGGCTACCGCATCCTGACCGTCGACGCCACCGATCTCACCCCCAAGGAGGTCGCGGGCACGATCGTCAGCGCCCTCTCCTCCCTTCCCGCTACCGTCGTCAACCCGACCACCCCCACGCGTTAGAGAGCACATGAACCCCCCCGTGAAGCCGATCATCGACGTCCACGTCATCGTCCGCGCCGGTGAGAAGCTGCTACTGTCCCAGCGCGGAGGCCCCTACGGACATGGGCAGTGGCACGCCCCCTCGGGCAAGCTCGACCCCGATGAGAAGCCCGCCGTCGGAGCCGCGCGCGAACTGAAGGAGGAGACCGCCCTGGACGTCGATCCGGACTCACTCACCCTGCTGCACACGGTCATCCACCATCAGGGCGACGGAACCCCCGACCGGATCGGCTTCTTCTACGAGGCCACCGAATTCTCCGGAGACCCGGTGAACCGGGAGCCGGACAAGTGCCTGGCCCTGGAGTGGTTCGCCGAGCACGACCTCCCCAACGAGCTCATCCCGTACCCGGCCGCCGGGCTCCAGGGCAGCCTCACCGACCCCGGCGGCCTGACCTACCACAACTGGCCCGCCGACTAAGAGCTTCACCCGGCCGGCCCGCCCCCGGACTCCAGCACGATCCGCCCTCCGGACAGTTCGACCCGGCCGATCGTGCAGACCCACCGATCACCGCCACGCGCAGAGCGACACGGCGGTATGCGGCATGCCCCGACACATCCGCGCCTGTGCGCCACTGCGCACGCCCGAACGAAGGCGGCCCATGCCAAGACCCGCCACCACCCGCTTCGTGGCCGGCTCCCCCGGTGCCCGAATCCGCACACCCTCCCCCGCCGGGCGGTGCCCGGTTCGGGGCCGATTCCGTCCGCCGGGTGATCGGCTACTGCAGCAGCGCCTTGAACAGCCTGATCTCCCTCGTCGCGGCCGCCGGTGTCCTGACCGTCCTGCACTCGCTGTTGCTGTTTCTGATGAAGGGCGCAGGTGAGGCTCGGTGAGCGTTGCCGACGAGAAGGCGAAGCCCCCCGTGTGGTCGAGGCAGGCCTTCCGGTTCCTGCTCGGCAGTGAGGCGGTGACCCTGTCCGGGTCGGCGGTGAGCGTCGTCGCTCTGCCTGCGCTGGCCCTATGGGAGCTGCGTGCGTCGGCCAGCGAGGTTGCCGTGCTCGCGTTCCTCGGCAGCCTTCCGAACGCGGTCGCGCTGTGGGCCGGGGCCCTGTCCGACCGGCACCCCAAGAAGCCCCAGCTGATCGTCTCGGAGCTGGCGGCCGCCGGCGCGCTGATGACCGTCCCGGCCGCCGCGGGGGCCGGGGTGCTCACCGTTTGGCGGCTGTGCGCGGTCGCGGTCGTCCTCGGGGCGGCCAAGGTGGTGCACGACGCCGCGGCGATCAGCCTCCTGCCCGCCATCGTCGATCCGGATCAGCTCCAGGACGCGAACGCGCGGCTCGGAGCGGCGTCCTCGGTACCCAGCGACGAGGGCTCGCCGACAGCCGATCTCCGCAGGGACGGAATGGCGGCGTTTCGGCCAACCTCCCCCGAGTCGCGCGTCCTTGTGCGGCAAGGGTCGGTGCACTGCGCACGCTCGGAAATCCGCTGAATCACAGGGCGCGCAAGGCGTCCGAAAGGAACAGGTGCTCGAAATCGTGCGGCGTCGTTGAGCACGGAGACACCACCGCCACGTCCACGAGGGGGAACACATTGACGTCAGTCGAATCCGGCAGCGACGAGACCGCGAGCGGCCCGAGGACCGAGAGCACGGACAGCATCTCCGACGCCGAGCGGGAGCTGTACGGGGGCCGGCTGCGCTACGACCAGTCCTACACCCGCCATGAAGGCCCTTTGACCCGGCTGAAGTTCGGGCACATGGCGGCCGCGCTGCCGCGCATGGTGGGCATGGTGCTGCGCACCGGCTGGAAGGCGGACCGGCGCGCGCTGATGGGGGTCGTGGCGGCCGAGCTCGGGCAGGGCGTCACTGCCGGGTGGGGGCTGGTGGCGGTCAACGGCGTCCTCGCGCAGCTGTTCGCCGACGGCCCGACCGTGGACAAGCTCCGCGACGCCCTGCCGTCCCTGGTGGCGCTCGCCGTCGCGGCAGTGGCCGGCGCCGTTCTGTCGGCATGGTCGACGGCCATGTCCGGCCGGCTGGAGCCCCAGGTGGAGCGAGCGGTCTCCGCGCGGTACTACACGGCCGTCACCCAGGTGGAGGTGGAAGCCACCGAAAAGCCTGAGGTCCAGCGGATCCTGGAGGCGGGAAAGTTCGGTACGGACTCGGCCCGCCGCATGCTGGGGCTGTCGGTCGGCGTCGGCAACGTCGTGATCGGCATGGCCGCGGCCGCGGTCGTGCTCGCCGCGCTGCACCCGGTACTGCTGCCCATGCTGCTGGCGATCGCTCTGCCCAAGGGGTGGGGCGCGGTCCGCTCGGCGCGCCGCGACTACCTCTCCCGGATGAACTGGGTCGACCACCGCAGGGCGATCGCGTCCCTGCTGGCCTACTTGACTCGTCCGCACGCCGCGGGTGAGCTCCGCGTACACGCCGCCGGAGCGAAGCTGCTCTCCAGTTACGAGGAGATGTCCCGGCAGACGGAAGCCGAGCAGCGTCGTCTGGCCCGGGCCCAGGCGTCCACGGACCTGGTCGCGGGCGGATTCGCCGGTATGGCGTCGCTGGCCTGCTACGGGGCGCTGTGGTGGCTGCTGTCGACCGGCGGTCTGCCGCTCGCGGTCGGTGGGACGGCGGTGATCGCCATCCGTACGTCGACGGCGCGGCTGACGTCGCTGGTGCAGCAGGTCAACCGGCTGTACGAGGAGCTGCTGCTCCTCACCGATACCGAGGACGCCGTCAAGGTGGCGGGGGAGAACGCGATCCCCCTCGCCGGTGCCCCGCTGCCCGCGCCGGTGCGGGAGGTGAGGACGTCGGTGGTCTCGTACACCTACCCGGGCGCAGACGGCCCCTCCCTGAAGGGCGTGAGCGTGCGCGTACCGCGGGGCGAGGTGACCGCGCTGGTGGGCGCGAACGGGTCGGGGAAGACCACCCTCACCAAGGTGCTGGCCGGACTGCTGCTCCCCACCGAGGGGACCGTGGACTGGGTGGGCGAGTCGGGCGCCCACGTCGAGCTGCGCGAAGCTGACCGCGCCGAGATCTTCGCCCACGTCGGCCTGCTGGCACAGGACTTCCCTCGCTGGGAGATGACGGCGGCCGCGAACGTCGCCATCGGCGCCGGTGACCGTCCCCGGGACATGGACCGCGTCCGCCAGGCCGCCGGTGAGGCCGATGTGCTTGAACTGGTCGAGGGCCTGCCGCACGGTTGGGACTCGATCGTGTTCAAGGGCTTCGAGCGCGGTGTCCAGCTCTCGGGCGGCCAGTGGCAGAAGCTGGGGACAGCTCGCACCAGGTACCGGCAGGCGCCGTTCCTGCTGGTCGACGAGCCGACCAGTGCCCTCGACCCTCACTCGGAGATCGCTGCGTTCGAGGGGTTGTGGTCCCTCGCCGAGGAGGGGCACGCGGTCGTGCTCGTCACCCACCGCCTCGCCGCGACCATGAACGCCGACCACATCTACGTCCTCGATCAGGGCAGCGTCATCGAGGACGGCACCCACGCGGACCTCATGGCCATCGAGGGCGGCCGGTATCAGGGGATGTTCGCCGCCCAGGCCGCGCAGTACGGGATCGCGGCGGCATCCGACGGCGTTCCCGCCCCCCGCGGTGCGCAGCAGTCCGGCCACCGGACGGCGAGCTGATCCACCCGAGCGCCCAGCTTCCCTCAGCCTGCCCACCACACCGTGCTCACGGCTTCGAAGGCGAGACGACGGCCATGTCCCCCAGCTCCACCGCGATCCACAGAACCGCCGAGGCGCACCTCGGCCGGGGCCCGGGCGAGTGGGAAGCCCTGGCCGGGCTCCACGTCATGCCGTTCCCGGAAGACCCCTTCTGAACCCGCGGGAGACACCTCCGCTCGACCCGGCTCTCAACCGCCCCGTCCACGCTCCCTGTGAGGTACTGATGCCGCCCACCCGATCCCACATCCGTGAAGTCGTCACCGCCTACCTCGACCGCCACCCCGATGAGCGCCGCGCCCTTACACCACTGCTGGACGGGCTCGATGACCCGTTCGACCCCACGTCGCGGGCGACCCTGCCCGGACACATCACGTGCAGCGCCGCCGTGATCGACCACACCGGCCGGGTGCTGCACGTGCGGCACAACGCCTCGGACGGGCTGCTGCTCGCCCCCGGCGGGCATGTCGAGGCCGGTGATGCGACGCTTCTGGCCACCGCCGTCCGCGAGGTCCACGAGGAGACCGGTATCGCCCCGGCGCTGCTCTGTCAGAGCGCCGCTTTCTGCCACGAGCCCGCCGACATCGACGTCCACCCCATCGACGCCAACCCGGCCAAGGGCGAAGCGGCCCACCAGCACTACGACTTCCGGTTCGTCTTCCACCTTGTTCCCTCCTCCACCGAGACGGCTTTGCAGGCCGAGGAGGTTTCCGCCGCCGTCTGGCTGCCGCTCGACCAGGTCACCTCCCCCACCCTGCGGAAGAAGCTTCTCGGCGCCGACCTGAGCCCCGCCCGGGAGCCGGTCAACGCCTCCGTGATCGTCCACGACGCGGCCGGCCGCTACCTGGTGCATCTACGCGACCAGCTCGAGGGAATCTGGGAACCCGGCGTGTTCGCCCTTCTCGGCGGCGGCCGGGCCCCCGGCGACGCCTCCCTGGAGGCGACCTTGCTGCGCGAGCTCAGCGAGGAAGTTCCGGGGCTGCGGCTCACCGGTCTGGAGCCGTTCGCCGTGGAGGAGGCCACGAGCGTGGACGGGCTGGGCGTTCCCGTTCAGATTTTCACCGGCGTGTGGCGGGGGCACCCGGACGCCGCCGGACTGCGCGAAGGGGTCCTGCTGCACTGGTGCACCCCGGACATGCTCGACCGGCTGCCCCAAGCCCCCGGCCTCGGCGACCTGATCCGCCGCCACGCCGCCCAGCACCCCCCGGCCTCCGCCCCGCCCCAGGCGCCCCGCCCGTCGGCCGACCGGTCCCCGGCGGGGACCGAGCTCCACATCGTGGGGGTCCACCTCTACCTCCAGGACGCCGACGGCCGGGTCCTTCTGGGACTACGCCACCCGGACTCCGCGTACGCCGGGAACATCTGGCACGCCCTGGCGGGGCACTGCGAGCGGGAGGACGCGATCAGCTCCCTGATCAGGGAGGCGGAGGAGGAAGCGGGGCTGATCCTCGATCCCGGAGGGGTCGAACTTGTGCACCTGGTCCACAGCCAGCGCTCGCCCACCGCGAGCCCGAGAATCCAGCTGTTCTTCCGGGCCCGGTCCTGGTCCGGTGTCCCGCAGGTGCTGGAACCCGACCGGTGCGTGGAATGGCGGTGGTTCAACCCCAAGGAGCTACCGGACAACACCGTGCCCTACACCCGACAGGCGATCGAGGCGATCCTCGCCGGCCGCCCGTACTCGGACATGGGGTGGACACGATGACGCACCCGGTGAGCAGGGGCGAACGGCACGCCGAGCCGGTGGACGTCCACCTGATCCTGCGCCGGGAGACCGGCGATGGGCCGGAGGTCCTGCTGTCCCGGCGGATCGGGCAGGTGGCTGCCGCCGGCCTGTGGCACCTGCCTTCGGGGCATCTGGGCGGCCCGTGGGAGGACATGGTCACCGCCCTGGCGCGCGAGGCCCGGGAGGTGCCCGGTGTCGTCATCGACCCAGGCGATGTCCGCGCGGCCGTCACCGTGCGCCACCGCTCCCCGGGGGGCGACGCCCGGATCGGAGTGTTCTTCGAGGTGCGGCGGTGGCAGGGCACCCCGAAGGTCATGGAGCACCGGGTGGGCGACGCCATGGAGTGGTTCCCGTTCGATGCCCTGCCGGAGCCGATGGTGGCGTACTGCCGAGCTGGGTCGGATGCCTACCGGTCCGGCGCGCGCATGGCCGTGCACTTCCAGGAGCCCGGCGACCCGATCGCCCACGACCGGACCGTCGACCGGCTGGTCCTGCTCCCGGTCCCCGACACGCGCGGCACGGTCCCGGAGCAGGCGGTACGCGCGTTCGCGGAGCAGGCGGTCGGCCGGATCACCGCTTGGACGGACGTGTCCTGGGCAAGGGCGGAAAGCCGCGTGTGGAGGGCGACCGGTGCCGAGGGCGGCGAGTGGTACGTCAAGATCCACCAGAGCGACCGCTTCCCCCACCGTGAAGTGTCCGCGCTCCGCGGCTGGGTTGCCGGCCTCGGCGCGGCCGCGCCCCGGCTGGTGGCCGCCGACTTCGCACTGCGCGCCGTTGTACTCACCGCAGTGGGCGGCCGCGCCCTGCACGGCCGCCGTTCACCCGCCCGAACAGCAGCGGCGGATCTTCCACCGCATCGGGCAGCTCGCCGCGTCCATCCACCACAGCACCCCGCCCCGCCCCGTCGCTGACAGTCCGCCGGCGGCGAAGCTGGAGCGGCACCTGTCCGGAGCCGTGAACCATCTCGCGCCCGGCGACGAGAAGTTCATCCGCGCTACCGCCGAGAGGGCTCTCGGCCTCGCCCCCTGGAGGCCGTGACTACGCACGGTGACCTCCAGCTCCTTCATTAGACAAGTCGACTGTCGGGTCCAAAGTTGTCGGAACTTTGGCCCATGGATCTCAGCTGTTGTGATGCCCGGTGACGACCCATCCCTCCACGTCCTTGAGGTCGATCACCCCAAAGTCTCCTGCCGAAGATCCGGCATGCGCCGGGCCGAACCTCGGGGAGGGGGCCCACGTCCTCCGCGAACAGCCCTCGGCGCGGGGCGGGCACATGCAGTCGGGCAGTGCGGTCATGGCTTCGCCGTAGCGGTGCGTCGGGTCCGGAAGGCGGCGCGCGGCGGGGCTGTCCTACTCGGCCGGCAGACGGAGCATCGGTTCGAAGGCCGCGTCCTCCTCGCCCTCGACCGAAGGGAGGAAGCCGTCCGGGACGGTGCGGGCGGCCGTGGTGAGAAGGCGGGCCAGGACCTCGGGCTCGGTGGCCGGGGGGAGGCGGAGAGCGGCGAGGAGGCGATCGCGGACCTCGGGGTGGTCCGGGTTGTCCTCAAGGTAGTCGGCGTTGAGCGCGGGGGGACGGAAGCCGGCCAGGGCGTCGTGCCAGGAGGGGAGAACGATGGCCAGGGTCAGGGCCTCGGCTAGGGACTCCGCGATGAGGGAAGCCTGGCCCTCGGAATCGGTGTAGAGGACGGGGCGGACGCGGTCGGAGCCGGCCGGGCCGCAGAGGTAGTGGGTCCCTCCCGCGTTGCAGCCGGCCACAGGCTCCACCGGGAGACCGGCCGGCAGGGCGATCGACTCGATGGGGTCGGTCCGCGTGAGGTCGAACTCACCGTCGCAGGCGAGGTACGCCTCGACCTCGGGGTCGGCGGCGATCCGGCGGAGCAGGGCCTCGTCGGAGAGGGCGGCCGGGTTGAGGCCGCGGGCGGCTTCGGGGGTCAGGGGGTGGCCCGCGAGGACGTGGCGGACGGTGTCGAGGGGGACGGGCCGCCCGTAGTCCTCCTCGAAGTGCGCCTGGACGGTCTCAGGGGAGCGGTCGGTGAGGAGGCGGAAAAGGTGCCCGGAGCCGTCCGGGTCCGAGCTGCCCGAGGGGAACTCAATGCCCGAGCCGGTGCGCCAGGCGCTGCCGCCGGTCTCCCACCACAGGCAGGCGGTGACCCGCGGGGCGCCGAGGCCCTCGTCGACGAAGGCCGGGTCGTCCAGGAGCGGGCGCAGCGCGGCGGGCACCTCGTCGATGACACCGGGCCAGACCTGTTCGTCGTCCGTGCCGTACGGGCTCATCTCCGACTCGTGGTCGAAGCCGCGGACGAGCACACCGGCCGGGGTGAAGAGGACGGAGAAGTCGTCACCCGAGCCGTTGTCCATCAGGGCCGCCTCCGTCCCAGGCCCCCAGGTGGTGGAGAAGGAGTAGCGGGAGAACCGCGGGTCGCGGCAGATCGCCTGGTCCAGCACGGCCAGCGCGCGCAGGTGCGCGCGGAGCTCGGCGGGGTCCGGGAGGAGGGCGGCGGTCGTGTGCACGGTGTCCATGGGCTCATGTAAGCAGCCGGCACTGACATCCAGGGCGGTGGATCGGTCACGCCCTCTCTCACTCAGGGAACGAAAAGCCCAGCTCACGCAGGCGGGGCAAGCACACTGCGAGGCATTGCTCCACAGACGCGGCATCGGTTCGCACAAGGACCACGGTGCCCACCTCCCGGCAAGCGGTGCGTCAGCAGTGGATCGACCGGCACTTCTCCCGCCTGCTCGGCATCCCCACCATCCAGGTCACTTCCTGGACCACCGGCCACGGCGATCTCCACGTGGGGAACCTGCTTCCGCCGCCCTTGGTGCTGATCGACTGGGAGGGTTGGGGCCGGATGCCGGCGGGGTTCGATATCGGACTGTTCCACGCGTACAGCCTGACCGTGCCCGCCACCGCGGCCCGGATCAGAACCACGTTCCCCGACATCCTCCGCACAGAGGAAGGACGGATCGGTGAGCTGGTCGCCTTGGCCCAGCTGCTCCAGGTATCCGAGCGTGGCGGTCACCCCGAACTCACCCCGCACCTGGCCCGGCGCGCCGAACAGCTCACCGGCATCCCGGTGCCGATGCCCCCGGGGGCCGCCGTGTGAACATCCAACAGCCCGGCAGGCCAACCCCCTGCCCGTCACCGACCCACGAAGGGCAACCACCGGTGGCATCTCCGAACACGCCCTCCCTCCTCGGCGTATTCGCCCATCCCGACGATGAGAGCCTGCTGGCCGGCGGGGTGCTCGCACAGCATCATGCCGCCGGCGCCAGCACCGCCGTCGTCACCGCCACCTGGGCGCCGACGAGCCATCGGGCCCCCGAACTCGCCGAGGCCCTGAACGCCTTGGGCGCCGGGCCCCCGCGGCTGCTCGGCTACGCCGACGCCCGCAACCCCGCCTCGGCCCCCGACGGCGCCGTACGCCTCGTCGACGCGCCCCTCGACGAAGCCGTCGGCCGCCTCGTCGCACACATCCGCGAAGTCCAGCCCGATATCGTCATCGGCCACGATGCCCTGGGCCAACTCACGGGGCACCCGGACCACCGGCGCGCCCACCAGATCACCCTCCTCGCCGTCGAGGCCGCCGGCCTGCCGCACCTGTACCCCGAAGCCGGGGAGCCCTGGCAACCTGCCGCTCTGTACGCGGCCACGCACTCGCAATCCGGCGTGGGCCGGCTCGGCCCGCTCCTTCAGAGCGTGGGCAAAACGCTCCTCGCGGTGCCGGACGCGTACGTGACCACGACCGTCGACGTCTCACCGTGGGCCGCGGTGAAGACGGAGGCGATCCTCGCGCACCGCAGCGAGGTCGCCCGCGAGCGGCCCCTGCCCGGCCTGCTCGCCCGCCTGCCCGAAGCGGAACGCGACGAGATCATCCGTACCGAGTCCTTCACCCGGCTCACCCCCGGCCCTACGCCGGGTGACCCTCACCGGCTTACGACTTGGGGAGCGATAGAGGCGGGCCCCCGGCCATGACGTGAAGGCGGCCGTCCCATGCTGCTCCTCCAGCACCCCACCCGGTGACAGACGCGGTCCGAAAACGCCTGGACCGTCAGACCCGCCTCGGCCATGCTCCTCACGTGACCACCTACCTCGAGTCCGAGCGCCTGACTCTGCGCCCCTTCGCCGCCGCCGACGCGGACCTGCTGATCGAGCTGGACAGCGACCCGGCGGTGATGCGCTACCTGACCGGCGGCGCTCCGACTCCGCCGGAGGAGGTCCGCGACCTCGCCATCCCCAGCATCCTCGCCGGCTACGAGCGCTGGAATCACGACCTCGGCCTGTTCGCCGCCAACGAGAAGGACGGCGGCGCGTTCGTCGGCTGGTTCTGCCTGCGTCCGCTCCGCAGCGGCCCGCGTGAGGAGGCCGAACTCGGCTACCGCCTGCGCCGGGCGGCCTGGGGCCGGGGCTACGCCACGGAGGTCTCGCAGGCGCTGCTGGCGAAGGGGTTCGCCGAGCTTGGGATCCGCATGGTCTGGGCCGAGACGATGACCGTGAACCGCCCTTCGCGCAACGTCATGGAGAAGCTCGGGATGACGCTCGCGGAGAGCATCCCCACACCGGAGGACATGATGGCGGTTGAGGGTTCCGAGCACGGGGGTGTGCGGTACGAGATCACGAAGGATCAGTGGGAGCGGCGGCAGGCGTAGGCGGCGCGAGGCGCGACACCCGTGGATGTGATGTCATCAGCCCGCGCAGCCTTGTCTCATCGTGCCCTATCGGGCATATCCCGACAGCATCTTGCCGAACTCGTCGCTGAGCTCGCCCCGGCATGGGAGGCGCAGCAGGAGCGGCGCGGCGGCGATCGCCGCTGCGAGGCCGGTGCTGGCCCGAAGCGTCGTCTGGTGTTCGTCGATCGAGTGCTGGTCACGCTGGCGCACTTGCGACACGATCTTCCGCACTCGGCCCTGGCTGTGCTGTTAGGAGTGGACCGCTCCACAGTGTCAGCCGCGACCCGGCAGGTCCGGCCGCTGCTGGCGGCGCGCGGGTTCGCCGTGCCCGACCAGCCCGCCATCCGGCTGCGCACCATCGAGGACGTGTTCGCCTGCGCCGAGGCCGAAGACGTCGAGCTGCGTATCGACGGCACCGACGTGCAGGTGAGACGCCCGAAGGCCGGGCGTCCGGGCCGCAAGGCGTTCGTATCCGGCAAGCGCAAGCAGAACACCATCAAGACCACCACGTTCAGCGACGGCCAGGGCCGCGCCCTCTATTCCGGGGTCGCGCGGCCAGGACGAATGCACGACCAGACCGCGGTGCGCACCGAGGGCATCGCCGAGCAGCTGCGCTGCCGCCCCGGCGTCAAGGTGCATGTCGACGAGGGCTACCGGGGCCGGGCCGACCAGTTCCCACACCAGGTCATCGCTCCACCTCGCAAGCCGAAGAAGGACGCGGCCCTCGGCGAACAGCACGCCTGGCGGCACGAACGTCGAGCACAGTCCTCCAACCGGATCTGCGTGGAGCGCGCCAACGCCGAGTACAAGCAGTGGAGGCCCCTGCAGCGCTACACCGGCCGCCGCGAAGACTTCGCCGAGATCCAAGCCGCCATAGCCGGCCTGGTCTCCGACCGGTCAGCCCGCCGGGCCGCCCGCCTCAAGACGAGCAAAGAACTCGTCCTCGCCGCCGACGCCCGCCCGACGTTCTGCTGATCAATCCCAGGCGGATTGCTCAGCCGAGCCTGCCCAGATTCTTATCGCACCCCAAGCCGTTATCGCCTGACCAACCGCTGTCCCCATGGTTCCGCCCTCACGGCCGGAGACGAGATGACCGCCACGCCCGCCCCTGACGCGCCGCCCAGCACGATGATGACCGACGAGGAGTACGGAGCCTTACGCGCCTCGGCAGCCCTGTGGGCCGGTACGTCCGTGCTGATCACCGACCAGCGCGGCCGGGTCCTGATCCAGCACGTCGACTACCGCACGACCTGCCTCCTCCCTGGCGGCGCCGTCGATCCGAACGAGTCCCCGGCCCGGGGCGCCGCGCGGGAACTGCAGGAGGAACTCGGCGTCACCATGAACGTCGACCGAGGGCTCGCTGTGGACTGGGTCAGCGCCGACAGCCTCAACGCCCCTGCCGGCATGCGCTTCCCCGGCGAGATCCTGCACGTCTACGACGGAGGCACGTGGGACGACGAGCAGATCGCCGCCATCCGGCTGCCCGACCGCGAGATCACGTCCGTCGAGTTCGTCGAACCCGCCCGGCTGCCCGATCTGATGGCCCCCGGCGACGCCCGGCGGGCCCTGTCCGCCCTGCGCGCCCGCATCAACTCCGCCGGGCCCGCCCTGCTGGAGAACGGCCTTTCCATCACACCCACCGTCTTGGACCGGGCCGGTGCCCTTCGCACCGCCCGCGCCCGGCACCACCTGCCCTTCCACGCCGAACCCGCCCCGGAGCAGCTCTCGGTGGTCCAGGTCTGGGGCTGGCCCCTCGGCCCCGACGGCCGCGTCCTGGTGTTGCTGGAACCGGACACCGGCGCAGCCCTCCTGCCGGGCGGCGCCCCCGAACTCCCCGACCGTGGCAACCTCCTCGTCACACTACGCCGGGAAGCACGCGAAGAAGCAGCGGCCGAGTTCGGCGTACCGCTGTTCCTCGGCCACCTCTGCGATCCCGACAAGCCGTACGCCCGCCTCCGCTACGCCGCACCCCTCACCCGCCTCGGCCCGCCATCCGCCGACCCGGCAACCGGCCGCACCCACATCCGACTCCTGGCCACACCCGAGCAGGCCCTGGAGCTCTTCGACTGGGGACTCCCGGCGGCCGACCAACTCGCCGCCGTTCACCGGGCCCGCGCACAATTCGGGATCCCCCGTGCCGCGCGGCAGCCCCTCACCGAACTGCCGGACGCCGCCGACCTCACCGCCTTGTAGCCCTCGGTCCGCTTCGAAACGAGGACTCGCATGAGCAACACATCACCCGCCCTGAGCAGCAGTAGCAGGTCGCATAGCGTCCGCTCCATGGCGAGGACACTGCGCCTAACGAGCTCGTGCGCGGTAAGGGAATGACCTCGCTGGGTTTGCCGGTGAGCGCGGTTGGTACTGTCCGGCCGTGACTCTGACGGACCTTCGAGACGGATTCCGCGACGCTGAGCAGCGCCAGTGTGTTCAGGCGATGATCGCCAGTCGCCTGGCGGATGATCGCGAGCCGCAGGAGTGCCGGTATCTCATGCGCTTCTGGTGGCAGCTGAGCATGCCGTATCGGGAGGTATCGGTTGCGGAACTGCGTCTGAATGTCGGCCGGCAGAAGCTGGACGTCGTCATGGAACTGGTCAGCGCCATCAGGTCGTCCCACGAAGAGATCGACGCATGGCTGTCCGGCGCAGTGCAGACGTTCCCGGTGCTCCAGGACCATGGCTTCAGCGCCACCTTGGACAGCCGCGATTGAGGCCAGAGCTTCGTCAGGCGCCGCCGGCAGATCAGTGCGCATACGAGGGTGAGGAAGGCTTCGTGGATGCCGTCGCGGCTCTCCCAGCGGATCCGTGGACGCCGGAACCAGTGCGGATGCGCGAAGGCACGCTCCACGACCCAGCGTTGGGCGCCCGACCCCGAGCCGTGCTCGGAGCCCGGCGGGCGATGACCGGCTTCACGCCGAGGGCCCGGACGAGACGGCGGTACTGGTCATGGTCGTAGCCGCGGCCGCCCAGCACGATGCCCGGGCGGCACCGAGGCCGGCCCCCGCTTGCCCCGCCCTCGCTGGTGTCACAAGGAATTCGACGCCGTCGCCCCCGCGCAAGGGCGCACCGGCAGCCCCTGGTTCGCATGCCCTGGCCTCGTGCCACGGAGAGGACTCGTCCGGGTCGGCCCGCCACCCGGCAGGCACACGGCCCCGGGGCGGGCGGTGAGAATCCGCGGTGAGGGGTTCCGCGCGCGGGCTCGGTGTACGCCGCCGACGACGATCAGGCCGCCGAGCTCGCCCTGCGCGACACGAAGGGTCCGGCAGGTCAACGCCGACGACGAGACGGGGGAACTCCTCGACTCGTCGTCCGCGGCCGCACCGACGGCCCCCGCAGTTGGACCTGGCACGACCCGGTCGTGCTCCCCGTCCTCGCCCATGGGGCCGCCGCGGATGTCAAAGTGTGACGCATGCCCGCCCCGTCGCCCTGAGGGGTATGCGGGACTGGCCCTCCGGTCCGCCCGGGTGACCTGCCACCAGACCGGCGGGCGCGGGAAACGACTGTTCCTGTTCGCCCTCCACCCATCAGAATGAGCACATCTTCAAGAAGGGGGCCTCATGCCGAACCGGTCCGAGAGCAACGGAATTTCCATCACCCACGCGCTGGAGGCACACGGCTGGTCGAACGAGGAGACGGCCGCGTACGAAGCCGCGATCGAGGCGGTCAACGGGGCCGTCGGCGCCTACAGCAGCCTTATCGCCGCCGAGGAGGCCAAGCCGCAACCGGACCAGTCGCTGATCACGAAGGCGCGAGAGGCGCAGACCAGGCTCGCCCGTGAGCGGGAGGCCCTGCGGTCCGGCGACCGCAAGCAGATCGCCGCCGCCCGCCGGAAGTACGCGCAGCTGGCCAGCGACGTCCGTGGGGGACAGGCGTGATCGACCCCCAAGAGGTGGAGCGCCACCGGTTACCGGAAGTCGAGAACCAGCGCCTCTTCCGGGAACGGATCGTCCCTGACCTTCTGGCAGGCGCCGAACCCCAGGAAACGCCGACAGTCGTCTTCCTTGTCGGCCAGCCCGGTGCGGGCAAGAGCAAGGTGACCGAGATGGTCGCTGCCGTGCTCAACCAGAACGGCGGGTTCGTGGATGTCGACAGCGACCTCTACAAGCCCTACCACCCGTCCTACGACGCTCTCATGGCACAGGACGACACGCTCATGGCCGCTTACACCCGCGCCGACGGCCGGGCCTGGATGGCGCAGGCCGAAGAGTACGTTCGCGCTCATGGGCTGCACGCGATCATCCAGGAGACCTCGCAGAACGCACAGGCCGTCGAGGACAAGATGCGCGCGTACCGAGAGTCCGGAGCCCGCGTCGAGGGCTTGTTCATGGGCGTCCCGAAAGCACTGAGCGACCAAGGCATCGTCAACCGGTACTTTGAGCAGCTCGCGGACCGGGGGCAGGGCCGCCTCACCGTCCAAGCCAACGCCGACGAGTCGTTCGAGGGCATCCTCGATCTCGCCGACCGAGTTGATCGCGGGGCCCTGGTCGACCTGGCGAGCGTCTACCGTCGAGGCGAGAGCAAGCCGCGCTACAGCAACAGTCTGGACGACGCCGGGCAGTGGGTGGCTCCTCCGAGGCTGCGCGACGGGGTCGAAACCGAGCGGACCCGCCCACTCGGCAAGGACGAGAGCGCAGGATTCGTCAGCACCCAGCTGCGGCTGCGTGAAGCCAGCCGCCCGCTGGGCCCGGAGTGGCCGGATCGGTTGGCCCGGATCGAGCGGAACGCGGCCCCGATCCTGTTGCCCGCCGACGCCAAGCTCCTGGCGCCGCCGACACGGCCGTTGCCGGCGGCGGCGCGATCCCGCAGCACCACCACCGCCCGCAGGCCGGACCAGCCGAGCCGCGGTCCTGCCCCGAACGCCGGTTCCAGGCAGCAGCCTCCCCAGCACAGGCCGGAAGGGCCCGGAGCCGGGCGAGGACGGAGCAGATAGCAGCAGGTGGAGGGGCGGACCGCACCCACAGGGCCAGGTCCGCCCCACCGGCATGTCGATCGCACGGCTGCGAGGGTACCGATCGACCACGAGCCGTAGCGCGGCAGGTCATGACCGGTCTGCGGGGCGCCAGGCGCGGGGAGCCGAACCGGGCAGCCGGTGCTCGACCCGGTGCTCGCCCTTGTCGCATCCGGCGAAGGGGCCGCCGGAGCCTCGCAGTTCACGCAGGACGGGGTCCAGATGGCCGCGGTGCCACCCCGAGGTCCCGGTGTATCCGCAGGTGGCCGGGTCGGTCAGGTTTTCATCCGGCCGAGGGCGAGCAGAGAGGGGGCGTCCAGGACGAGCCCGCCGTCCGATACCTGGTTGTGGGTCCTGAACAGCGCGGCCAGGGCGGCGCGGGCGTGCTCCCAGCGTCCCGTGGCGGCCAGGGTGGCACGGTATGCGCGCAGGGGGCCGGGGGGCTCTCTTCACGAGTTCGGGTTCTGGCTCAAGTTCCGTGGAGCGCATACGTTGAGTTACGGCCAACATGTAGAAACATGGGCCTCTTTGTCAGAACAGCGGGTCTTCGGCGCAGCCGCCTGTCCCGTTGCCCGCCCACCACGAATCGTGGTCCTCCATGCGGGTGCGTAGTTCACGGACGGCGATGTCGTGCACGTTTTCCAGGGGGCCGGTGTCGTGCCCCCAGGCGTTCAGCGCGTCCAGTGTGCGGTCGCGTTTGCGTCGGTCCGTGCTGGTGCTGAGCAGGCGGTGGGCGTGGTCAGCCAGCTCATTCCGGTGCCTGATGAGGGCGTGGTGCTCTATGAGGGGAAGGGCGGCGACGAGGGCCGCGTCGCGCACCTTCGCATTGTCGTCGGTGAGGAACGGTTGAACGGCGGTGTAGATCAACGGGCGCAGCTCCCGGAAAGCTCGCATGTCGGGGCATGCGTCGAGGAAGCCTTCATCGAAGTGGCGTTCGCCTATCGCGACGGTCTCGTCGTCTGCGTCGTAGGCGGTGTTGCCGAGCCAGTCCAGTAGCGTTTCGCGGGTGGGGTGGCGCAGTGGTCGGAGGTCGGCGCTGTGGGGGTGTTCGCCTGCTGCGGTAGCCGGGTGGTGGAGGATGGCCGCGACGTAGAGCGCTACAGGCACGGTGGCTTCGTAGATGCTGTTCTGGTGTGTCACTTCGCCGAGCGAGTCCTTGGCGGCGGCCTCCCTTACGGCTGGATCGAGGTCGAGGAGACGCGTAAGCGCGGCCGGCAGGGACTCGCCGGTCCCGTACGGAGTGGCGAGCGACGCCCAGTCCGTCCTGTCCAAGAGCTCCTGAAAGCAGGGGAGCTCGGGATGAGGGTCGTTCTCCGTCGTTCGGCTGCCGCTGTTGGTCACAGGCCGAGGCTATAGCGTGGGCAAGCCTGCGCTGGGCGTGGTCATCCATAGAGAAGGACGCGCTTTCGTAGGAGATTGAACCCGGCTCGGCCGAACATCTGACGCTTGAGCATCTTGATCCGGTTGACGTGTCCTTCCACCACTCCGGAGCTCCAGGGCAGGGTGAGGCCGGCGATGACCGCCTCGCGATCACGGTCGATGCCTGCGGCGAGCGTATGGAGGCCGGGAAGGTTGTCTCGCCGGACGGCATCGAGCCACTGCAACAGCCGTTCGCCCTGGCGCTCTGTGAGCATCTGGCCGCAGGAGCGGACGTGGCCGGTGAGAGCGTCGAGTTCAGGGCAGTGGACCGGAATGGCCTTGGGCCGAAGGTGCTCGGTCTCGGTGAGGGTCTCCGGTCGGCGAAGGATCCATCCGGCGACGACCCGGGGTGACGGTGGCCGAGCCGTGATGGGGCCTGGCGAGAGCCGCTTCTCCCCGAAATAGGCGCGAACCCGCTGGTGGCTGCCCTGATAGCCGAGCGGCACGATCTCCTCCCACGCCCTCCCGGCGTTTGTCCATCCCTGGTTCCAGCGGTCATCCAGGTAGGACTTGAAAGCGTCGAGCTTGGACGGCCGACCCTGCCACTGCCCCTGGAACAGCTCCTCCGGAGTGGCCGCGTCAGCGAAGAGCTTGACGGTGCGGGAGGTCATCCGGAGTTGGCGGCCGATCGCCCTCCGGCTGAGCCCGGCGGCCAGCAGTCCGTGGACGGTCGCGTGGTTGACGCGGGTGCGGTCGGCGAAGCGGTGTTCCCTCGGCCAGGGCGAGCCAGAGGGGTCTTCGAATTTCTCCGGCTGAGGGGCACGCTGGGCTGGATCTGGCGCCGGGACCTGCAGGCATCCGCGGTGGTCTGCGACGCACCGTTCCGCAGCCTCGCTCAGGTTGCACCACAGGTGCCGCCTGTCCGCGACCTGCACCGCCTGTAGTGCCCCGGCCGTAGCATCCTCGGCGAAGAATGGTGCCCCCTCGCGGCAGATCACCTCCGCCTCGGGCCGTTTCGCGAGCCAAGCGGCCAGGCTGGACGCCTCCCGGTCGGGCAGCAGGTCCACTGGACGCCGGCTCTCGACGTCGACCAGGACCGTCCCGTAGTGACGCCCTTTACGAGTCGCGTACTCATCGACGCCAACCACCCGCAGAGCCGGAACTTCGGGGACAGGCAACGCTTCAACCAGCCGCAGCCCCGTGCTGCGGCTCACGGACACGCCGAACACACTCACCAGGCGGGCACCAGCCCGACCGGCGAGCGCGAGGCCGACCGCGGCCAGCGTCGACCGCAGCCGCTCGGTCCGCCGACTGCACCGAGGGGTCAAGCCTGGCAACTGGTCGGCGAAGGTCCGCCGCTCGCACGAGATCACCGGGCAGAAGAATCTGCGGACGCGCAGGTAGAGGACGACTCGTCTGCCTTCGCTGGGCCCATCAGCAGGAAAGCGCAGGTAGGAGATGTGAATCCGCCGTGACCAGTTTCCGCACTCGGAACAGATGGCTCCGACTACCGTACTTCGGGCCTCTATGCGTACCGCTTCGTCCTCCACGTCGACCGACAACACCGCCACGTCGGCGATGGACGGGAACAGCAACTCATCCAGCCGGAGCACCACTTCTTCAATGGGCCGAACTGCCAGCCACACAACACCCGGTACAGGTCAGTTCCGGGCAACCCGCCAGGTTCCGATCGCCTGGCAACCGTCACTCAGCGTGCATGGTCCACGGAAAGTGAGCCAGACCCGACTCGGGTTCTGGCACAACTTCTGTGGTGGATCGTTCTCAGGCGGGAGACGGGCTGGTGGGCTCCGCAGTGTCGTGGACCAGCTCAGCGAGCTGCAGCAGAAGCCCGTACGTAGCCATTCGGCCGTGGACGCGGAGGAAGTAGGACCGGCTGGAGCACCTGAAGATCTCTCGTCGGTTCACCTTCCAGAGCTTGTGCTCGTACGTGCTCGCCGCCTCCAACAGGGCCGATTCGGCTTCCTCCGCACTGCCGTCGAATTCCGCGAGCGTACGCGCGTCTCGATCCATCTCGCTGACACCGTCGACGGGTATGGCAAGCACAGTCCATCGGGACACATTGAGATCCGTTCTCCCCCGCACCGCCAACCGCGGCGCGCACCACACAAGTGTGGCAGACGCGCCCTCGCTTCCATCGCACCGCGGAAGTTGTGCCAGGGCCCGGACTCGTGAACATTCCGGCCCCGCTGCGACCGTGAACCGCCTCTCAAACCGACGTAGAAGTGCTGCCCCTTCTCGGGTCACCGCACGGCCGCCAGGACCCCGCGTGGTGTCCCGATGGATTCTCAGCCGCTCGGAGACACTCACCGAGCTCGAACAGCTACGGCTCAAGGCCGTGTTGGCCGAGTGTCCCGAACTCGATGCACTCGCCGATCACGTGCGGTCCTTCGCCCGGGTGCTCACCGAGTGCCAGGGCGAACGGCTCCCGCAACGGCTCGACGCCGTCCGCCAAGACGACCTGCCCCATCTCCACAGCCTGGCCGCAGGCATCGACCGGGACCGCGACGCCCTCATCGCTGGTCTCACCTTGCCCTGGAGTTCCGGTGTTGTTGAAGGACACGTCAACCGAATCAAGATGCTCAAGCGCCAGATGTTCGGCCGAGCCGGCTTCGATCTCCTCCGCAAGCGTGTCCTGCTCTACACGTAGGGCAACGTTCCTGAGTTGCCAGAGGTGCTGGCAGATCAGGCTCAGGGCGCCATGTGCCGGACGAGCTCCCGTGACTTCTGCTCCAGTGCGCCTGTCCACTCCTTTGCACGGGGATCCGAAGCCGTCTTGAGATAGTGGCTCTCGGCGCGCTCGGCCGCCTGCCAGTTCACCTCGATGTTCGCTATCTCAGCCAAGGCCAGCACCGTGGCGACAAACCCTTCGGACAGGGTGGCCATGACGGCGTGCCTGGTTTTGCTATGCCAGGCGAGCAGAGCGTCGACGAACGCTGCGAATGCGATGGGGTCGATCCGATACTCGTCAGCTTCCATGGGGCCGATGCCGGAGGGCAGACCCACTTCGGCTTGATAGACGGTGACCTGGCTCATGAACAGCCGGGACGCCCCATTGGACGGGTTCCACAGGGTTTGGTCACCCAATTTGTAGTACTGGCTCACGTCAGCCTCTCACTGCTGGTCATAGGAGGTCGACATTACGGTCAGTCAGCCCTCCACGGAACTTGAGCCAGAACCCAAACTCGGGTTCTGGCACGCATTCCGTGAAGCATGCACCGTGAGTGACGGCTGGTTGGAGCACGCTCTGCCCTTCGGGGGATCTGGCCATCGGACGGACGCGCGTACTCATCGGTGGCAGACAGGCAATCAACTGAACCTCAGATTGCCGGTCTCTGGCATGACGGCCGGTCTGTATCCCGGCATACCGTGCACCTACCGAATAGCTCCTGAACGGGAGGAACGGATGTATCTGGCCCCCCTGCTGCTGGGCCTCGGGCTGGTAGTGGTCGGACTTGCGCTGGCGACGAACCACCGCGGTATCACCCAGCGGACCGTGGACACATACCTCAACCCTGCCCACGCCGACCCCAGCCTCCTGCGGACCTTCAACCGACTGGGATTCGAGCATCCAGGGATGGACTCCCTCCGCTACGCCCCACTCCAGCGGCGGCTCGTGCGGATCTGGGGCGGGTTCCTCTCCGTCTTCGGCCTCGCGCTCCTGGCCGCAGGCCTCGTGCTCCTGGTTCGTACGTGACCGCCGCTGCGCGGGCTTCGAAACCGGCGTGACAGCCCCGGCGCGCTCCTCGGCGAGATCTGACTCCCCGTAACTGCTCCACGGACTGTGCGTCAGAGCCCAAACTCGTGAACAAAGCCAGGGCCGGGCTTGTTCTCGAAGACGGCGACGGCCTGGGCGATGGAAGGGCGGTCCGCCGTGGGCACGCCGGGACAGGCTCGGCGAGCCCCTCGATGCTCCAGCGCACCGCGTCAGCACCGTGCCGTTCGCCGGAGCCCAGGAGCACGACGATGTCCAGACGCACCGCCGACGGCATCGTGCGCACGGCATGCGAGCAGGTTGGTCGGGTCCGGGGCGACGCCGACGCTGAGCACCGCCGTGGCTCGCGAGGCGGCAGCCACAGCGCGCAGCTCCGCCACACCGCCGAGCAGCCTTCGGGTGGCGCCGATGTCGACCAGACGGATACCGCGCTCCAGCCATGCACGTGCGATGCCCGTGTCCGGTGACTCGACACACGACACCACCGTGACCACGTCCCCCAACCGGTCCAGCACCTTCCGGCGCCCTTCCACGAACTTCTGCGGGGCGGCGCCGGCGCCGTATCAAGCAACGTGGCCCTGGTTGTCGCCCGGCGGCGCAACACGTCGGCGAAGGGCTCGGGAACCGGTGTGGACGTCAGGGCCGTGTGCTCTGCGTGGGCAGTGCGCGCAGTGTGGGCCATCGTTCCGACAGGCGTACGGCCAGAGCCGCGCTGAGGTGACCGAGTGCGTGCAAATGGTCGTGGTCGCGGGTCAGGTCGGCAACCACCCCAAGTCGGTGGACGAGGCGTTCTCGGGCGGAAACGTAGCCCCACTCGAAGTCCTCCGCAGCCACTCGTGCGAGGTGGTCGACGGACTCGCGGTGGGCACGTTGGACGAGTGCGTCGCCACGGATCAACCAGCCGGCGCATGCGTCGGCGAGGTCGCCCGGAACGTCCCTTCCGGTGAGGTCGCGCCAGGTGGCACGGTAGACAGCCTCGGCTTCCGCGAGCGGCGCGGCCGTGACCGACATGGCGCACCAGCAGGTCGGGAAACCGGTACGGAAGTAGGCCAGTTCGACCAGGCCATTGCCCAGCGATGCCTGCTCGAAGTCGACGAAGTGGACGCCGACGGCGGTGCGCAGGTCGTTGCCGGGGCAGGGGTCTCCGTGCAGCAGCGCATGGTGGGGCGCTGGGTCGAGCCGGTCGATCAGGCCGGCGAGTTCGTTCGGCGCTCCGGGTGGGACGGGGACGTCAAGGGCCTGGGCGAGGGTGAGGAAGGACTCGGCGTCGGCGGCCGTCGGTCCGGACCAGGCGGGGAGCGCGCCCGTGTCAGCCGGCCCGGTGAGCGCGTGCAGCCGGGCGAGGGACTCGGCGTAGCCGGGCATCCAGTCATCGGCCGTGCCGAGGTCGTCCAGGTCTTCCAGAACCATCACACGTGACGCCGCGTCCGTTCCCAGCAGTGCGGGCGCGACGGTCGGCCGGGTCGCCCGTGCGGCGAGCCGCAACGCGGCGACCTCCCGCGCATAGCGCGCATCTCCGTCGGGCCCGGTTCCACCTCCGTCGACGATCTGTTTGACGATCACCCGGCCACCACCGCTCAGCTCGACCCGCCACACCCGGGAGCGCGGGCTGCTGTCCAGGAGCGTGGCCTCCGTGGGGGAGCCCAACGCGGAACGCAGTTCGTCGTTGATCGGCACCCGGGTCGACATGAGGGTCAGCATAGGACCTTCCGGACCCCGCCCGCCCAGGCCACCGCGCCCCCGGCAGCCCTGGCAGCCCCGGCTCATGTTCGGCCTCCAGCCGCCCGGCGTTTCCTCCACCGACTGGGACAGCCCTGTCGGCACGGACACCGAGGTCATGGCCCGGTTCGCCGACCGCTTCCAGGCCGACTCCGGCGAAGCCACCACCATCCGGTACCTGCCGCGCCTCCGGGGAATCCACGGACCGAACATCCCTCTGGACGCCGTCGGCCGCCTGGAACAACGCACTCCGCACCGGACGGCGCGTGGTCGTTCGTGGAGCAGAGGGTCCAGGCGTCGGCGGAACGCGTCGGCGCGGGCACCTGACCTCACGCCGTACGGTCCAGCCGCTCGGGCACGGACGCCCGGGCGATGACGCTCGGTCCGGCCCGTTCGGCGGCAAGGCGTTGCAGGGCCCGTGCCGGGGCGCGTCGCCGGGCCGGACCTACTGCTGGGAGGCCGCTCTGGCGCGGAGCTCCGCGAAGGACTGACGGCCGGCGGCGAAAAGCGCCTCGGGTTCCCGCAGCCAGTCGCGGAGTTGCCGTTCGGCGGCCTCCTGGGGCTCGGGGTCGGTGTGCTGCCGGGTGGCGTGCCAGGTGGCGCGGTGGGCGGCGAGGGCTTCGCGATAGCCGTCAGAGGCTGCTTCCGCGGTCGTCTGGGCCGCTGCTTCCGGCGCGGCCGGGGCGGCGAAGGATCCGAAGGGACGCGGGTTCGTGGCGAGGGGCCGGCTGTACGGGCACTGCCTGTACCGGCGCCGCGAGGAGCCCCGGCGCCGCGAGGAGCCCCGGCGCCGCGATGTGCTGCTGCGGCCCGGCGCTACGGGTCGCCGCGCCTGGTGGGTGGCCGCCGTGGCGGCCCTCGCCATCATCGTCATTGGAGCCTTCTCCACGATGCCCGGCATCCTCCAGAACCCCCTTCAGCAGGAGTTCCACTGGTCGCGCGGCACCATCGGCGTCGCCTCCTCGCGGGAACCGGCCGCCCCGCGCACGGAGTTCGACGGCCCCGGCCCCGCCGCCCGGCTTCACGGCCTGCGACAGGTCCTCACCGACCGCCTCCCGGACAGTGCGACCGCGAGCCGCCGAGGCTCAGCGTCCTCCTCCTCGACGCACTGGCCGGAACAGCCGAAGGCATCGGAGAGCACTCGGTTCCGCCCCGCGGCGCGGCGGAGCGCCCCTACAGTGGCGCCATGGACATGAGCTTGGTCAGGAACGGCATGCGCTACACCCTGAAGGTGGTCGAGCAACCAGTCTGGACGTCGCTGTCCGACTCCAGCACGCCCGGTGCTGTGCGGGCCCTGTTGCGCGGGACCGGAAACAAGATCGTCGGACACGCTGATCTGCGCTCTCCGGTCCTCGTCGTCGTGGGCGTCGCCGCGGCGTCGGCGACGGTGGGCAGCGGACTGACGTTCGCGTGCATGAAGCTCAAGAGTCGGTTTGACGACCGCAAGGCCAAGCACGCCGAGGCGGCCGCGGACGTCGTCAAGGAGAAGGAGACGGACACGCCCGCCGAGGGGGTCGAGGAGACGTACGCGCCCGAGCCCCCACGGCTACGCGCGGTATGAGCGTCAGGCGAAGCGCCGACGGCCCGCGCGCAGCACGCGCTGCCCGTTGATAGCCGCCGGCCGGACCTGTGGGGTCCCATGCTTCTGAAGTGGCCCCTTCCTGCCCTTCCCCATCCCGGCGACCTCGTCGAGCGACGGCCCGCCGAGCTGGTCGGCCCGTCCGGCCGAGAGGCCCGGGGCCGCCGGTCGGCTCGGTGTCGCACAGCGGGCGCCCCTGCCGCGGCTACGCCCCCCGCGCTCTTCCCCCAGGTCGTGCCAGGAGGCCCCGCGCAGACCGGGTCCGTGAAGCGGCGCCCTAATCCCTGACCTTGAGGAAACGCATCCGGGTTGCGCCGTTGCTGTCCGTCCCGCCGGCCTCGGCGTTGGAGATCTTGCCGCCGGTGGGGACGAACATGAGGTGCAGGCGGACCGTCCGGGGACCGGAGGCGACCGCGTACTCGGTCATGATGTGGGTGGTTCCGCCTTGCTGCTCCTGCCTCTCCGCGTTGATCGCCGCGATCTGGGTGAAGCTCGTCAGGAGGGTGTCCGTGGTCTCGTCCCGGAGCCAGCCGATGATGTAGCCGCTCCCGCCGGTGGCGGAACCGAGCGCGTACCGTACATCGCTGTCGATGTGGTAGACACCGGCTTCCGGGAGCACGATGTCGGACTCGGGGATCGGTACGTCGGTACCGGCCCGGGCCAGGAGGTTGGCGTGCTGCCGCTCGGTGTTGAGGAAGGCGCTCACCGGGGTGAGGCGGGCGCCGACCACCCACCGCTCGGGGCAGCCGCGCGCCCCGGTGACGTCGATGTCCACCGACCGTTCGGCGCTGCTGTTGCCGCCGGGGGCGATGCCCCTCACGTCGACCCGCGGCACGAGCAGCCCGCCGGTCGTGTGCCGTGCGGCATTGCACGGGGACGGGTCCAGAGCAGGCGCGTCGGGCGCGTACAGGCACCCGTCGCTGCCGCGGGTGATGGCGTTGCCCCGGTCGGTGGAGATGCACGGAGGGCGGGCGGTGGCGCACCCGTCCTGGCAGGAGGAGACCGGGACGACCGGCGGGACCGGGGCGTAGGGGCGGGACGAGCCGTCGAGGGTGTCGGTCGTGCAGGTGACCGCGCCGTCGCAGTCGCGGCAGGTCGTCCGCAGGAAGGTCCTGCCGCACCCCGGGGCGGACGCCTGGACGGTGAGGACGAAGCTGTCGACGGTCCACTGCTTCGGGCCGACCCGGCAGGCGTCGTCGTTGCCCGTCTCCAGGTTGAGTTCGACGACGACCTTTCCGGCGAGGACGTCCGCGAGGGGCACGGTGGTCGGCGGGATGGCGCCGTTGTCGTCACCGCCCGCCGACAGGTCGGGTGGGCCCAGGAGATCGGTGCGGACCGGGGTCGTGCCGTTCCACAGGGCGAAACGCCCGTAGAGCCGGCAGGCGGTATTCGGCCCGTCGTTGTGAACGTGCACCGAGGCGCTGATCGTGACGTCGGTGGGGTCGCCGCGCAGGGACTCAGGGTCGATGCGCACGACTCCGGCGAGCCAGGTGTGCTGGCCGTTGTGCGTCCCGTCGTCGGCCGGGAACGTGCCCGTGCCGCTGTTCAGGATGGTCTGTGCGACGACGGGGTCCAGTGCGGCGTGGGTGTTGGCGATGGTGTAGTACGGCGTCGGGTCCGTGCTGCTCGCGGTCGCCGCGACCCGGTACGGCGCGGAGTCACGCAGCGGGGTCGTCTCGCACCGGTCGCACCGCGGGGAACCGGCGCAGGCAGTGGGTGGGCAGGCCGGCTTGGGGGGCGGGCAACCGCCGATGGTGATCGGGGACTGCTCGCAACCGCATGCACTCATAGGTCGACTCCTTGTGAGGCGGGGGGCGTTGTACGCAGGGCGTGCGGCGGCGCCGCTGGGGCGCGGGGGGGCACGCGGGGGTGACGCGGCGGCTCGTCGGCCGAAGCGGAGGAAAGTCGGGAGGCAGCGCGATGAGCGATGCCGGGGGTTGGGAGGCGGCCGCGCGAGCGGAGAGCGAAGAAGGCCGTCCGGCGGCTGTTCGCCGGGCCGTGGCCGACATGACGTCGGTCGTCACACGGCCGCGTGCTCCCGCAGCCGGTCATGTCCTGGGGGTGGGGAACAGAAGCGGCCGCGTCGGTCTCTCGCCGCGCTTCTGCTACTGGGCAAACCTCGTGGGGCGCTCCGACAGAGGGGTGCCTGAAGCCCCGTCACTCGTCTTCTTCGTTGCTTTTCTTAAGGTACTGGCCCGTGACCTGTCGGGCATTACCCCGTTAGGGTGACCGGCCTCGCCGGTCAAGGCGTCGGGTGACGGGGAAAGCCCCGCGGGCTCATGTCAGCAGGGTCACCCGGCCCGCTCGGGAATCGCCGGGAGGACCGCCTCGGCGATATCGAGGAACGCGCTGTCGTCGGGGAGGGCTCCGGACTCGCTCCACGCCGTGGATTCGCCGTAGCCGCCCCGATCCTTCTCGTCCAGGGCCGCGGACAGCGTTCTGGCCGGGGGCCCTGCCCCACAGGGCCGCCGGTCCCGCCGCTTCCGAGATCGATCTCGATCGCCATGGTGTGATCCGAGGAGAGGACCGCGGTGCGGCCGAGGACCGGGAGCGTTCTGACGTCCGTCTCCTCCCCCAACTTCATCAGCTTCACGTACTGCGCCATCGACCCGACCCGCCCCTGATGAACAGGGGCTCCCGGGCCCAGAAGGGCAGGAGGCGGCAGAGGAAACCGAGCACCCGGCGATCCCACCAGGACATGAGCGCGTTGACCGTGACGGAGGCCGTAGTTCCGGCGCCGTACTCAAACGTGATGAACCCGGGGCGGTCGACGCTCTCGCCCCGGGGCGGTCGACTCCCTTGCCCGGGGCGTGCGGGCCGGGTGGAAGCCGGGGACACCGGTCGGGCGCGGTCGGCCGCCGGCACGCGTCCGCGAACACCGTCGTCGGGGGTCGGAGGCGAGGGCCGAGAGACCCCGCCGCCCGCCCCGTACGGCGCCTGGCGGCGGACCGGCCGGTCAACCGCCGCGCGGGGCGTACATGATCAGGGCCATGCCCGCGAGGCAGACGAGGGCGCCGACGACGTCGAAGCGGTCGGGGCGGTAGCCGTCGGCGACCATCCCCCAGGCGATCGACCCGGCGACGAAGATCCCGCCGTACGCCGCGAGGATGCGTCCGAAGTCGTCGTCGCTCTGGAGGGTGGCGACGACTCCGTAGAGGCCGAGGGCGATCACTCCGGCGCCGATCCAGATCCACCCCCGGTGTTCGCGGACGCCCTGCCAGACCAGCCAGGCTCCTCCGATCTCGAAAAGGGCGGCGACGGCGAACAGGGCGAGGGAGCGGGCGACGAGCACGTGGTGGTTCCTGGATCTCTGGGGTCGGCGGGCGGGCGGGGGCGGTGGTGGGTGCGGTCGGGCGGCCGTGCCGAAGGGGGCGGTGGGGAGGCCGGCGCCGTCGACGGGCGGGCGGAACCCGGCCCTCATGACGGACAAGCTCCACACTTTCACCCGACTCGAACGGCACGCCCGCCTCCCCCTCATTGTGGGCTCCGACCCGTCTGTACGCCGTCCCGGGGGTGGCCGCCGGACCGGCCGGTCTACCAGGCGACCCCCAGCCGCAGCGGGCTGCGGGAGGTCGTTCCGGTCCGCCAGGCGACGGCGTCCACGGGGGCGGCCAGGCGCAGCTCCGGGAAGCGGGCGGCCAGCCGGTGCAGGGCGAGCTGGAGCTCGGTGCGGGCCAGCCACACCCCCAGGCAGTAGTGGGGGCCCGCGCCGAACGAGAGGGTGGGCGCCTCCAGCGGGGCGAAGAGGTCGTGGAGGGTGGCGGGCGGGAAGACGTCAGGGTCGCGGTTGGCCATGCCGCAGTCGGCGATCACGATCGCTCCGGCCGGGATCGTCACCCCGCCGACCTCGACGTCCGTGGCGGCGTGCCGGGTGCTCCCCCGGTCGTCGCCGAGGGGGACGAGGTGGACGAGCCGGTCCACGACCCGTCCGGCGGCCTCCTCGTCGGCGCCGATGCGGGGCCAGGTCTCACGGCGTTCGCCCAGGAGGTAGAGCAGCGCGTTGCCGAGCATGGTCATCGTGCTGTCGTGGCCGCCGACGACCAGCCCGCACACCAGGCTGACCAATTGCGCCTCGGGGACGCCCCCTTCCGCGTCGGCCGCCGCGACGATGCCGCTGACCAGGTCGTCGCCCGGCGACCTGCGCCGCTCGGCGAGGAGGTCCGCGCCGAACGCGCTGAACTCCTCCAGGGCGGACGCCACCTGTGCGCTGTCGTGGGTGCCGTCGGAGAAGGCGTGCTCGCTCCAGTGGCGCATCCGGGCCCAGTCGGACTCGTCCAGGCCCATCAGCCGGCTGATCACCGCCGCCGGCAGCGGGAGGGCGAACTCCGCCACCACGTCGGCGGGTTGCTCCCGCCACTCCAGCCGGTCGAGCAGCTCCTCCACGATCGCGGCGATCCACGGCCGCCAGCGGGCGACGGCCCTCGGGGTGAACGCGCGCCGCAGGGTGCGGCGCAGCCGCAGATGGTCGGGGCCGTCCTGGTTGAACATCAGGTCGGGGTCGTTGACGAGGTCCGGTACGTCGGAGAGGGCCGGGGCGTCCGCCGTGTACAGGCCCGCCCGGCCGAACCGCGGGTCGGAGAGGACCTGGCGTACGTCGGGGTAGCGGCTGACCAGCCAGGCGGGAGCGCCACCGGGCAGTTCGGCGGGGCGCGGTGGCCCGGGTTCCTCGAACCGCAGGCGGTGCATCGGCTCCGGAGCGGGGGCCATGGGGTCGTCGGTGGTCAACGTGCCTCCTCGGCGGCGACGTCGGAGTGTCCAGGGGTCGGTCCGCCCTCAGAGTGCGACGAGCACCTTGCCCCGGTTGGCGGCCCGGTCGCCGTAGAGGCTGCCGTAGGCGGCGGGGATGCTGTCGAAGCCGTGGTGGAGGGTGTGGTCGAAGGCGACCTCGCCGCGCCGGACGCGGCCGCCGAGTTCGGTGTGGAGGCGCTGCCAGTTCTCCTCGGTGAACCACTCCAGCGAGAAGATGCCGCGGACGGTGGCACGCGGGAACATCAGGTAGGGCAGCAGCCGGGGGCCGGTGGTCTCCTTGCCGACCTGGGTCGCCCACTGCCAGCACACCGCCACCTGGCTGCCGACGTTGAGCAGCGGGAACACCGCGTCGGTGACCGTGCCGCCGAGGTTGTCGAAGTACCGGTCGACGCCGTCCGGGGCGGCCTGTGCCAACGCCTCGCGCACGGCGTCGGCGTCGTCCCCGTGGCGGTAGACGACCACCGCGTCGAAGCCGAGCCCGGTGAGGTAGTCCGCCTTGCCCGGGGACGAGGTGGTGCCGACGACCCGGGCCCCCGCGAGTGCGGCGAGCTGGCCGACGAGGGAGCCCACCGCGCCGGAGGCCCCGCTGACGACGAGCGTCTCACCGGGGTTGATCGTCATGTACGTGGAGAGGGTTCCCCACGCGGTCATGCCGGGGCCGCCCATGACGCTGAGGGCGGACGGCAGCGGCAGGGCGTCGTCGTACCACCCGGGGTCGAGCCTGCGGTACGCCGGGAAGACCATGGGGAACGTGCCGGTCTGCCAGAGTTCGGGGGCGCCGGTGGAGACCACATGGGTGCGCCAGCCGCCGAAGCCCTGTACGAGGTCGCCGACGCGGTGGGCGGCGCGCGGGCCCGCCTCCACCACCTCCATGATCGAGTCGGCGCCCATGTGGCCGCCGAGGGGGGTGTCGAGGGCGATGCCCTGGAGGTAGGGGTCGACGGAGACGTACAGGGTACGCAGCAGCATCTCGTCCGGCGCCAGCGTGACGTCGACGTCCTCGACGACCTTCTCGTAGACGCGGTCCACGTCGGGGATGCCCTCGACGTGTTCGCGGACTACCCATTTCGCGATCCTCATGGCTTCCTCTCCGGCGGGGTGGCGGGGCGGACGGGTACGGGAACGACCCGGTGGGTCGGGGCCGGTGCGGTGAGATCGAGCGAGGCGGTGAAGGGCTTGCCGTCGTCGCGGCAGACGAACTGCATGACGTGGCGGCCGGCCGCGGCGGCCCGGATGAGGCCGCCGGTGGTGGCCCAGACGCCGGACTGGTAGAAGTCGCGCAGCCCGGGGAGGCCGGGCCCGTGCTTCTTGATCAGCTCTTCCAGGGTCTCGCCGCTCTCGACGAAGGGCTGCCAGCCCAGCACGGTCCCGTCGTAGTTGCCCGTGTAGCGGACCTGGGTGAGGGGGCTGGAGACGTCGCGGACGACGATCGCGTCCCGCAGCCCGGGGTGGCGCTGCTCCAGGAAGCCGATGAGCGCCTCGCGGGCCCGGCGCTTCGCCGCGTAGTAGCCGCGCCCGTGGCGTACGGGCAGGGTGTGCAGCTTCTGGCCGCCGCGGGTGCGGGTGACCTGTTCGGGGCCCTCGTCCAGGGCGCGCCAGGGGGCGATGTCGCAGAAGTAGGTGGCGTAGACGACGGTGGTGCCGTCCGGGGACAGTTCGGGGTAGTGGCGGCTGCGGAACTGGACGTTGACGCTGGGGTGGCGGATGCCGGTCAGCTCGGCCGCCAGCGCCTCGTCGATGAGGTGCGTCGTACAGGGGTCGCCCTCGGGGAAGGGGCGGGAGAGGCCGAGGAAGAGGGTGAAGTAGCCGGGGAAGACCATGCCGGGTCGGTGGATGGTCTCGGTGTAGAGCTTGCGGTAGTCCTCGCCCAGGTACCTCCCCTCCAGGAACTTCATGGTGGTGGTGTAGCCGTCGCAGGCGGAGACGACGATGTCGGCCCGCAGCTCCCCGCCGCCGCTGAGGCGGACGCCGACGGCCCGGTCGTCCTCGACGATCACCGATGCGACCTTCGTGTTGTACGTGACCTCGCCGCCGAGCCTGCGGTAGCGGGCCTCGATGGATTCGGCGAGGCCGAGGGAGCCGCCTTCGGGGACGCCGGCGGAGAGGTTGGCGTGCGAGGCGAGCTGGAAGTGGAACGGCAGGACGGGGAAGGCCGGGTGCTTCTCGTACAGGATGAAGTTGAACGCCTCCCGCAGGAGCGGGTCCTTGAACTTCTGGGAGAAGTCGCTCATCAGGACGGTGATCGTGGTGCGGACGGTGTTGAAGTAGGGGAGGAAGGAGGCGAGCATCCGCCAGCGCTCCACGCGTCCCATCAGCCCCACGGGCTTGAGGAAGGGGTAGACGGCGAGCGCCTTGCGGAAGTTGCGCAGCTGCCCGCAGAACTTGCGTACGAGGCGGGCGTCGGCGGGCGAGATGGCGATGAGGTGGGCTTCGAGCCGGTCCGGGTCGGAGTAGAAGTGAACGGCCCGCCCGTCCGTGCCGCGCACGATGTTGAAGACGTCGAAGTGGCGGATCTCCTTGCCCTGGAGCGCGCCGAGTTCCAGCCAGATCTGGTGCATCTCGTTGCCGGGGCCGCTGCCGAGGAGCCAGCTGACGCAGGCGTCCAGGGTGAAGCCGCCGCGCTCCCAGGCGGTGCAGCAGCCGCCGGGGATCTCGTGCATCTCCAGGATGCGGGTGCGGTAGCCGTTCATCTGGGCGTAGCAGCCGGTGGAGAGGCCGCCGAGCCCCGCTCCGATGATGATCATGGTCTCCCGGGGCCGGTCGCCGTCCTTCCGGGGGGTGGCACCGCGGTCGCTCATGAGCCCTCCCTCTCCCGTGCGGACCACCGGTCGAGCTGGGGCAGGTGTCCCAGCTTCCCGGGGTGCCAGGGTTCGGTCCCCTTGCTCTCCCAGGCCCGGAACTCCAGGCCGAGTTCGCGGCAGAGGTACTGGACGGCGAAGCGGCCGGTGGAGGCGGCGCGGATCAGGCCGCCCATGCCGGCCCACTGTCCGGCCATGGAGAAGCCGCTGAGTCCGGGCAGCCGCATCCGGTCCTTGCCCACCAGGCGGGTGGCGACGTCGTCGGCCTCGGAGAACGCCTTCCAGGCGAGGATGGAGCCGTTGAGGTTGCCGGTGTAGCGGTGGGTGGTGGCGGGGGTGGCGACCTCGACGACCTCGATGCGGTCGGCGGTGCCGGGGCTGCGGCGTTCCAGGAAGTCCCGGACGAAGTCGGCTACTTCGCGTTTGCGGCGGCGGTACTCCTTGCGGTCCCTGGTGCGCAGGTTCTTCCAGTGGGCGTAGTCGCTGAAGTAGGTGCAGTGCAGGACGGAGTGGCCCGGCGGCGCGAAGCCCCCGGAGTAGCGGGAGCGGGCCTGTACGACGAGGCTGTCCTGGAGGGCGGCGGGGAGGTGGGCGGCGTCGTCCGGGGCCAGGAGGTGGGTGGTGCTGTGCGCCTCGCCGGGGTCCAGGTCGCCGCGCAGGCCGACGAAGGCGGAGACGACGGCGGGGAAGAGGGTGCCGGGGCGGTGGAGGAGGTCGGTGTACAGCTTGTCGATGCGGGGTCCGGTGTACCGGCCGCCGAGCAGTCCGTAGACGGTGGTGTGGCCGTCGCAGGCGGACACCACGTGCTCGGCGAAGTACCTTCTGCCGTTGCGGAGTTCGATGCCGATCGCCCGGTCCCTCTCGACCAGGATCCGTTGGGCGCGGGCCCGGTAGGTGATCGTGCCCCCCAGACCCCGGTAGCGCTCCTCGATCGAGCGGGCGAGGCCGAGCGAACCCCCCTGGGGGAAACCCGCGTTGCCGTGGTGGGCGGCCGCCATGTTGAAAAGGTACGGCAGCAGCGGGAAGCCCTCCGGGTCCTGGAAGAAGATGTTGCGGAACGCCGTGCGCAGCAGCGGGTCCTGGAACCGGTCGGCGAAGGCGTGCATCGGGGTGGCGGCGGTCCGCCAGAACAGCCGGAAGGCGGGCATCACCGTGCGCAGGGTCCGGGCCCTCTCCCGTACGGTCCGCAGGGCGGGCGCGGTCAAGAACGGGTACAGCTCGATGTCGATGAAGCGCCGCAGGTCGCGGGTGAAGGCCCGGATGAGCGGGGCGTCGGCCGGTGAGACGTCCAGGAGGTGGGCCTCCAGGCGGTCGGGGTCGTTGTAGAAGGTCACCGACCGGCCGGAGGCGTCCTCGACCTTGTTGAACAGCTCGAAGTTGGTGACGGTCTTGCCGTCCAGCGCCCCGAGTTCGGCCCACACCTGATGGGCGTCGTTGCCCGGCGCGGTGCCGATGAGCCATTCGATGCAGTAGTCGAAGAGGTAGCCGTCGCGCGACCAGGCGGTGCAGCAGCCGCCGGGCAGCACGTGCTTCTCGAAGACGCGGGTCCTGGCCCCGCTCATCTGCGCGTAGCAGCCGGTGGAGAGGCCGGCCACGCCCGCGCCGACGACGATGACGCGGGGCGGGGCGCCCGGGGCGCGCTCCCTGGTGGTCCAGTCGGTGGAGTCGTCATCCGCCATGGGGCGTTTCCCCCTTCAGGGTGGAGCGCACCAGCTCTGCGTTGCGCGGCAGGTGTTCGGCGTCGAGCATGTCGGCGTGGACGCCGGAGCCGCGCAGGACGGCGGTGGTCCCGGTGGAGCTGCCGTGCCAGGTGCCGGGCTGCCCGGCGGCGTAGAGGGCGGCCTTCTCCTCATCGGCGATGACGGTGACCGCTGCGGCGACGGCGCCGGTGTTGGGGGTGCGCCCGCAGAACGCGAGGTACTCGGCGGCGTGGACGAGCGTCTCGTGGGCGACGGCTTCGGACCCGGTGTGTTTGCGTACGTGCTCGGCGAGTTCGGTCTCGAAGGCGGCGATGCCGGAGGCGTCCGGTTCGTAGGCGGTGAGGGTGCGGCGGGAGTCGATGATGACGACGTGGGCGACGCGGTGGCCGCGCCGCTCCAGCTCCTTGGCGGTCTCGAAGGCGAGGTTGCCGCCGAGGGAGTAGCCGAGGAGCAGGTAGGGGCCCTCGGGTCGCGCGGCCTCGACGAGGTCGGCGTACCGGGCGGTCTTGTCGTCGCCGGGCAGGTAGTTGAAGCCGATGACGGCGAGGTCGGGGAGGTGGGCGGCGAGGCCGCGGTAGACGAGCCCGTGGCCGCCGGCGGGCGGGAAGCAGAAGAGCGCGGTGTCCTGTCCGGCGTTGAAGGTGAGGCTGGGCAGCTCCTCGGCGCTCGCCCCGAGCAGGACGTCCTCGACGGTGGCGGCCATCCCGTGCAGGGTGGTGACCTGGTAGAGCCTGCTGACGGGGACGCCGACGCCGAACTCGGTGCGCAGGTGGTGGAGGAGTTCGATGAGTTTGATCGAGCTGCCGCCGAGTTCGAAGAAGTCGTCCTCCAGGCCGACCTGTTCCCGGCCGAGGAGGGTCTTCCAGTGCCGGGCGAGGCTGATCTCGTACAGGGTGACGGGCTCCTCCCGGGGCCGGTCGCCGGCCCCGGCGCGGGGCGCGGGCAGGGCGGCCGTGTCGACCTTGCCGTTGGCGGTCAGCGGCAGGGCGGGCAGCTCGGTGAAGTGGGCCGGGATCATGTACGAGGGCAGGGAGCGGGCGAGGTGGCGGCGCAGGGCGCGGACGTCCAGCGTGGCGCCGGCCTCCGGTACGCAGTAGGCGCACAGGGCCGCGTCTCCCCCGGTGTCGGTGCGTACGGTGACGACGGCGCGGGCGAGCGGGGGCCACTGGGCGAGGTGCGCCTCGATCTCGCCGATCTCGATGCGGTGGCCGCGCAGTTTGACCTGGCCGTCGGTACGGCCGAGGAGGTGGACCCTGCCGTGCGCGTCCCAGCGGGCGATGTCCCCGGTGCGGTAGAGCCGTTCGGGGCGGGCGCCGGCGGTCGCGGAGAGCGTGCGGGTCACGAAGCGTTCGCCGGTCTGCCCGGGGTCGCCGGCGTAGCCGAGGGCGACGCCGGCGCCGCCGATCCAGAGTTCGCCGGGCACGCCGGGCGGGACGGGTTCGCCGTGGGCGTCGAGGACGTGGAGGGTGCTGTTGGGCAGGGGGCGGCCGATCGGGACCATCAGGCCGGGTTCGAGGTCGTCGACGGGCCCCTCGAAGTAGGCGCTGTCGATGGTGGCCTCGGTGAGGCCGTAGGAGTTGACGAGGCGGGTTCCGGGGCCGCACAGCTCGGCCAGCCGTCGGTACTCCCCGACGCTCCAGGCGTCCGATCCGACCACCAGGAGGCGCAGGAAGTCCAGTCGCAGCCCTTCCCGTTCGCAGTGGTCCATCAGGCCGCGCACCACGGCGGGGACGAACTCGGCGCAGTCGACGCGCTCCCGGCGCATCGTGCGGTACAGCCGGGTCGTGTCGAAGAGGAGGTCGCGGTCGGCCAGGACGAGCGTGCCGCCCGAGCAGAGGGCACGCACCAGGTCGCCGGTGAACACGTCGAAGGACGGGTCGGCCATCTGGAGGTGCACCCGTACGTCGGTCTCCAGCCGGTACGTCTGCCGCCAGGCTTCGTAGGCGGAGGCCAGGTTGCGGTGGCCGACGCGGACGGCTTTGGGGCGGCCGGTGGAGCCGGAGGTGGTGATGACGTAGGCGGGGGCGTCCGGGGCGGTCGCGCGGGGCGCGGCCTCGGGGTGCGGTGCGGTGGCGTCGAGCGCGGCGAGGGTGAGCGCCGGGGCGGCCAGGGCCGCGGTCCGCTCGGGTGCGGTGTCGTCCGCGACGAGGACGAGTGCCGCGCCGGTGGCCGCCACGAGGTGCGCGAGCCGGTCGGCGGGCTGGTCGGGGCGGAGCGGGAGGTAGGCCGCGCCGGCCTTGAGGACGCCGAGCAGGGCGACGACCAGCTCGGGCGACTTCTCCAGGCACAGCACCACCGTCGAGCCCTCGCCGACGCCGAGGGTGCGCAGCCGGGCGGCGGTGTCGTCGGCCCGCCGGTCCAGCTCCGCGTAGGTCATCCGGTGCGCCTCGCCGTACGGGGAGGGCGTGGTGACGGCGGTGGCCCCGGGGTGTTCGGCGGCGGCACGGGCGATCAGGGCGTGGACCGGGGTGAACGGTTCGCCGTCCCGGTGGCCGGTGGACGGCAGGGCCGGGCGGCTCCACTCCCCCACGAGCCGCTCGCGCTCCCGGTCCCCGAGCATCTCCAGGCGGGAGGCGGCCCGGTCGCCCGGGGCGCGGGTCATGCGGTCGAGGAGACGGGTGTAGTGGGCGGCCATGCGGCGCATGGTCTCGGCGAGGAAGAGGTCGGTGTTGTACTTGAACACGCAGTGGAAGCGGCCCTCGGCCTCGTCCTCGTAGGCGGACAGGGTTATATCGAACTGCCCCTCCTCCTCGGGTAGTTCGATGTACTCCAGCCGGTATCCGTACTGCTCGGCGGCCACCTTGTGGGTGAGGAGGATGAACATCGCCTGGAAGACGGCGGAGCGGCTGGGGTCGTGCTGGAGGCCCAGCTCCTCGACGAGGAGGACGAAGGGGTACTCCTGGTTGTCCAGGCCGCCGAGCACGGTCCGGCGGACCTGTTGGAGCAGTTCGGCGACGGTGGGGTCGCCGGACAGGTCGGCGTGCAGGGGCAGGGGGTTGACGAAGTAGCCGTAGACGGAGGCGAAGTCCTGCCGGGTGCGGCCGGTCACCGGGCTGCCCACGACGAGGTGGTCCTGCCCGGAATAGCGGTGCAGCAGGAGGTAGTACGCGCTCAGCAGCACCATGAACGGGGTGACGCCGTGCGCGCGGGCCAGGGTGTGGACGCGGGCGCTCAGCTCGTCGTCCAGGACGAAGAACTCGGAGGCCCCGTTGTGGGTCTGGACCGCCGGGCGCGGCTTGTCGACGGGGAGGTCCAGCAGCGGGACCTCGGCGGGCAGGTGGGCGCGCCAGTAGTCGAGCATGCCGGCCGCCTCGGGTCCGGCCAGGAAGGTGTTCTGCTGGTTGAGGAAGTCGAGGTAGCGGGCCTCGACCGGCGGGAGCTGGGGCTCCTGGTTGCGTCGCAACGCCTCGTAGACGCTGAGGAGTTCGTCGATGAAGGTGAAGGTGGAGATGGCGTCGGAGACGATGTGGTGGACGGCTTTCATGATGATCCAGCGGTCCGGTGCGCGCTTGAAGAGGCGGAAGCGGACCAGGGGGTCGTGGGCGAGGTCGTAGGGCTTGCGGTACTCCTGGACGATCGTGGCGTGGATGGTCTCCCAGTCCTCGCCCTGGACGTCGAAGAGGGCGAGGTCGCTGGCGGCGTCCTCGGAGACCCGCTGCACGGCCTGCCCGTCCACCAGGTGGAAGGTGGTGCGGAGCGCGGGGTGGCGGGCGATGAGGCGGCGTACGGCGTCGAACATCAGGTCGGGTTCGAGGGCGACGTTCACCTCGACGGCCCCGCCGATGTTGTACGCGTAGCCGTCGGGGTTGAGGTGCTTGAGGAACCAGAGCGCCTTCTGGTTCTGGGTCAGCGGGTACTCCCGCTCGTCGGTGTGGAGGGCGACCGGCCCGGCCGCCCCCTCGCCGGCGTCCGCCGCGGCCAGGGCGGTGAGGCCGTCGTGGAGCTGGGCTGCCAGCTCTCCGGCCGGGGTGCCGCTGAGCAGGGCCACCACGGGCAGGGCGACGCCGAGTTCGGCGTGGACACGGGCCCGCAGCTCCATGGCGAGGAGCGAGTCGAGGCCGAGTTCGCCGAGGCCGGCGGCGGGGTCGATGCGGTCGGCGCCGGTGCGCAGCACGGTGGCCGAGAGCGCGGCGAACCGCTCGGCGACCAGGGTGCGGCGGGTCTCCTCGTCGGCCGCGCGGAAGGTGTCGAGGAACCCGTTGCCGGAAGCGGCGTCGGCCGGCGGGGCGGCGGCTGCCGCCAGCTCGGCGACCAGCGGCGGCGGTGAGGGGTACCAGGCGAGGAAGACGGGCCAGTCGACGACGGTGGCGACGACCAGCTGGGCGTGGTCCTGTCCGATGACGCGTTCCAGGACGGCCATGCCCGCCTCCGGGGAGAGCGAACTCATGCCCCGGCTGTGCAGGTAGTGGTCGACCAGGCCGAGTTCCTCGATCATGCCGGTGGCCCACGGGCCCCAGTCGAGGCTGAGCGCGGGCAGCCCCTGCGCGCGGCGGTGGTGGGCGAGGGCGTCCAGGAAGGCGTTCCCCGCGGCGTAGTTGGTCTGGCCGGCGGTGGTCAGCAGGGAGGCGATCGAGGCGAAGAGCACGAAGTGGTCGAGGGGTTCGTCCCGCAGGTGCCGGTGCAGGAGGTGGGCGCCCACGGTCTTGGGGTCGTGGACGGCGTCGAAGGCGGTCCGGTCGAGGTCGGCGACGAGGGTGTCGCGGACCTGTCCCGCCAGGTGGAACACTCCGCGTACGGGTGGCGCCCCGCTGTGCCGGTAGGCGTCGAGCCAGGTGGTCAGGGCGTCCTCGTCGGTGATGTCGAACGCGGCGGGGACGGGCTGGGCGCCGAGCGCCTCCAGTTCGCGCAGCAGGGCCACGGCCCGGCCCTCGGCGGTGGCGGGGTCGGCGCCCGCCCACTTCTCCCGGGCCGGGACGGGGGTGCGTCCGACCAGGACGATCCGGCGGGCCCCCCGGCGTACGAGGGTGCGGCACAGCAGCCGGCCGAGCGCGCCGAACGCGCCGGTGACCAGGTAGGTCCCGTCGGCCCGCAGACGCGGTGGCAGCGGTCGGGTCAGGTTCCCGGCGGGGCGGAGGCGGCTGGTGCGGCGGACGCCGTCGCGCAGCGCGATCTCCTCCTCGTCGTCGCTCAGCGCCTCGGCCAGGAGTGTTCCGGCCTCGGCGCGGTCGCCGTCCTGGCCGGGGCGCCGCCGGGGGTCGAGGTCGATGAGCTTGCCCGGGTGGTCGGTGAGCTCCTGGTGGCGCAGGACGCGGCCGATGCCCCAGGCGGGCGCGCCGAGGGGTTCGGGCGCCTCGCCCGGCAGGGCGGGCTGCGCCCCCCGGGTGACGATGTGCAGGCGGCCTCCCCCGCCCCGGGCCGCCAGCAGCCGGGCGAGGGGGATCAGGGAGTACGCGCCCGCTCCGGTGTGGTCGCGCAGCGAGGTCCGGTCGCAGTCGGCGAGGGCCGGCGCGTCGAGGTTCCACAGGTGCAGGACCGCTCCCCGGAAGGGGCCGCCGTTCCGGTCGAGGTCCGCGAACAGACGGCGCAGGTCGGCGTCGGAGGTGGGGTCGACGGTGTACGTGGCGCCGTCGCCGGAGGCGGTGTAGGCCGCTCCCGTACGGACCAGGCGGCAGCGTTCGCCGCGGGCCCGGGCCAGGGCCGCGAAGGCGTCCGCGACGCCCCCGGTATCGGCGAGGAGGAGCCAGTCGCGGTCGTGCGCGGGGGTGGCCGGGGGTTCGGGGCGCGTGTCGTCCGGGCGCTCCGCACCCTCCTCGCCCGCGGCGGCCGGGTACGCGTCCCGGGGCGGGGCGCCGGTCTCCCCGGCGGGCAGCGGCGGGCAGTCGGTCCAGACGGGTTCGGCCAGCCAGGAGTCGATCGTGGTGCGGGCGACGGCGGTGGCGGCCTTCTCCACGTCGGCGGCGCGGAAGCCCTGGACGCGGCCGAGCGGTGTGCCGTCGTCGGCGTACAGCGCGATGTCGCCGAGGGTGGTGTCCGCGTCGGCGGGGCGCAGGGTGGCGTGCGCCCAGAACGGCTGGTCCCCGACGGGTTCGAGGGCGACCTCGTCCAGGGAGAGCGGCAGCCTGATCCCGGCGTCCGGGGCGGGGCCGTCCAGGATCAGCGGGGTGAGGAGGGTCTGGAAGCAGGCGTCGAGGAGGACGGGGTGGAGGTGGTGGCCGGCGGCGCCGCCGTCGATCTCCCGGGGCGCGCGGATTCTGGCGAGCACTTCACCGCTGCCGATCCAGACCTCTTCCAGGGCCTGGAAGGCGGGTCCGTAGTGGTAGCCGAGGGCGGCCAGCGCGGTGTAGCAGTCGGGGCCTTCGAGGCGCCGGAGCGCCCTGCCCCGGATCGTGGGGGCGTCCAGCGGCTCGGTGGTGCGGCGGCGCTGCCCGGTGCGGACGACCCCGGCGGCGTGCACGGCCCTCTCGCCGTCGTCACCGGTCGGGGAGGCGATGGTGAAGGCGGCGTTCTCCAGGGAGAGCGAGAGCTCCACGGTGCGGTCCTCGCCGTCCGGCAGGAAGAGCGCCTTGCGCAGGTCGACGTCGGCGAGGACGGCGGTGGTGCCGCCGGTGAGCCGCAGGACGGCCTGGGCGGCCATCTCCAGGTACCCGGCGGCGGGGAAGACCACGGTGTCCTGGATGCGGTGGTCCGCGAGGTAGGGCAGGTCCTCGGTGTCCAGGCGGGCCAGCCAGGTGGGTTCGGTGGCGCCGGTGCGGCGGCCGAGGAGCGGGTGGTCGCGGTGGCCCAGGCGGACCTGGGCGACGGGGCCGGGCTCCGTCCAGTGGCGGTCGCGCCGGAAGGGGTGGCGGGGCAGGGTGACCGGGCGGCCGGCGGGGTGGAGCAGTTCCCAGTCGACGGGGACGCCGAGGGTGTGGAGGGAGCCGAGCGAGGTGGCGAAGCGTTCGCTCTCGTTCTCCCGGCGGCGGATGGAGGGCAGGGTGGCCCCGGACGTGGAGGCGGCGTCGAGGCATTCGCGGATCGCGTGGCCGAGGACCGGGTGCGGGCCGATCTCCAGGAAGAGCCGGTGGCCGTCCGCGGCGATGCGGTCGACCGCCGACCGGAAGCGCACCCGGTCGCGGACGTTCTTCCACCAGTAGGCGGCGTCCAGCTCCTCGCCCCGGACGGTCCCCCCGACGCCGGTCGGGTACAGCGGAACCCGTGCCGGCTGCGGCTCCAACGGGGCGAGTGCGTCGAGGAGTTCGTCCTTGATCCGCTCCATGGCGACGCTGTGGTAAGGCACTTCGACGGTGAGGAACTTGGCGAACCGCTGCTCGGCCCGCAGCTCCTCGGCCAGCCGGGTCAGCGCCGCCCCGTCCCCGGCCAGCGTGATCGCGGTGGGGCTGTTGACGGCGGCGATGGAGACCCGGTCGGCGTAGGGGCGCACCCGGCGCTCCGCCTCGTCCTCCGACAGGCTGACGGCGAGCATGCCGCCGCTCCCGGCCAGGGTCTGCTGGAGCCGGCTGCGGTGCACGGCGATCCTGGCCGCGTCCCGCAGGGAGTAGACGCCGGCTTCGTGGAAGGCGGCGATCTCCCCGGTGCTGTGGCCGACCACGGCGTCGGGGCGCACCCCGTGGGACCGCCACAGGGCGGCCAGACCGGCCTGGAGGGCGAAGTTCGCGGGCTGGGCGAGCCAGGTCTCGCTCATCCGGGAGACGGATTCGTCGGCGGTCATCTCCTCGACGAGGGACCAGTCGGCGAACTCCCGCATCGCCCGGTCGCAGGCGAGGACCGTATCGCGGAAGACCGGTTCCTCCTCCAGGAGTTGGCGCCCCATGCCCCACCACTGGGGGCCCATTCCGGTGAAGACCCAGACCAGCCGCCGGTCGTCGGCGTCCCGGGTCCGGCCGTGCACGACCCGGGGGTGGGGCTCGCCGCGCCCGTGGGCGGCCAGGGCCTCCTCCAGGGAGGCGCGGGTGGAGTAGGCGACGGACAGCCGCTCGGGCAGGTGCTGGCGGCGGTGGGCCAGGGTGTGCCCGAGGTCGTCGAGGGAGACCGCGGGGCCGTCGGCGCCCGCCAGCTCGGCCCGGATGCCGGCCGCCATCTCCGTCAGGGCGTCCGGGTTGCGTGCGCTGAGCGGCAGGATGCTCCAGCTCCGCCCGGCGGCCGCGGGCGCGTCGCCGTCCACGGGGGCCGGCGGGGCCTCCTCCAGGACGACGTGGGCGTTGGTGCCGCCGAAGCCGAAGGAGTTGACCCCGGCGCGGGCGGGCCCTTCGTGGTCGGGCCAGGCGGTGGGCCGGGTGGGGATCTCGTACGGCAGGGCGGTCGGGTCGATGGCGGGGTTGAGGTTCTCCAAGTTGATGTGGGGCGGGATCGTCCGGTGTTTGAGGCTCAGGACGGTCTTGATCAGCCCGGCGACCCCGGCGGCGGATTCGGTGTGTCCGATGTTCGTCTTGACCGAGCCGACGTAGGCGCGGGCGCCCGGGGCCCGTCCGATGGCCAGCGCGCGGGCGAGGGCGTTCGCCTCGATCGGGTCGCCGACGGGGGTCGAGGTGCCGTGCGCCTCCATGTACTGGAGGTCGCCGGGGACGATGCCCGCCTCCGCGCAGACGCGGCGGATGAGGTCGACCTGCGCGTCGGGGCTGGGCACGGTGATGCCGTTGGTGTGGCCGTCCTGGTTGACGCCGCTGCCGATGATCACCGCGTGGATCCGGTCCCCGTCCCGTACGGCGTCCTCCAGCCGCTTCAGCGCGACCAGGCCGACGCCTTCGGCCCGTACGTAGCCGTCGGCGGCGGCGTCGAACGTGCGGGAGCGGCCCTCGGGTGACAGGAAGCCGCCCTTCGTCTCCGCGACGGTGTACTGCGGGGCCATGTGCAGCAGCGTTCCGCCGGCCAGCGCGAGGTCGCTCTCCCCGCTGTTCAGCGCCTGGCACGCCAGGTGGACGGCGACCAGGGAGGAGCTGCAGGCGGTGTCGACGGAGAGGCTGGGGCCGCGGAAGTCGAAGCAGTACGAGATCCGGTTGGAGACCATCGTCATCATGGTCCCGGTCGCGGTGTGGGCGGCCAGCGAGGTGAAGCCCAGGTCGGCGAATTGCAGGATCTTGTAGTCCAGGGTGAAGGCGCCGACGTAGACGGCGACGTTGCCGCCGGCGAGGTCGTCGGGCCGCTGGCCGCCGTCCTCCAGGGCCTCCCAGGCCACTTCGAGCAGTTTGCGCTGCTGCGGGTCCATGTGGTCGGCCTCGCGGGGGCTGATGCCGAAGAAGGCGGGGTCGAACTCGTCGAAGCCGTCGATGTACCCGCCGCGCCCGCCGACGAGGCGGCCGGGCTTGTCGCGGAACCGGCTGCCGAGCGTACGGACGTCGTACCGGTCGGGCGGGGTGGGCGTGATGCAGTCCTTGCCCGCCACCAGGTTCCGCCAGTACGCGCGGTGGTCCGAGGCGCCACCGGGCAGGCGGCAGCCCATACCGATGATCGCCACCTTGTCCCGTGAGGCCCGGTTGTTCACGTCGGCCATGCGAACTCCTCAGATCGTCGTGGAGCGTCAGGGGGCGGCGGTCACTCCGGGCAGCCGTCCGGTGCGGTTCGGCGCCGCCAGGGGTGCAGGAGTGCGGCGAGGATCTCGCCGGTGGCGGGGAAGGACGTGGGGTCGTGGAGGCCGACGGCGGTGGGCTCGCGGCCGGGGTGCCAGGTGAAGCTGCCGAAGAGGTGGTCCCAGCACGCCAGGTCGGAGCCGTAGTGGCCTGCTTCGGACAGGTCGGTGCTGTGGTGCAGGCGGTGCTGCTCGGGGCTGGCCAGCAGATGGTTGAGCGGCCCGATGCGGACGTCGACGTTGGCGTGGACGAAGTAGCCCTGGGCCGCGACGAAGAGTCCGACGACCAGCACCGCGGGCCGGGAGAACCCCAGGAGGGCCAGGGTCAGTTGGACGAGGCCCTGCGCCAGGACGACGTCCAGCACGTGGTTGACGCCGTTGTTGGCGACGTTGACCTTCTCCGGTACGTGGTGCACCCCGTGCAGCCGCCACAGCAGAGCGTTGCGGTGGCCCAGCCGGTGCACCAGATAGCTGACGAGGGATCCGGCCAGCAGGGCCCCCGGTATCTCCACCCCGAGGGGATAGGTCGGCTCCACCGGCGATATCAGGCCGACGGCCACGGCGACCAGGAGTTGCGCCAGTCCGCTTCCGGCCATGGTGAGCAGGAACCAGATGCCGTACCAGCGCCATTCCTTCGTGTCCGGATGCCAGGTCCGGTCGTAAGGAATCAGCCTTTCCAGAAGGGTCAGGTAGGAGATGACCCCGATCAGGAAAAGCGGACTGACCCACGCCGGATCCCACCGCAGCCGCAGCGCGGCCCCCGCCACGAGAAGGACCGCGAGCAGGAGAAGAGGATAGCCCGCGACCCGGAGGAGTCGAGCAGGGGGATTATCGAACCCATCTTTCCGGCCAACCGAAAAGGCGGCCGAATGGTTTTCGCCATCGGCGGATCGTTCACGCTCGTTCATCCGTGACCCTCCACGAGAGACCTTGTCCGGGAGAGAGTCCGCCACATCGCATCCGTGCAGTTCAGAGCTGCTGGTGAGTGGCGGTTTCCCCATCGGCGGCCAGGGCGCCGCACCGGCCGATCTCCGACGCCCGGCTTCGATTAATTCCAGCCGCAGCGTGAACCGATGCCCCCCGGCCCCATCGATCCCAGATCATCTATTTCCCGATCCACCGGCTTTAACCACAGCCCGCCCCTGGAAATTCGCGGACGCTTTCCTCCGGAGGCCAAGGCGAAGAAAGTCCGCACAGCGGAGGCGAGACCGCCCGCACGAGGCATTCCTTTGTAGGATTATCTTCATGCCGAGAAACGGCGCATTTTCGCGCGCCGGAACATAGTTTTTCACGCGGAGGCGCCCGCATTCTCCGGAAGCGGTGCGCCCGCGTGAAAGGGGCGCTTTCCGAGCGCTCCACCGGAACGGCTCCCCCGGGCCGGCAGCCCCGTACGGGGCCCCGCTCCTTCCGCCGGACGGCGCCTCCCTGCGATGATCACGGCGAAGCCCGGCACACAGTCCGGCACACAATCCGGCGCGAAGGCCGGCAGCGAAGGCCGGCAGCGAAGTCCGGCCCGACCGAGGAGCCTCCTTGTCGTACGACGTCCGCGCGGTCCGCGCGCAGTTCCCCGCCCTGCGGTCCGGCACCGCGCACTTCGACGGACCGGGCGGCACCCAGACCCCGGCCTCCGTCGTGGCCGCGATCAGCGAGGCGATGAGCGGCCCCCTCTCCATCAGGGGCGGCGGCCTGCCCGGGGAGGTCAACGCCGAGGAGATCGTCCTCGGGTTCCGGCGGGCGATGGCGGATCTGCTGGGCGCGGACCCGGGCGGGATCGTGTTCGGCCGCAGTGCGACCCAGCTCACCTACGACTTCGCCCGCACCCTGGCACGGGGGTGGGGCCCGGGCGACGAGGTGGTGGTCAGCCGGCTGGACCACGACGCCAACATCCGCCCGTGGGTGCGGGAGGCCGAACGGGCGGGGGCGGTGGTGCGGTGGGCCGACTTCGATCCGGCGACCGGAGAGCTGCCGCCGGAGGCGGTCGCCGCGCAGCTCACCGGGCGGACCCGGCTGGTCGCGGTGACCGGCGCGTCCAACCTGATCGGCACCCGTCCGGACATCCCGGCCATCGCCGAACTCGTGCACGGGGCCGAGGCGCTGCTGTACGTGGACGGCGTCCATCTCACGGCCCACCACACGGTGGACGTGGAACGGCTCGGGGCGGACTTCTTCGTCTGCTCCCCGTACAAGTTCTTCGGACCCCACCACGGCGTGCTCGCCGCCCGGCCCGAGCTGCTCGACACGCTGCGTCCGGACAAGCTGGCCCCCTCCACCGACGCCGTCCCGGAGCGCTTCGAACTCGGCACCCTGCCCTACGAGGTGATGGCGGGGACCAGCGCGGCGGTGGACTTCATCGCCGGCCTCGGGACGGGGGCCGAGGCGGCGGGCGGGCGCCGCGCGCGGCTGCGGTCGGCGTACGCGGCGATCGACGCCCACGAGAGCGGACTGCGGGAGCGCGTCGAGCGGGCGGTGGGCGAGCTGGACGGGGTGGCCGTGCGCTCGCGTGCCGCCGAGCGCACCCCCACCCTGCTGCTCACCTTCCAGGGCCGCGACCCGGCCGACGCCTACCGCTTCCTCGCCCGCTCCGGGGTGCACGCGCCCGCCGGTTCCTTCTACGCCCTGGAGGCCTCCCGCCACCTGGGGCTCGGGGAGGCCGGCGGCCTGCGCGTGGGGCTGTCCGCGTACAACGACGCCCAGGACGTGGACCGGCTCCTGACGGGGCTCGCGGACTTCCTGCGCTGAGGGGGCGGGCAGTCGCCGCACCGGCCCGCGCCACCACCGGACGCGTTCGCCGGCGCGGCCACGCGCCGACGCCAGGGCACGCCTACCGCGCGGGCACCGTGGCGAGCACGTCCACGGCGTGGGCCAGCCCGGAGAGGTGGCGGGTTTTCGGCGGCCGCCGTCCGGCCCAGCCCGGTCCGGCGACCAGGACGGCGGGCCGCCGCCGCGCGCCCCGTACGCCCCACTCGACGGCCTCCACCCGGTCCACCGTCGCACCGGCCGCCGTGTCCGGGGACTGCGCCCAGAGCACCACCGCGCTCGGCCCGGTACGACGTACCGCCTCCACCAGCGCCTCGACCGGCAGCGCCGCACCGAACATGCTGACGGGAAGACCCCGGTGGGCCAGGGTGGCGGCAAGCGCCTCCAGGGCCAGCGAATGGGTCTCCCCGGGCACGCAGGCCAACAAGGAGAGGCCCGCGCCGGAAGAGGGCGACGGCGGCTGCGCCGGCACCCTGCGCAGCGCGCCGGAGACGTGCCACGACAGCAGGTGCTCGACCTCGATGTACCGCTCCCCCGCCGACTCCCACCTGCGGCCCACCGCGTGCAGCACGGGCATGATCACCTCGTCCCACGCGGCCGGCAGGCCGTACCGGTCGAGCGCCCCCGTGAGAAGTTCGTCCATGGTCCTCCCGTCCAGCCGGGCGGCCGCGCGGGCCAGGCCGCGGCACTCCCGGCGGGCCCGGCCCGCCGGAAGCGGTACGGGGGCCCGCGAGGCACGTCCCGGCGCCACTGGAGCGGGGGCCTCCCCGGCGAGGACGGTACGGGCGGCCTCGGCGGGCGGCAGTCCCGCGCTCGTGAGTCGGCACATGGCCCGCAGGGCGGCGATGTCGGCGGCGGTCCAGCGGCGGTGCCGGCCGTCCTCCCGCGCGGCCGGGCCGAGGCCGTAACGGCGGTCCCACGAGCGCAGAGTGGTGGGCGCGACGCCCAGGAGGCGGGCCACCGCACCGGTGGTGAGGCCACCCTCCGGCGGGGCCTTGGACAGCAGGTCGCCTGACAGGTCCATCAACCCGCCATACGATGCGAAAACGACGCATGTTGCCGAGCGGGCTGCGGCGCGGTTCGCTGAGAACGGAGTGCGGACCTGCTGCTTCCGCGCTCCGGGACCGCGCCCGCCCGAGCCGTGCGGGCGCGCCCCCCAGCCCGTACCGGACGGGCCCACCCCTAGGAACCGGCCCGCAGGGACTGAAGGAGACGGTCATGAAACTGAGCGACGAACTCCCCGTCGATCACCGCCTGGCGAAGGTGTACCGGGTGGGCGCGGGGCTGTGCGGCGCCATCCTGGTGACCTTCGGCATCCTCGGCTTCACCCGGAATCTGGGCTTCTTCGACACCAGCGGCGAGAGCATCGCGGGGCTGTCCACCAACGGGCTGCTCAGTCTGATCTCGCTGGTCGTCGGCGGGCTGCTCCTCGTCGGAGCCGCTGTGGGCGGCAACGTCGCCTCCGCCCTGAACATGACGATCGGCACGCTGTTCGTGCTCAGCGGCTTCGTGCACCTCTTCATCCTGGACCGGGCCGCCAACATCCTGGACTTCGGGATGTCGAACGTCGTCTTCAGCTTCGTGATGGGGCTGCTGATCCTGACGTTCGGGATGTACGGGCGGGTGGCCGGCGGGCTGCCGCACGACAATCCGTACTGGCGCCGCCGCCACCCGGAGGAGGCCGAACGCGAGGCCGACGCCGCCCGCCGGAGTGCGGCGGCGGGCGGCATGCTCGGGCGGTGAGCCCCTCAGACCTTGCGGTAGCGGGCGTTGGCCCAGGAGAACACGCCGAAGGCGACGAGTCCGAGGGCGATCACCACGAGCAGCCACGGGCCCACCGGGGTGTCGGCGAAGGAGCGCAGCGTGTCGTCCATGCCCTTGGTCCGGTCGGCCTGGTGCTCGATGGCGGCGGCCACCGCGAAGCCGCCCGCGGTGGCGAAGACGACGCCGCGCGCCGTACCGCCGAAGACGCCGGTGAAGTCGACCGCCTGCCGGACCCGTTTGGACATCGTGGACATCTTCAGGTGCTTGCGGTACTTCCGCATCATCGCGCGGACCGCGATCCAGAGCCCCGCGCAGGCCACGCCGACGCCGGCGATCCCGACGATCCACTGACCGCCCGGCCAGCCGAGCGTCATGGCGGTCACGTCCTGGGACTGCTGGTCGGACGAGCCGCCGCCGCTGCCCGAGCCACCGGCCGCGAAGGACAGGACGGAGTAGGCGACGAATCCGTAGAAGACGAAGCGGCCCGCCGCCATGGCCCGCTTCGTGGGCTTGCCCCCGTCCGGCCCCACCGAGCCGAACAGCGCCTCGGAGAGCCTCCACAGGGCCATCCCCACCAGGGCGATGCCGAGGGCCCACAGCAGGATCTTCCCGAAGGGCTTCTCGGATATCTCGGCGACCGCGCCGCCCCGGTCGGCCTGTTTCCCGCCGCCGGACAACGCTATCCGCAGGGCGAGGGCGCCCACGAGGGCGTAGATCGCGCCGCGGGCGACGAACCCCGCGCGGGCACCCGCCTCGACCGCCTTGCTGTTCGCGGCTCTTCGGGCGTGACCGCGTCCCTGCGCTGCTACTGAACGGGTATTCATGTCCTCCCCTTGCCCCCGCCCCGGCATTCGATGTCACGAGCGGGCCGGAACTCCTCCCCCTCTCGCCGCCCGCCACGCCCGGCACCGCTCCCGCTCCCCGCGGCGGGGTCTTTCGACGCAGAAACGACGCGGCAGGCCGACCCGGCGGGAGCGCGAGAACGTGGGGTGACGGAGACCGCCCTCCCTCGCTCGCCTCGAGGGACATCCGGAGGAGACCTCATGACGATCACCCGCCTGCAGCGCACCGCCGCGGCCGCCGCCGCCCTCGCCTTCCCCGCCTCGCTGGCGTTCTTCGCTCCGCAGGCCGGGGCGGAGGCGCCCGCCGAACCGTACGGCCCCGCCTGCTCCTCCGTACCGAAGGAAGGCGCGGGCAGCCTGGAGGGGATGGCGAAGGACCCCGTGGCCACCGCCGCCTCGAACAAGCCGGAGCTCTCCACCCTCGTCAGCGCGGTGAAGAAGGCCGGGCTGGTGGACACCCTGAACAACGCGAAGGGCATCACGGTGTTCGCGCCGACCAATGCCGCGTTCGAGAAGATCCCGAAGGCGGATCTGGACGCGCTCCTCAGCAACAAGGCCCAGCTCACCAAGGTGCTCACGTACCACGTGGTGGGCGAGAAGGTCACGACCCAGCAGATGGAGGAGGGCACGTTCAAGACCCTGGAGGGCAGCGACCTCATGACGAAGGGCTCGGGCGCCGAGTTCACGGTCAACGACTCCTCCAGGATCGTCTGCGGCGGTGTGCCGACGGCCAACGCCACGGTCAACCTGGTCGACACCGTCCTCATGCCGCCGTCCTCCTGACGTCCGCGAATCCGCCCGCCCGCGGGGCTCCGGGCCCGGAGCCCCGCCGGTCCGCGCGCGGCCCGCGGACGGAGGTTCTATACGCTGAGGGCGTGACCAGCGCCGACGACCGATCGCCCCGGGGCCCCGCCGCACGACCCGAGGCGGGGCTCGCCGACCTTCAGGCGTTCGCGGTGGAGCTGCGCCGGATGAACGGCGAGATCAACCGGATGACCCACGGCTTCGCGGCGCACCAGCAGCTGCATCCCACGGACGTGAGCGCGCTGGCCGCCATCCTGGACGCGCCCTCGCCCCTCACGCCGGGGGCGCTGCGCGAGCGTCTGGGGCTCACCTCGGGAGCGGTGACGGCCTGCCTGGACCGGCTGGAGCGGGCGGGTCACGTCCGGCGGGCGCGGGAGAGCGCCGACCGCCGGGTGGTGCACGTCCACTACGAGCCGAGCGCCCGCACCGCCGCCCGCGATTACTTCATGCCGCTCGCCGAGGCCACGGCACGGGCCAGGGCGCGCTTCAGCGAGACGGAGCTGACGACCGTCCTGCGTTTCCTCGCCGCGATGAACGAGGAACTGGCCGGCCCGCCTCCGGCGCGTCGCTGAGTTTTCGCCCCGCCCGGTGCGTCCATGAGGGGATGGACCGCCGAAGCCACCCCGCACGACCGGACAGGACAGCTACCCCGTAATGTATTTCAACGATTGAGATTGTTAACCGCTGAGCTATCTCCACTCCCGGGAGCCCCATGTCCACCCCCGCACGGCCGCTCCGCCGACTGATCCCCGTCGTCCTGCTGCTCGTCTGGCTCGGCATCGGCGGCGGGCTCGGCCCGTACGCCGGAAAGCTCGGCGAGGTCGCCACCAACGACCAGGCCGCTTTCCTGCCCCAGAACGCCGAGTCCACACAGGTCATCGACGCCCAGAAGGCGTTCCAGCAGAACGAGACCGTCCCCGCCATCGTCGTCTGGACCTCCAAGGAGCAGGACGCCCCGGTGGGCGCCGCGCAGCGGAAGGCGGCCACCGACGCCCTCGCCTCGCTCGCCGGGAGCGAGGGCGTCGCCGGAAAGCCCTCCCCCGCCCTGCCCTCCGAGGACGGCCGGGCGCTGCAGGGCATCGTGCAGTTGAGCCCCGATCTCGGGGACGAGTTGCCGACGGTGCTGGAGAGGATCGAGAAGGCGGGCGCGTCCGTGTCCGGCACGACGGTCCAACTCGCGGGACCGGCCGCCAGCCAGGCCGATCTGTCCGACGCGTTCGCGGGCATCGACGGGCTGCTGCTCGGGGTCGCCCTGATCACCGTGCTCGTCATCCTGCTGCTGGTCTACCGCAGTGTGCTGCTGCCGTTCGTCATCATCCTCGGCGCGGTCTTCGCCCTCGGCCTGGCCTGCGCGGTCGTCTACGTCCTCGCCGACCACGACGTGGTGCGCGTGGACGGCCAGGTGCAGGGCATCCTGTCGATCCTGGTGATCGGCGCGGCGACGGACTACGCACTGCTGCTCACCGCCCGGTTCCGGGAGGAGCTGGCCGTCCACGGCGACCGGTTCACCGCCATGCGGGTCGCACTGCGCGAATCCTTCGGCCCGATCACCGCGAGCGCCGCGACGGTGGCGGCGGGGCTGCTCGCCCTGCTGCTCAGCGACCTCACCAACAACCGGGCGCTCGGCCCGGTGGGCGCGATCGGCATCGTCTGCTCGGTCCTGAGCGCCCTCACCTTCCTGCCCGCCGCCCTGGTGCTGCTCGGCCGGGCCGCGTACTGGCCGGCGAAGCCCAGGGCCGCCGAGGAGAAGGCGTCCGGCGGCCGGGGCGTCTGGCACAAGGTCGCGGCGCTCGTCGACCGGGCTCCCCGCAAGGTCTGGGCGATCACCCTCGCGGCTCTGATCGCCTGCGCCGCGTTCGCCCCCACGCTCACCTCGAAGGGCGTGCCGCTGGACGAGATCTTCGTCAACGACGCGCCGTCCGTGGCCGCCCAGAAGACGCTGGGCGAGCACTTCCCCGGCGGCTCCGGCAACCCGGCGGTGATCATCGCGTCGGCCGATCGCCTGGCCGAGGTCACCGAGGCCGCCGAACGCACCGAGGGGGCGGCCTCGGCCGCTCCGGTGAGCGCGAGCGGACGGCCGGGCGGCGAACCCCTCGTCGTCGACGGCAGGGTCCGCATCGACGCCACCCTCGAGGACGCGGCCGACAGCGACGGCGCCAAGGAGGCGGTGGCCGCGCTGCGCACCGCCGTCCACGCGGTGCCCGGATCGGACGCCCTGGTCGGGGGCTACACCGCGCAGCAGTACGACACCCAGCGGACGGCCGAGGACGACCGCATGCTGATCGTCCCGGTGGTGCTGGCGATCATCCTGGTGATCCTGGTCTTCCTGCTGCGGTCGCTGCTGATGCCGGTGCTGCTCGTGGCGACCGTGGCGCTGAACTTCCTCGCCACGCTCGGCATCTCCTCCCTGGTCTTCACCCACGTGTTCGGCTTCACCGGTACGGATTCGTCGGTTCCGCTGTACGGGTTCGTGTTCCTGGTCGCCCTGGGCGTCGACTACAACATCTTCCTGATGTCCCGGGTCCGGGAGGAGTCGCTGCTGCACGGCGTCCGGGAGGGCATCCTGCGCGGGCTCACCACCACCGGCGGGGTCATCACCTCGGCGGGCGTCGTCCTGGCGGCCACCTTCGCGGCGCTGGGCGTGATCCCGCTGGCGTTCCTGCTCCAGATCGCGTTCATCGTGGCCTTCGGCGTCCTGCTGGACACCCTGGTGGTCCGCTCGCTCCTGGTCCCGGCGCTGGTGCGGGACATCGGACCGAAGGCGTGGTGGCCCGGGGCGCTCAGCCGCCAGGGCGCGGACGCCGCGCCGGGGGCGGAGTCCGGGGCCGCCGGGGCCCGGTAGAGACCCCGGACGAAGGGGCGGACCGAGCGGCCGGCGTCAGAACTCCTCCGGCTCCCGCTCGGCCTGCCCCTTCGCGCGTTTGCCGACCACCGCGGCGGCCGCGACGGCGGCGCCCGCGAAGGCCAGGGCGACCGTCCAGGGGCGGTCGAAGACATGGCGGGTGGCGTGGTCCACGGAGTAGCGGCCGGGACCGATCAGGCCGATGGCGGCGGCGGTGAAGCCGAGGAAGGCCGGGTACTCGTAGCCGCCTCCCTGGGCGAAGAACCCCGCCGGGGCGTGCACGGCCACCGCTCCGGCCATCGCTCCGGCCGCCGCCGCGCCCGCCGCCGGAGTGGCGAGGCCCAGCGCCAGCAGGGCGCCGCCGCCCGCTTCGCCGAGACCGGCGGCCACCGCACTGTGTTTGGGCGGATGGAAGCCCATCGCCTCCATCGCGGCCGTGGTGCCCTGGATGCCCCCGCCGCCGAACCAGCCGGCCAGCTTCTGGCCGCCGTGGGCGGCGAGGACCGCGCCGGTGCCGACGCGCAGGGCGAGCAGGCCGAGATCACGCCGGTTGACGCAGACCATGGGGACTCCCGGGATGAGGGGCGTACGTGCGGTACGGGTTCCACTCTCGTCGGCGGCCGCCGACCGGGCACGGCCGATTGCGCCGTGCGGGGAACGAGCCGGGCGCCCCAAGGGCTCCGCGGGCCCCGGTGCGACGCAGATCATTATGCAACTTGTTGCACAAGAAAGCCGCGGTGGTCTACAACTGTCCCGACGACCCTGTGCGGAGGAGACCCCCATGAGCGCCCCCCTGACCCCGTATCCGAATCTGCTGAGCCCGCTGGACCTGGGGTTCACCACCCTCCCCAACCGGGTGCTCATGGGCTCGATGCACATCGGCCTGGAAGAGGCCGAGCGCGGCTTCGAGCGGATGGCCGCGTTCTACGCCGAGCGCGCCCGGGGCGGCGTCGGCCTGATCGTCACCGGGGGGATCGCCCCCAGCGAGCGGGGCTGCTCCTTCCCCGGCGGCGCCAAGATGACGACCGAGGCGGAGGCCGAGCAGCACCGGGAGATCACCTCCGCGGTGCACGCGGCGGGCGGCCGGATCGCGATGCAGATCCTGCACTTCGGCCGGTACGCCCACCACCCCGACCTGGTCGCTCCGAGCGCCCTCAAGGCCCCCATCAGCGGGTTCACCCCGAACGCCCTGACCGGCGACGAGGTCGAGGAGACCGTCGAGGAGTTCGTCCGCGCGGCGGAGCTGGCGCGCCGGGCCGGGTACGACGGGGTCGAGATCATGGGCTCCGAGGGCTATCTGATCAACGAGTTCATCGTCTCCGCGACCAACCACCGCACCGACCGCTGGGGCGGCTCGTACGAGAACCGCATCCGGTTCCCCGTGGAGATCGTGCGCCGGGTCCGTGAGCGGGTCGGCGGCGACTTCATCCTGATCTACCGGCTCTCCATGCTGGACCTGGTGCCGGGCGGATCGACGCTGGAGGAGGTCGTCACGCTCGCGAAGGAGATCGAGGCGGCGGGCGCCACCATCATCAACACCGGGATCGGGTGGCACGAGGCGCGCATCCCGACCATCGCCACCTCCGTGCCGCGCGGCGCGTTCACCTGGGTGACCGAGAAGGTGCGCGGTGCCGTGTCCGTACCGCTGGTGACGAGCAACCGCATCAACACCCCCGAGGTGGCGGAGGAGATCCTCGCGTCGGGCCGGGCCGACATGGTCTCGATGGCACGCCCCTTCCTGGCCGACCCGGAGTTCGTCGCGAAGGCCGCGGCGGACCGGGCGGACGCCATCAACACCTGCATCGGCTGCAACCAGGCGTGCCTGGACCACGTCTTCAGCCTCAAGATCACCTCCTGTCTGGTCAATCCGCGCGCCTGCCACGAGACCGAGCTGGTGCTGAGCCCGACCCGGACACGTAAGCGCGTCGCCGTGGTGGGGGCCGGTCCGGCGGGCCTCGCCTGCTCGGTGACGGCGGCCGAACGGGGGCACGCGGTGACCCTGTTCGACACGGCGGACGCGATCGGCGGCCAGCTGAACGTGGCGCGCCGGGTGCCGGGCAAGGAGGAGTTCGAGGAGACGCTGCGCTACTTCCGTACGCGGCTGGCGGAGCTGGACGTCGAACTGCGCCTGTCCACCCGGGCGGACGCCGAAGCGCTGGAGGACTTCGACGAGATCGTGCTGGCCACCGGCGTCGAGCCGCGCACTCCGGCGATCCCCGGCACGGACCGCCCGAACGTCGTGAGCTATCTGGACGTACTGCGCGACGGGGCGCCGGTCGGCGACCGGGTCGCGATCGTGGGGGCGGGCGGTATCGGTTTCGATGTCGCGGAGTTCCTCACGGACGGCGGCGAGGCGGCGAGCCTGGACCCGGACACGTTCTTCCGGCAGTGGGGCGTGGACACGGCGTACGAGGACCGGGGCGGACTGCGCACCCCCGAACGCCCCAAGCCGCCCCGCACGGTCCACCTGGTCCAGCGCAAGAGCACCAAGGTCGGTGCGGGGCTGGGCAGGACGACCGGCTGGATCCACCGCACCGAACTGCGCCACCGGGGCGTCGAGATGATCGCCGGGGCCTCCTACGACCTCATCGACGGCGATGGCCTCCACCTCACCGTCGACGGTGAGCGCCGGGTGCTGCCGGTCGACACGGTGGTGCTGTGCGCGGGCCAGGAATCGCGCCGCGAGCTGTACGAGGAGCTGCGCGCGGGAGCCGTCCCGGTCCATCTGATCGGCGGCGCGGACGTGGCGGCCGAGCTGGACGCGAAGCGGGCGATCCGCCAGGGCACGGAGCTGGCCGCCGCGCTCTGACCGCCCCGGCGGCCGGGGCGGCGGGCCCGTCGCCCCGGCTCCGTACGTCCTTAGGATGCACCCCATGTCACTGCCGCACGCGATCCTCACCGCCCTGTTGGAGAAGCCGTCCTCCGGTCTGGAGCTGACCCGCAGGTTCGACCGGTCGATCGGCTACTTCTGGTCATCGACCCACCAGCAGATCTACCGCGAGCTGGGGAAGCTGGAGCAGGCCGGGCGGATCAGGGCGCTGCCCGCGGCGGTGCCGGCCCGGGGACAGAAGAAGGAGTACGAGGTGCTGCCCGCCGGCCGCGAGGAGCTGGCGGCCTGGGTGGCGCTCCCCGAGGACCCCAAGCCGGTCCGCGATCCGCTGCTGCTGCGCATGCGGGCGGCGGCGGTCGTCGGGGCGGACGGCATGGGCGCGGAGCTGCGCCGTCACCTGGCGCTGCACGAGAGCCAGCTGGCGGAGTACCGGGAGATCGAGCAGCGCGACTTCACCCCCGCGCCGACGACCGACGAGGGCCGGCTGCGGCATCTGGTGCTGCGGGGCGGCATCGATCTGGAGACGTTCTGGACCGGCTGGCTGACCCGGGCCATCGCCGATCTGGACGGCTGAGCGCGCCTGCGGGCCGGCCGCCGCGTGAGCCGGTGCGCGCCCGACCCATCGGCCGCCCCCTCCCCCGGTCAGCCGCTCGCGTGGGCGGGAACGGGTTCGGGAGCGGGCGGCGGCGTCGCGGTGTCCGCGCGCCGGGGGCTGCGGATGACGGTCCGGGAGGAGGGCCGCTCCATCGGGGCGGGCCCCCCGGGCGCGTCGTCCGGCTCCGTCCCCCGCGCCTGGGCCCGGCTGAGGAGGACCACTCCTCGCACGGCCGCCGCTGCGCCGAGGAGGGCGAGCGCCAGGCTGACCGGACCGCCCTGGAGGCGTTCGCCGAGCAGGGCCAGGCCGATCGCGGCGGCGGCGACCGGGTTGGCGAGGGTGACCACGGCGAGCGGGGCGCCGAGCCCGCCCCGGTAGGCGGTCTGGGACAGCAGCAGACCGCCCATCGCGAAGGCCGACACGAGCAGGGCGACCGTCAGCAGCCGCCAGCTGAACAGCGGGCCGCCGGAGTGGTCGGTGACGGCGACGGTGAGCGTCTGGGTGAGGGCGGAGGCGACGCCGGAGGTGATCCCGGAGGCCGCCGCGTGCCGTAGCCCCGGACGGACCCCGGGCCTGCCGAGTCCGGCGACGACCGCCATGGTCGCCGCGCCCACGCCGAGCGCTTCGGGGAGGGTGAGGGTGTCGTGCGGTGCGGAGCCGCCCGCGGTCAAAAGCAGCGCGCCGAGACCGAGCAGGGTCAGGGCGGTGCCCCGCCACTCGACGCGGCCGACCCGGCGTCCGGCGGCGCGCGCCCCGAGCGGGACGGCGACGACGAGGGTGAGCGCGCCGAGCGGCTGGACCAGGGTCAGCGGACCGTAGTTGAGGGCGGCTACGTGCAGCAGCGCTCCGGCGGCGTTGAGACCGACCGCCGACCACCAGGCTCCCCGGCGGAGCATCCGCAGGAATCCGGTGGCGGGGTCGGTGCGGCCGGCCAGCCGCGACTGGGCCACGGCGGCGGCCGCGTAGGCGCCCGCCGAGACGAGGGAGAGCGCGACGGCGAGAAGAGTGGCGTTCATCGCACGGCTCCGGCACGGGTGCGCGGGCGCGGACCGGGGCCCGCCTCCGCGGTGGAAGCGGCGGACCGGCGGAAACCGGCCGGCGCGGGCGGACCGGCGGACGGGCCGGGCGGCGGGGCCGCGGCAGCCGCCGGGCGGCGGGGCACGAGGGCGGTCCCGCGGAGGCCGGGGACGGCCGCACCCCCCGCGTACGCGCCGACCACGCCGCCCGCGTACGCCGGTACGGGGGCGGCGGCGCCGCTCGCCCACCGGCCCGGCCGGGGGACGGTCCGGGCGGACGGCGGCAGCCGGAACGCGGCGAGGGCCACGGCGAGCAGCGCCACGACGACGACGGCGTCGAGCCAGTAGTGGTTGGCCGTGCCCACGACGACGAGCAGGGTGATCGCCGGGTGCAGCAGCCACAGCCACCGCCACCGGGAGCGGGTGGCGGCGATCAGCCCGACGGCGACCATCACGGCCCAGCCCACGTGCAGCGAGGGCATGGCGGCGAACTGGTTCGCCATCGTGTCGGTCGCGGGCGTGTGCCCGTACACCGTCGGCCCGTAGACCTGGCCGGTGTCGACGAGGCCGGCGGCCGGCAGCATCCGGGGCGGGGCCAGCGGGAAGACCAGGTGCAGGGCCAGGGCGGCGGCCGTCAGCACGGCGAGGACGCGGCGCGACCGTACGTAGTGGCGGGGACGCCGCCAGTAGAGCCAGACCAGGAAGAGGGCCGTGGCCGGAAAGTGCACGACGGCGTAGTAGGTGTTCGCCGCGTGGATCAGGGGCCCACTGTGCAGCAGCATCCCCTGGACCGCGCCCTCGCCGGGGAGGCGCAGGGCGCGTTCGAGGTCCCAGACGTTCCCCGCGTTGCGGAACGCCTCCTCGACATGGCCGTTGGCGGCCTGGCGGCCGAATTTGTAGGCCAGAAAGAGTCCGGCCACGAGAAGGAACTCGCGGACGAGGGGCGGTCGGGCACGTATGTCCGGCTCCTGGTCCACGGGCTCGGTGCGGGCGGGTGTCACCCGGTGCCCCCTTGGATGCGAAGCGGTGTCAGGACGGCCCGGTCATCTCGATCCACGCCGTATCGATACGCCAGTGTACCGATACGTTGGCGTATCGGTACACCTGCGTATCGGTACACTGGCGTATCGACAACCTCGCCGCACCGCCGCAGGAGGTACCGCCCATGCCGTCGCCCGATTCCGCGCAGGAGTCAGCACCCGTCTCCCCCCGGTCGAAGATCACACCGGAGCGGGCGCAGGAGCTCTACACGGCGGTGCTGGACCTGTTGCGGGAGAGCGGATACGAGTCGCTGACGATGGAGGGCGTCGCCTCGCGCACCCGGTGCGGGAAGTCGACGCTGTACCGGCAGTGGGGTTCCAAGCCCGAGCTGGTGGTGGCCGCACTGCGGGGCACCCGGCGCATGCGGCTTCCGAGGATCGACACCGGGACGCTGGCCGGGGACCTCCTGGAGGCGGCCCGGGCGATCGGCGAGGCGGCGGGGCGCGACACCCCGCTGATGCACGCCCTCAGCCACGCGGCGCTCCAGAGCCCGGAGCTGCTGTGCGCGCTGCGCGAGGCGCTGATCGCGCCGGAGGTCGCGGCGATCGACGCGATGGTCCGGCGCGGCCAGGAGCGCGGCGAGATCGCGGCGGACCACCCGGGGGCCGCGTTCGTCTCGGCCCAACTGCTCGGCGTGATGCGCGCCCGCCCGCTGCTGGAGGGGCGTTACGCCGACGCCGCGTACCTGACCGGGTTCGTGGAGAAGGCGATCCTCCCGAGCCTCGGACTCCCGGCGGGGGCGCCGGAGTCCTGACAGACGTGGACCGCCCGTCCCGGCGGATGGGGACGGTCCACCCGCGCCGCACCGTGGGGACGGGGGCGGCGCACCCCCGGGCGGCCGGCGACCTCTGCGGAGGCCGCCGGCCGCCCGCATGTCCACGCCCCCGCAAGCGCTCGGCGGTTCGCGGGGCCGGGCGGGCGCGACCGGGCCCGCACCCGTCCGGCGAGGGCCGGACCACGGCCCCGCCCCGGCGACGCGCTCCACGGGGCGGACGGCGCTCGCGACCGTCACACGGCCCGCCGGACCGCACCCCTCCTTATCGTCACCTTGACACTATGAACGAGGCCCCTTATCGTCGTCTTGACGAAATCAAGGGGGTTCCCATCATGGCCGACATCACCCGCCGCTTCGGCTGGCGCCACCTGCGCTCCGCGCCCACCGCCCACATCCGCCACCACAAACGCGGACGGCTCGCCCACGACGGGCAGGGGCTCAGCTTCTGGTACCGGTCCCTGACGGCGGCGCTCTCCGAGGTCCCGGTGGACGACCGGGAGCTGGCCATGGCCTTCCACGCCCGTACGGCCGACTTCCAGGACGTCACCGTGCAGGCCACCGTCACCTACCGGATCAGCGACCCGGCCGAGGCGGCGAACCGGCTGGACTTCTCCGTGGACCCGGACACCGGGAGCTGGCGCGGCGCCCCGCTGGAGCAGATCGCCACCCTCCTCACCGAGACCGCGCAGCAGCACACCCTGGACGTCCTGGCCCGCACCCCGCTCGCGGCGGCCCTGGTGGACGGGGTCGCCTCCGTACGCGAACGGGTCGCCACCGGTCTCGCCGCCGAGCCCCGGCTCCCGGCCACCGGCATCGACGTGGTGGCCGTGCGCGTCGTCGCGATCCGCCCCGAGGCCGAGGTCGAACGCGCCCTGCGCACCCCGGCCCGCGAGCAGATCCAGCAGGAGGCCGACCGGGCGACCTACGAGCGGCGGGCCGTGGCGGTCGAGCGCGAGCGCGCCATCGCCGAGAACGAGCTGGCCAGCCAGATCGAACTGGCCCGCCGCGAGGAGCAGCTGGTCGATCAGCGGGGCACCAACGCCCGCCGCGAGGCCGAGGAGAAGGCCGCGGCCGACGGGGTACGGACCGAGGCGCAGGCCGCCCGCACGGTGCGCCTGGCCCGCGCGGAGGCCGAGGCGGCGCGCGAGACGGGTGCGGCACGGGCCGAGGCGCAGGCCGCCTGGCTGCGGGTGCACGGCGAGGTCGATCCGGCCACGCTGCACGCCCTGGCGACGACTCGCCTCGCGGAGAATCTGCCGCGCATCGAGAGCCTCACCCTCTCCCCCGACGTCCTCACCGGCCTGCTCGCCAAGCTCGGCCGCGCGGAAGGCGGGGCGGGAGCGTGAGCCTGGCGCCCCGGGCGGTGCTCGTCCACCGGCGGACGGAGTACGAGGAGCTGCTCGCCCGGCACGGCACGCACGGGCAGGCCGCGTTCTTCCTCTCCAGCCGGGGCCGCGCGATCGACGAGGTGGCCCGCCGCCACGAGGACACCCGGCAGGCGCTGCGCGAGGTGGCGGCGGCGGTGCCGCTCACCTGGCGCTCCACCCGGGTGGAGCGGGCGGACCTGGACCGCTTCCTGTTCGCCCCGGAGGACGTGGTGGTCGTGGTCGGCCAGGACGGACTGGTCGCCAACACCGCGAAGTACCTGTCCGGCCAGCCGGTGGTGGGCATCGACACCGACCCGGGACGCAACCCCGGCGTCCTGGTCCGCCACCGCCGCGCCGACGCGGCGGCCCTGCTGCGCGCCGCGACCGCCGCCGGAGGGCGGGCCGACGAACTGACCATGGTCGAGGCCGTCGCCGACGACACCCAGCGCCTCCTCGCCCTGAACGAGATCTACCTCGGACCGCCCGGCCACCAGACGGCCCGCTACCGGCTCGGCCGCGACGGCGAGAGCTCCCCCGGCGAAGCGCAGGCTTCCTCCGGAGTGCTGGTCGGCACCGGCACCGGCGCCACCGGCTGGCTCCGCTCGCTGTGGCTGGAGCGCGGCAGCGCCCTCCCGCTCCCGGCGCCGTGCGACGCGCGCCTCCTGTGGTTCGTACGCGAGGCATGGCCCTCACCGGCGACCGGGACGTCGAGGGTGGCCGGGGGGCTGGGGCGGGGCCAGGGGCTGCGGCTGACCGTGGAGTCGGACCGGCTGGTGGTCTTCGGGGACGGCATGGAGTCCGACGCCCTGGAACTGACCTGGGGTCAGAGCGTCCGGCTCGGCATCGCGGAGAGGTCGCTGCGCCTGGTGGTCTGAGCGTGCCGGGGCCGCCGGTTCGCTACGGCGGCCCGAGCGCGTGCCCGCACCCCCAGCGACCCGGTCCCGTTGTCCGAGCCGGCGGCGCGGATCCCGGCGGTCGACGGCCCGGGTCGGGGATCTCCCACCCGCCCGCGCACGTCCTGCGGATCGCACCGTCCGGACGCCGCGGCCGACGGGCCGCGCCGCCGCTCGCGCCCCCCTTTGCACAGATGCGGGTAAAACGGTCGCACTGTATGAATAAGGGACCATCCGTGCGATCGGAGAAGCCCCATGGACGATTACCCGCTCCTGAACCTCTTCCTGACCATGCTGTACCTGTTCCTGTGGGTCATGTGGTTCTTCCTGCTGTTCAAGGTGGTCACCGACCTCTTCCGGGACCACTCTCTGAGCGGCTGGGCCAAGGCGGGCTGGCTGATCTTCGTGATCCTGCTGCCGTACCTGGGTGTTCTGGTCTACCTCGTCGCCCGCGGACGCAGCATGCACGAGCGCGACGAGAAGGCGGCCAGGGAGTCGGAGGCGGCGTTCCGCAGTTACGTGCGCCGGGCGGCGGGGCCCCGGGAAGGGGCCGGCGGCGGATCCCACGTGGACGACCTGGCGAAACTCGCCGAGCTCAAGGAGAAGGGCGCGCTCAACGACGAGGAGTACGAGCGGGCGAAGGCGAAGATCCTCGCCTGAGGGTCACGCGGCCCGACGGCCCGGCCGCGTTTCCCGTGAAGCGCCTACCCGCCCGGGGCCCCGGCCCGGGGCCCGCGCGGCCTGGCGGGGGGGGGAAGCGGCCTCGTCCCCGGCGGCGGGTGGGGTTCCCGTCCCCGCGAGAGAGCCGAACGCCGTGGTGGGGGAAGCCGGGGCGATGCCGCCGCCCGTCCCGCCGCGCCCTCTCGCTTCCCGTCCCCGGGGCCGGAGTTCAGGCCGCGGCCGCGAGGCCGACGCCGACGCCGATGAACAGCCACCCCGTGGTCAGCTCCCAGCGCCGCTGGATCTTCGGACGGGCCAGCAGGGTGCGCAGCCGGGCGGCGACGGCGACCACGATGAACCAGTAGGCGATCCCGATCAGGACGTCCAGGGTGCCGAGGAAGAAGATCTGCCGCGTGGTCGAACCACCGCCGTCGACGAACTGCGGCAGGATGCTGAGGAAGAACAGCGCCGCCTTGGGGTTGAGCACGTTGGTGAGGAAGCCCTCGGCGAAACCGGAACGCCACCGTGCGCCGGTGGACCCCCGCCCTCCCGTCGGCGGTCCCTCGCCCTTCGCCTTCCGCGCCACGGACCGCTCCCGGGCGGCGCGCCGGGCGGCGAGCACCGCCCGAACCCCGAGATGGACCAGGTAGGCGGCGCCCAGGAGTTTGATCGCCGCGTAGACCGCCGGGGAGCGGGCGGCGACCACCGCCAGGCCGACGGCGGCGGCGAGCATGTGCACGCACAGCCCCGCCTGGGCGCCCAGCCCCGCCGCCCGGCCCTTGGAAGGGTGCTCCACCGCCGACCGGAACACCACCAGGAAGTCGGGGCCGGGGACGGCGTACGCGATCAGCGCCACGCCGAGGAATCCCATGAGATCGACCGACATCCGCTCTCCCCTTCTTCACCCCGGCGTCCGGGGCCCTGGGCACCCTGTACCCGCCGACCGGTTCGGACAGGCAGCGGATGCCGGGGCGGTTTCGGCCGGGCCGCGGGGGCCCGGGCCTCGGCTCAGGTGGTGGAGGGGATGCGGATGGCGAGCAGCGCGACGTCGTCATCGTTGTCGGCAGGACGCGAGCGTGCGAGCAACTGGTCCACGAAAACGTCCAGTTGCCGGTGGCCGAAGTCGGCCGCGTGTTGGCTCAGCCGCTTCAGGCCGGCGTCCAGGGGCTGGCGGCGGGATTCGATGAGGCCGTCGGTGTAGAACAGGAGCGTCGAGCCGGGCGGCAGGTGGACATGGGCGTCGGGCCGGGGGCGGTTGGCGGAGGCTCCGAGAAGGATGCCTCTGCCGTCGTCGAGGAAGCGCGTCCGGCCGGCGGAGTCGAGCAGCAGCGGAGGCGGATGGCCGGCGTTGGTCCAGCGCAGGACCCGGCCTCCGGTCGGGGCGGTGGTCAGCCTGGCCAGCACGAGGGTGGCCATGGAGACGTCGGTGATGTGGCTCATGGCCTGGTCCAGGCGTTCGACGGTGTGGTGCGGCGGCTCGTCCTGGGCCCAGGTGTAGGCACGCAGCATGTTGCGGAGCTGGGCCATCCCGGCAGCGGCTTCCAGGTCGTGACCGACGACGTCGCCGACGACCAGAGCGGTGTCGCCGTTGGGGAGGGGGAAGGCGTCGTACCAGTCGCCGCCCACGTGCGACGCGTCCGGGGCGGGAAGGTACCGCGCCGTCATCTCCACCCCGGTCAGCCGGGGAAGCTGGGGCAGGAGATAGCGCTGCATGGTCGCGGCGACCTGGCGTTGGCGCTGGTAGTGCCGGGCGTTCTCCAGGGCGATGCCGATACGCCGGCCGATGTTCTCCAGCAGCTCCAGGTCGCCCGGGGTGAACGGCTCCTCCCCCGCGGTGCGCCCCAGGGTGATGGCGCCGAGTACCTCGCTCGGCCCCTGGACGGGAGCGATGGCCGCCGTCTCGATGCCGGTCGCCGTGAACAGCTTCCGCTGCTCCAGCGCCACCGCGCTGTCGGGCGGTACGTCGTAGGTCTTCGGTCCGGCGAGGGTGGAGGCCACTCCGCGCAGGGCCATGGACAGCGGCATGGGCGAGGAGGCGGGCACGGGCGGCATAGGCCCCTGGAGGTCCTCGCGTACCTCCAGGCCGTCGGAGCGGGCATGCAGCACGAGCGACCTGTTCACCTCCTCCGTCTCCGTGATCAGGTCGATGACCGCCCAGTCGGCGAGACGCGGCAGCAGCAGCTCCACCACTCTGCGCAGGGACTCGTCCACGTCGATGTTGTAGATCAGCTGGGCCGTGGTGTCCGCCAGCAGGGCCAGCCGGTCCCGCTCCGACAGGGTCCGCGTGTACGAGGACGGTCCGGTGGGGCGGTGCCCGGGTCCGTCCTCGTCGGTGTCGAAGGCGAGCAGACGCACCCCGCCACCGCCACCGCCGCCGGAATCGACGGGCAGCGGGAACCACCGGACCGCCAAGGGCGAACCGTCGCCGCGCGACAGCCACGTCCTGTCCTCGGCGGGGACGGCCGGCGCCCCGGCGTCCTCCCCGGCCGACCGGGGAGGGGGGACCGGCCGGGCGCCCGGGTGGAGCAGCGCCCGGAGGCCCCGGCCGACGACCTCCGGGGCGGAGCACGAGAGGAAGGCCAGGGACGCGGCGTTGGCCCAGACGATCCGGTCGTGGCCGTCGAGCGCGAACACGCCCACCCTGAGGCGGTCCAGCACGGCGGCCAGCTCCTGCTGGACGACGGCCTGCGCCGAGGTGCCCGTACCGTCGCCCACACCGGCTCCTTGCCTCGGAAACGTAGCCCCGTGGGCGCCGGCGGACGGAGGCGCACCCCTTCACGCCCCCCGGGGGCTCAAGGGAGAACGAGCGCGGCACGGGGGGCCGTGGGAGGGCTGCTTCCGTCCGAACAGCCGCCGACCAACCGGCCACGAGGACCGAAGGACCATTACTAACACGGATCGCCGGGATGGACCGCTTCGCCCGCCCCGCTCCTGGGGGGGGCGGGGCCCGGCGCCGGTGAGCCCTTCGACGTACGACGCGCCCGTTCCGGGGGAGGCGCCCGGCCACCGGCCCCGGATCTCCCGGCGGGCGGGAGTAACCAAGATCTCTTCGGGGGCGCCGAGCGGGCAGGCCCTCCCCGGAGTCCCGCCGGGTTCACGGGAAGCGTTCCGGTCTTCCGCCGCCCGTTCGCTTCGCGGCCCCCGTGCTCCGCGTCGGGACGGCCCTGCCGTCGCCGGGTACCGCCGGCCGGGCCCCGAACGCCGAGGCCGCCGGGCGAACGGCCCCGGGCCGGACGTCACGTTAGGGACGCGCTCCGGGGGGAACCCACTCCGCGGTGAACCGATCCACCGACTGAACGCGCCCGGCCGTCCGGAACCACGGCGCAGGACACGGCCGGAGGAGAGAAGGGACGTTCCTCATGGAGACCGAAGACCACCCTCCCGGCAGGCGGGTCGTGGTGACGGGGGCCACCGGCAACGTGGGGACCGGTGTGGTGCGCGCGCTCGCCGCCGATCCGGAGATCGGCTCGGTCCTCGGGCTGGCCCGCAGGCGGCCCGCGATGGAGATCGCGAAGGTGCGGTGGGACACCGTCGACCTGTCCCGCGCCGACTGCGAGGACAGGCTCACCGCCCTCCTGCGCGGTGCGGACGCCGTGGTCCATCTCGCGTGGCGCTTCCAGCCCACGCACGATCCGGTCGTGACCTGGCGGAGCAACGTGCTCGGTTCCCGGAGGGTGTTCGACTCCGTGGTCCGCAGCGGGGTTCCCGCCCTGGTGTACGCCTCCTCCGTCGGGGCCTACTCCCCGGGTCCGAAGGACGAGCCGGGCGTGGACGAGACGTGGCCCACCGACGGATGGCCCGACGCGGCCTACTGCCGGGAGAAGGCCTACCTCGAACGGGTCCTCGACGCCTTCGAGCCGCGGCATCCGGAGGTGCGGGTGGTCCGGATGCGGCCCGGGTTCATCTTCAAGGAGACGGCCGCGCCCGAACAGCGGCGCATCTTCGCCGGGCGCTGGGCCCCCGGGCCCCTCCTGCGGCCCGACCTGCTGCCGTTCGTGCCCGACCTGGAGGGCCTGCGCTTCCAGGTGCTCCACACCGACGACGCCGCCGAGGCCTACCGGCTGGCCGTTCTCCGTGACGTCCGGGGCCCCTTCAACCTGGCGGCGGATCCGGTGGTGGACGCCCCAGTACTGGCGGACCTGCTCGGCTCGCGGGTCGTACGCCTCCCCCGCACCCTGGTGCGTACCGCCCTGGCGGGCGCGTGGCACACCCGGGCCGTGCCGGCCTCGCCCCACCTGTTCGACGCGGTGCTGCGGATGCCGGTCATGGACGCGGCCCGGGCGCACGACGTACTGGGGTGGCGGCCGAGCCGTACGGCGGAGGACGCGTTGAGCGAGTTCCTGCGGGGCGTGCGGCGGGGCCGGGGCGAGGGCACGGCGCCCCTGGCCGGCGGAAAGGCCCGTTGAGCGGAGGAGCTCTCCCACCGCCCGGCCGCGTCGCGGGGCCGGGCGGGGGCGCCGTGCGGGTCAGGCGGAGAGGTCCCGGCCCTCCGCACGGTGGCCGGCCGGAGCCCCGGCGACGTCGCTGACCACGAATCCGCTGCGGGGGGCCGTGGGGATCCGGCGGAGCGGGATCCGCAGGTCCTGCTCGGGGACCTCGTACGTCGACCGCGCCAGGAAGCGGGCCACCGTCGCCAGGACGGAGACGGTCACGTCCTCCCCGGGACAGCGGTGGCCGTCCACCGGGCCTCCGCCCTGGGGCACCAGGGCATCGGACGGGACCGGACCGGACAGGAAGCGCGACGGGTCGAAGCGGTAGGGATCGGGCCACAGGTCCGGGTCGTGATCGAGTCCGTACAGGTCGAGCAGCACCATGGTGCCGGGGGCGATGGTCCGTCCGGCCCACTCCAGCCGCTCGGCCGCCAGGCCCCCCACGAACGGGGCGAAGGGGTAGAAGCGGCGTACTTCCTGGGCGAACGCCCACCCGGCCCGGAGCCCGTCGTCGGCCGCCAGGGCTCCGCGGTGCTCGGGGTGGCGGTGCAGCGCGTGGGCGGCGAACACGGCGAACCAGGTGATGGCGACGGTGGGCCGCAGCACGTTGAGCAGTTCGACCGCGGCGGTGCGCGGAGGGAGCAGGGCCCCGTCCGCGTCCCGGTGCGCCACGACCGTCCGGAACACCGTGGCGGCGGGGTCGTGGGCGTCCTCGCGAGCCGTCTCCACGAGGGGCGCCAGCCGCTCTTCCTGGCGTCGGCGCGCCCGGCGTGCCCGCAGGTGGCGGGGGCCGGGGGTGGCGAACCCGTCGACCATGGCGATCAGATCGCGTGCCGTGCGCTTCAGCTCGCCCTCGTCCAGGGGAACCCCGGCCCAGGTGTGCACGGCGCGGGTGAGCACCCTCGCCATCGCGTCGAAGAGCACGACGCGCCCCTTCCCGGACCATTCCGCCCGCGCCCGTTCCAGTTCCGCGCCGACCTGGTCGGCGAGTTCCCGCACCGCCGCCGGGTCCTGGAGCAATCCGGTGAACAGCGCCTTGCGCACCCGGTGGCGCTCGCCGTCCAGCGTGTGCACCGCTCCTCGGCCGAACAGCGTGTCGATGATCGGTTGCGGCAGGGCCTCGTGCCGGTGGATGTGCTGTTCGTCGTAGAAGAACCGCACGGCGGCCGGGCCGTGCAGGGCGATGGCCTTCTTGCCGAGGAGGCGGGTGCGTACCGGCGCTCCGCCGCTGCGGCGCCTGCGGTCCGGGAGCCAGGCGTAGCCCTTCAGGAGAAGCGGGAGAGTGCTGTCGACCATGGGGGAGATCCTTCGTGGGGGGGGTGGGGCCGAGGGGTCGCGGGTACGGCTGCGGACCGGTCGGGGGTCAGGGGCGGCGCCAGTCGTGGGACCGGAGGTGGGAGCCCGCCTGCGGGCCCATCCGCAGCATCCCGCCGTCCACGGCCCAGGAGGCGCCGGTCGTGTACGAGGATTCCGGCCCGGCGAGGAAGGCGACCACGGAGGCGACCTCCCGGGCGTCCCCGGGCCGCCCGAGGGGGATGCCCGGCCGGTCCGCGCTCTCCACGTCGGTGTCCTCCTGGCCCGTCATCGGGGTCGCGATCTCACCGGGGGCCACCGCGTTCACCGTGATGCCGTACTCGGCCAGCTCCAGGGCCATCACCTGCGTCAGCAGGCCCAGACCGCCCTTGGCCGCGCAGTAGGGGGCCGCCCCCACCCGGGGCTGGTGCTCGTGCACCGAGGTGATGTTCACGATGCGTCCCCCGGCCCCCTGGGCGATCATGCGGCGGGCCGCGTGCTGCGAGCAGAGGAAGGGGCCGACGAGGTCCACGTCGATCACCCGCTGAACCGTGGCGTGGTCCAGGTCGAGGAAGGGGGTGGACGTGCCGGTGCCCGCGCAGTTGACGAGGACGTCGATGCGGCCCAGTTCGTCCGCCAGCTCGTCCACCACCTCGGCGGCGGCGGGCAGTTCGGTGAGGTCCAGCCGGGCGAGTGCGGCCCGTCGGCCGGCGCCGCGGACTTCGGCGGCGGTCTCCTCGCCGCCCTGCCGGTCCCGGTGGTAGGTGATGGCTACGTCCATGCCCTGTCGCGCGAGCTTCACGGCGACCGCTCGGCCGATGCCCGAGTCCGCTCCGGTCACCACGGCGACGGGGATGGTCGGCCCGGTGGCGTCGGTCATCTCTCCTCCAGGTTCGGTTTTGGAAGGCGGCGGGCCCGTGCGGGCCGGGCTGGGGGGTACCGCGGCCGCCCGATCTCAAACGTGCTGCTCCCCGCCTCCGCGGTCCGTCCCGGGGCCCGGGGGCCGGCAACCCTCCAGGCGCCGGGGGCGGGACGGCCTCGGGGAGTCGGCACTCTCCCGTCATGCGCGGGTGGGCGTTTCGCCGGTGTCCACGTCTCCCCCGCCCGGGGCGAGGTCGTCCAGCAGCGCTTGGCAGTCGGCCACGAGACTGCCGAGCGCGGCGCCGACGTCGGGGTCCTGCCCGTGCAGCTGTTCCTTGGCGGCGGCGAGGGCCCGGTGGGCGTCGGCGAGCGCGGCGCGCCGTCGGTCGCGCGCCTCCCGGTCGGTGCTGTTCTCCATGATCGTTCCGCAGGCCTCGCACGACTCCGCCGCCGACGTCAGGAGCCGGCCGAGTTCCTTCAGGGCGGGGGGCGAGGGCCGGGGCAGCCCCCGGTCCTCGGAGGCGGTCTCCCAGAACGTCAGGGTCAGGGCGAGCAGCCTGTTCGCCACCCGGGCCCAGACGACGTCCCAGTCGGCGGAGGGGGCGGGCGTCCAGCGGCGTAGCCGGTGGCCGGGGTTGAGCCGGAAGCTCTCGGAGTCCCATCCCCGTCCGACGTACAGCTCCGACAACCCGGCCAGCAGGTCCTTGGCGCTGTGGTGCCACTGTTCCGCCCGCGACGTGTCGTAGTCCTCCACGCCCTCGGCCATGTCCCGCAGCAGCCGCGCGCTGTCGCGCGGCAGCGCGACCGCCAGCCTGGTGACGTGGTGGGAGTGGACCGGCGGCAGCACCACGGCGTTCACGGCGACGCCCACGGCGGCCCCCACCAGGGTCTCCAGCAGCCGGTGCCCGACGGCAGGGGCCGAATAGGAGCCGTACGCGAGGACGAAGAGAGCGGTGGTGGACGCGTACAGGCCCTGTCCTCCGACGGGAGCCACGTTGCCGAGCAAGGTGGTGAGGGGGAGGACCACGACCATGGCGATCATCGTGTCGCCCGTGAGGGCGGCGGCGCCGGCGGCGAGCAGCGTCCCCACCGTGATCATGAGGACGAGCTGTACGGCGGTGCGCACCGACCGGTACACGGTTCCCTGCACCAGCGCGACGGCCGCCCAGGGGGCCATCAGGGCCATGGGGGCCGACAGCCACCACCCGGTCAGGGCCCAGGCGATGATGGCCGCGGCAGCCGACTTCAAGGACTGCGACACCTGGTAGCGGTCGGGGCGGTGCAGGCCGGGTTTCAGGCGGGCGAATGCGTTCTTCATGGGGCGTGAACCCGTCGCGGATCGTTCGTCGGCTCCCCCCGGTCGCGGCCGGGGAGCCGTGCGGCCGGTCTGCGGGACGCCCGCTGCGCGGCCGACTCCTCCCGGGGCGGGCGCGGTCCCTGGCCGGACGCAGCCTGCATACGTGCTCACTCCTCGTCGATGGTGCGGTGGACCGCCGTGGGAGTGGGTGGCACCGGGAGGACAGGGCCGCCCGGGCCCCCACGGGCGTGCCTCCTGTCCGAAGCACGTCGCTCGCTTGCCCTTGCGAACAGGGCCTAAACGTCTCCGTCCCCCTGCCGCCGCCGGAGCATCCCTTCGCCCCGCGGAGAGCCGGGCGCGGGCCTCGGGGCAGGAGCGGGGCCGGGAAGCGCCATGAGGGTCCGGTCACGCGGGAGGCCGGCCCCGCGACGAAGCGGCGTGGCGGAAGCGGGGCTCAGTCGAAAGCGGAAGCGGAAGCAGGGCTCAGCCGAAAGAAGCGGGGCTCAGTCGAAATAGGACTCCAGGCCGCCGCGACGCCGGATGTCGAGTGTCGCGCAGTGGAAGGACCCGCCGAAGGGCGCGTAGTGCAGCAGGTCGCAGGGAATGGGTTCGAACCCCCACCTCTCCAGTGCGCGCAGCATGGTGACGTGGTGCCGCTCGGCGATGACGCGCTTTTCGTCGATCATCAGGACGTTCATGCTGAGCCACTTTCCGCACAGGGAAGTGATCTGCAGCAGCGGGTCGCGGATGGGGTCCGGCGGGGGCGCGATGAGAATGTCCCAGGACCTCAGGATGTCGGGGAGCCGGTCCACATCGATGTATTCGGGGTTGACGAGGACTTTCCCCGGGGCGAGCACCATGAAGGTGGTGTCGATGTGCATGGGGGTACGGCATCGGCTCTCGATCTCGTGAATCCGGTAGTCCGGGCCGAGGTGGCGTCGCACCCATTCGATGCCCAGGCGGTTGGTGACGTTGCTGCGGGTGACGAACAGGTCGCGGCCCGCCCGGACGAAGTCGGCGGCGTCGAAGACGGGCTCGAACTCGGTCAGGATGTAGCGCATGGGCTCGCCGGGGCCGGGGGGCCGGTAGCCGGGGTCGTACAGCGCGTCGGTGAGCTGCGGTTTCGGGGCGGCGGTCCAGCGGGCGCCCCTGCGGAAGTAGTCCTTGAGCAGGCCGCGGTAGGAATGGGTCTCGAAGTATCTGCACGGCCAGGCCATCGGGGTTTCGATGATCTCGTCGCCGATCACCAGCATGCTGTCCCGGGGGCAGGTGTTGCAGAAACCCCGTGACGACCAGTCGGGGGTGGCGAAACGCCGTCGGTGGTCGACGGCGTCGGGGCGGGTGACCGTGATCCCGAGGGTCTGCAGGAGCGTGACGAAGCGGTCGAGCTCCTGCTGCGCCGGTCCGATCAGGGCGCGCGGATAGCTCATTCCGGCGGCGAGCCGCTGAAACCGGGCGGCCAGCGGCGGCACGTTGCAGGAGACGACCGAGTGCCGTGAGGGTGTGGTGGCGCCCTCGAGACGGCCGACGAGAACTTCCTCCAGCGGATCCCATTCGTTGTGCGACCCGACGGGCGACCGCGGGGTCTCCGCCCTCCCGCCGGTTCTGTCCTCGTTCTCCGCTTCCAGCGGTTCGCTCATGGGTATACCCCGATGCATTTCCCGACGCCGACAGATGCCTGGGGCGTGAGTATCCCGCCGGGCCGGTGTGTAACGCGCCCGGTCGGCCGAAAAAGGAAGGGCCCGGCCGGGGAATCGGCCGCCCGCCGCCGCCGCACCGCCGTGCGGCCGACGTACTCGTCCTCTGCGCATCCGCGCCTTCTTCGGCCGAGGTGCGTTTGATCCGCGGATTGCGGGAACTCGGAGGCTCGACCCTGAGCACCCACCGAGCCCTTCACCCCGTCGGTCCAGCCGCTCGTCCACCGGCCGCCGGGGACGCCGACCGCCCCGACGCGGGCCGGGGGCGGGGGGCGACCGAAGAACGAGGAGACCGTCGTGGCCGAACCCCTGGCCCGCCACCCCCGGGGCCGTCCGCCGCTCCGAACGCCCGCCGCCCCCCGAGGCGTGCGAGCGGCGGGGCGGTCCGGGCGCCGACAGGCGTCCGCCGACGCCATCAGGGTCGCGTCGGTACCGGCCGGCCACGTCTACGTCCGCCACCTCTCGCCGCCCGAGGGCGACCGCGTGACCCGGCTCGCCGACCCCCGCCCGTGCGGCGCTCCCAGCGGTTCCCAGCAGTGGTGGCCCCCCGTCATGCTCGACCCGGACTGGGTGGACGAGCATGCCGACGCCTTCGACGTCTTCCACCTGCACTTCGGCTTCGACGCGCAGTCTCCCGCCTCCTTGAAAGCTCTGCTCGCCGCGCTGCGCCGGAACGGGAAACCGCTGGTCTACACGGTCCACGACCTGGCCAACCCCCATCACCACGACGAGGGCGAGCACCGGGCGCAGCTGGACGTGCTCGTCCCCGGGGCGGACGGGCTCATCACGCTCACGCCGGGCGCCGCCCAGGAGATCGCCGCACGGTGGGGCCGCACCGCCACGGTCCTGCCGCATCCGCACGTCGTCGGGCCCGACGGGCTGGTGCGCCCCCGCCCCCGGCACGAGGCGTTCACCGTCGGCCTCCACGCCAAGAGCATCCGACCCAACATGGCCCCCCTGCCGGTGGTCAGGGTGCTCGCCGACGTGCTGGCGGAGCTCCCGGGCGCGGTGCTCCGCGTCGACTGCCACCCGGACGTCGACGATCCGGCAAGCCACTGGTACGCGCCCGGAGTCCTCGACGAACTGCGCGGGATGGACCGCGAGGGACGGCTGGAACTCAGCGTGCACGACTACTTCGACGACGACGCGCTGTGGGACTACCTGATCGGCCTGGACGTGTCGGTGCTGCCCTACCGGTTCGGCACCCACTCCGGCTGGCTGGAGGCGTGCTACGACCTCGGCACCACCGTCGTCGCTCCGTCCTGCGGGTTCTACGCGCAGCAGCGCCCGTGCCTCACCTACGGACACGACCGGCAGGGCCTGGACGCGACGTCCCTGCGCGACGCCGTGCGCACGGCCTACGAGGAGCGCCCCGCCTGGCGTGCCGACCCGGTGGAGCGCGGGGCGGAACGCGTCCGGATCGCCCGTGCCCACGAGATGCTCTACGCGGACCTGCTGTGACCGGTTCCCCCCAGGCCCCGACCCGTCCGGCGACGGCGCCGCTGCGCATCGCGCTGATCGCCTCCGCCCGGCACCCGATCGCCGAGCCCTTCGCCGGCGGTCTGGAAGCGCACACCTGGACGCTCTCCACGGCCCTGCGGGCCCGCGGCCACGAGGTCACCGTCTTCGCGGGGCCCGGCTCCGACCCCGGTCTGGGCGTGGTCGAGATGCCGTTGCGTCCGGCCCGGATCAGCGAGACGGCGCGCCGGGACACGAGCACGGCGGCCGCGCCGTGGATCGAGGAGCACCACGCCTACCTCCAGCTGATGCTCGAACTGGGGCGCGGGCCGTCGCGGTACGACCTCGTCCACAACAACAGCCTGAACTACCTGCCGGTGGCGATGGCCCCCGCGCTTTCCGTCCCGGTCGTCACCACGCTGCACACCCCGCCCACCCCGTGGATCGAATCGGCCATCCAGGTCGCCCCGCACTGCCCGGTGCGCTTCAACGCGGTCAGCGCCCACACGGCGGCCGCCTGGCGCCACATCGTCCCCGCGGCCACCGTCGTGCACAACGGCATCGACACCCGGCGCTGGCGCCCCGGACCCGGCGGGGACGACCTGGTCTGGTCGGGGCGGATCGTCCCCGAGAAGGGCGTGCATCTGGCGATCGAGGCCGCGGAACTGTCGGGCCGGGGGCTGCGGATCGCGGGGCCGGTGGGGGACGCCGACTACTTCGACGCGTGCGTCCGCCCCCGGCTCGGCCGCACCGTCACCTACGAGGGCCACCTCCGCCAACCGGACCTGTGCGAGCTGGTGGGGTCCTCGGCGGCGGCCGTCGTCACTCCCTGCTGGGACGAACCGTACGGACTGGTGGTGGCGGAGGCGCTGGCCTGCGCCACGCCCGTCTGCGGATTCGCCCGGGGCGCGCTGCCGGAGATCGTCACCCGCGCGTGCGGCCGTCTCGTACGGCCCGGCGACACCGCGGCCCTCGCGGAAGCGGTCGAGCCCACGGTCGCCCTCTCCCGGGCCGACGCCCGACGCCACGCGGAAGCCTTCTGCTCCATGGACGCCATGACGCACAGCTACGAACGCTTCTACCGGTCGGTGGCGGCGTGATCGGTTACTACGTCCACCACCACGGCAGCGGCCACCTCCACCGCGCCCGGTCCATCGCGGCCCACTCCCCCTTCCCGGTGACCGGGCTCTCCTCCCTCCCGGCCCCCGACGACTGGCCCGGCGCCTGGGTGCGCCTGCCGAGGGACGACGACGGCGACCCCACCGCGTTCGGCGACGTGACGGCCGGAGGACGGCTGCACTGGGCGCCGGTCGGGCACGCCGGGCTCCGGGGGCGCATGGCACGGATCGCCGAGTGGATCGCGGCGGCGTCACCGGCGCTCCTGGTCTCCGACGTCTCCGTCGAAGTCGCCCTGCTGGCCAGGCTCCTGGGGGTTCCGACGGCGGTCGCGGCCATGCGGGGCGAGCGCACGGACACGCCGCACCGGACGGCCTACGACCTGGCCGAGCTGCTTCTCGCCCCGTGGCCGGCGACGCTGCCGGAACCGGGCTGGCCGGAGCACTGGCGGGCCAAGACGGTCCACACCGGGGCGTTCTCCCGGTTCGACGGCCGCTCCCCCGCCCCGGTGGACGAACGGGCGGGGAGGACGCGCCCCCGGCGGGTCCTCCTGTTCATGGGGTCGGGCGGACGCGACGTCTCCACCGCCGAGGTCGCCGCCGCGCGGGCCGCCGCCCCCGGCTGGCGGTGGACGACGCTGGGCGGTCCGGACGGCCGGTGGGAGGCGGACCCCTGGCCCGCGCTGTGCGCGGCGGACGTCGTGGTCACCCACGCCGGCCAGAACGCCCTCGCCGAGTGCGCCGCCGCACGCCGCCCGGCGGTGGTGGTGCCGCAGGAGCGTCCCTTCGGCGAGCAGGCGGCCACCGGGCGCGCCCTCGCCCGCGGCCGCTTGGCCGTCGTCGCGCCCCGGTGGCCGGAGGCCGGCGAGTGGGCCCCGCTTCTGGAGCAGGCTCACGCCCACGGCGGAGACCGCTGGTCGCAGTGGGCGCCCGGGGACGGCGCCGTTCGCGCCGCGCGGGCCCTGGCCGATGCCGCGTACCGGGGAAAGGGGGCCGGATGCGTACAGCGGTGATCACTCCGGCGGCCGGGCGGCACCGGCATCTGGCTCTGCAGCACCTCGGCCTCGCGGCCGGCTCGCACTCCCCCGACCGGTACGTGGTCGTCGCCATGGACGATCCGGGGCTCGGCGCGGTGGTGGCCGGTCGGGAGCCCGCCGCGACGGTGGTCGACTGCCCGGTGCGGAACGGGGCCCTGCCGCTGGCCCGGGCCCGGAACCTCGGCGCCGCCCGCGCGATGGACGACGGCGCCGAACTGCTGGTCTTCCTGGACGTCGACTGCGTCCCCGGGGAGCACCTGCTGGAACGCTACCGGGAGGTCGCCCTCGACGCCCGGCACCGGCGCTCCCTGCTCTGCGGCACCGTGTCCTACCTGCCGCCCCCGGGCCCGCAGGGGTACCGGCTGGCCGACCTCCCGGAGCTGGCCGGGCCCCACCCCGGCCGACCGGCTCCCGCCGCCGGGGAGCTGCGCCGGAGCGAGGACCACCGGCTGTTCTGGTCCCTGTCCTTCGCCGTGACGGCCGACACCTGGCAGGCCGTCGGCGGGTTCTGCGAGGAGTACGAAGGCTACGGCGGCGAGGACACCGACTTCGGCCAGCGGGCCCGGGCGGCCGGCGCCCCGCTCACCTGGGTCGGCGGCGCCCCGGCCTTCCACCAGCACCACCCGGTCTCCGACCCGCCGGTGGCGCACCTGCACGACATCCTGCGCAACGCCGGGATCTTCCACCGGCGGTGGGGCTGGTGGCCGATGACGGGCTGGCTGGAGGCGTTCGCCGACCGCGGACTCGCCCACCGGAACCCTGCCACCGGCGAATGGTCCCCCGGTCCCGCACCCGAACAGCGCGTAACCGCACCGGGCGACCCCGGGGCGCCCCGCGGAGAGGACGTTCCATGACCGGGAACGTGCCCTCGAGAGCTGCGGAGACCTTCCGCGGCACGGCATGCCTGCGTGCACCGCCCGCCGCGGGCGGCCCGACGCGACCAGAGCCACGAACACGGTGCGTAGCCGTCCAGGTAGCGGCTCCTCCCCTGAGCCGCACATTCTGGACGAGCGCCCGCCCTCGGCAACAGACCCCCGCAACGATCGGAACCCCATGAGCGAGAAGAAGAACCCCCTCAAGGCCGCGGCCGACAAGGTGGCCGAGAAGGTCCAGGACGCCGTCGACCCGGGGAACGAGATCCCCGGCGCACCGGGGCCGGTGCCGCCGCCGGTGGACGAGCCGACCACGCCGGCGGATCCGCTGCCGCCCAAGCACGACCAGCGCGGCCCGGACACGTACAGCCCGACCGGACAGGAGACCGGGGTTCCGCAGAAGGAAGTGGCGCAGAGCGGTGCGTACCTGACGACCGCCCAGGGGGCCCGGCTCTACGACACCGACCACTCGCTGAAGGCGGGGGCGCGGGGCCCGGTGCTGTTGCAGGACCACCACCTGCGGGAGAAGATCACCCACTTCGACCACGAGCGGATCCCGGAGCGCGTCGTGCACGCGCGGGGCGCGGCCGCCCACGGGGTGTTCCAGGCGTACGGCACGGCGGCCGCCGTGACCAAGGCGGCGTTCCTCGCGAAGGGCGTGGAAACCCCGGTGTTCGTCCGCTTCTCCACCGTCCTGGGTTCACGCGGTTCCGCGGACACCGTGCGCGACACCCGGGGCTTCGCGACGAAGTTCTACACCGAGGAAGGCGTCTTCGACCTGGTCGGGAACAACATCCCGGTCTTCTTCATCCAGGACGCGATCAAGTTCCCCGACATCATCCACGCCGGCAAGCCCCACCCCGACCGGGAGATCCCGCAGGCGCAGAGCGCCCACGACACGTTCTGGGACTTCGTCACCCTCCACACCGAGGCCACGCACCACACGCTGTGGAACATGTCCGACCGGGGCATCCCGCGCTCCTACCGGATGATGGAGGGCTTCGGCGTCCACACCTTCCGCCTCGTCAACGCCGAGGGCGCCACCACGCTGGTGAAGTTCCACTGGAAGCCCAAGCTCGGCGTGCACTCCCTGGTCTGGGAGGAGGCGCAGATCGCCGCCGGCGTCGACCCCGACTTCCACCGCCGGGACCTGGCCGACGCGATCGAGGCGGGCGCCTTCCCGCAGTGGGAGCTGGGCATCCAGACGTTCCCCGACACCCCGGAGCAGAACTTCGCGGGGATCGACCTCCTCGACCCGACGAAGATCGTGCCCGAGGAGCTGGCGCCGGTCCAGCCGATCGGCCTGCTCACCCTCAACGCCAACCCGTCGAACTACTTCGCCGAGACGGAGCAGGTCGCCTTCCACCTCGGCCACCTCGTGCCCGGCATCGACGTCACCGACGACCCGCTGCTCCAGGGCCGCCTGTTCTCCTACCTCGACACCCAGCTCACCCGGCTCGGCGGCCCGAACTTCGGCCAGCTGCCGATCAACCGCACCCACGCCCCGGTCAACGACATGCTGCGCGACGGCATGCACCAGACCGCCGTCCACCGCGGCGTCGCCCCCTACCGGCCCAACAGCCTCGACGGCGGGTGCCCCTTCCTCGCCGGGGAGGACACCGGCGCGTTCATCGACGTGCCCGCCGCGGTCGCCGCGAGCGTCAAGGAGCGCAAGGCGCCCGCCTCCTTCGACGACCACTACAGCCAGCCGCGCCTGTTCTGGCTCAGCATGACCCCCACCGAGCGCGAACACACCATCGCCGCCTACACCTTCGAGCTCGGCAAGTGCTACGAGCAGGCCGTCAAGGAGCGGGCCCTGACCGTACTGGCCAACATCGACCCCGAGCTCTGCGCCCAGGTCGCCGCGGGGCTCGGCCTCCCCGCGCCGGCCGCCGGCACGCGGCTCGCCGACCCCGCTCCGAGCCCCGCGCTCTCCCAGCTCGGCCAGGACTGGCCGCTGGACGGCCGGATCATCGGCATCGTCGCCGACGCCGACGCGGACCTGGACGGTGTCAGCTCCGTACGGCAGACGATCCTGGACGCCGGCATGGTGCCGCTCGTCATCGCCCCGGCCGGCGGCACCATCGGACCGGACGACGCCCCCGTCACCGTCCAGCGCACCTTCACCACCGCGCGCTCGATCGAGTTCGACGCCCTCCTCGTCGCCGGCGCCCCCGCCCCGGGCGCGGACGGCTACGGCGCCCGCGACGCCAAGGTCGACGACGGGGCGGCGGCGGCTGCCGGGATCGACCCCCGCGTCCTGCTGCTGCTCACCGAGGCGTTCCGGCACGGCAAGGCCGTCGGCGCCTGGGCCGGCGGCCTCGAAACGCTGAGGGCCGCCGGTATCGCCCCCGACGCGCCCGGTGTGGCGGCCTCCGACGATCCGGCCGCGGTCCTGGAGTCCCTGAGCGGGATGCTGGCCCGCCACCGGGTCTGGGACCGGTTCACCCCGGCTGTCTGACGCCGCCTGCCGGGGGCCCCGCCCGCGCGGGGCCCCCGGTGCGTACCGAACGCGGGGAGGCCGCGGCCCCCCGGGGACGGCGTGCGTCGGCCCTCTGCCGCCTCCCGCGCCGAGTCGTTCCTCCCCGCACGGGTACGAGACGAAGGCACTCACCACGAAGGAGGACCCGATCATGACGGAGACATCGGAGGCGGAAGGCGAGCAGCGGTTCTGCACGGCATGCGGCACCCCCGCCGGAACGGCGAAGCTGTGCGAACGCTGCGGTGCCGTGTTCGCCCCCGACCGCGGCGGCCTCGCCGACGACGAGGGCGCCGTCGCGCGCCGCGTGTTCGAAGGCCGGGAAGAGGCTGCCCGGGAGTGAGCCGGACGGTGTGGCGCCGGCCCGCGGAGGCGGGCCGGCGCCCGCGACGGCTCCCCGGCGGGGCGGACGGGCGCCGAAGGGACGCGGATTACCGGATGGGGGGCGGGGTACCCGGCGCCCCGTGAAACCATCTCCTACGAAGCCCCCCGCCTCGGACGCTCCGGCGCCGCTCAAGAAGGCTCTCACCACACGGCTCCTCTACTTCTTCATTCTGGGGGACGTGCTCGGCGCGGGCGTGTACGTCCTGGTGGGCCAGGTCGCCGCCGAGTCCGGCGGGGCCGTATGGGTTCCCCTGCTCGCGGCCATGTGCCTGTCCCTGCTGACGGCCGCCTCCTACGCGGAGCTGGTCACCAAGTACCCGCGCGCCGGTGGCGCCTCCCACTACGCGACCTTGGCCTACGGCCCGTTCCTGGGGTTCCTCGCGGGCTTCTGCATGCTGGCCGCGGGCGTGGTCTCGGTGGCCGCCCTGGCCCGGGGGTTCGCCGGCGACTACCTGTCCGAGTTCGTCACCCTCCCCGTGGTGCTGGTGGTCGTCGTCTTCCTCGTCCTGCTGGCGCTGCTCAACGCGCGGGGCATCAACGAGTCGACCCGGGCCAACGTCGTCGCCACCGTCGTCGAGGTGGGCGGGCTGCTGCTGGTGATCGGTCTCGGCGTCCGGATCATGCTGCGCGGCGACGGAGACCTGGGGAGGCTCACGGAGCTGGGCACCTCCCACGAGGGCCCGGTGGCGGCCGTGCTCAGCGGCGCCGTACTCGCCTACTACTCGTTCGTCGGGTTCGAGACGTCCGTCAACGTGGCCGAGGAGACGCGCGAGCCCCGCCGCTCGTACCCCCGCGCCCTCTTCGGCGCGCTTCTGACCGCGGGCGCGGTGTACGCCCTGGTCGGTGTGGCGGCGTCCGCGGCCGTGCCGACGAAGACGCTGGCGGACTCGAGCGGTCCGCTGCTCGAGGTGGTCCGGGCGGCAGGAGGGGTTCCCACCGAGCTGTTCGGCGCCGTCGCCCTGGTGGCCGTCGCGAACGGGGCGCTGCTGACGGGCATCATGTCCTCGCGGCTGGCCTACGGCATGGCGCGGGACGGCCTCCTCCCCCGCTTCCTGACGAAGGTCCTCCCCGGCCGCCGCACCCCGTGGGCGGCCATCGCCGCGACCACCGCGCTCTCGCTCCTCCTCGCGGCGACCGGCGACGTGTCCACTCTCGCCTCCACACTGGTCCTGCTGCTGCTGGTGGTCTTCTTCCTCGTCAACACCTCCCTCCTGGTCCTGCGCCGCGACCCGGCGCCCGGGCGCCACTTCCGGGCGCCGACCGTCGTACCGGTGCTCGGAGCCCTGTCCTGCCTCCTGCTCGCCACCCAGATCGAACGTGAGGTCTGGCTGAGGGGGCTGGTCGTCCTGGCCGTCGGCGGTGGCCTCGGCGCCATCGCCTCGCTCCGCTCGCGCCGGGCCTCCTGACCTTCCGTACGGACCCCGGAGCCGGCCCCGACCGGCCCCGGAGACGACCGGGGGCCGGTTCCGGAGCGCTCCGGAACCGGCCCTGATCACGGAGGGCGCGGCGCTCCCCGGCCCTCGGACGGGGCTACTCGCCGGGGAGCCCGCCCCGCCGCGCGACCGCCACCAGCCGCGGCACCGCCCGCGGGCGTCCTAGACGCGGGTGCGGGGCACTTCCTCGTTCCACGTACGGGAGAACACGCGCCGGCCGCCCTCGTAACCGTCCAGGGTCGCGTCCACGTGGAAGGCGTCCCTGTCCGACGTCAGGACGGTACGCGTCTCGACGCGCACGTCCCACCCGGGCCGGCCGAAGCTCATGGTCCAGGCCGACTCACCGCGTACCGAGGCGAAGTCCTCGGCCACCCAGCTGTACCGCTCGCAGGCGCGCAGGCCGACGTCGATCCCGGCGTCCTCGTACCGCCGCACTCCCTGGTCCTTCACGATGTCGAGCACGGACCGGTAGTTCACCAGGTCGCGGGAGACCGTCCACGCCTGTTCCGGTTCGCCGAGCTGGACGACGGCCGACGGCGCGCAGCCCTCGGGCTCGCCGAAGGGGCGCAGCTCCGCGTCGGTGGCGACGTCCTGGTCGCGGACCGGCAGGGTGAGCGCGCTTCCGCTCTCGTACACCGTGAGCAGGACCGGCTCGGGCGCCGGCCAGACCAGCGGCCAGTACGAGGTGGACAGGGAGACCCGGATGCGGTGGCCGGGCGGGAACGCCTGCGCGACCCCGTGCAGAGGCACGCGGACCGTGTACCGCTCCCCCGGGACGAGCTCGCTCGGCTCCGCCTCACTGCTCCTGTGGGCGAGGTTGAGCACCCCGTAGGTGACCCGCGTCGAGCGCCCGTCCGGAGCGACGTCGGAGAGGCGGACGTTCACCTGCGCGGCAGGGGCGTCGGCCGACACGTCGAGGGTGACGGAGGGAGCGCCGAGGATCTCCACCCGGTCGGTCAGGACGTCGGTCTCGAAGACGAGCGACCCGCCGTCCTCCTCGCGCTGGTCGTAGGGCAGATCCGGCGGGGCGTTGTAGGACGCCCACTTGCCGGCGAACTGGCCGACGGACAGCGGGGACTGGACGGTGTACGCGCGCTCCGGGCCCTCCGGCCGCTCGGCCGCCCCGCCGCTGCCGGGAGGCATCAGGAGTCCGCGGTCGTGGAAGGGCAGCACGGTGTCCGTGACGTGCGGCGAGGGCCAGGAGGGCTCCCCGATCCAGCGGCCCGGCCGCTCCTCGTACGAGGTGGAGGGCGGCACGCTCTCCTGCATCCAGGTGCGGAGCATGGGCCCGTCCATGACGCCGTTGTCCACGCCCTTGAGCCAGTGGTCCCACCAGCGCACCACTTCCTGGAGGTAGCCGATGGCGGGGCCCGGCTCCCCCAGGTGGGGCAGCTTGTGCGACCAGGGGCCGATCAGCCCCTTGCGGGGCACGTCGACGTGGTGCAGCAGCCGGGTGACGGCGTTGGAGTAGCCGTCGGCCCATCCGCTGGAGGCGAGGACCGGGCAGGCGAGGGCGCTGTAGTCCTCGCTGAGGCTGGCGTGGCGCCAGTAGGCGTCGCGCTGCGGATGGCGCAGCCACTCCAGGACCCAGGGCCGGGCGGCCCGCAGCCGCTCCTCCCACATCGCGCGCCACCGGTCGCCGACCACGGCCGGGTCGGGCGGGCAGGTGGCGTAGGCGAACATGGTGCCGGCCTCGGCCAGGTTGTCGGAGAGCATGGCGCCGCCCAGGTAGTGCATGTCGTCCGCGTACCGGTCGTCGGTGAAGGACGAGATGCAGATGGCGCGCAGGCTCGGAGGCCGGCGGGCGGCGACCTGGAGGGCGGCGAAGGCGCCCCAGGAGATGCCCATCATGCCGGTGGCGCCGTCGCACCAGGGCTGGTCGGCCAGCCAGGCGAGGACGGCTTCGGCGTCGGCCTGCTCCTGTTCGAGGTACTCGTCGACGAGGACTCCGTCGGACTCGCCGGTGCCCCGGATGTCGACCCGGACGCAGGCGTAGCCGTGCCCGGCGATGTAGGGGTGGTGGATGGAGTCCCGTGGGGAGGTGAGGTCGTTCTTGCGGTAGGGGATGTACTCAAGGACCGCCGGGACCGGCTCGGTGTCGGAGGAGACGGGGCGCCAGATCCGTGCCGAGAGCCGGGTTCCGTCGGCCATCGGGATCGTGACGTGCTTCTCTTCCTTGACCGCGTGGGGGAGTTGGTCCACGTGTCGCATGGTGCTGCGACCTCCTCTGCTGCTCGGGTGTCCGGGCCCGCTCGGTGCGGTGGGGCCCGTGGCCGCCGTGGTGCGCGCGGGTCAGTCGAAGGAGAGGCCCAGGGCCGCCACGGCGAGGTCGAACTTGCGGCGCAGGTCCTCCTCGTCGTTCCCGCCGGTGAAGATGTGCGCGACCTCGTAGCTGTAGCTGTCCTGCTGCGAGACGGTGGAGAGCTTCTGCCCCTCCTCGGGGACGACGTCGATACGGACGCCGGGTATCTCCTTCTCGATCTCGGCGATCCGCTCCGGGCCGGGTATCCCGTGCACCTTGCCGTCGGTGAACCAGCGGTAGTACCACTTGGCCGCCATGGCGTAGTCGCCCCGGCCGCCGGGCAGCGCCGGGTCGCGGCCGAGCGCCAGCGCGATCATCCGGTGGTGGTTGGGGACGCCGTCGACGTACTGGAACAGCTCCGCGTGGGACTGGGAGTGGCGTGGGTTGATCTCCAGCAGGCTGACGTCACGGGTCTTGGGGTCGTAGAAGTACTCGATGCTGAAGGTGGCCGTGTCGAACCCGATCTGGCGCATCGTGCGCTCGCTGACGTCGTGCAGGGTGCGGATGACGTCGGGCGGCAGGGTGCTGGGGTACTGGTGGCGCAGGAAGCAGGACGAGCCGGGGTAGTTGATCGAGTCCAGCACGCCGTAGACGGTGGGCCGGCCCTCGTGGACGTAGCCCTCGACGGCCACCTGGATTCCGGTCATCGCCTCTTCCGCGAGGCAGACCTCGCCTCCGACGCCGTCCATCTCCTCGGGCAGCTCCAGCATGTCGAGCACGGTCTCGAAGGGGCGTCCGACCCGTCCGATACCGCTCCGGATCTCCTTCACCGCGGCACGGAACTCGCTCTCGTCCTTCACACCGAAGGCCAGCTCGGACGAGTAGGCGAGGGCCGGCTTGAGCCACATCGGGAAGGAGACGCCCTCGGGCGGTCGCGGGTCGTCGGTGTCGAGGTCGACGCGGCCGAAGCGCGGATACGCGTCGACCGCCTTGCGCTGCTCCAGCCGGCTCCAGTACTTGTGCTCGCACTTCACCACGGACTCCAGGCTCGTGGTGCGGGTGCCGTACTCCTTGCCGAGGATCGGGACCATGGTGCTGACGGGGAAATCCCAGTAGCCCACGATGGCGTCGATGCTCCCCTCGTGCGCGTCGAGCACCTTCCGGGCCCGGTCGAGGAGGTCGTTCACGGAGACCTCGCCCTCCTGGAGCTCCTCCACGGTGAGCAGCCCGTGGAAACGGTAGGAGTCCGCGTCCGGAACGGCACGCAAGGTGGGCAGATTGGCCTCGTCGAGGCCGACGACGAAGATGTTCTGACGATGGTCCTCGGGCATGCGGGGTCCTTTCGCAAGGGGACGGTCGTGTGTATCCGGCCGCGTGCCCGGTGACGGCGAGCCCATGCGTGGACGTACGCGGGGCGACGTCCTCCCTGTTAGGGAACGCCCGTGGCGGGTACCGATGGTCGGTCGAGGAAACGGGCACCGGCGGGTGCCGGCCGAGAGGTGCGTATGGAGACGTCGGTTGACCGGATCGCGCAGCCGTGGGGCGGCCGTACCCCGTACGCCCGCGGTCAGGCGTGGCCCCCGCGGGTGGACGCCTTTCTGGCGGAAGGCGTGGAGACCGAGGAGGTGGAGCGGTGGGTCCAGGCCGCTTCGATTCTGCACTCCGACGGGGATGCCATGGACATCGCGGTCAAGGACGGCCGGATGGTCGGGGTGCGCGGCCGGAAGGCGGACCGGGTCAACCGCGGCCGTCTGGGGCCGAAGGACGTGTTCGGCTGGCAGGCCAACGCGTCACCGGACCGTTTGACCCAACCGCTCGTCCGCCGTGACGGGAAGCTGGTCCCGACGGACTGGGACACCGCGATGGGCCTGGTGGCCGCTCACTCGCGCGAGCTGCTCCGGGAACGGGGGCCCGGATCGATCGGGTTCTACACCTCCGGCCAGCTGTTCCTGGAGGAGTACTACACGCTGGCGGTCGCGGCCCGGGCCGGTATCGGCACGAACCACCTCGACGGGAACACGCGTCTGTGCACCTCGACGGCGGCCGAGGCGCTCAAGGAGTCCTTCGGCTGCGACGGCCAGCCCGGTACGTACGACGACATCGACCACGCCGATGTGATCGCGCTCTTCGGCCACAACCTCGCCGAGACCCAGCCCGTGCAGTGGATGCGCGTCCTCGACCGGCTCGACGGGGGCGACCCGCCCCGCCTGGTATGCGTGGATCCGCGGCCCACGCGGGTCGCGCGGGCGGCTGCCGTGCACCTGGCTCCGCGGGTCGGGACGAACGTGGCCCTGCTCAACGCGCTCCTGCACGAGATCATCCGCAGCGGCCGCGTCGACCACGCCTACGTCGACGCCCACACCGTCGGATTCGACGAGCTGGCGAAGACGGTCAAGGAGTGCACCCCCGCCTGGGCGTCGCGCGTCTGCGACGTTCCGGCCGCGCGGATCGCGGAAGCGGCCGAGGTGCTCGGTACGGCCGACAGGCTCCTGTCCACCGTCCTGCAGGGGGTCTACCAGTCCCACCAGGCCACCGCCGCCGCCGTGCAGATCAACAACCTGCACCTCCTGCGCGGCATGCTGGGACGGCCGGGCGCCGGCGTACTGCAGATGAACGGGCAGCCCACGGCGCAGAACACCCGCGAATGCGGTGCCAACGGGGACCTCCCCGGCTTCCGGAACTGGCAGAACGAGGAGCACGTGGCCGACCTCGCCCGGGTCTGGAACGTCGAACCCGCGACGATCCCCCACTACGCCCCGCCCACCCACGCCATGCAGATGTTCCGCTACGCGGAGCAGGGCTCGATCCGCATGCTGTGGATCAGCGGCACCAACCCTGCCGTCTCCCTGCCCGAGCTGTCGCGCATCCGCTCCGTCCTCTCCCAGGACCGGCTGTTCGTCGTGGTCCAGGACCTGTTCCTGACGGAGACCGCCCAGCTGGCGGACGTGGTCCTGCCGGCGGCGACGTGGGGCGAGAAGACCGGCACCTTCACCAACGCGGACCGTACCGTGCACCTGTCCGACAAGGCGGTGGAACCGCCGGGCGAGGCGCGAGCGGACCTCGACATCTTCCTCGACTACGCCCGGCGCATGGGCTTCACCGACAAGGACGGCGCGCCGCTGATCACCTGGCACGACCCCGAGTCCGCCTTCGAGGCGTGGAAACGCTGCAGTGCCGGCCGCCCCTGCGACTACACCGGCCTCACCTACGACGGACTCCGCGGGGGCAGCGGAATCCAGTGGCCGTGCACCGAGCAGGCGCCGGGGGGAACCGACCGCCTGTACACCCGGGGGATCACCTGGGCGGGCCCGGACGCGTGCGAGAGCTACGGCAAGGACCTCCTCACCGGCGCCTCCGTCACCGCCGACGAGTACCGGTCCCTCAACCCTGACGGCAGGGCGATGCTGAAAGCCGCCGACTACGTTCCCCCGCATGAAGCACCGGATGACGCCCACCCGTTCCAGCTGACCACCGGGCGCACCCTCTACCACTTCCACACCCGCACCAAGACAGGCCGCACCCCTCAGCTGAACGCGGCGGCGCCCGACGTATGGGTGGAGATCTCTTCCTCCGACGCGGCGGCCCAGGGGCTGGACGAGGGCGACGTCGTGGAGGTCACCACCCCCCGGGGCGCTCTGCGAGGGCGTCTGAGGATCACCGGTATCCGGCCCGGCCTGCTCTTCGTCCCCTTCCACTACGGCTACTGGGACACGGCCTCCGGTTCGGGGCCGGACGACGGAACCCCGCCGCGCGCGGCCAACGAGACGACCGTCACCGACTGGGATCCGGCATCCAAGCAGCCGCTGTTCAAGACGGCCGCCGCCGCGCTCGCCCTCGTCGAGAAGGGCGCGGGGCGCTCCGCGCCGGCCCCCACGACCACCGCGTCGGCGCCCGTCCGCCCGGGCGGGGTCCGCCCCACCCGAGGCGGCGCCTCGGCGCGGGTCCGGGAGACGACCGGCCCGTACGGGGACGACACCGATGGAGCCTCACAGTGAACACGATCGCCCTCGTCCTGCGCGCGCTGCACGACGGGGAGCGGCGCCTGGCCGGGGAACTGGCCGTCGTCGCGGAACGCCACAGCGCCGAACACGAGGTCCGCCACGTGGCGAAGGAGCTGGTCGCCTGGTCGAACGAGCACTGCGTCCGGCTGGCGGCGGCAGCCGGGCACTACGGCCTGGATCTCGACGGCCCCGCCCACCGGCCCACCGCCGGCCCGGCGCCGGCGCACCGCGAGAAGCCCGCCGGCATCCCGGGCCGTCGACCCCCGCCAGGTCTCCTCCTGCTCGAAGACCTGCGGGAGCTCCACCTCGGTGCGGCGGGGAACTCCCTGTACTGGGAGATGCTCGCCCAAGCGGCCCGGGCGGCGAAGGACACACGGCTGCTGGACCTGGCGACGTCCTGCCACCCTCGGACGCTGCGGCAGATGCGCTGGACCACCACCATGGTCAAGAACCTGTCCCCACAGATCCTGACGAGTCGGTGAACACGGCTTTCGCCCCGGTATGCCGCCGGCGGGTGCGGGCTGATGTCTCCGGCGTGCCCCCGCTGTCCGCGCACGTCCCCGGCGCCCGCGCACGGCCGTGGGCGGGCCGCCCCGCGAGGACGGTCCCACCGTGCCGTGACACCTCTGCCTCGGAACGCCGGTCCGTCGCCCGGGGACGCGCCCCGTCCTCGTCGCCCGGGGACGCGCCCCCTCAGTCCGCTCCCGGCCCGAACCGGCGCTTGTACGCCGACGGTGGGATGCCGGTCTCACGACGCATCAGGGTGCGCAGATGGGCGGCGGTGCCCAGCCCGCTGCGTCGCGCGACCACCTCGAACCGGGACTCGCCCCGCTCGATCAGCCGGCACGCCAGAGCAACGCGTTCCCCCGTGAGCCACGTCAACGGCGTCGTGCCCAGTTGCGCCCGGAAGCGGCGGTGGAGCGTCGCCGGACTGACCGCCGCACGGGCCGCGAGGTCCGAGACGGTGAGCGGTGAGTCCAACCGCTCCTGGGCCCAGGCCAGGACGGGCGCCAGGGACTCGTCGGGCAGGTCGGGCATGGGCCGCTCCACGAACTGCCGCTGTCCGCCGTCCCGGTGCGCGGCGAAGACCAGGCGCCGGCTCACCGAGTTGGCGATCTCCGCACCGTGGTCGCGGCGCACCACATGCAGCCCGAGATCGAGCGCGGCCGCACTCCCCGCCGCGGTGAGGATGTCGCCGTCGTCCACGAACAGCACGTCCGAGGTGAAGCGGACGGAGGGGAAGCGGGCCCGGAAGGAATCCGCCCACTGCCAGTGCGCGGTGGCCCGGCGCCCGTCGAGGACTCCGGCCTCGGCGAGGGTGAAGGCTCCGCTGCAGAAGCCGACCAGCCGCGCACCGCGTGCGTGCGCCCGTCGGACGGCGTCGAGGACAGCGGGGCGGCGGGGCACCTCGACGTCCGGGCGGTTGGGGACGATCAAGGTGTCCGCCGCATCGGCCGCTTCCAGGCCGTCGACCCCGGTGAGCGTGAAGAATCCGTCCCGCATCAGGGTGCGGGGCTCCGGGGAGCAGAGTCCGAAGTCGTAGAGGTCACGGCCGATCTCCGGTCTGCGCAGACCGAAGACCTCGGTCGCGCAGCCGAGCTCGAAGGGGTTCGAGTTCTCGTCCACGATCACGACGACCCGGTGCACGCCCGCCGCGGGGTCCGTGTGCGAGGATTCTTTCGCCATGTGCGATTCCTAGCACTCCCGGCGCCCCTGCGGAACAGCGCAGGATGAGCCCGTGAGTAACGAACCCCTCTCTCTCAGCCATGCTCTGGCCTCCTTCGACGCTCTGTGGAGCCCTCGCATCGTCACGCGCGTCAACGACTACGACGTCCGCGTCGCGAAGGTCGAGGGCGAACACCTCTGGCACGTCCACGACGACACCGACGAGTTCTTCCTGGTACTCGACGGCGAGCTGCACATCTCCTTGCGCGAGCCCGCCGGGGAGCGCACGGTCCTGCTCCCCCGGGGGGCGGTCTTCACGGTTCCCCGGGGCACGGAGCACAAGCCGTACGCCCCGTCCCCCACCGCGATCCTCCTGTTCGAGCCCACCGGGACGCCGTCCGTGGGCGATCGCCACGACGAGATCCCGGAGCACGTCGACTCGACGACCGGGCACGCCCTCGGCACCTGACCCGACAGGCGGGGGCCCGCCCCCGCCCAGGGCGCCGGCCCGTCAGCGGAGAGCCGCTGTCGGGCGCTCGCTCTCGTCCTCACTCCTGACCGGGCCGGAGACCCGCCCGCATTCCCTCAGCCCCGGGTCCGCCTGCGGGTGCAGCGACCGACCGGCCGGCCCGGGGGCGCCCCTGGCGCGGTGCCGGCCGGCAAGGCGTACTCGTCTCACGCCATCCGGGCCCGTCTCCGCCGACCCGGAATCCGAGCGGTGATTCCGCAACCGGTCAACCAGGCTGCGAGAGTTCCCGAATCCACTGGTCGAGCCCCTTCTCCTACGGTGGCCTCCGCGGATCCTGCCCGTACGTACGGCATGACCGTGCGACGGGCAGGGGCGGGAACGAACGATCATGGGGAAAGGGGCGGCGGGTGACGCTCCCTCAGGGGAGCTTCCACAGCCGCACGGACATGTCCTCGCCGCCGCCGGCCACACTCTTTCCGTCCGGGCTGAACGCCACCGCTTCGATGGGTGAGGTACGGCCCGTCAGTACGACTCCGCGAACACGGACTCCTTCTTCTTTCCTGCCCTTGGAGGCGTTTCCCCCTGCCCGGTCTCCCCCTGAACTGTTGAGCGCGATGGCCGCGGGGACGGCGCCTACCGCCAGTACGCCCAGACCCGCCATGAGTGCGCCAGTCGTCTCCCTCCGCAGAGGCCCGGAAGTCCGGTGCCCGGTCAGTCGCCCACTCTGCGGCTGCAACACCCTTTGCCGAGGGAGGCGGAACAGGAGAGTCCGTCGTTTCGTTGACCAGTTCCCGTAGGGCGGCACGGCATTCGGCCAGAGGCCGATCGCCGATCCGGCCGGCCCACCGGCGGTCGATGTCCTCCGCGCTGCGCCGGCCTGCCTCGGCGGCCACCGCGGGCATGTCCGGCCTGCAACGCCCTCGGAGGACCGGTGCCGCCGGTCGGAGCGTTCACGTCAGCGGCGGCCCGGATCACCGGTCACCTCGGGCCCGTGCCCGCCCCTCCACCTCACCACCGGTCCGTCCACGTTCAACCATGCTGCGCACCGACTGCTACGGAGCGGCCCGACCGTAGACGGCCCAGCACGTTCAGGGCAGGATCCACCTATGGAGAACGGGGTGGTGATCGCGCTGATCGGGGCGGGCAGCGCCCTGGCCGGCGCCCTGATCGGCGGTGCCGCTGCTGTGGTCGGAGCGTCGAAGGCGGCCCGCAGCGCCTATCTCGGATCCCTCGACGTCACGCGCCGCACGGCGCAACGGGAGGTCTACTCCGAACTCCTGAGAGCCGCGCATGCCTACGAGGCCGGGACCAGAGCCGTGCTGGAAGAGGCGGGCTTCCTGCTCGATGACCTGTTCAACGAGCAGGAAGGTCTCCCGGTCCGGCACAGCGACTCGGAACGGTCCGCCCTCCGACGGGCCGTCTCGTCCGCGGCCGACCCCCAGCCGGTGGCGGCCGCAGCCCGTCAGGTCGAGCTGGAGGGGCCTTCGAGCGTCGCAGCGGCCGCCCGCGCCGTTCAGGCCGCAGCCGAACGACTGGGCGCTACGCTCAACGGCATCGGGGACGGTTTCGAGGCCGCCGACGGGGGGCTGCCTCCCTCCACGCCGACGGATCTCCCCCGGGAGCACTCCGAGCTCCTGAAGTCGGCCATCAGCGCGTTCGCCGGGGTCGCGCGCAAGCATCTCAACCACCGTTAGGGCTGCCGCCCGCGTGGTCACCCAGCGGTCTCCACCCGTTCGGGAGACCGAAACCGCGGCGCGTCGAGCCGGTTACCGAGGTTGAACTCGGGATGTCGTGCTGCTGGTCAGGCGGGTCGGACAGTCAGGCCGGTCTCGGCGAGGCAGCCGTCGATGAGGTCGCTGCGGTACTGGACGCGCCGTAGGCCGCCCCGGCGTGTGCGGATGAGGCGCTCCGCCCTGCCGCTCGTAGGCCAGGACGCCGGCGTCCGGTATCTGGCGGGTAGGGGCTCGGCGCCCCTGGAGGCGTAGGCACTCGAGTTCCCTGATCTCAACTCCTCTTTGGCCCAGACCCCTTGACGATTGGTCTAGTCCTTCTTAGGGTCACGGCAACACTGCGGGGCGCCGAGGAGAAAGCTACGTGCTCGTGGCCACGCAGGGTTGACGGGCCAGGGATTCCCCCTGTCCCTTGAAGCCCCCCACTTATGGAGCAGCGTTGAGTACGAAAACGCGATGGCGCCTCACCAGATCCTCACAGCGCGTCTCCCCGGCCAAGCGGTCCAAGGCCGTCGCGGGAGCCACGGCGCTTCTCCTGCCGCTGGCCGCCATGGTGGGCCTCGCAACCCCGGCGGAGGCCGCGACCTCGGCCACCGCCGTCTACACCAAGGCATCCGACTGGGGCAGCGGCTTCGAGGGCAGGTGGACGGTGAAGAACACCGGTACCACCACGCTCTCCGCCTGGACCGTCGAGTGGGACTTCCCGGCGAACACCAAGGTCACCTCCGCCTGGGACGCCGGCGTCACCAACTCCGCGAACCACTGGACCGCCAAGAACCTCGGCTGGAACGGCACCCTGGCCCCCGGCGCGTCCGTCTCCTTCGGCTTCAACGGCTCCGGCACCGGCGCACCCTCCGGCTGCAAGCTCAACGGCAACCCGTGCGACGGCGGCTCCACCAACCCCGGCGACACCGCCCCCACCGCGCCGGGCAAGCCCACCGCGAGCGACATCACCAACTCCTCGGTGAAGTTGTCCTGGGCGGCCGCCACGGACGACAAGGGCGTCAAGAACTACGACGTCAAGCGCGACGGAGCGACGGTCGCGACCGTCACCGGCACCACGTACACCCAGACCGGCCTGACCGCGGGCACGGACTACAGCTACTCCGTGGTGGCCCGCGACACCGCCGACCAGACGGGCCCCGCCTCGGCCGCCACCACGGTCCGCACCGCCGGGGGCGGCGGCGGCGAGAACCCCGGCGGCAACGGGAAGATCAACCTGGGCTACTTCACCAACTGGGGCTCCTACACGGTGAAGGATCTCGTGGCCTCCGGCTCCGCCGAGAAGATCACGCACATCAACTACGCCTTCGGCAACGTGCAGAACGGCAAGTGCACCATCGGCGACGCGTACGAGGACTACCAGAAGCCCTACAGCGCCGCCCAGTCGGTCGACGGCAAGGCCGATGCTTCGGACCAGCCGCTGCGGGGCCACTTCAACCAGCTGCGCAAGTTGAAGGCGCAGTACCCGCACATCAAGGTCCTCTGGTCCTTCGGCGGCTGGACCTGGTCCGGCGGCTTCGGCCAGGCCGTCCAGAACCCGGCCGCGTTCGCCCAGTCCTGCCACGACCTGGTCGAGGACCCCCGCTGGGCCGATGTCTTCGACGGCATCGACCTGGACTGGGAGTACCCCAACGCCTGCGGGCTGTCCTGTGACACCAGCGGCCCCGCCGCGTTCAAGAACATGATGCAGGCCATGCGGGCCGCGTTCGGCCCGAACAACCTCCTCACCGCGGCCATCACCGCGGACGGCTCCAACGGGGGCAAGCTCGACGCCGCCGACTACGGAGGCGCCGCACAGTACATCAACTGGTACGACGTGATGACGTACGACTACTTCGGCGCCTGGGCGGCGCAGGGCCCGACGGCCCCGCACTCCCCGCTGACCTCCTACCCGGGCATCCCGGCGCAGGGCTTCAACTCGGCCGACGCCATCGCCAAGCTGAAGGCCAAGGGCGTCCCGGCCTCCAAGCTGCTCCTGGGCATCGGCTTCTACGGCCGCGGCTGGACGGGTGTCACCCAGTCGGCTCCTGGCGGTACGGCCACGGGTCCGGCGGCCGGAATCGAGCCCGGCAACCAGTACTACAAGGTCCTCAAGACGGCGTGCCCGGCCACCGGCACGGTCGGAGGCACGGCATACGCACACTGCGGGAACAACTGGTGGAGCTACGACACCCCGGCGACCGTCGGCACCAAGATGGCGTGGGCCAAGAGCCAGGGCCTTGGGGGCGCGTTCTTCTGGGAGTTCAACGGTGACACGGCAAACGGCGAACTGGTGACGGCCATCAGCAGCGGCCTGAAGTAATCCCCGGTACTCCCCCGTGCCCGCCCGCCCCGAGAACAGGGGCGGGCGGGCACGGCACTTTCGGGGCGGGCGGAGTGGCGTGTCCCGAGCGGCTCGTCCCCCCGGCGCCGAGGCGGCCGCCCTGATCGCCCCGAGCCCGGTCGGCTCGCTCGCCGCCGTCCTCGACCAGCGCAAACCGCCGGCTGGGCGGATCGAGTAGCGGCTGAAGACCTACCCTGTCGGCGTCCATTTCGAAGTGCACCGGCCAGTACACGTGAACGTGCGCCCCGCGCCACAGCCGGGCCTGCGAGAGTGTCATGAAGTGACGCGACCGCCTCGGCCGAGCTCCTGGAGGAACCGTCCTTGGCCGTCCAGGAACCCGTCCGCGAAGAGCGAGCGGGGGGCGAAGAGCGCGGTGAGAGTGGTTTCGAGCTCCGACTGCTCGATGGACTGCTTGAGCAGTGAATGGGTCGCGTCCGGGTAATGCCTGACCGTCAACGCGCCGCCTGCTCCCAGCACTCGGCGGTAGGTGCGCTCCGTGTCGGCGGTGTCCACGTTGATGTCATGTCCCGCGAGGGCCAGCAGCACCGGTACGCCGCGCAGGGCGCGGAGGTCTCGCGTGGCGTCCGCGGTGTAGTTCTTGGAGACGAAGCCCCAGCGGCCGGCGGTCATACCGTCCGCGTCGCCGCCCATCGCCCTGACGTACTCCTCGAAGCTCGCGCGGCGTCCCAGCAGCCGACGGGTGGTGTCGCTCTTGGCGACCTCCGCCTTGGTGCGGGCTGCCGATGCGTTGTCGGCGCGCAGCTCGGCGAGGAGGTTGTAGCGGCCTTGCTGGAGCCAGTTGATCGCGGGCGAGACGGCGATGACGAAGCTCACGGGCGTCTTGGCGGCGATCTTCGGCAGGACCCAGCCCGCCTGGCTGGCACCCCACAGTCCGATCCGGTCGCCGTCGACGTCCGGGCGCGCGCGGGCCCAGGCGATGGCGGCGGCCGCCTCGTCGGCCCGGTCGTCCATGGACTGGTCGAGCCAGTCGCCGGGCGCGCCCGCGACGCCGGGCTTGTCCCAGGACAGGGAGGCGTACCCGGCCTTGGCGTTCGCCTCCCACATGGGCTTGTAACCGTCGTCGTGGGTGGCGTCGACGGGGCCGTCGCCGTGGACGTACACGACCAGGCCGTGGCGGTTGCGGCCGTCCTTGGGGACGGCCAGTACGCCGTTGAGGGTGTGGCCGCCGCGGCGGATCGTGACCCGCTGCTCGTCCATGCCGTAGGAGTTCTGCCACAGCACCACACCGACGAGACCGACGGCCAGGATCAGGACCGTGACGAGTGACCACACGGTGATGCGGAGCCCGCGTCGTCGGGGCTGGGTCTTCGGACACATGGGAGGGCCGCCTCTGTTCGGGTGGGAAGCAGACAACGAAACTATCATCACGGAAACGACCGTTGTAAATCTGATAGTTTTGGGTCTCGATCGTGGAGAGAAGAGGAGGCACGGCATGGGAGTGGACACGACAGGGCCCGCGGCCGGACCGATGACGGTGCGGCGGGGTGTTCCGGCTGGAGCCGAGCGGCGGGTGGCCGAGCTGTACTGGGACGCCTTCGGCCGCAAACTCGGTCCCGCCCTGAACCCGGCGAGCAAGGCGGTGCCCTTTATCGCCGCCCACCTGAACACCGATCGAGCGGTCTGCGCACTCCTCGACGGGCAGCTCGTCGGCCTCGCCGGCTACCACCACGGCGGGCGGGCCTTCACCGGAGGATCGGCCCGCGCCGTCCTGCGCGCTTACGGGCGCCTGCGTGGACTGCACCGACTCCTGCTCCTCTCCCTGTTCGAACGTCGCCCGGCCCCCGGACAGCTCGTCATGGACGGCATCGCCGTGGACCCGGACATGCGCGGCCGCGGCGTCGGAGGCCTGCTCATCGAGGAGGTGGCCGCCGTCGCGGCGGAGCAGGGCTGCCGGGAGATCAGACTGGACGTGATCGACACCAACCCACGCGCCAGGGCCCTGTACGAGCGGCGCGGCTTCACGGCCGTACGGACCGAGTACACGCCCTACCTGCGCGGGCTGTTCGGATTCGGCGCGGTGACCACCATGCACCGCCCGGTCGGAACAGGAGGGGCGGGAGAACTGTGAGCGCCGACACCGACCACGTCGAGATCCCCACCCGCATGCTCGTCCACGCGCTGATCCGCGAGGACGGCGCCGTGGACGCGGACGAGCTGTACACCGTCGCCAACACTCTGGGCATGAGCGACCAGCAGGTACGGCTGTGCGTCAAACGCCTCGTGACCGAAGGCCGATTCACCCACGAAGGCCGGGGCCGCAAGGCGGAACTGCACGCGACCACGGACACCGTGCGTGCCCTCGCCCCCCATGCGGACTTCCTGCGGCACGCATTCCAACAGGACGCCGGGCTCGCACCCTGGGACGGAGTCTGGCACCTGGCCGCCTTCGCGGTGCCCGAATCGGCGCGCACCGCCCGGGACACCTTGCGCGAGACACTCGTCCACCTCGGCGGCGCCCCGCTCCAGGGCGGACTGTACGTCTGCGCCAACCCATGGGAACCGTACGTCGAAGAAGCGGCCCACCGCCTCGGCGCCCACGATGCGCTCACCCTCCTCACCACGACCGACCTGCGCAGGGGCGACATCCGGGAGCCCGCCGAACTCGCCCGGCGTCTGTGGCCTCTCCAGGAGATCGCCGACCGCTACCACCGCCTCGGCCGCATCGCCCGGCCCCGCCTCGCCCGGCTCACCGGTCCCGTCGAACTCTCCCCGGCCGCACTTCTCACCATCGCTGTCGAGTTGGCCGCCGAACTCACCCGCGCCATGGAGCCCGACCCGCTGCTGCCGCCTCAGCTCCTGCCCCGGCCCTGGCCCGGCACCCAGGCCCGGGAGCTCATCGCCCGGTGCTGGGCGGCCCTGCACCAACGCGACCGGGGCGAGGCCCGCCCGGCCCTCTTCCGCCTCTACGCCGACATCACGAGAGAAACAGCCGACCGGGCCACGCGCTGAAGACACAACAGGCGGCGCGGGCCATGCCGGTGGAGTGAAGCCACCGCGAGAGCGCCCGCCCTTGCGGACAGACGAGCAGCAGATCAAGGTCGTGCACTTTGATCCGTACCGATCGGCGCACGTTCGGATGTACGCCGACACATCCCCTTTCCCAGCTCCTCCGACAGCAACCCCTCGAACTACCAGGCCCCGCCTGTCGGGCTCGTCACCCCCGCCCGGTCCCTCCCGCCAGTCGAGGAGACCGCTGAGGGACCAGAAGCAGGGCCGGCTCCACCGGCGGATTCTTGGTGCTGAGGCAGGTCACGGCCGCAGGTGGGGGAGCTGCTCGAGGACCTGGTCGACCAGGTCCTCGGTGGGCTTCCCGGGTCCGAGCCGCCCGCACGCGGGGCTCTCCCGAACGTCGTTCCTCTGGGACCGCACGAGCCTCCGGAAACATCCGGACAGGGGGGTGCCGGACCCGTGATCTTGGACTTACCGCAGGGGGGCACCGGGGTTACCGGGCCCCTGCGCCGGGGCGGAACGGGGGGATGGGAAGCTGGCGGGTATGGATATCCGTCGCAGGAACAACGTCACTGTCACCGGCCGTGCGGACGGACCGGTGGTCATGCTGGCTCACGGGTTTGGCTGTGACCAGAACATGTGGCGCCTGGTGGTCCCCGCCCTGGCCGAGAACTACCGGTTGGTGCTCTTCGACTACGTGGGCTCGGGCAAGGCCGACCCGTCGGCCTGGGACGAGCGGCGCTACAGCTCCCTGGAGGGCTACGCACGGGACGTGCTGCAGGTCTGCGAAGAGTTCGACCTGCGGGACGTGGCCTTCGTCGGGCACTCGGTCAGCGCGATGGTCGGGGTGCTCGCGACCGCGAAGGCGCCGGAGCGGATCTCCCGGTTGGTGATGGTCGCGCCCTCTCCGTGCTACATCGATGATGAGGGTTACCGGGGCGGATTCAGCGCCGAGGACATCGACGAGCTGCTGGAGTCGCTGGAGTCGAACTACCTGGGCTGGTCGGCAGCGATGGCCCCGGTCATCATGGGCAACGCGGACCGGCCCGAACTCGGTCAGGAGCTGACGGCCTCGTTCTGTGCGACCGACCCGGACATGGCGCGCGTCTTCGCCCGCACGACGTTCCTCTCCGACAGCCGCCAGGACCTGAAGACGGTCACGGTGCCGACGCTGGTCCTGGAGTGTCGGCAGGACGTGATCGCTCCCCGGGAGGTGGGCGCCTACGTCCGCGACACGATCCCCGGCAGCCGGCTGGTCACCCTGGAGGCGACGGGGCACTGCCCGCAGCTGAGCGCGCCGCAGGCCACCGCGCGGGCGATCGTCGACTTCATGAGTGCGGCCTGATGATGTGCCGCACCGACCAAGGGCCCGAGCCGGGTGAGGAGCAGGACGTGGACGCCACGGACGCGGTGTTCACCTCGCTCTTGGAGGACAGTGCCGAGGAGCTGTACGAGCAGGCCCCGTGCGGATACCTGTCCACGCTGATGGACGGCACCATCGCCAAGATCAACACCACCCTGCTGGACTGGCTGGGTCTGGACCGGTCCCGGGTGGTGGGGCGGATGCAGTTCATCGACCTGCTCACGGTGGGCGGCAAGCTGTATCACGAGACGCACTTCGCACCGCTGTTGCAGATGAAGGGCGAGGTCAACGGCATCGCCCTGGACATCAAGGCCGCCGGAAAGCAGCGGATGGCGGTGCTGGTCACCTCGAAGGTGAAGACCAGCCAGGACGGCGAGCCGATGCTGATCCGCACCACCGTCTTCGACGCCCGCGACCGCCGCGCCTACGAGGCAGAGCTGCTGCGCGGCCGCAAGGCGGCCGAAGAAGCCCGTCGGCGGTCCGAGGCCGATCGCGCCCGGCTCCAAGAAGCCCTCGCCGTCCTCCAGCAGAGCCTGCTGCCCACCGCGCTGCCCGTGGTGCCGGGCCTCGAAGCCGGCTCCTACTACCACACGGCCTCCCCGGACCTGCTGGGCGGAGACTTCTACGACTTGTTCCCCCTGGGCCCCGGGCGGTGGGCGTTCTTCCTCGGCGACGTGTGCGGCAAGGGCCCCCAGGCCGCAGCCGTCACCTCGTTGGCCCGCTACACCCTGCGCGCCGCCGCCCTGCACAACGCCGACCCCGTCACCGTGCTCACCACCCTGAACACCGTGCTGCACGAGCGGTACGCCAGCGGCGAGGGACGCTACTGCACCGCCATATTCGGCGTCCTCGAACCCGGCGACGGCCACGTCGGTGTGCACCTGGCTTCCGGCGGCCACCCCTCCGCACTGATCCAGCGCGCGGACGGCAGCGCCGACTACCTCCCCACCCCCGGCGGACTGCTCATCGGCGTCCTGCCGCAGGCCCCGTTCACCGCCGCCCGCACCGATCTGCTGCCCGGCGACACGCTGCTCCTGTACACCGACGGCCTCACCGAAGCCCGCATCGGACCCGAACGTGAGCTGTACGGCGAGGACGCCCTACGCACCTTCACCGCCGCCCAGCCGCCAGCGGGACCCCAGGCCCTGATCACCGCCCTGAGCGGGCTGCTGACCTCCTTCGGCGACGGACTCGACGACGACACCGCGCTACTCGCCCTCGGCGTGCCCGCCGCCCGCCCCACCTCCGCGAGCGAAGACCTGACATGAGCCCACTCACGATCACCATCCGCGACGCCGGCACCGGTCCCGTACTGGAGATCGCCGGTGACCTCGACCACTACACGGCATCCGAACTGCGCAAGGCCGTGGACGGCGTGACTGTTGCCGTAGGGCAGCTGTTGGTCCTGGATCTGGCAGGTCTGGAGTTCTGCGACTCCAGCGGGATCAGCGCCCTGCTCTCCGCCCGGAGCGTGGCCGTCGAACAGGGAGGGGGCATAGCCCTGGCCGCAGTGCCTGCCAACACCGCCCGCATCCTGCGCATCGTCGGCTTGGACCAGGTCTTCGCCATCCACCCGGACGCCGCAGCTGCCACCGCCCACGGCTCCGTCGCCGGATGATTCCGACGGACCCGGTCCCGGCACGCTGACTCGGCGAGGCGGTCGATCGGCAGCAGGGCGCCGTCGGGGATGGCGAACGCCTTCGCCTGGATCGTGTGCATCGCCTCGGCCAGGGACGGGGCGAGCACGGCCAGGGCCTCGACAGCTTCGCGGATGTAGCGGTAGACGGTCGCGATCCCGAACCCGGCGGCCGGCCTGGCTCAGGTGTCACCGCACCGCAAGTGAGCCAGGGCGAGCAGGGCTGTCCCTCTGGTCCCCAAAAAATGATCAAGGGCCGGTCTCGGATTACTCCGAAACCGGCCCTGATCTACGACTGTCTCCAGTCGGGACGACAGGATTTGAACCTGCGACCCCTTGACCCCCAGTCAAGTGCGCTACCAAGCTGCGCCACGTCCCGCCGCGTTTCCCCCCGGTTTCCCGGGTGGCCGCGCAGGACAAACATTACCTCACTCAGAGGACCGGATCGACGCACGCGCCTGTTGGGCGCGGGCGGCCAGGCCCTCGGCTCCGCAGGCCATCGCCTGCTTCTGCGCACGGGCCAGCTCCCGGTGCGAACCGATCGCGATGCCGTACTCGACCCGGGCGAGGGCGTGCTCGTAGGAGGAGGTGGACCTCTCCAGGTGGCCCACCGCCTCGGCGAGCAGCTGCGCGGACCGCTCCGGCGGTGCGAACAGGGCGACACAGCGCAGGGCCTCGCCCATGGCGGTGGGTGTGCCGAACCGTTCGGCGTGCATACGGTTGCGGGCGGCGAGATGGGCCGCGCGGGCCGGGTCCTCCTGGGCCAGCGCCCGCGCCAGGTCGCCGGCCCAGGGAGCCCAGACGCCGTTGAAACGCTCCCTCGCCTCCAGGGCGGCGCCCGCCGCTTCGAGCTCGGCGATCGCCTCCTTCGTGCGGCCCTCCGCCAGCAGCAGCCGGCCCCGGATGCACGGCCCGTCCGGCAGGACCATGGCGCTGGGGTAGGGCGGCCCGAAGTGGTAGCGGTCGGCGATGCCGCGGGCCTCCTCGGTACGGCCCCGGGCCAGCAGGGTGTCGATGAGCAGACACGTCGCGTCCCAGTGGACGGGCAGCCCCGAGCCGACACGGTCGGCGAGGCGCAGCCCCTCGCGCAGGAAGCCCTCGGCCTCCGCGAGACGCCCGCGACGGCGGTGGACCATACCGAGCAGGGTGTGGGCGAACGCCAGGTGGGCCCCGCTCCAGCCGGAGATCTCGAAGGCCCGGACCGCTTCGCCGAAGAGGCTTTCGGCGCGGTCGAGCTGATCGACGAAGGTGTAGGTGATGCCGACCATGGTGGGGAACTCGAAACCCCACTCGGTGTCGGTCCAGCCGAGCCCGCGGGCGGGGCTTCCGTCGATCAGGGCGCGTTCGCAGAGGTCCACGATGAGCTGGGCGTTCTCGCCGCGCAGCATCCCGTCGAAGGCCCGCAGGGTGAGCAGTGCCCGCTCGGCGTTGTCGCGGCCCTTGAGGTGGTCGGCGTTGAGGGTGAGCCGCCGGGAGCGGGTCGGACCGTCCTCCTCGACGGCCTGCATGCCCTCCCACATGAAGTGGGCTGCCTGCAACCGCATCAGCCCGGGGCCGGGTGCGGTGCGCGCGGCCTCGGCGGCCAGCGAGATCGCCGCTTCCTTGAGCTGGTTGTTGTGGGCGAGCGCGGCGGCGAGCCGGAAGGTGGCGTCGATCCGCAGACCGTCGTCGAGCCCCGGCATGTCCAGGGCGGCGCGCAGGTGCTGGACCGTGGTGGGCGGTGAGCTGAGGAGCGTCGCGCAGCCCAGCTCGTACAGCAGGACGGCCCGGTCCTTGGGGCGCGGCGGCTCCTCCAGCGCCCGCTCCAGGCAGCGGCGGGCCGCTTCGGGCGCGCCGACGGCGAGGTGCTGGCCGGCGGCTTCCCGCAGCTGGGCGACCAGCTCCTGGTCGTCGTCCGGGTGGACCTCCAGCAGGTGCCGGGAGGCCGCGGCGGCTCCGAGACCGGCCCGGGTGATCGCCCAGGCGGCACGCCCGTGCATGGCGGTGCGGGTGGCCGGAGGGATCGAGCGGTAGACGGCGGAGGCGATGAGCGGGTGGACGAACTCCAACGGATCGAAGCCGCTGACGATACGGGCGTCGCGCAGCCGGGCCGTGCAGTCGGCGGCCTCCGCCGAACTCATCCCGGCGAGGGTGGCGGCCAGTTCCTGCGAGATGTCGGTGCCGAGGACGGCCGCTGCCCAGGCGAACCGGTTGGCGTTCGTGCCGAGCCGCTCCAGACGGGCGACCAGCCCGCTGCCCCTGGCGGAGGCGCCGAGCGCCCGCAGTTCGCCCGCCGATTCCTCCACCGGAGGCAGTTCGTGGTCCTGGACCTTGGCGACCAGTTCGACCGCCTCGTACGGGTTGCCTCCGGTGACGGCCCACACCTCGCGGCAGAACGGGTCGTCGGCGTGTTCGCCCAGCGCCGCCCGGACCAGTACGGCGGTGGCGTCCGGTGTGAGGGCGCGCAGGGCGACGCGGGTGACCCTGCCCTGACTGCCCTGGGCGCGCTCGGCGGCACGGTCCGCGATGTAGTTGGCGTCGCGTTCGGCCAGCTCCTGCGGGCGGTGCGCCTGCACCACCAGGACCGGCAGTTCACCGAGGCGCGCGGTGAACGAGGAAAGCCAGGCGAGGGATTCGCCGTCCGCCCAGTGGGCGTCGTCCACGATGAGCAGCAACGGGCGGTGGCTGAGCCGGGACGCGAGCCGGCCGACGACGAAGTCCAGGCCGTCGCGCACACCTTGGGGGTCGGGCTGGGGCCCGCTCGGCTCGGCCAGCCCCAGGGCCGGGGCGGTGGTCTCGTACCAGTCCCCGAACAGCGCCCGGGTCTCGTCCGGCGGGAACTGGTCGAGTGCGGGCTGCAGCAACTGCCGTACGACGTGGAACGGTACGGAGGTGACGGTCTCTCCTCCCCGGGCGGACCACACGGTGCAGCGGTCGGCGGCCATCGACTGGATCTCGTCGAGCAGCGCGGTCTTGCCGATCCCGCCCTCCCCGCTGAAGACCAGGAGCCCTCCGACGGCCTGCGCACCGCACAGAGCGTCCACCGCCTCGGCAGCGGCGGCGAGTTCCGGTTCACGTTCGTACAACGGCCGGGACGGCTTCATGCCCACCCTTCCCACAGAGGCAGTCTTGTCGACGGTCGAGCCTAGTCGTGCGCGGGTGCTCACCGACAGGGTTCGCATGATTCCTTGCAGGTACGGGGCACAATCGAGTAGTGGACGAGATGCGCAGGGATCGCGATGCCGAGGGCCGGGCGCACAACGCGCGCCCCCGTGACGGGCTGGGACGCCCCCTGCCGTACGGGTCGCCCGGCGTCGCGCGCCAGCCGGAGGGGGTCGTGCGCACGCCTCCGGAAACACTGGCGGAGGCGCAACGGCTGCTGGACGCGGGGATGCCGTTCCACGCCCACGAGGTCTTCGAGGACGCCTGGAAGTCCGGGCCGCAGGACGAACGCGAGCTCTGGCGGGGGCTGGCCCAGCTCGCGGTCGGGCTGACCCACTCCGCACGGGGCAACACCACCGGCGGGGCGCGGTTGCTGCGCCGGGGCGCGGGGGCGCTCGCCCCGTTCGTCGGCTCCGCACCGCACGGGATCGCGGTCGCCGGACTGTCGGGCTGGGCGCGGGAGTTGGCGGACCGGGTGGAGTCGGGACCGGTGGTGGACGCGGCGGCCGAGGCGCCCCGCCTGCGCAGGTGACCCGGATCGCCGCACCGGAGCCGGTCGGGCGGACGCACCGGGTCCGGGAACCGGCACCGTCCCCAGCTACTACGATCCGGCTCCATGAGCACTTCTGACCGGGACCAGCACCGGGACCAGCACGAGAACGGATCGAGCGACGAGCGGACCGAGCAGGACGGGGACACCGACACCCTCATAGCCGAGGCCGCCCCGAAGACGCGGGAGGAGACGGGAGCGGCCGGGAGGGCGGCCGAAGCGGACGGGCCCCGGGGAGGGGGCCGGGGCGGGGACGGGGGCGGTCCCGGCGCCCGGGACGAGCGCGACGGGCAGAAGGAGCCGGACGGGCCGGACGGGCCGGACGCCGCGGGGGGCCCGGACGGGCCGGCCGCCCCGGCCGTCCCCGGCGGCCCGGTTGCCGGGGACGGGCAGAACGAGCCCGCCGCCCCGTCCGGTTCCGCCGAACCGGCCGCCCCGGGGGGCGAGGACGGGCAGGACGGGCAGGACGGGAAGAGGTTGACTCCGCGCCAGGCGCGGCGGCTGCGGGTCCTGCTCTCGGCCGTGGGCATGGCGGCGATGGCCGTGGTACTCGCACTGCGCATCGCGAGCCGGTCGTCGGTGCTCGTGGTCGGCGTCTACGGACTCGCGCTCATCCTGTGCGGCGTGATGATCGAGCTGAGCAGGAACGGCCGTACCAGGATGGCCAGTTGGCTGCTGGGAGCCGGGCTGCTGGCCGCCGTGGGAGCGGACTGGCTGCTCCTTCCCTGAGGCGGCCCGCCCGAGGGCGGTCAGGATGAGCGAGGACGCCCCACCGTGATTGTTTGATCGATCCACCTCGCTTCTGATCGATTCATTGACCCTCTTCGATCGGTCGATCATGATTCCTCCATGACCGCCTCTGCTGCCGCCCTCTTCGGTCTCCCCCCGGAAGACCGCACGTCGAGCCCGTACACCGGTTACACCCGCGCCCACTGGGAAGCGGCCGCCGATGGGCTGCTGGACGCGGCGTGGAAGTGGGCGACACCCGGCGGCGCCCGGCTCGATCTGCCCGGGCCTCCGTCGCACTCGGGTGTCCGCTCGGACGGACTGGAGGGGTACGCGCGTACCCTCCTGGCAGCCGGTTTCCGGATCGCGGGGTCGGGCGGCAAGGATCCGAACGGCCTTCTGGAGCGGTACGCGGCCGGACTCGACGCCGGTACGCGGACGCCGGGACGGGACGACGCGGAGTCCTGGCCGCTGATCCTGGACCACCACGTACAGGGGCAGCCCATGGTGGAGTCCGCGTCGGTGGCCCTCGGCCTCCGGCTCACCCGGCCCTGGCTCTGGGACCGGCTGGCGCCCGACGTACAGGACCGGGCGGAGCACTGGCTGCGCGGTGCGCTGCGGCACGTTCCGGCGGGCAACAACTGGTACCTCTTCCCGTACACCGTCGCCGGGTTCCTGGAGTCGGTGGGGCGGGGCGACGCCGAGACGGCACGGGCCCGGGAACGAGCGCTGGAGCTGCTGGAGCACTGGTACCGGGGCGACGGCTGGTACGCCGACGGGGACGGGCGCTCCTTCGACCACTACAACGGGTGGGCACTGCACCTGTACCCGCTGCTCGACGCCCACCTGGCGGGGGACGAACGCTCATCGGCGCGCCACGGGGCCCGGTTGCGCGAACACCTGGAGAGCTATGCGCTGATGTTCGGCGGCGACGGCTCCCCCCTGTATTTCGGCCGCTCGCTGGCCTACCGCTTCGCCGCGAGCGCGGCCGTGGGCCTGGGCGCGGTGACCGGGCACACTCCCCTCGCGCCCGGCGCGTCGCGCAGGGTGGCCAGCGGGTCGTTGCGGTACTTCCTGGAGCGCGGGGCGGCCGGGGACGACGGGTTGCTGAGCCTCGGTTGGCACGGCCCGCACGCCGCGACGCTGCAGACCTACTCCGGTCCCGCGTCCCCCTACTGGGCCTCGAAGGCGTTCGTGGCCCTGCTGGCCCCCGCCGGGCACCCGCTGTGGACGGCGCCGGAGGAGGCCGCCCCGAGCGAGGGCCCCGACCGGGTGGTGTCCGTACCGGCGGCGGGCTTCCTGGTGCAGTCGACGCGGGCGGACGGCGTGGTGCGCCTGCACAACCACGGCAGTGACCATGTCCGCCCGGACGAGGGCGAGTCGGCGGCCGACGAAGACCCGCTCTACGCGCGGCTGGCGTACTCCACCGTGACCGGCCCGACCTCGGCGGACAACACGGCGGACAACCACCTGTCGGTGACGGTGGGCGGCGCGCGCAGCGCACGCCGGCGCATCCACCCGCTCGGCTCCGGGCACGGCGACGGCTGGGGCTGGGCAGCCTCCTGGCACCTGCCGGTGTTCCCGGCGGGCGCGTCCACCGTTCCCGGCCTGCGGGTGGAGAGCGTGACCGTGGCGCGGGGCCGCCACGAACTGCGGGTGCACCGGGTGCTGGGCGCGCCGGACGGGGCGCGGGCCGAGCTGACGGGCTGGGCGGTGGGCCCGGGCGGCTCGGTGCGCTCGGAGCTGCGGGGGCTGCACGGCTGGGAGGCTCCCGAGGACGTACGGGCCCCGCGGGGAACGGCGTTCGCCCGGTGGGCGACCGTACCCCGGCTGGCGGCGGAGGTGAGCGGCACGGTGGTTCTGGCCGCTCTGGCCTCCCTCACCGCAGAGCCGGAGGCCGACCCGGAGGCCGACCCGGAGGCCGGTTCCTCGGCGGGGGCGGTGGACCGGGTGGAGGCGGTGGGCGACACGGTCGCCGTGCACTGGGCGGACGGGGCGCGGACGTGCGTCGCCTTCGGCCGTGACGCGGTGACGGTCGATCACGACCAGGCCCTGTAGGCGGGATTCCGTCACGGCCCGGCGCACACCACCGGGGGCCCGCCGCACTCCGGCTGGGCCCCGGCCGCCTCGCCGGGCTACGCGTCCGTTCGGGGCGCCGCCTCCGGTGCCCGGGGGTCTGGACGCCCTCCACCCGCTCCGGTGCGGAGAACGGGGCCCGGTCAGCGGGTGGAGGGGATGTTCCGCCCGTGCAGCCGTCCGCGCTGCGGGTCGAAGAGGTGGGCCGCCGCCCCGGACACCACCAGGCCCGCGGCGATCAGGAGCCCGTGGCCCGCGGCGATGCCGGCGCCCAGCGCGGCGAGGCCGACGAGGAGCCACAGCCAGGCGTTGCGCCGGCGGTACTCGCGCGGGGAGCGCGGAACCCCGCCCGACATCGCCTCGGCGAAGCCGGGATCGTCGTGACGCAGCTGTTCCTCCAGCTCGCGCAGCCGCTCGTCGTACGTGGGCATGGCGTGTCTCCCTCCCCGGTACGGGTGCCCTCCCGGCCCCGGCGACCCCTGTCCCGCGCCCGGCACGGGGCAGGGCCCGGGGCCCTGGAGCTCATCGTCGTCGGGGAGGGGCCCCGGCGCCATGAGGGGCAGCACCCATATCCGGGGGTGCGCACCCTGCAGAGGAGAGGGCGCGAGGCCCGCCGAGGAACCGCCGGAGCAGAACCGACCGGCGAAGGAAGGCCGACGCACGGCCACCGGCCCGGGCGGCATCAGCGGTGGGCGGTCCGCCCTCGGCGCCGACCCGGACGGCAGGGGCGTCCCGGACCTGGCGGCCCGGCGGCCGGAAGGCCGGAAGGGCCGAGCGCGCATGCCCGGGCGGCACCGGTCGCCCCGCGCGGCGGTGATGGTGGAGGCTGTCAGCGGGCCCGTACACCCCCGCCCTCCGAAGGAGCCGTTCCCCCTTGTCCCTGTTCTGGCGGATCTTCCTGCTCAACGCCGCCGTGCTGGTCGCGGCCGGCGCCCTGCTGCTGCTCGGGCCGGTCACCGTCTCCACCCCGGTCCTGCTGACCGAGGCCATGATCCTGACCGGCGGCATCGCCTTCATGCTCGCGGCCAACGCGGCGCTGCTCCGCGTCGGCCTCTCCCCCCTCCAGCGGGTCGCACGCGCGATGACGACCACCGATCTGCTGCGGCCGAGCCCGCGCCCCGAGGTAGCGGGAGACGGAGAGGTCGCCGCGCTGATCGAGACGTTCAACACGATGATGGACCGGCTGGAGGCCGAGCGGGCCGCCAGTAACGCCCGTGCGCTCTCCGCGCAGGAGGCCGAGCGCCGCCGCGTGGCGCAGGAGCTGCACGACGAGGTCGGACAGACGTTGACCGCGGTCCTGCTGGAGCTCAAACGGGTCTCCGACCACGCCCCGGAGCCGCTGGGCGAGGAGTTGCGGCAGCTCCAGGAGATCGCCCGCGGGTCGCTCGACGAGATCCGCCGGATCGCCCGGCGGCTGCGGCCCGGGGTGCTGGAGGAACTGGGCCTGGTGAGCGCGCTGACGGCGCTGACCACCGAGACGCCGGCGCCGGACGGATTGACGATCCGCCGGCGGCTGGAGAAGGAGCTGCCGGAGCTGGGCGCGGAGGCCGAACTCGTCGTCTACCGGATCGCGCAGGAAGCCCTCACCAACACCGTCCGGCACGCCCGCGCCACCCGGCTCGACCTCTCGCTGCGGCGCGTCCGCGGCGGGGTGGAACTGCGCATCCGCGACGACGGCCGCGGCCTCGGCGACGTCCCGGAGGGGGCCGGCCTGCGCGGTATGCGCGAGCGCGCCCTGCTGGTCGGAGCCGAGCTCTCCCTCGGCCCCGGCCCCCGGGGCGGTACCGAAGTCCGACTCCATGTGCCCGTACCGAACGGAAGCAAGTGATCATGCCCACCTCCCCGTCCATCGTCACGCCGTCCGGGGGAGCCGCCGCTTTGACCCGCATCCTGCTGGCGGACGACCACGCCCTCGTACGCCGGGGCGTCCGGCTGATCCTCGACGGCGAACCGGAGCTGACGGTCGTCGCCGAGGCCGGCGACGGCGCCGAGGCCGTCGAGATGGCCCGCGACGTACAGCCCGACCTGGCGGTCCTGGACATCGCGATGCCCCGGCTGACCGGCCTCCAGGCGGCGCGTGAACTCTCCCGGACCATGCCGGGCCTGCGCATCCTGATGCTCACCATGTACGACAACGAGCAGTATTTCTTCGAGGCGTTGAAGGCGGGCGCGTCCGGTTACGTCCTCAAGTCGGTCGCGGACCGGGACCTGGTGGAGGCGTGCCGGGCGGCGATGCGCGACGAACCGTTCCTCTACCCGGGGGCGGTGACCGCGCTCATCCGCGACTTCCTCGACCGGGCCAAGAACGGCGGGGAGCTGCCGGCGCGGGCCGTCACGGAGCGGGAGGAGGAGATCCTCAAACTGGTCGCCGAGGGCCATTCCTCCAAGGAGATCGCCGATCTGCTGGTCATCAGCGTCAAGACCGTGGAGCGGCACCGCGCCAACCTGCTCCAGAAGCTCGGTCTGCGCGACCGTCTGGAGCTGACCCGTTACGCGATCCGGGCCGGGCTGGTCGAGCCCTGACCGGCCGTGGGGGCGGGAGGCTCGCCCGGGGCCGTGAACCCCGGCAGGCGTACGGACGATCACCCCCGGTCGTTTCATGTGATTCTCAGCCGATCCGCATAGGGTGCCCCCGTGACCCAGATGACCCCGCCCGGCTGGCACCCAGACCCCGGGCACTCAGGCAAAGGCCCCGCCCAGGAACGCTGGTGGGACGGTGGGCAGTGGACCGGCCATGTCCGTACGGCGCCCGGAGCGGCGCGCCGTCGCGGGCTGCGTATCGGCGTCGGCGTGGCGACCGGCGCGGTGGTGCTCGCCGCCATCGGGGGCGGCGTGTATCTGCTGGGCGAGGACGACGGCGGCCGGCCGGGAACCGCGGCCTCCTCGCCGTCCGGCGCCCCCGAGCTCCCCGGCGCACCGGACGGTGGCGAGGAGGACGGCGGAAAGGGCGGAAACGGGAACGGCGGGCAGGACGACGGCCGGGAGCGCGGCGCCCAGCCGCCGTCCGAACCGGGCTTCGCCACGGACGTCGCCGCCGGGGTCAGCCTCCCGGTGCCCAAGGGGTGGAAGGGAACGTCCGGGATGGTCGGCGCCGGATTGACGACGGGCGAGCACCCGTGCCCCGGCGACACCGCCGAGACCTGTGTACGCGGTGGGGTGTTCTCGGCTCCGGCGGCGGCCGTGAAGCTGTCGGCGAAGACGCCGGAGGAGGCGGCGAAGAAGGACATCGCCGTGAACGCCAAGGAGTCCTACGGCGGCAAGAGCTACGGGAAGATCACCTCGCACGAGGAGCTGAAGTCCGAGGCCGTCACGGTGGCGGGCGGCAAGGGCTATGTCGTGCGCTGGAAGGTGGTGACGGAGAAGGGCGACGACGGCTACGTGGAATCGCTGGTGTTCCCCTCCCCCACCTCCAAGAACATGCTCGTCGTGGTCCGGTCCGGTTTCGACGTCGGCGAGGACGCACCGGAGCTGAGCGTCCTGGACGAGATCACCGGCGGGATCAAGGCCGCGTCCGGGGGCGCGGGAGGAGCCGGCGGAGCGGCCTGACCCCCTTCGGCCCACCCCGCCGCCCCGCCCTGGCGCAGCGCCGGACGGCGGGTGTGGAGCTGCCCGGGTCCACACCCGCCGTCTCCTGGAGCCGCCGGGCCCCCTCAGCCGGTGATCGTGCCGGGATCGCCGAGGCGGGCCCCCCGTCTCCCCCTGGCCGGCGAACCGGCGCAGGAAGACGGGGGTCGCCCGCCCAGTCGTGGTCGAGACCTGGGAGGAACCGCGTCTCCAGGCCGTCGGCGGTCAGGGCAACGAGCGTGTCAGCCAGGCCACTTCGCCGTTCTCCTCCGTGGAGAGGCGGTCCCGTTCGAACCCGAGCTTCTCCAGCACGCGGAGCGACGGCGTGTTCCAGGTGCCGACGGTCGACCAGAGCCGCTTCCGCCCGGTCGCCGCGGCGGCCTCGATCACCGCACCGGCCGCCTCGGTGGCGTAACCGCGTCCGTGCACGCGCCGGAACAGCTCATAGGCGATCTCGGGCTCCTCCAGGGTGGTGCGGCCGACGATCAGACCGCAGTAGCCGATGAAGTCGCCCTCCTCGCGGCGCTGGACGGGCAGGAGGGCGATCCCCGTACGCTCCGTCTCGGCGAGAAATTCCGCGATGGACGTGCGGATGCGCTCGACCGGGGGCGTTCCCCTGCCGCGCTCGGAGAGAAGGGCGCAGAACTCGGGGGCGTCGGACTCGGCCCACGGCCGGAGCGTCAGACGTTCGGTCTCCAGAGGGAACGGCAGGGGCTCATACGTGGTGGACATGCCCGCACTCTGCCCCACGCTGCCCGCACTCCGTCCCCCGGGGCCCGCCCACCCGGGGGCAGCGGCGGCAGCGGCGGTGGCGGTGGCGGTGGCGGTGGCGAACCGTTCCTGCAAGAGGCCCACGAGAGGCCGGGCCCGCGCCGCAAACAGCGGAGGGCCGTCCAGCCTTCCCGTACGTCCGTGCGGAGCGGGGCCGTCCGCCGTTGCCCCGCCGGGTCGAGGGGCCGGTCCCGGCCACAGCGGACCGGCAGAGCGCCGCACGAACATCACCTCGTGGAGGAGGACTTCCCGGCCTCCCCCCGTACGGCCGACCCGGCGGCCTGTTCGACCTTCGCCCAGTGGGCCGCGCGGGACTGCTCGTCGATCCGCTTCTCGTGTTCGGCACGCAGCCCGGTCCGGCCGTCGAGGCTTTCGCGCAGGATGTCGGCGTGACCGGTATGCCGGGCGGACTCCCCGAGGACGTGGACCATGACGGCGAACAGGGTGGTGGTGGAGTACGGCTCCGGCCACCACGGCACGCGGCCGGGAGCGTCGAGGGGAAGCCCGTCGATCGTCGTGTCCGCGTGTTCCCACGTGCGCCGGTAGAACCCGATGACCTCATCGCGGGTCTCGTCCGCGGTCGCCCACAGATCGCTGCCGTCGGACTCCTGCCACCGGGGCAGCGGTTCCGGGGAAGGGCGGTCGAAGACCTCGCCGAAGTACCTGGCCTCGACGGTGGCCACGTGCTTGACCAGACCGAGGAGGCTGGTCCCGGTCACCGTCAAGGGCCGGCGGGCGTCGTATTCGGACAGGCCGTCCAGTTTCCAGAGCAGCGCCTCACGGTCCCGCCGCAGTCTCCCGTGCAGGCCGGCCTTCGCGCATTCATCGATCATGCGGCAGGAGCCTGCCACGGGTTGTTCGCGGCCTCAAGATCTCGTAGGTGGTCCGCGACGGCCCGCAGGCCAGGGCCGTGGCCGCGGCCCTGACCTGCACCGAGCGCCTCTACCGGTACTCCACCAACCACCAGGTCGTCATCGACGCCGACACCCGTCTTGTCGTCGTGGTCGGCCGGCCGCTCGCCGGGAACCGCAACGACTGCAAGGCATGGGAGGAGTCCAGCGCCAAGGCCGCCGGACTCGTCATCCCGCACCGCCGACAGCGCGGCCAGCGCGAACTCCCGGACTGGAAAGAGGAACACAACAAGTCCCACAAGCAGGCCCGAGCCCGCGTCGAGCACGTCTTCGCCCGCATAAAGACCTGGAAGATCCTCCGCGACTGCCGCCTCAAAGGCGACGGCGTCCACCACGCCATGCTCGGCATCGCCCGGATGTACAACCTCGCCTTTGCCGAGTAGACGAGCGGTCCGCACGATAGGGCGGGCTCGCCTCAGTCGACTCGTAGACCATTTACGGGACAACCCTTAGCTTGGGTTTTAACCTCTGCCTGTTCCTATGGCGCCGGGTGCGAGGGTGTGGGGCACACTCTGTAGGTGTCCTCCACTAGACCACTTGCGGGTGCCGACGAGATACACACCTATCTCGTTGAGCAGTTGAACTCTGCCCTCCGGCGTCCCGGCATGTTCTCGCAGCGTGACGCTGCGCTGCGGATGCTGGTGGATCACCTGCTGTTCGTGGAACGCCAGCCCGAGGTATGGGGTGAAGAGCAGCGTTCCTGGGCAAGTCGAGGGGACGGGAGCAGCACCGGTTTGGGCGGCATGTTCGAAAAGTTGATGCAGGGAGGCTACGACCAGAACTGCGTCGCCTCGGTCTACGCCGAGTTCGCGCACCGCCGCGGCTGGCTCCGGCCCGATCGCCTTCTGCCGGCTGACGAGCATCACGCGCTGCGGGCAAGAGTGCGCCCGTGGGCGCAGACGGACCGCTCGGAGGCAGACGTCCTCTCCGAGTTCGGCCCACCGTCCATCCTGTGCGGAGGGACCAGCCCCCTCTACAGCAAGACGCTGGGCTACCTGGGAGAAGACCCCGAGGAGCCCATGGTCTTCTTCCATCTTTGGAATGGCAGCACCACGGCAGCCGAGTCCGCATGGCCCGAGCTCGACGAACCGGTTCTGCTTGCTGTCCGCTTCGCAGACGCACTCTTTGATGAAGCCTTCACCTTCACCCCTGAGGGGCAACGACGGCGCCCCGAGCCAGGCTCGCGCTACGGCTGAGTACCGGAGAGGTTACGCAACACTAGTAGGGCGGGCCTGTGCACTGCCGGTGCTCCTCAACCCGCCTACCGCTCACTGCGCGATCGGCCGCTAGAAGGCCTGACCGACCAGTTTCGCCCCTGCCATGTCGAGCAACGCACCTGCAGAGGTTAAGACTCAAGTTAGGGCCTGACATTCGACAAGCGGCCTCGCCGCCCGTCTGCGTGTGGGTTCCTCGGCCCTGCACCGTTGGCCCCTTGCTCGGCCTCCCCCGTGCCCGCCGTTCGTCGCCGTCTCGGAACGCATCATCATGTACAGCGCGGCCGACGCGGAGAAATGGCCACACAGCCTCCGGACCGTCCCGCCCCGAGACGCACGAGGACCCAGAAGGCCACGGGGCCGGCCGGTGTCCGGCGCTCCACCGACAGCGAGTACCGGCCTGATCGCCTCACTCCCTACCGCCCCGCCTCCCTACCACGCGCGAGTCCGCTGGTTCGACGACATCGATACCACCCAGCGGATCGGGACCGGGCGACGTCAGACCACACCCGCGCCCGGGGCCCGCCTCAGCACACCGCGCTCACTTCCGAGCCCCCTCGCCATGCCCCGCCGACCCGGTCAAGGACGCCGGATCCCAGCCGGATCCCAACCGGCCCTCAGGAATGATCAAGGGCCAGTTTCGGATTGCTCCGAGACCGGACCTTGATCTACGAATCTCTCGAGTCGGGACGACGGAATTTGAACCTGTTCCCCTTTGACCCTCAGCAGTTTGAGTCGCCTAAATTACCTGCCCATAGCGGAACTTATCCGGGTGTAAGTCGGGTACAGAAAGCTCTGCTGTTCGTTACAACGCACGCGGTGTGGTCCCCGCCGGGGCCCCACGCGGGGGCATCGAACTCCACGAGAGCCGATGACGGGTGACGGGTGACGGCAGGGCCCGGTGCCCGCAGCGGCCACCCGTAGTGGCGCAAGGAGTACTTACTGGGCGCCAGGACGATGTGCTTCTTCCGCTTTGCTCTGCAGATCGTGGACGATCCGCCGCCACCGCCGGGAACCGTGGGTGTACCAGTTCTCCTCCCCGATGGGATGCCAGTCCGCCAGTTCACTCAGCCGGGAGCTGAGCACATCGACATCAATGCGGTCGTAGCCGCGCCGCCCTGTGTCCAGTTGCTGAGCGATGTCGTGGAGCCGGTGTGCCGCACGGTAGTAGGAGAGCTGGGTATCGGTCAGTCTGCGCGCCGCATAGCCGCCGCACCTGCTGCACCAGTCGAAGTCGTCCCGGCCGACCAGATCCGAGACGGTCAGCAGGTCGTCCCCGTCGACAACACCACGCTCCCGGGAGTGCCGGCACAGGGGCGAGTGGCCTTTGCCCTCGTACCGCAGATCAGCGTTCACGGCATACGCCTGGACATCGGCCAGGACACCCAGCGGAATCCCGCTACCGCCGCTCCACCGGTCCTCGGTAGGACGTTCGAACGGTTCGAGGTCCAGCTGCCTGTCGGTGAGCACCCCCCGCCACACCGCGTAGGGCAGGGTGCGGGCATGGCCGTTGTGGTCGCGTCCGCCATCGAGGGTCCGCAGGTCGGGGACGCCGCGGGCCATGGCGAGGAGGCGCAGGTTACGTTCCCTGTCGCGGTCGTCATAGGCCAGCCAGGCAGCGCTCCGCGCCCCTGCGGCGAGCCCCAGTTCCTCACCGAACCGGGCGTCCTGCACGTCATGAATGTACTGGGGCCAGATACCCCCTTCTGATGGGGGCCTTGGTCCGACCTCCGTCACCCATGGCTCGATCACGCTGGCGGGAAGGTCCGATACACCAGCGACGATGGCACCCTGCCAACCCTGGGCCAGCCGTGTCTCCACCACTGCCAGGGGCAGAGTCTCGACCCCGCCGCTGGGTGAGAAGACGATGTAGAACTGGTCGGCGTGGGGCAAGGCCGTGTGCAGCGCCCGCAGGTGTTCTCCCGTAACGGGACGCCGGTCGAAGACGGGCGTGTCGTCGAAAATCCCGGGCTGGATACAGCTCGGTTGCCTGCTCGTACCGGGAGCCGTCAACCAGTCCTCCCCCTCGGCGGGGGCTTCAGCGACGGCCATGCCTCCATCAGCGGTCAGCCGATCGGCGATGAGGGCGGGGACTCGGAGCGTGACGGTACGGTGTCCCCAGTCGGCATCGGTGAGGCAGGTGACCAGGACGCCGACGGTCCACGGGTCCAGTGCGTCGAGGAAACCATCATCGCCCCGGCGGGTGCTCTCGTCCCGGATCTCCGGCAGGCGGACGGTCACCAGCCGTGCAGGGGCGGAGTTCTCAGCAGCCGCGGCACGGGCCTGTTCCTCCCAGGATTCGATGAGAGCCTGAGCGCCGGCGAGGGCTTGGTCGTATCCCTTCCGGTTGCTCCGGAACCGGTGCAAGAGGGTGTAGGCGATGTACGAGCGTTCGCTCGGATCGCCCCAGCCGTACTCGGCTTTGCTACGCCACTTGTGCCACAGCTTCCTCAGCTCGCCGGTAATCTCCTGGCTCTTGCCGAGCATTGTGAACGCATGATCACTCACCGGAAGTTCCGGATCGTCCATCCCGGCCACCGCAGCGGCGGCCAGAAGCCCGTCCCGATCGACGAACTGCGCCGCTTGCGTCCGCAGGGTCTCCAGGTACCACTCCTTCAAGGCCAACTTCGGCTTCGCCCACTCCTCCAGCCAGGGAAACCTGGTCGCGGCGGCCTGAGCCTGGTGCAGGCTTTTCGCCGCGCCGCGCCACGTGGAAAGCACCCGGTCCCGAAGCCGTTCGGCGTCCTCACGGATCCCCCGCTCGTCAAGGGCCTCTTCACCGTCTTCATCCGTGTCCTCGGAGGGAGAACGCAGAAGATCAGCCGCAGCCTTTACCTCCTCTCCGTCCCAGCGGTCGTCCTCGTCGGGTGCCGTGTACGACCGCAGCTGATAAAGGAGTCCAAGTCCACCGAGCGACTCCAGGAAGATACCGAGAGCGGTCGTGGGCCGCGTCCAAGAACCCCATTCCGCACAGCGAGCGCACATGCGTTTGACCATCGCCGCGTCCAACGGAACCCGCGCCGTCACCACATCGCTCGTGCGCAACTGGGTACAGCTCGTAGAGGCGTGCAGCTTGGCGTTCTTGCCTTTGGCCGAGTAGGCCGTGACCACTGTTCCCTCGAACGGGCCCAATGGGACATCAGCGGTCAGCGCGTAATCGCGCACGGAACTCCCCTATCCTCGTGGGCTTGCGAGCTTAGACCCGGGCACTGACAGCGCTGCCCGTGCGGGCCTACTTCGCTTCACCTCTCCTCCCTGCCGCTGGTCCGCGTGCATCGACATGCCAGAGCCACAGCCGCCACCGCGAGGGGCGAAGTCGGCGAACACCCGACCCAGATGGTCATCGAACAGGGTGAGGGCGGGCAGGGGAATTCCCTGGGACTTCCAGCTGCATCAACGGGTATGGCCGTCAAGCAGCCGAAGGGAAAGTAACTCCCGTCAGCAACCTGACCCCAGCAAGGCAGCAGGTCACGGACCTACTGAACTTGAATGGGTGATGTCGGGAACGGTGAGTGTGGTGGTATCCGGGGGTGCTCCGTGAACGGCTGCTGAGTCAAGATGAGCGCATGACCGGCGATGAAGCGGATCTGCTGGTGCTGCTGCGCGAGCTCGATGATCCGGAGTGGCTGGAGTGGCCGCAGCACTACGACCGCGGCGAGGCCGCAGCGCACTTCAGTGTCCTGGTAGCCCGGCTCGAGAGTGGCTTCGCAGTTCGTTGCACGGCCGAGCGGGATACCCAGGACTCCAGCGAGTACGGACGCGTCGTCGTGCCCGGGGATGCGACCGTATGCGGTACTCGGATCGTCGTCTGCGTGAGCAAGTTCGGCTCACTGGCCCTGGTCTGCGCCGACAACCCGGGCGCCTTCTTTGGAACGGCTGACGCCCAGGCCGAGGGCGAGCTGGATGCCTCGGACCTTGTCGAGGTCAACCGGGCGCTTGTCGAGCTTGGCTATGTCTTGGTTGTTGAGGAACTGCTGGAGAGCGACTACGGAGGGCCGAGCAGACTGCCCTGGCACGTTCGGCGGCCCAGTTGGTCGGATCGCTTCTTCGGTATCGTCTGATGATCACGCCGACAGGGTCAGGCCAGTGCTGGCCAGGCATCCGTCGATCACCTCCGGCCTGTACTGCAGCATTTTGAGCTTGCGCTTCACAGCGCGGGTGACCTGGCCAAGGCCGGCGGCGGCCAGGTTGCCGATGTCGCGTTCGACCAGGGACCAGATGCCCTCCTGCGGGTTGAGGTCCGGGGCGTAAGTCGGCAGCTGGAATACGGTGAGCCATGAGGCGAGGACCAGCCATAGCGCCGCAGCAGTGGCCACGTGCCCTCCACGGTGTACGAGACGTGGAACAGCCGGCCGATCAGCGTCTTCACGCGGGCCGGCGTCCACCGCTGGCCGGCCCACCCGTGTGCCAGCGGACCGCGCTCCAACTCCCGCTCCAACCTGGCCATCTGCGCGTCAGATAGTCGGGGCCGGCCAGGTGATCCCTTGGAGGCCACTCCGGCGTGGCCGCCCTCGCGCCACTGGTGTCGCCAACGCTCCACCGACCGTTCCGAGACCCGCAGCACGGCAGCGAGCTCACGGTTCTTCCCGTCAGCCTCGAAGCACGTCACGGCCTGGCACCGGACCCGCTCCCGCGCGTCTCTCTCGACGGCGGTCGAGCCGCCGCCCTCCGGGCATCTCACCGAACGAGGACTACCGGGGCAACCTTCACGCTGTCTGGCGAACAGGCCGACATCACCCGATCATGTTCAATAGCTCGCCCCTCCCGGAACATCTGACGCATAGGCGCCGCCAGACCGTGTGACCCCCAAGAACGCCGGAAAGGCGGTATCGGATTTCTCCGATACCGCCTGCGACCTGCGAAAACGCTGGTCGGGACGACAGGATTTGAACCTGCGACCCCTTGACCCCCAGTCAAGTGCGCTACCAAGCTGCGCCACGTCCCGATGCCCGTCTGACCTGGGGTTTCCCCTGGCCGAACGCGCATGAGAACAATACCGCACTCCAGCGGGTGATCACCAACGGCTTCCCTCTTGACCTCAACCTTGGTTGATGTTGAACGCTCGGCGTCATGACGAACCCCGCTCCCGCACCCGCCCAGGACCGCCGCGCCACGTCCGCCCCCGCTCCCGCACCCGCCTTCCGGGATCTGCCCCGGCTGATCGCCCTCATGGCCGGGGACGAGAAGCACGCCCCCGCCGCCCATTCCACGCTCGACGCCCTCTGGGTCCTCTACAACCGGGTGCTCCGGGTCACACCGGCGACGGTCGACGATCCCGGGCGGGACCGCTTCCTGCTCTCCAAGGGGCACGGGCCGATGGCCTACTACGCCGTTCTCGCCGCCCACGGATTCTTCGGCGAGGACCTGCTCCCCGGCTTCGGGTCGTACGCGTCGCCGCTCGGCCACCACCCGGACCGGCTGCTCGTACCGGGGGCGGAGATCGGCAGCGGCTCCCTGGGGCACGGGCTCCCGATCGCCGTCGGCACCGTGCTGGGGCTGCGCGCCCAGGGTCTCACCGACCCCCGGGTGTGGGTCCTGATCGGCGATGCCGAGCTGGACGAGGGCAGCAACCACGAAGCCATCGCCCACGCCGGCCCGGCCGGGCTCGATCAGCTGCACACGCTGGTGATCGACAACGCGTCCGCCACCCACGGCTGGCCCGGCGGGATCGCCTCCCGCTTCGCCTCCGCCGGGTGGGCGGCGGAGACCGTGGACGGCCGCGACCACGAGGCCCTGTACGCGGCGTTCACCGCGCCCCACCCGGGCAGGCCGCTGGCCGTCGTCGCCCGCGTCGAACCCAAGGGCTGACCGCGCCCGCCTCCTCCGCCACCGCCACCGCCACCGCCGATCCGTACGTCGCACGCCCCGGGAGGGCCCCATGGACACCATGCGTGACCGATTCATCAGCACCGCCTCACGGCTCCTGGACGAGGAGCCCCGGCTGGCCGTCGTGCTCGCCGACATCAGCGCCGACGGCTTCGCCCCGGCCCGGCGCGCCCACCCCGACCGCGTGGTCAACGTCGGCATCCGGGAGCAGCTGCTCGTCGGGGCCGGCGCAGGCATGGCGCTGGCGGGCATGCGACCGCTCGTGCACACCTTCGCCGGCTTCCTGATCGAGCGCCCCTTCGAGCAGGTCAAGCTGGACTTCGGGCACCAGGGGGTCGGCGGCGTCCTGGTCAGCGCCGGCGGCTCGTACGACTGGCCGGCCGGGGGTTTCACGCACATGGCGCCCGGCGACGTGGCCCTCCTGGACACGCTCGACGGCTGGACCGTGCACGTGCCGGGCCACCCGGACGAGGCCGAGGCGCTGCTGCGGGACGCGGTCGCCGGGGACGACCGGGTCTACGTACGCCTCTCGCTCCAGACGAACCGCCGGGCGCGCCCGGTGAACGGCGCGGACGGGTTCGCCGTGGTGCGCGAGGGACGGCAGGGAACCGTGATCGCGGTCGGCCCCCTGCTCGACAACGTCCTCGCGGCCACCGAGGGGCTGGACGTGACGGTGCTCTACGCGACGACCGTGCGGCCGTTCGACGCGGCGGGGGTACGCCGGGCGGCCGGTGCGACGACGGCCGCGGACGTGGTGATCGTGGAACCGTACCTGGCGGGCACCTCCGCCACGGCCGCGGGCGAAGCGCTCGTGGACCTGCCCCACCGGGTGCTCGGACTGGGGGTGGGCCGTGCCGAGCTGCGCCGGTACGGCGGCATGGACGAGCACCTGCGGGCACACCGCCTGGACCCGGCGGGCCTGCGGGAGCGGATCACCGGGTTCCTGCGCCCCTGAACGGCGGGCGTCCCCGGGGCCGGGGCGGTGCCGGCGGTGTCAGGGGGAGTGGTGGCCTTCCCGGTCGTCGATCTGCCGGACGAGTTCATGGGCGAGCGACTTGATGGTGTCGAGCCCGGCCCTCCCCCAGGGGCGCGGCACGGTGTCGACGGCGCAGACGGTGCCCAGCGCTATGCCGGTGCGGTCGATCAGCGGGGCCCCGAGGTAGGAGCGGATGCCTATGTCGTCCACCACGGGGTTTCCCGCGAACCGCGGATAGTCGCAGACGTCGTCCAGCACGAGGGCCTTGCGCCGGACGAGGACGTGCGGGCAGTAGCCGTGGTCGCGGGCCATGTACCGGCTGCCGCGGTCGCTGCCCGCCGCGGCCGAACCGAGCTCCTTTCCGCGGTGGCCGCCCGCCGGGGTGTGCAGTCCGGCGAAGAACTGCCGGTTCTCGTCGATGAAGTTGACCATCGAGAAGGGGGTGGCGGTGACTTCGGCCACCCTGTCGGCGAAGGCGTCGAAGTTGTCGTAGGAGGAGTCGGGGCGTTCGCCGAGGTCCAGCGTGCGCAACCGCTCGGCGCGGGCCGGGCCGTGCCGGTCGATGGGCGTCAGAAGCATCCTGCCGGTGGCGAAGGATGTCACGGGTGGGCTCCGAAGGTCTGGAGTGGGGCGGGGGCCGAGGTGGCGTTGATGAGGTGCTGGACCAGGGTGACGAGGGCGCCCGTGCCGGAACTGGCGATCCGGGCGTCGCACAGGACGACGGGCACCTCCGGCCCGAGGTCGAGCGCGGCGCGGACCTCGTCGGGCTCGTAGCGGTAGGCGCCGTCGAACTCGTTGACGGCGACGATGAATCCGATGCCGCGCCGCTCGAAGAAGTCCACGGCGGCGAAGCATTCGGCGAGGCGCCGGGTGTCGGCGAGCACCACCGCGCCGAGCGCGCCCTGGGAGAGTTCGTCCCACATGAACCAGAAGCGTTCCTGGCCGGGTGTGCCGAACAGGTAGAGGACGTGTTCTTCGGACAGGGTGATGCGGCCGAAGTCCATGGCGACGGTGGTGGCCGTCTTGGACTCGACGCCCTCCAGACTGTCCGTCCCCACACTGCTCTGGGTCAGCAACTCCTCGGTGGAGAGCGGGGCGATCTCGCTGACCGCGCCCACGAACGTCGTCTTGCCGACGCCGAATCCTCCGGCGACCAGCACCTTCAGGGCCACGGGGAAGAAGCCGGGGGCTCCGGTGCGGTCAGAGCTGTCGTCGTAAACCATCGAGCACTGCCTCCAGCAGAGATCGGTCGGTGGGCATGTCGTGGAAGGCGGGGGCGTGTGCGGTGACCGCGCCGCAGGCGACCAGGTCGGAGAGGATGACCTTGGCGACGACCGCGGGCAGCCGGAGGTGGGCGGCGATCTCCGCGACGGACATCGGCCCTTCGCACAGACCGAGGGCGATGGTGTGTTCCGGGCCGAGCGGGACGTCCGGCTCGATGCCCGTGGCCATGATCAGGGACAGCAGGTCGAACGCGGTGGACGGCCGGGTGCGGCCGTTGCTGATCGTGTACGGGCGGATCAGCCGGCCGGCCGCGTCGTCGAGCAGGGGCCCGTCCTGCGGGGCCGGCACCCTCAGATCCCCGGGGTGAACGGCCCGGCGGGCTGCCGCAGCGGGGTCGTCAGGTAGGGGCGGACGCTCTTGACCAGCATCGCCATCTCGTAGCCGAGGACGGCGGCGTCCGCCTCGCGCCCGGCGAGGACGGCGAGGCAGGTGCCCGATCCGGCGGTGGAGACGAACAGCAGGGTGGAGTCCAGTTCGACGACCACCTGCCGCACGTCCCCGTTGTCCCCGAAGCGGGCCCCGGCGCTGCGGCCCAGGGAGTACAGGCCGGCGGCCAGGGCCGCCATGTGGTCGGCGCTGTCGGGGTCCATGCCGTGGACGGATTTCACCAGCCCGTCGGCGGAGAGCAGGACCGCGCTGCGCGTGTGGGGCACGCGCTGGACCAGCCCGCTCAGCAGCCAGTCCAGGTCCGAGACCTGCCCGGACCGCATGTCGCTCGTCATGGTGTCTGCTCCTTGGAGGTGATGTCTTTCCGGGGTTCCGGGACGGCCCCGCCCGGCGGGTACGGGGGGATGGCGTGCGGGTACGCGTCGGGCGGGTAGCCGGCCGGTACGGGCAGATCGGCCGCGGAGAGCGCCTGGTCCTGCCGGAGCCCCCGGGCGGGGTTGGGCCGCTCGTGCGGGACGGTGGCGCCGCGTACGGGGAGGGGCGAGAGGGATTCCAGGGGGGCGTCGAGCGCGGTCTGCCCGAGGGCCCCCGCGGTGCCGGAGCCCCCGTGCTCCCCGTGTCCCCTGCCTCCCCCGTCCAGGCTCTCCTCCTGGGCGGTCCGGGCCTCGGCGAGGTCGATGCCGCGCCGGAAGGCGGCCATGAGCCCCGGGTCGTGCAGGGCGTGCTCGTCCTCGACGCGCGGAGCGGGCGCTTCCCTCAACTGCGGTACGAGGTGTTCCTGATGCGACCGCCTGGGCAGCTCGGGGCGGGCGGAGGGCGCGGCCCGGGGGCCGTCGTGCTCGCGGCTCTCCGCGGGCGCGGGCCCGCTGTCGTCCCCGGCCGGGGGGGCGGGAGACGGGGGCCGGCCGGTGCGTTCGGCGCGCAGCGGAAGGGGCGGGGCCTGCCCCGTCGGGGGCTGCGGGCGGCCGCTCTGCCCGGGGGCGGGCGGGCGGGCGTCTGCCGGGGACGGAGGGGCCGGGGGCGCGTCCCGCAGCGGCCCGCTCTGCTGCGGGACGGCGGAGGGCCCTGCCTCGACGGGCGGACGGTGTACGGCCCCGGGGGGCGGCACGGGCGCGGCGTCGGACGACGGCGCGGCGTCGGGGTCGTCCCCGAGCAGCGCCTGCGGAAGGACCAGCACCGCCTGCGTACCGCCGTAGATGTTGCTCTGGAGGCGGACCGCGATGCCGTGGCGGCGGGCCAGCGCCGAGACGACGAAGAGGCCGATCCGCCCGTCCTGGAGCAGGTGGGCGACGTTGACCTGGTCGGGGTCGGAGAGCAGGGCGTTCATCCGCTTCTGCTCGTGGTCCGGCATGCCGAGGCCGCGGTCCTCCACTTCCAGGGCGAGCCCGGCGGTGACGTGCTGGACGCGCAGGAGGACCTGGGTGTGCGGGGCGGAGAACACCGTGGCGTTCTCGACCAGTTCGGCCAGCAGGTGGATCACGTCGGCGACGGCGTGGCCCCGCAGGGTGCCTTCCATCGGCGGGACGAGCTTGACCCGGGGGTACTGCTCGACCTCGGCGATGGCCGAGCGGAGCACCTCGGTCATGGTGACCGGGTTGCTCCACTGCCGGCGGGACACGGCCCCGCCGAGCACGGCGAGGTTCTCCGCGTGGCGGCGGATCCGGGTGGCGAGGTGGTCGACGTGGAAGAGGCCCTTGAGGAGATCGGGGTCCTCGACCTCGTGTTCGAGCTCGTCGAGGATCTGGATCTCGCGGTGGACGAGGGATTGCAGCCGACGCGCGAGGTTGACGAAGACCTCGACCTTCTGTTCGTTGCCGGCCCGGCTGAACAGCTGGGACGCCTGGACGACGGCGGCGACGGCGGCCTCTTGGCCCCGGGCCATCTCCTGTCCGAGCAGGTCGAACGCGTCGCCGCCGGCCGTCCGGGGCTGCCGGGGCGGGCGCGGTGCGACGCTCTCGCCGTCGCGCAGCCGCTCCACCACCCGCCGCAGTTCCGCCTGGCCCTGGGCGCCGGCCCGCCGGAGCGCGAGCGTCCGTTCCACCACCTGTCCCGCCACCCGGTTGGCGCCGATGCAGGCGGCGGCGACCGCGGCGACGGCGAGGGCGCCCGATCCGGCGAGCGCCGCCCACAGACCCGGCGAGGGGTCGACGGCCCCGGCGCGCGCGGTGAAGAGGACGGCCGCGGCCCCGCTGAGCACCGCGGCGACGGTCGGGAGGAGGGCGGTCCGCAGCAGTTGGGGGCGCAGGCGGAGGTCGGGGGGCGGCCCCGCGGCGCGCGGGCCGCTCGGGGCCGATGGGGCACGCGGTCCGGGGCGGCCGTGCCGCCCGCCGTCGCGGCGGTCCGGTCGCGCGTCGGGTGCGCGAAGTTGAGACATCAGCGTCCTCGGTACAGGGGGCACCGGGGGCCGGCGGTCGTGCCGGCGTCCATGCGGTGGCCCCTACGGTGGTCGGTCAGGCGCGGGTCATCGGTCGGGCAGGCCCGAACGACATGAGCCCACCGCTGATCACCGGGCACACACGGTAGTCGTCAATGTCGTATGCGCGACGGGCAGTTGTCGAACTTGCCCGCCATCCGTCCCACTCTGGTATGAGCCCTCGTACGCGCGCCCGATTGCCCCATCCCGGTCCAGGCCGCCCCCCGGCTGCCCCCACCGCCCCCCGGCCGCCACCCGCCGTCCCCCGACCATCCGCATGCTGGACATCACGAGCACGCCGGGCCGCTCCCCGGGGCCGCGATACGCGCCCTACTCGCAGGTAGGGCACCGCCTGAAGGGCCCGGGAAGCGTCCGGTTACCATATGAGCGCCGCCTAGCTCGAAAGATAAACTTGTGACTGTCAACGACGACTCGTTCACCAACTGGATGCACCGCGAGGAGATCGCGGAGTCGATGATCCCGATCATCGGGAAGCTGCACCGTGAGCAGGACGTGAACGTCCTGCTGCACAGCCGCTCCCTGGTGAACAAGTCGGTGGTCAGCATCCTCAAGACCCACCGCTTCGCCCGGCAGATAGCCGGTGAGGAACTCTCGGTCACCGAGACGATGCCGTTCCTGCGGGCGCTGACGACGCTCGACCTCGGCCCGTCCCAGATCGACATCGGCATGCTGGCCGCCACCTACCGGGCCGACGGCCACGGGCTCTCCGTCGAGGAGTTCACCGCGCAGGCCGTCGCCGGGGCGACGGGCGAGAACAAGATCGAGCGCCGCGCGTCGCGCGACGTGGTGCTGTACGGCTTCGGCCGTATCGGCCGCCTCCTGGCCCGTCTGCTCATCGAGAAGGCGGGCTCGGGCAACGGACTGCGCCTGCGGGCGATCGTCGTCCGCAAGGGCAAGGGACAGGACATCGTCAAGCGCGCCTCGCTGCTGCGGCGCGACTCGATCCACGGCCAGTTCCAGGGCACGATCACCGTCGACGAGGCGAACAGCAAGATCATCGCCAACGGCAACGAGATCCAGGTGATCTACTCGGACGACCCGACGGCGGTCGACTACACGGCGTACGGCATCAAGGACGCCATCCTGATCGACAACACCGGCCGGTGGCGCGACCGCGAGGGGCTGTCCAAGCACCTCCGGCCGGGCATCGCCAAGGTCGTGCTCACCGCGCCGGGCAAGGGCGACGTCCCCAACATCGTCCACGGCGTCAACCACGACACGATCAAGCCGGACGACCAGATCCTGTCCTGCGCCTCCTGCACGACCAACGCGATCGTCCCGCCGCTGAAGGCGATGGCGGACGAGTACGGCGTTCTGCGCGGACACGTGGAGACCGTCCACTCGTACACCAACGACCAGAACCTGCTGGACAATTACCACGACTCCGACCGTCGTGGCCGTTCGGCGGCGCTCAACATGGTCATCACCGAGACCGGCGCCGCCTCCGCCGTGGCGAAGGCGCTGCCCGACCTCAAGGCCCCGATCACCGGCAGCTCGATCCGCGTGCCGGTGCCGGACGTCTCGATCGCGATCCTCAGCCTGCGGCTGGAGCGCGAGACCACCCGCGAGGAGGTCCTCGACTACCTGCGCAACGTGTCGCTGGCCTCGCCGCTCAAGCGCCAGATCGACTTCATCAGCGCGCCCGACGCGGTCTCCAGCGACTTCATCGGTTCGCGCCACGCCTCGATCGTCGACGCGGGCGCCACCAAGGTCGACGGCGACAACGCGATCCTCTACCTCTGGTACGACAACGAGTTCGGCTACTCGTGCCAGGTCATCCGGGTCGTCCAGCACGTCTCCGGGGTGGAGTACCCGACCTACCCGGCCCCGGCGGTCTGATCCCCGGTACGCCACTCCGTACGGCGCCCGGTGTCCGGCAGGCTCTCCTGCCGGACACCGGGTGCCGTCGTGGTTCCCCTACCTCGCCGGCTCAGACCTGGCCGAGGTCCGAGCTGACCCACCGCTCGGGACGCATGGTGACCACCACCTGTTCACCATGGTGTTCCCAGGCGAAGTCCACATAACCCGCGACCTTCTCCGCCGGGAGGTAGCGGGCCGACATCTGCTCCAGGTCGGCGCGGGTGGCGGGCCTGGTGTCGACGGCGGGCCCCTCGACGGAGACGTACCGGATGGTCGGCTCCAGCCGGTCGACCAGCAGCGTGAACCGGCCTGCCGCGGAGATCAGTTCGGCCTTGCGCGAGGTGCGCCCGGTGAGGATGCGGACGTCGCCGCCCGGTTGGTACGCGTACCAGATCGGCACGCTGAGCGGGGCTCGGCCGTCCTCCCCCGACGCCACGGACAGGGCGGCGACATGGGGTTCGGCGAGGAACTGTTCGCGTTCTTCACGGGTGAGCGCCACGGCGCCCTCCTTCGTACGGGGTTTCGGGGACTGCTCCAGTCTGCCCCGCACGCCCCGGAGGCGACCGTCGGCCCGCGGTCGGCGTGTCCTGTGCGGGGCGAGGGGCCTGACCTGAGCGTCGCACGCCGGCCGCGGTGCGCAGCGCGGCGGCGGTGACGGCGGTGAAGGCCGCGGGCCGGAGCGCGTGGTGCCTGAACGGGCCGGGCCGCACGCCCGCGTCCTCCTCGTCGGAGCCGACGGGTGGTTGAGAAGATCCGCCGGGCCGGAGGAGAGGCACGCCGCGCGGCCCTCATCGCGTCGCGCGGCCGGTCAGCGCTCTCCGGCGAGGTCGAGGTCGCCCGTGGCCGCCGGTGCGGGGCCGGGACCGGCCTGGTCGGCGGGGAGAGGCCACGGCCGGGCGAGCGGGGACGACAGCGGCCGCCACCACGGCTCCACGGGCAGTATCCCGGCCGGCTCGAACGGTTCGCCCGGCCGGGGGAACGCCAGCGGCTGATCCGCCTCGTCACCCGCGTCCTTCGTCCACTCGGCGGGCTCCGCCCAGGCGTGCGGGGCCAGGTTGAACGTGCCCCAGTGGATCGGCAGCAGCACCCCGTGCGGGCTGCCGCCCTGGAGGTCCAGGTGGGCGCGCATGCCTTCGGCGGGGGTCATGTGGATGTCCGGCCAGTACTCCGAGTACGCACCGATCTGGATCATGGTGGCGTCGAAGGGGCCGTGCTCGGCGCCGATCTCCCGGAAGCCGGGGAAGTAGCCGGTGTCCCCGCTGTGGTAGATCCGGTGCTCCGGGCCCGCGACGGCCCAGGACGCCCAGAGGGCGTGCTGCCGGTTGCGCAGTCCACGGCCGCAGAAGTGGCGCGCGGGGGTGGCGGTGAGCCGGATCCCGCCGACGGTCGTGGTCTCGTTCCAGTCGAGCTCGCGCATGCGGTCGGCGGGGACGCCCCAGCGCTCCAGGTGGGCCCCGACCCCGAGCGGCACGGCGAAGACCGTGTCGGTCGCGGCCAGGGCACGGATCGTCGGCAGGTCGAGGTGGTCGTAGTGGTCGTGGGAGATCACCACCACGTCGACGGGTCCGAGCGCGGTCAGCGGCAGCGGCGTCGGGTGCAGGCGCTTGGGTCCGGCGAACGGGAAGGGGGAGCAGCGCTCACCCCAGACCGGGTCGAACAGGACGCGGCTGCCGTCGATCTCCGCCAGCACACTGGAATGGCCCATCCAGGTCAGCCGGAGCCCCGAGACGGGAGGCGCGGCCAGATCGGCGAGGGTCGTGGGATGGACGGGCACCGCGCCGTTCGGCGTTCGGCGGGCGCGCTGCTCCCTCTGGAAGTAGATCTTGGCGAATTCGACGGTGGACCCGGAGGGCCGCGTGCGGGCTCCCACCGAGTTCTGGAAGGACCCGTCGACGAAATGGGGCGAGCGGCGGATGCGCTCCATCCGCGCGCCGGCCGGGTCGGCTCCGAAGGGCTCGGTGCGCAGGGAGCGCAGTCTGGTACGGAGCGGAAGCAAGTAGTCAGCGCCGGTCACAACATCTCCTGAGGGAGTCGGTGTCGTCTCATTATGGTCGTGCTGTACGACAGGGCGACCAGAAGGTGCTGAACGGGGCAGTGGGTCCGGTCGGCGGGGGCGCCGGGGCGGGCGGGGCCGGGTCGCCGGCCCCGCCGATTCGTTAGGGTGGGCCGGTGGCAAGAGTCCGGTTGAACGTGGCGGAGCGTCGTGAGGAGATGCTGCGCGCGGCGGTCGGGCAGATCGAGCTCCGCGGGGTCTCGTCCGTGCGGATCGCCGATGTGGCCTCCGCTCTGGGGGTGAGCAACGCGCTCGTCCTCTACCACTTCTCGACCAAGGAGAAACTGGTCGCGGCGGCGTTCGCGTACGCGGCCGAGGCCGACCTCGCCCATCTCCGCAAGCTGCTGGCCCGCCGCACCTCCGCCGTACGACGGCTGCGGGCGGCCGTGCGGTGGTATGCGCCCACCGGGCAGGCCAAGGGCTGGCGGCTGTGGATCGAGGGCTGGGCGGCGTCCCTGCGCCACCCCGCCCTGCGGGAGGTCGCGGGCGACCTCGACCAGCGGTGGAAGGCGGAGCTGGCCCAGGTCATGGCGGAGGGCGCCGCCGCCGACGAGTTCCGGTGCGAGGATCCGCGGTCGGCGGCCTGGCGGCTGACCGCCCTGCTGGACGGGATGGCGGTGCAGACGATCTCGTACGCGGGCCCGCTCTCCCGGGCCACGATGCTGCGGTGGACCGATGAGGCGCTCGCCCGCGAACTGGGTATCGACCTCGCGGCCCTGACCGGCTCCGCCGTCGCGGACGCCCCGGACGCGGGCTGAGCGGTCGGCCCGCGGGACCGGCGGGGCGACGCCCGGGCGGTCGGTCTTCCCCCGGTCCTGGCCCCGGCCCCTCCGGCTCCGCGGCGTGCGCCGCCCCTGCGCCCCGCGCCGCCCGCGCACCGCCGTCCCGGCGGCTCAGGTCTGGCGCAGCGGTGCGTAGGCCGCCCCCTCCAGTCCGAACGTCCAGGCGACGCCGTCCTTCGCGGTCCGGGTGGCGGGCGGCACGCGCAGCCAGTACGTGCGGTACGTGCCGTCCGGCTCGGGGGTGGAGTTGACCACCTCGACCATCACCACGTCCTCGTCGCCGTCGAGCGCGATGCGCCAGAGGACGCCCGTCCCGTCGCGGTGGACGGGCTCGGCGCCGGACTCGGTGAGATAGCGGTCGTAGCCGTAGTACTCCAGCATCACGCGGCGCAGCTCCGCGTTCTCCTCGGCCCGGATGCGCTCGGGGGTGAGGGAGGACAGCTCGGCCAGGAAGGCGGCGGGCACGGGCATGCCGCGCCAGGCGTGCAGGGCGAAGCCGTCCCCGTACGCGAGGGCCGGTCCCTCGCCGTGGTCGAGCCGGCCCGCCTCGTCGCGGTGGAGGACGTCGGGCCGCTCGGTGATGACCACGGCGTTCTCGTAGGGCCACCACCAGCCGGCGTTGCGTGCCACCTCCGCGAGGCCCGCCAGGCGGTCGCCGCTCCCGTCGAACGCCGCGAGCCAGGCGGCGTCGTGCTGGCCGAGCACCGCGTCCAGGAGCACCAGGCGCACGGCTCCCTCCTCCTCGGGTCCGGAGGCCAGGTCGGCGACGACCCCGGTCCGTATCCGCTCGGCGAGCGCGGCCGTCGTCTCCCAGAGCTGGGCGCCGGTGGCGGACCAGAGCGCCGACCAGCCCGCCGGGCCCAACTCGTCGTACATCCGGCGGCGTTCCGCGGCCCACGGGCGGGTGCGGACCTCCTCCCGCACGGACCGTCCGACGCCTGTCAGCTTCTCCACCGTCTCGACGGCGGCCCGGGGCGACGCCGCCCAGACGACCCGGTCCGGCGCGGCCAGTCCGGCGGTGCGGTAGGCGCGCTGCACCCCTGCCTCGGCCGCCGCCCGGTCCGCCCGGCCGGTCGCGGCCGCCACGTTCCGCCAGGTTTTCACGTCACTGCTCATCTGCTGTCCCCGTTCCCTGCCGTGCTCGCTCCGCACGGTGTTCGATGTGGCTGTGCCGGTCGGAATGGCGCGTTCGATCGCGTCGGCAGCGGTCAGTCCGCCACGACGCGGACCGCGCCCGGCGCGTACTCCCGCTGGCGCACGACGCGGAACCAGCCCTTGGGGAGCGGGATCACCGCGTGCTCCTCGTGCACCACCCGCCCGCCCTCGGGGAGATGGAGCAGCATCGGACCGAACGGCCCGGCCTCCCGGATCAGTCGGCCGGGGCCCTGCACGGCGTGGGCGTGCCCGGTGACCTCGCCCAGCGCGAGCACCAGCCGGCCCCGTGCGTCGCGCAGTTCCCCCGGAGCCTCCAGGTAGGGCGCGGGCACCGCCGACTCGTCCAGCTCCATGATCAGTACATCGCCCTGGCGGTACACAGACGTCTCCCCTCGGCCGCGGCACCCGCTGTGCCGCCCATGGGAAAAACGCTAGGGGCAGGGTCTGACAACGGACCGTCGCGACCGCCGGAACGGATCCCGGTCGCGGCGCTGTCAGTGCGGCTTGATAAACCTTGCGGGCATCAGCCGTCCCCACGATCAGGAGCTCAGGGCCATGTACGGTGCGCAGCATCTGCACGAGTTCGGCGGCCTTCCGGCCGTCGACTTCCAGCACCCGGCCGAGGGGGGTTCCCGGCCCGCCGCGGACGCCGCGGCCTGGCGCGTTTCCGTCGATCCGTACGGCGACGACGACCGGTCCTGGGAGGAGGAGTTCGCCGCGTTCCTGGAGGCGGTGGACCCGGCCCGGGTCCGGGCGCTGATCATCGGCCAGTGGGGCGAGGCGTACGAGGAGAAGTCCTCGGTCCCGATCGACCTGGTGATCGCGGCCGCCGGCCGGCTGACCGCGCTGGAGGCGGTGTTCGTCGGCGATCTGGAGGCGGAGGAGGCCGAGATCACCTGGATCGAGCAGTCGGACGTGACGGCGCTGCTGCGCGCCTTCCCCGCGCTGACCGAGCTCGGGGTGCGCGGCGGCACGGACCTGGTGTTCCCGCCGACCCGGCACGAGCGGCTGCGGTCGCTGACCGTCCAGGCGGGCGGACTGCCCGTCGAGGTGGTGCGCGGGGTGCTGGACAGCGAACTGCCGGCGCTGGAGCGGCTGGACCTCTGGCTCGGGGTGTCCGCCTACGACGGGAACACCGGCGTCGCCGACCTCGCGCCGCTGCTCTCCGGCACGCGTTTCCCCCGGCTGAACCACCTGGGCGTGCGCAACAGCGAGATCCAGAACGAGATCGCCGCCGCCGTCGCGTCGGCTCCGCTCGTCGCCCGGCTGCGGGTGCTCGACCTGTCGAACGGGACGCTGGGCGACGAGGGGGCGGCCGCTCTGCTGGAGGGTCAGCCGCTGACCCACCTGGAACTCCTCGATCTCCATCACCACTTCCTCACCGAGGCGATGGAGGAGCGGGTCCGCACCGCGCTGGAGCCGCACGGGGTGCGCGTCGACCTCTCGGAGAGGTGCGAGCCCTGGGGCGACCGGGGTGCCGCGGGCCGCTACACCGCCGTCTCGGAATGAGGAGCACATCAGCATGACGTATATCGACATCGAGCATCTCGACCGTTTCCACGGGCTGCCGGTCCACGCCCCGGCGCCGTCGTCCGGGGCCCTGCCCGCCGCCGACTCCGTCGCCTGGCGACTGGCGTGCGACGAGGACGAGGACGAGGACGAGGACTTCGCCACCCTGTGGGAACAGTTCCTGGAGACGGTGGACACGACCCGGGTGCGGGCGCTCGTCGTCGGCCCCTGGTGGAGCGAGGACTACACGCCGTTCGCCCCGGTGATGGAGTTGATCGTCGCCCACGCGGACCGCTTCCCGGCCCTGCGCGGGCTCTTCCTCGCCGATGTGGTGGGTGAGGAGTGCGAGATCTCCTGGCTGCGGATGTGCGACGTCACCCCGGCGCTCGAAGCGTTCCCGCTGCTGGAGGAGTTCGCCGTGCGCGGCTGCGGTCAGGAGGGCCTCGCGCTGCGTCCGCTGCGCCACACGGCGCTGAAGTCGCTGCGTTTCGAGTCCGGCGGGCTGCCCGGCGGGCTGGTACGGGCGGTCACCGCGAGCGAACTGCCCGCGCTGGAGCGGCTGGAACTGTGGTTCGGCAGCTCGTGGTACGGGGGCGACGCCACGGTCGAGGACGTCCGGCCGATCCTGGCGGGCGGCCTGTTCCCCCGGCTGCGCCACCTGGGGCTGCAGAACAGCGAGCTCCAGGACGAGATCGCCGCCGCCGTGGGATCGGCGCCCGTCGTCGCCCAGTTGGAGTCCCTGGCGCTGTCGATGGGAACGCTGAGCGATACGGGCGGCGAGGCCCTGCTCAACGGGCAGCCGTTGAACCACCTGGCCCTGCTCGACCTGCGCCACCACTACCTCACCGCCCCGGTGGTGGAACGGATCAGGACGGCGTGCGCCCCGACCGTCGTCGAGGCCGGCGAGGCCGAGGAGGACTACGCGGACCCGGACGACGAACCGGAACGCTATGTCGCGGTCGGTGAGTAGCGCCGGGGACGGGCCGGCACCGCGTTTCGCGGTGGTCGGCAATCCGGACAACCGCCGCGTCGCCTTCTTCGAGGAGGCCGTGCGGGGCGCCGGCCTGCCGCCGGCCCGGGTCGTGCCCTGGCTCCAGGTGCTGCGCGGCGAGGCGGAGTTCCGTCCCGGCGAGAGCGTACGGATCGATTCGCCCGGTGAGGACGCCGAGGTGGAGCGGATGCTGCGCGGAGTCGACGACCCGACCCGGGTGGAGGGTTCCGCCCGGTGGTACGCGCGCTTCACCGCGGCGGTGGAGGCCGTGGCGGGTGCGGCCTCGGCGGCGGGGGCCGAGGTGCTGGGCTCCCCCGCCGACATCGCCGTGCTCTTCGACAAGCGGCTGTGCCACGGGGTGCTCGACCGCGCGGGGGTCCCCGTGCCCGCCTCGCCGACGTCGGGTCCGGCGGCGGCCCCGGTGCGCGGCTGGTCCGACGTGCGGGCGTCGCTGCGCGAGCACCGGATGCCGCGGGCGTTCGTGAAACTGGCGCACGGCTCCTCCGCTTCGGGGGTGCTGGCGGTGGAGACGGCGGGGCCCGGACGGGTCCGGGCGAGCACGTCGGTGGAGCGGGACGCTTCGGGCCGGCTGTTCAACTCGCTGCGGGTGCGGCGCTACACCTCGGAGGCGGAGGTCGGCGCGGTCGTGGACGCGCTGGCCCCGGACGGGCTGCACATCGAGCGCTGGCTGCCGAAGGCGTCGCAGCGGGGACGGGCCGCGGACCTGCGGATCATGGTGGTCGGCGGCCGGGCGACGCACGCCGTGGTGCGCACCAGCAGGAGCCCCATGACCAATCTGCACCTCGGCGGCGCGCGCGGCGACCTCGACGAGGTCCGGGCCGCCGTGGCGGCGGCGGGGGGCTGCTGGCGCGAGGCGCTGACGATGTGCGAGCGGGCGGCGGCCTGTTTCCCGGGGACGCCCTGCGTGGGCGTCGACCTGCTGCCCACGGCCGGCTGGCGGCGCTTCGCCGTCGGTGAGGTCAACGCCTTCGGCGATCTGCTGCCCGGACTGACCGGTCTGCCGGGCAGCGGCGCCGAGGGCCTGAACACCTACGCGGCGCAGGTCGCCGCCGTACTGGACCGAGCGAGGAACCACCGTGCAGCCACCGCTTCCTGACCCCTGCCCCGCCCGCCCGCCCGAGCGTTCCGAAGGGCCCGACATGGGCGAGGTCGTGGGCAGTCACGATCTGCTCCTGGTCACGCTGGACACGCTGCGCCACGACGTCGCCGTCGAGCTGGCGGCCGCCGGGCGCATCCCCCACCTCGCCCGGCACCTGCCCGGGGGCGTCTGGGAGGAGCGGCACGCCCCGGGCAGTTTCACCTATGCCTCGCACCAGGCGATGTTCGCGGGGTTCCTGCCGACGCCCGCCTCGCCCGGCCCGCATCCGCGGCTGTTCGCGGCGCGGTTCGCGGGGAGTGAGACGACGGCGGACGGCACGTTCGTCTTCGACACGCCGGACCTGGTGTCGGGGCTGGCCGCCGAGGGCTACCGCACGGTGTGCATCGGCGGGGTCGGCTTCTTCAACCGCCGGGGGCCGCTCGGTTCCGTCCTGCCCGGGATGTTCCAGGAGAGCCACTGGGAGCCCGGGTTCGGCGTCGCCTCCCCCACCTCGTTCGAGGAGCAGGTGGCCCGGGCGGAGGAGGTCGTCGCGGCGCTCCCCCGCGAGCAGCGGTTGTTCCTCTTCGTCAACGTCTCCGCCCTGCATCAGCCGAACTGGTTCCATCTGCCGGGGGCGACCGGCGAGGCGGGTGACTCGCGCGCCACGCACGCGGCGGCCCTGGAGTACGTGGACCGGCACATCGGCCGCCTCTTCGCCGCGGCGAGCAGCCGCCGCCGGTGTTTCGCCATCGTCTGCTCCGACCACGGCACCGCCTACGGCGACGACGGCTACACCGGTCACCGGCTCGGCCACCCGGCCGTGTGGACCGTTCCGTACGCCCACTTCTTCCTCGAACCGCCCGAACCGGCCGGGCCGACCGGACCGCCCGGGCCCCCCGGACCGACAGAACCGACCGGTCCGGCCGCACCGGCCGCACCACCCGTACCGCACGAGCCGGGGGCCGCCCGATGACCACGACCACCACCGCCACCGCGTCGGCCCCGTCCCCGCTCCCCGCCGTCCGGCCGTACGAGAGCTACGTCTACGCCTATCCGCACAAGACGGCCTACCGCCCGCTGGAGGACCGCCCTCGCCTGCGGACCCTGTGGGCGGCGGAGCCGAAGGACGCGCTCTCCCTCTACCTCCACATACCGTTCTGCGAGGTCCGCTGCGGCTTCTGCAACCTCTTCACCCGGATCGGCGCGCCGGAGGAGCTGACGGCGCGCTATCTGGACGCGCTGGACCGCCAGGCCCTGGCGGTGCGCGAGGCGCTGGGCGACGAGGAGCCGGTGCGGTTCGCGGCGGCGGCGTTCGGCGGCGGTACGCCGACGTTCCTCACCGCCGGGGAGCTGGAGCGGCTCTGCGACACGGCCGAGCGGCGGATGGGCGCGGACCTGCGCTCGATACCGCTGTCGGTGGAGACCTCCCCGTCCACCGCGACGGCGGACCGGCTGGCGGTGCTCGCCGACCGGGGCGCCACACGGATCAGCATCGGTGTGCAGAGCTTCGTGGACGAGGAGGCGCGGGCGGCCGTCCGTCCGCAGCGCCGCGCCGAGGTGGAAGCGGCGCTCGGCCGGATCCGCGAGGCCCGGATACCGGTGCTGAACATCGACCTCATCTACGGCATCGACGGGCAGACCGAGCGCACCTGGCGCACCTCGCTGGACGCCGCGCTGGCCTGGCGGCCGGAGGAGCTGTACCTGTATCCGCTCTACGTCCGTCCGCTCACGGGGCTGCACCGCCTGGGCGGCCCCGCGGCCGGTGCTTCGGCGCGGGCCGGGGAGGAGGCCGCCTGGGACGAGCAGCGGCTGCGGCTGTACGCGGTGGGGCGCGACCACCTGCTGGCTCACGGCTACGAGCAGGTGTCGATGCGGATGTTCCGGCGCGCCGACGCCCCCCGGGAGCAGGAGGGGCCCGAGGACTACGCCTGCCAGACCGACGGCATGATCGGCCTGGGCTGCGGGGCCCGTTCGTACACCTCGGCCCTGCACTACTCCTTCGACTACGCGGTGGACATGCGGGAGATCCGGTCGATCATCGACCGCTTCACCGCCGCGGAGGACTTCTCCCGGGCCGAGGTCGGCCGGTACGTCGACGCGGACGAGGCCCGGCGGCGGCATCTGCTGCAGTCGCTGCTCCAGGCGTCGGGGCTGCCGGTGGCGGAGTACCGGGCCCGGTTCGGTACGGATCCGGGCGCGGACTTCCCGGCCGAGCTGGCCGGGTTCGCGGCGCGGGGCTGGCTGGACGCCTCGGCGCCGGAGGGCCTGCTGCGGCTGTCCCCGTCCGGTCTCGCCCACTCCGACGCGCTGGGCCCCGCGCTGTTCTCCCCCGGTGTGCGGGCCGCGATGGCCGCGTACGAGCGGAAGTGACCGGGCCGTGGACCTGACGATCCTCTACCGGGGCCCGCTCGCCTCGTGCGACTACGACTGCCCCTACTGCCCGTTCGCCAAGCGGCGGGACAGCCGTGCGCAGCTGACGTCGGACCGGGAGGCGCTGGAGCGGTTCACCGGTTGGGCCGCGGAGCAGACCGGCGACCGGCTGTCCGTGCTGTTCACCCCGTGGGGCGAGGGGCTGGTGCGCTCCTGGTACCGGCGGGCGCTGACCGAGCTGTCGCGGCTGCCGCACATCGGGCGGGTGGCGATCCAGACCAATCTGAGCGGCCGTACCGCGTGGCTGGCGGAGGCCGATCCGGAGCGGATCGCGCTCTGGTGCACGTACCACCCGGGGCAGACCCCGTACGAGCGGTTCCTGGGCAAGTGCCGGGAGCTGTCCGCGCTCGGCGTCCGCCACAGCGTGGGGGTGGTGGGGTTCGAGGCCCATCTGGAGGAGGCGCGGCGGCTGCGGGCGGCCCTGCCCGCGGAGGTCTACCTCTGGGTGAACGCCGCCGAGGGGCACACGTACACCGACGAGGAGGCGGCGCGGTGGACGGAGCTGGATCCGCTGTTCCCCTACAGTCGGGAACCGCACCGTTCGGCGGGGCTGCCCTGCCGGACCGGCGAGTCGGTGATCTCGGTGGACGGCGAGGGCACGGTGCGGCGCTGCCACTTCGTCAAGGCGGAGCTGGGCAACCTCTACGACGGCAGCTACCGCCGGGCGCTCGGTCCGCGGGGCTGTCCGCTCGCCGTGTGCGACTGCCACATCGGCTATGTGCATCTGGAGTCGCTGCCGCTGTACGACGTGTTCGCCGGCGGCGTCCTGGAGCGGATACCCGCCGGGTTCGGCGCGGGCGCGCCACGGAGCGGGCCGACCGTGCCGAACCCGTCCCGGCGTGCGCTTCCGCTGCTGGGGCCCTGAGCCTAGTAGTGCTTCGTTACCTTGAGTGATCTTGCCTGGTGGTGGGCATCTTCGAGGTGTGAAGCTGAGGGATGTCGAGCGGTTCCGGGGCGAGTT
>NZ_JBIRLM010000016.1:161719-174731 GCF_044330565.1 Streptomyces sp. NPDC017448 | reverse complement strand
GCCCGGTGAACGTTTCCACCCACAACGCCTCAGCCCGCAACACCCCACCCATACAGAAGAAATACCCGCCCCACAGCCTTCTGCAACACGCTTTAGGACGATGTGATCCGGTACGTGAGGTGAGTGACCTGGAGGGAGTCGACCACCCGTACGGGTTCGAGGCCGAGGCCAGGTGAGACGCCGTCGAAGAGCCGGACGCCCGAGCCGAGCACGAGAGGCGCAAGGTGGATCTGGAGTTCGTCCAGCAGCCCGGCGTTGATGAACTGTCGTACGGTGTCTGCACCGCCGGAGATCTGGACGTCTTTGTCCCCTGCTGCCTTGCGGGCCCGGTCCAGTGCGCTGTCGATCCCTTCGGTCACGAAGGTGAAGGTGGTGCCGCCCTGCCGTGCCCAGGGCTCCCGCGGGGTGTGGGTGAGGACGAAGACGGGGGCGCGGAAGGGCGGCGGGTCGGGCCAGCCGGCCTCTCCTTCGGCGAACATCTGCCGCCCCATGATGTAGGCGCCGGCGCGGGAGAAGTTCTCCCGGACGATGTCGTCGTCCGGGTTGGTCTGCCCTCCGTCGATGCTCTGGCGCTCCCGCCAGCTCTCAACGCCGAAGACCCATTCGTGGATGCGCATTCCGCCGTCACCGAGCGGGTTGTCGGGACGGGAATCGGGGCCGGCGATGAAGCCGTCCAGGGACATGCCCAGACTGGCGAAGACCTTACTCATGCCTGCTCCTCGGTGATGAAGAAGCCGGTCAGGACGGGGGCAAGGATCTCTGGGCCGATGTTGTGCTCCTGGCCGGGGAAGACGTGCAGGGTGAAGTTGCCGGCCAGTGCGGCGAGTTCCCGCGCGCCGGTGAGCATGTGCGGGGCGCCCGCGTCCCCGCTGCCGATGAGGACGGGCACAGTCACAGACCGCCAGCGGTCGGCGCGCAGCGGCCGACCGGACATGGTGTCACCCATGACCTGGCCGTCATAGGGCAGAGTGCGGGCGGTGGCTTCCATACCTGCCCAGAAGGGGGCCTGCCGCATCCCGGCGATGACCTCGGCGGGCATGCCCACGGCTGCGCTCATGAAGTAGGCCACGGCGTCGCCGTACGCCCCCTGCTTCACGAGGTCCGTCAGGTGGGCAACGTAGTCGGCGGGCAGCGGCGGGCGGCTGGAGTCGGTGATGAAGGGCGGCTCGTACAGGGCCAGTCTGGAGACGGCGCTGCCCCGGGCGGCGGCCTCCAGCGCCAGTACGGCGCCGGAGGACATGCCGAAGACCATCGGAAGGGGACTCGAATGTGCCGACCGGCGCCTTGGTAGGCCTTGTCCGCCCAGCACTTCAGGCCCACGGCGGCGAGCGCATCGACGATGCCATGGCTTCGGGCCGCGGTCAGGCCGTGAGTGGCTCCGGGCAGGGCTGGCGACGCCCGGAGCAGTCGGCCGAACGGGTCGGTGAGGACCTGGACATTCATGCCGTGCCGCTTGTGTTTTACCCAGTAGTAGGGGGCGTCGGCGGCGATCCGGTCGATCGGCAACAGCGTGCCGTCCAGGGTCACGAACGCTTTCGTCCGGGCCGCCTCCATCGCCGTGGCCGGGGTCGGTGCGCGAGCGGCCAGAACTTCGATGGCCTCGCGTATGTACCGGTAGACGGTCGCGATGCCGATTCCGAAGCCGGCGGCAAGCTGGGCGTAGGTGTCGCCGCACCGCAGGTGGGCCAGGGCGAGCAGGGCCTGACGGCCGGCGGGCAGGCGTCGCCACCGCGTACCGATCTCCCGTTGCCGAACTGCGAGCTGCTCGGTCAGGTGCCGCAGGGCACTGCTGGACAGATCGATGGACGACGGGTAGACAAGCACGCGAAGCTCCTGGCGGCACGGTTGATCTTGGTCGAGAACCCGTCTACCAGGAGCTTCGTCGTTCCGTACAGCCCACACCGACCAACACCACAACCCCGCCGTCAGGTTGGAAAGGGCTCAGTGGGAACGCGACCGCCACGGGCACTCCCCTGACCGCATCACCGTCGAACACGCCCTCGCCGACCACAAACGCTGGAAGCAACCGACGCGCTGGACCCATCGCCGCGACCGCCTGGCCGGCACCTACCGCGCCATCGCCGGCCTCGTCTCCGACCGCACCGCTCACGCCTGAGCCAGCGTCCTCCAACGGACCAACACGCCTCACCCGCTATCACGCACCAACTCGTTACTCCACTGGATCAGGTCCCGGTCGTCCGCCTTGTTGGTCGAGCAGGAGGTGATGGATCCGGCGGAGCGGCAGTAACCGTCCGCTTCGCCACCTGGGACCGGATCACCGGCGTCACCGGCCGACCCACCACAGCCTGACCCCAGACCCGGACCACAAGCCCACCACGCCCCCACGCGCCGTCAGGCACCAACATGCCCGATAACGTGACAGCGCCCCCGGTCCGGGCCGCACGGCCGCGGTCGTGTACGGGGCCCGGCCCCGGCGCCGTCTCAGCCCCTGGCCGCGGCGAAGTCCGCCGCCGTCCACGCCATCCCCACCGCCCCGTCCAGCAGAGCCCGTTCGGCCGCCGGGGAGAGCGCCGCCTCGGCGAACGCGGCTTCGTGCGGGCCGCAGACCCCTGCGCTGATGTCGAGCACCGGATGGATGGACGGCACCGCGTGCGAGACGTTGCCCATGTCGGTGCAGGCGAACGGGGGGCGCTCGACCGGTTCGGCGCGGCCGAGTTCCCGCGCGTTGGCCGTCCAGAGCCGGATCAGCTCCGGGTCGCCGCGGAAGTCGAGGTAGTCGGGTTCGGGGCGTTCCAGGGCCACTTCGCAGCCGGTGGCGAGCGCCCCGGCGCGGAAGCAGTCCTCGACCCGCTGCCGCAGCTCCCGCAGGTCCTCGGCGGCCAGCGCCCGTATCTCGTACGTGGCGGTGGCCCGGTCGGGTATCGCGTTGGGCGCGGTGCCGGCGGCCGTGGTGATGCCGTGCACCCGCCACTGCGGCGGGAGTTGCTGGCGCAGCAGGCCGAGGGCGACCTGGGCGACGGTCAACGCGTCGGCGGCGTTGCGCCCCTCGTGCGGATTGAGGCTGGGGTGCGCGGCGCGTCCGGTGTAGACGACGTCCAGGGTGCCGAGCGCGAAGGAGCGGAAGTCGGCCATCTCGAAGGGGCAGGGGTGCACCATCATCGCGGCGTCCACCCCGTCGAACGCCCCGGCGTCCAGCAACAGCGCCTTGCCCGCGCCCCGTTCCTCGGCGGGGGTGCCGATGACCCGTACGGTCAGGCCGAGTTCGTCCGCGAAAGGGGCGAGGCCGAGGGCCGCGCCGACCCCGGCGGCGGCGATGAGGTTGTGCCCGCAGGCGTGTCCGAGGCCTGGCAGGGCGTCGTACTCGCAGGCGATGGCGACGGTGACGGGCCCGGAACCGGCCGTGGCGCGGAACGCCGTGTCCAGCCCGTGGGCGGGGGCGGTGACCTCGAAGCCGTGCGCGGCGAGGAGTCCGGCGCAGCGCGCGGCGGCCCGGTACTCCTCGAAGGCGGTCTCGGGCTCGGCGTGCAGACGTCGGCTCAGCTCCAGCAGGGCGGGAGCGTGGCCCTCGACCGCCTCCCGCACGGCGGCCCTGAGCGTACGGAACCTGTCGCCGACCGCCTCGTCGGGCCCCCTCCCGGGGTGTGGGACTGCGGGGACGGTCATGGGTGCTCCTTGCCTCCGGGACCGCTCGGGGGCGGTCGCCTGCACTGACGAAAGTAGGTTAACTTAGCCTTACCTAAGTGTGCGCCGTGAGCTCGACAGCCCGGTGTCCGTTGTCCTTCAGGGGAGTCGTCACACACATGCATGAGCGTCCGAACCGCCCGACCAGCTCTTCGGCAGCAGACCTCGACGGCGCGCCTTCCCCGGGGCTCCCCCTCCTCACCGCCCAGTCGGGCATCTACTACGCGCACCAGCTCGCCCCGCAGGGCGCCGAGCTGAACACGGCGGACTGCGTGGAGATCGACGGCCCGCTGGACGCGGACCTGTTCACGGCGGCGCTGGAGCGGACGGTGGCCGAAGCGGAGACGCTCGCCGTGCGCGTGTGCGAGGCGGACGGCGTACCGGTGCAGCGGGTCGCCCCCTCCGCCGGACCCGTGGTGCACCGGCTGGAGTTGACCGAGGACGAAGCCGGGGCGTGGATGCGGGAGGACCTGGCCCGGCCGGTGGACCTGGCCGCCGACGGCGCCCTGATGACGCAGGCGCTGATCCGGATCGGTGAGGGGCGCCACCTCTGGTACCAGCGCGTGCACCACATAGCCGTGGACGCCTATGCCCTCTCCCTCATCGGGCAGCGCGTGGCGGAGCTGTACCGGGCACTGGTCGCCGGAGAGCCGCTGCCCCCGGGCCGCTTCGCCCCGCTCGGCGAGCTGGTCGAGCAGGAGGCCGCGTACCTGGCGGGCGAGGAGTACGCGGCGGACCGGGCGTTCTGGGCCGCGCGCATGGCGGGCTCCTCCGTCGCCGTGCCCCGCCGCTCCCCCGCCCCCTCGGACGCACCGGACGACGGACCGGCCCACCGGTCCACCGACCTGCCCGCCGAAACCCTGGACCGGCTGTCCTCGGCGGCGCGGAGGGCGAAGGCGACCTGGGCCGAGCTGGTGGTCGCCGCGACCGCCGGCCACCTGCACCGGCTCAGCGGCGCCGACGACGTGGTGCTGGGGCTGCCGCTGACCAACCGGCGGGGGCCCGCGGCCCTGCGGACCCCCGCCATGACCGTGAACGTGCTGCCGCTGCGGATCGCCGTGCGCCCTGCGGACACCGCGGCCGAACTGCTGCGCCGGGTGGTGCTGGAGATCCGCGAGGTCCGCCGCCACCAGCGCTATCCGCAGGCCGACCTGCGCCGCGATCTGGCCCTGGAGTCGGCGGAGACCCCGCTCACCGGCCCCCTGGTCAACGTCAAGCCGTTCGACGGCGCGCTGGACTTCGCCGGGGCCACCGGCACCGTGCGCAACCTCGCGGCCGGCCCCGTGGAAGGGCTCGCCCTCGGTGCGGCCCCCGGCCCGGACGGCGGCCTGCGGCTGACGCTGGACGCTGATCCCGCCGCGTACGGGCCGGCGGATCTCGCCGCCCACGAGTCCACCTGGCTGCGCTATCTGGACGGCCTCGCCGAGCTGCTGCTGACCGACCCGGAGCGGCCGATCGGCACCCTGGACCTCCTCACCGAGAAGCAGATGCGGGACGCCGCCTCCACCCGTTCGGAGCCCGCCGCCGCGCTCACCCTGCCCCGCTCCTTCACCGCGCAGGCGGCCCGGACGCCGGACGCCGTCGCCGTACGCTCCACGGTGGCGGGCACGTTCCGGGGGGCGGCCTCCGGGGCGGACGCCGCGGCCGGCCCGCGTACGGACGCGTCGCCGGGTGCGGACGAGGGCGCCGCCCCGCCCGGGGCCCGGCTCACCTTCGCCGAACTGGACGCCGCCTCCGACCGTCTGGCCCACCTGCTGGCCGGGTTCGGCGCGCCCGGTCGTCCGGGCGCCGCCGAAGAAACCGGCGGCGCGGGCGGCACGGTGGCGCTGGCGCTGCCCCGGACCGCCGACATGGTCGTGGCGCTGCTGGCCGTGCTCAAGGCGGGCCGTGTCTGCCAGCCGCTCGACCTCGGCCACCCCGACGCCCGCACCCTGGCCGTCCTGGAGGACGCGCGGCCGGTGTGCGTGATCGGCACGGCGGCGACGCTTGCCGAGCTGCCCGACCACGGGCTGCCGGTCGTCAGCCTCGACGACCCCGTCACGACCGCGGCGCTGGCCGCCTGCCCCGAGGGGCCGCCGCCGAGCGGTCCCGCCCTGGCGGACCCCGCCTACCTCATCCACACCTCCGGCTCCACGGGCCGCCCCAAGGGCGTCCTCGTCGGCCACGCCTCGCTCGCCAACCTCTGCGCGGGACACGGCGCGGACCACATCGCACCGGCCGTCGCCCGGACCGGCCGGGAACGCCTCCGGGTCGCGCACAGCGCCTCGTTCGCCTTCGACGCCTCCTGGGATCCGCTGCTGTGGATGGTCCACGGCCACGAGCTGCACCTGCTGGACGACGCCGCCTACCGGGATCCGGCCGCACTGGCCGCGTACGTCGACGCCCACCGGGTGGACTACCTCGACGTCACCCCCTCCTACGCCGAAGCGCTCATCGCCGAGGGCCTGCTGGACGAGGGCCGCCACCACCCGGCCCATCTGGTGGTCGGCGGCGAGGCCGTCCCCCCGAGCCTGTGGGAGCGGCTGACGGCGGCCGAGGCCGTGCACCCGGTCAACCTCTACGGGCCGACCGAGACGACGGTCGACGCCTACTACTGGACGCCCGGCGCCTCGCCCGCCGAGCCGGACGGCCGCCCCGTGCGCGGCTCGCGCGTCTACGTCCTGGACTCCTCCCTGCGGCCCGTGCCCGCCGGAGCCACGGGTGAGCTGTACGTCGCGGGGGCCTGCCTGGCCCTCGGCTACCTGGGCCGCCCCGACCTGACGGCCGAGCGGTTCGTCGCGGACCCCTTCGGCGCACAGCACGGGGACGCCGGGGGCCGGATGTACCGCACCGGCGACCTGGTGCGCCGACGCGAGGACCACACCCTGGAATTCCTCGGACGCAGCGACGACCAGGTCAAGATCCGGGGCTTCCGCATCGAACTCGGGGAGATCCAGGCCTGGCTGGCCGCCCACCCCCGGGTCGCGGCGGCCGCCGTCATCGCCCGCGACACCGGCCGCGGCAAGCGGCTGCTGGCCTACGCGGTCCCGGTGCGGGCCAGGAGCACGGGGTCCGGAGGAACGGTCCCCGCCCCGGACGCGCCCGGCGCCGACCCCGCGCCGCCCACCCCCGCAGCGCTCCGCGACCACCTGGCCGCGGCCCTGCCCGAGCACATGGTCCCCGCCACCGTGACGCTCCTGGACGCGCTGCCCCGTACCGCCAACGACAAGCTCGACCACCGCGCCCTGCCCGACCCCGAGCCGCTCTCCCCCACCGCTTCCGGTCCGGGGGACGGGGACGGCGGGCCGCACACCGAGATCGTGCGCGGGCTCTTCGCCGACGTGCTCGGTCTCGCCGAACCGCCGACCGCCGACGCGGGCTTCCTCGACCTCGGCGGGCACTCGCTGCTCGCCGCCCGGCTGGCCGCCCGTCTCCGGGAGCACTTCGGGGCGGCGATGAGCATCGCGGACGTCTTCCGCCACACCACGCCCGGCGCCCTGGCCGCGCTGGTCCGCACCCGAGGTGGCGCGGCCCCCGCCGCCGTCCCGCTCTCCCCCGTCCCGCGCACCGGCCCCCTCCCCCTCTCCCCGGCCCAGCAGCGGCTCTGGTTCCTCCACCGCCTCGAAGGCCCCAGCCCCACCTACAACATCCCGCTCGTCCTGAGCGTCACCGGCCCGCTCGACCGTGACGCGCTCCAACTCGCCCTGCACGACCTGGCGGAGCGCCACGAGACCCTGCGCACGGTGTACCCGCCCACGGACGGCGCCCCCGCGGGCGCCGAGGGCGAAACCGGCGGCAGCACGCCCGACGACCTCCCCCACCAGCGCATACTCCCCGCCGACGCCCCGGCCGCCCGCCCGGTGCTGCACCTGGCGGAGCCCGGCGGCGACCTCGCCGAGGCCGTGCGGTACTGCTTCGACCTCGCCACCGAACCGCCGCTGCGCACGGTCCTGTTCAGCGAGTCCCCCCACCACCACACCGTCCTCCTGCTGCTGCACCACATCGCGGGCGACGGGGCCTCCACCACCCCCCTGACCCGGGACCTGGCCACCGCCTACGCCGCCCGCGCCGAGGGCCGCGTACCGGAGTTCGCGCCGCTGACCGGCCAGTACGTGGACCACGCCGCCCGGCTCCGGTCGCTCCTGGGCACCCCGGCCGAGCCGACCCCGCTCGCCGAGGCCCAGCTCGCCCACTGGCGGCAGGCGCTCGCCGGGCTGCCGGACCAGCTGGAACTGCCCACCGACCGGCCCCGCCCGCCGGTCGCCACCTCGGCGGGCGACACCGTGCCCTTCAGCGTGGACGCCACGACGCACGAGGCGCTGCGCCGACTCGCGCGGGCCCACGGGGCGACCGTGTTCATGACCGTGCAGGCCGGGCTCGCAGCCCTGCTGACCCGGCACGGCTGCGGCGCCGACATCCCCCTCGGCACCCCCGTGGCGGGCCGCGACGACGACGCCGCGGCCGGGCTCGTCGGCTTCTTCACCAACACCGTGGTGCTGCGCACCGACACCTCCGGCGACCCCGCCTTCGGTGAGCTGCTGGACCGGGTGCGCACCACCACGCTCGCCGCCTACGAGCACGACGCGCTGCCCTTCGACCACCTGGTCGAGGCGCTCAACCCGCCGCGCTCGCTGGCCCGCCACCCGCTGTTCCAGACGATGCTGGCCTGGCAGTCGATCGCGGACGAGCCCGTCGCCCTGGGCCCGGACACCACCGCACGGCTGACCGCCGTACCGTCCGGCACCGCCAAGTTCGATCTGACCCTCAACGCGGGCGAGCTGCCCGGCGGCGGGATCGGCGGCTTCCTGGAGTTCCGTACCGATCTCTTCGACCGCCCGACCGCCCAGGCCCTGGCGGACCGGCTGGCCCGGCTGCTCACCGCGGCGGCCGAACGGCCCGGGACGCCCATCGGCCTGCTCCCGGTCCTCGGGGACGAGGAGGTCCACCGCGCCCTGGTCGGGGCGAACGGCGTCCTCGACGAACGTCCGGCGCCGCTCACCCTGCCCGAGGTCTACGGCCCCGCCGCGCGCCGCCACCCGGAACGGACGGCGGTGAGCTGCGGGGACGAGTCGCTGACGTACGCCGAACTGACCTCGCGGGCCCAGTCGTTGGCCCGGCTGCTGGCGGCCAGGGGCATCGGCCCCGGTTCGATCGTGGCGCTCGCGCTGCCGCGCTCCCCGGAGCTGGTGGCCGGGCTGCTCGCGGTGTCCCTGGCGGGGGCCGCGTACCTCCCGATGGACCCGGACTACCCGGCGGACCGGCTCGCGTACATGCTGGAGGACGCCCGTCCGGCGGCGCTGATCACCCATACGGCGACGGCGGGGCGGCTGCCCGCGCACGACCTGCCGCTGATCACGGTGGACGAGGCGGCCGCCTACCCGGACGGCCCCCTGGACCAGGCGGACCGCACCCGGCCGCTGACCCCGCAGGATCCGGCGTACGTCATCTACACCTCGGGATCCACCGGCCGCCCGAAGGGCGTCGTGGTCACCCAGCACAACGTGACGCGGCTGCTGACGGCGACCGAGCACTGGTTCTCGTTCGGGCCGGACGACGTATGGACGCTGTTCCACTCCTACGCGTTCGACTTCTCGGTGTGGGAGCTGTGGGGTGCGCTGCTGTACGGCGGCCGGGTCGTCGTCGTCCCGCACGCGACCAGCCGTGACCCGCACGCCTTCCTGCGGCTGCTGGCGGACGAGAAGGTGACCGTCCTCAACCAGACGCCGTCCGCCTTCTACCAGTTGGCCGCCGCCGACCGGGAGGCGCCGGGGCGTGAACTGGCGCTGCGGTACGTGGTGTTCGGCGGGGAGGCGCTGGAGCTGGGACGGCTCGCGGACTGGTACACGCGTCACCGCGAGAACGCGCCGACCCTGGTCAACATGTACGGCATCACGGAGACCACGGTCCACGTCTCGTATCTGGCGCTGGACCGGGCGACGGCGGCCTCCGCGGTCTCCAGCACCATCGGCGTCAACATCCCGGACCTGCGGGTCTACGTCCTCGACGACCGGTTGCAGCCGGTGCCGCCGGGGGTGACCGGGGAGATGTACGTCGCGGGCGAAGGGGTGGCCCTCGGCTACCTGGGCCGCCCGGAGCTGACGGCGGGGCGCTTCGTGGCCGACCCGTTCGCGCATCTCTTCGGGGAGAGCGGGAGCCGGATGTACCGCTCGGGCGACCTGGCCCGGCGGCGTGCGGACGGGGTCCTGGAGTACTTCGGGCGGGGCGACCAGCAGGTGAAGATCCGCGGGTTCCGTATCGAACTCGGCGAGATCGAGGCGGTGTTGGCGGCCCGTCCGGAGGTCGCGGACGTGGCGGTCGTGGTGCGCGAGGACAGGCCGGGCGACAAGCGGCTGGTCGGCTACGTCGTCCCGCCGCCCGGCGCCGAGCCGGCCCCGGCCGCCCTGCGCGAGCACGCCGCCGCCACGCTGCCGGCGCACATGGTGCCCTCGGCGGTGGTGGTGCTGGACCGGCTGCCGCTGACCGGCAACGGCAAGCTGGACCGCAAGGCGCTGCCCGCGCCGGGTGCCCCGGCGACCGCCGGAGGCCGCGCGCCGCGCACGGTCCGCGAGGAGCGGCTCTGCTCGGTCTTCGCGGAGGTGCTGGGGCTGCCGTCCGTCGGGGTGGAGGACAACTTCTTCGACCTGGGCGGCCATTCGCTGCTCGCGGTGCGCCTGGCCGGGCGGATCAGGTCGGCGTTCGGGATCGAGGTGTCGATCGGCACGGTGTTCCAGGCGCCGACGCCCGCAGCCCTGGACGCGGCGCTGGACGTCTCCCGCGAGGAGGACCCGCTCGACGTGCTGCTGCCGTTGCGGCCCGCCCGCGCCGGCGACCGCGCCCCGGTCCACTGCGTGCACCCGGCAGGCGGTCTGAGCTGGTGCTACGCGGGGCTCATCCGGAATCTTCCCGCCGATGTGCCGATCTACGGGCTCCAGGCCCAGGGCGTCGGGGAGGCGACGGCGGACGAGCCGCTGCCCGCCACGCTGGAGGAGCTGGCCGCGCACTACGCGTCCCGGATCCGCGAGGTCCAGCCGGAGGGGCCGTACCGGCTGCTGGGCTGGTCGACCGGCGGCATCATCGCGCACGCGATCGCGGCCGTGCTCCAGGAGGCGGGCCAGGAGGTCGAGTTGCTGGCCATCCTCGACGCCTACCCCGCCGAGGGGTTCCGGGACCTGCCGGTGCCCGACCGGGCGGAGGCGCTGGAATCGCTGCTCACCATGGGCGGTTACGGCCCCGACAGCCTCGGGGACAAGGAGCTGGACACGGCCAACGTGGTGGAGGTGCTGCGCCGGGAGGGCTCCCCGCTCGCCGCGCTCTCCGCGGCGAAGATCGAGGCGCTCGGCGAGGTGTACCTCAACACCAACGAGCTCGTACGGGCTTACGACCACCGGGTGTTCCAGGGCGACGTGCTGTTCTTCCGGGCCACGGTGGACACCATCGACGACACCCTGACGCCCGAAACCTGGACCCCGTACGTGAGCGGGCGCATCGACAACACGAACGTCGCCTGCTCGCACAAGGACATGACCCTGCCGGAGCCGATCGCGCACATCGCGCGCGTGGTCGCCGACCGGCTGACCGAGCTGGAGAAGTGACACCGATGAGCGACGCATTCCCCAACCCCTTCGACGCGGACGGGGAGTTCCTGGTGCTGACCGACGCGGAGGGCCGGGATTCGCTGTGGCCGCTGTTCGCCGCGGTGCCCGAGGGCTGGTCCACCGCGCACGGCCCGGTCGTCCGGCAGGAGGCGCTGGACTGGATCTCCGCGCACTGGTCCGGCCCCGTCGCCGCCCCCGCGCGGTGAGCGGGCTGCTGATCCGGCCCCGGATACGCCCCCGGGTCGCGGTCGTCCTCGTCTACACGGCCGCGATGTGCATGAACGGCCTGGACTCGACGATCGTGAACCCGGCGCTCTACACGATCGCGGGCGACTTCGGCCGTCCGCCGGCGGCGGCCAACACCGTGGAGACGGCCTTCCTGGTCGCGCTCGCGGTGGGGCTGCCGGTGGCGGGATGGCTGGGCGACCGGTTCGGGACGAAGCGGGTCTTCCTCGGCGCGCTGGCCGCGTTCACGCTCGCCTCGGCGGTCTGCGGTCTGGCCCCCGATCTCACCACGCTCGTGGTCGCACGGGCCGTACAGGGGCTGGCGGGCGGGCTGTTGACGCCGGTCGGGATGACGCTGCTGTTCCGGGCGTTCCCGCCGCACGAGCGGATGAAGCTGGCGAAGGTGCTGATCGTGCCGACGGCGCTGATGCCGGCGCTGGGTCCGCCGCTGGGCGGGCTGCTGACCGAACACCTCTCCTGGCACTGGCTGTTCTTCGTGAACGTGCCGATCGGGGCGGCAGCGGTGCTGCTGGGCGCCCTGGGTCTGCGGGAGCATGTGGAGGGCCCCGAGGGGAAGTTCGACACGGTGGGCTTCTGGCTCGCCACACCGGCGCTGGGGTTGCTGACGTACGCGCTCGGTTTCGGCCCCTCGCAGGGCTGGACCCGGCCCGCCGTCGCGCTCAGCGCGGTGCTGGGGTCCGTCCTGCTGGTGGCCGCGGTCCTGCACCAGGTGCGGGCGGGGACGCCGCTGCTGAGGCTGCGGCTGCTCGCCGACCGGGGCTACGGGCCGGCCTCGGCGCTGGCCGGAGTGACCGCGGCCGGGCTGATGGGCGTGCTGTTCGTCTTCCCGCTGCTCTACCAGGCGAGCCTGGGGGCGTCGGCGCTGGACGCCGGGCTGAGCGTCTTCCCGGAGGCGGTCGGGCTGATGCTGGCCTCGCAGGTGGTGGACCGGCTGCTGCCACGGCTCGGCCCCCGGCTGCTCACCGTGCCGGCGCTGCTGGTCGCCTCGGGGGTCTTCGGGGTGCTCGCCGTACCGGGGGTGGCGGAGAACGCGTGGAGCGTGCGCGCGCTGATGTTCCTGATCGGACTGGTACTGGGGACGGCGGTGCTGACCGTGCAGATCTCCGGGTTCGAGTCGATCGGTCCCGCCGACATGGGGCAGGCGATGGGGCTGTTCCAGATCGTCCGCACCCTGGGCGGCGCGCTCGGGATCGCCGCCTGCGCGGCGGTGATCGGGGGCGGTCACGCGACGAGGACCGTGGACCCGGACCCGTACCGTACGGCGGTCTGGGTGACGGCGGGGCTCGTCGCGGTCGGGGCGGTGATCGCGCTGCGGCTGCCGCGCGAGGCTCCGCAGCCGCCGCCGTTCGACGAGGGCGAGGAGCCGACGGCGCCGCCGGGCGGTGGCCCGGCGGGGCACGAGGCGCCTGTCGTCCAGGGCTGAGGGGGGCGGGAGGGGGGCGGGGGGGGTCGGGGCCGCGCGGGGGGGGGCCGCAGCCCCCACCCCCCCGCCCCCGCGCGCCCCGGCCCCCCCCCCCCCGCCGGCCGGCCCGACGGCCGGCCCGACCGCA
>NZ_JBIRLM010000016.1:121833-161709 GCF_044330565.1 Streptomyces sp. NPDC017448 | reverse complement strand
GGGGCCGTCGGGCGCGGCGGCCGCGTCGGGGGGGGGGGGGCGCGGGCGGCGCGGCGCCCCCCCCCTGTCCACCGCCCCCCCCCCGCCCCCCTTCTGTTACGTGGCCGGGAAACGCGGGGTCGCGGCGTGGGTCCGTTCCCCGCCGAGCAGGTCCGCCAGGCCGTCGGCCAGGCCGCCGCGCCAGCAGGCGTAGTCGTGGCCGCCGTTGAACTCCCGGTAGCGGACGTCGTAGCCGCGGGCGCGCAGCACGTTGCGGAGCCTGCGGTTCTCCGCGAGGAGCATCCACTCCTGGAGGCCGACCTCCAACCGGAGGGCGACCGGCCTGCGTTCGGCCCAGGCGTACTGCCCGGTGAGCCATTCACCGCCGCGTTCGTCGTCGGGCCACCAGAAGGAGCCCGACTGGGAGAGGGCGCGGCCGAAGCGGTCGGGGCGCCGGAAGGCGGCGAACGCGGCGGTGAGGCCGCCCGCGCTCTGCCCCGCGACCACCGTGCGGGCGGCGTCCGCCCCCGCTCCGTACCCCTGCCCGGCCCAGGGCAGCAGGGTGTCGGCGAGCCAGTCGACGAACGGGGCGCTGCACGCGAGGTCCTCCATGCGCCGGCCCATGGTGTCGACCAGGACCGCGACGGTGGGCGGCAGCACCCCGTCCGCGTGCAGGTTGTCGAGGATGTCCCCGACGCCGAGGACCGGCCCCCACACCTCCCCGTCGAGGAGCACGGCCAGCGCGTACGGGCCGCCGCCCCGGTGGTGGCCGGGCGGCAGGTGGACGGTGATCCGGCGCCCGTCGACCTCGGCGTCGAGCGTCCGCCCCCGGGCCGCGTCGTCGCGCCGCCGGGTGCGCGGCTGCGGCGGGGCGTCGGGCAGTTCGAGTACGGAGGCGGGGTTGCGGCCGTCCCGGGAGGGCAGCGGCGCCCGGGTGTTGAGCGGGTCGGGTTCGGCCCGGTCGAGGACCTGGAGCCAGGCGGCCCGGTCGGCGCGCAGGGCGTCCTCGCGGCTGCCGTCGGTGGCGTGGAACTGGTACGAGGCGCGGTGGTCGGCGCGCAGCCGGTGGCTGATCGCCCAGACGCCGGTGCCCTCGACGCGTTCCATCAGGTGCGGAGCGAGGTCGCCCGCGTGCCGGTCCTTGTCGGTGACCGTGTGGACCAGGGCCAGGACGTGGGTGGCGGGGTGTCCGGGGTCCTCGCGGCGGACGAAGGTGACGAGCCGGTGGTCGGGGTCGCCCTCGGGGTCGGGTTCGACGAGCGGGGTGCCGGTCTCGGCGGCGTGGCGCCAGAACGCCTCCTCCGCGGCGGGCCCGTCCTCGCGGACGTCCGCGAGGAGTGCGCGCAGCAGAGGGCTTCGCACGGGGTGCGTCCCGGATGCGGTCGGCCTCGTCGGGGCGGGAGGGGACGGCTGGTTCCCGTCCGTCGGGTGGGTCGGCGGGTGGGTCATGGATGTCTCACAGTTCGGTACGGGGGCGGTGGCCCGCTACACCCGGGTGGCGGCGGATCGGCCGAGCAGCACCCAGAGCAGGAAGGGGCCGCCGAGGACGGTGGTGACGATGCCGACGGGGAGTTCGGCGCCGTCCAGGACGATGCGGCCGAGGGTGTCGGCGGCGACGACGAGGACGGCTCCGGTGAGCATCGAGCCGACGAGCGGGACGCGCAGGGGGCCGGCCAGCCGGGAGGCGATGACCGGGGAGGCGAGGGCGACGAAGCCGACGGGGCCGCAGATGCCGACCGCCAGGCCCGCGAGGGCGACGGCCAGGAGCAGGGAGAGGGTGCGGACGCGGCCGGGCGTGGAGCCGAGCGAGGAGGCGGTCGCGTCGTCGAAGCGGAGGACGCTCAGATGGCGGGCGACGGCGAGGCCGGCCGGGACGAGGACCGCGAGGCCGATGAGGACGGGCACGGCGACGGCGTAGCTGCGGCCGTTGAGGCTGCCCGAGGTCCACACGTACAGGGAGCCGGCGGAAGAGAGGGAGCGGCGGGACAGGACGACCTGGGTGATCGCGGAGGCCAGCGCGGACATGGCGAGGCCGACGACGAGAACGCGGTAGCCGCGTTGGCCGAGGCCGCCGGAGACGGTGGTGACCACGACGACGGCGACGAGCGCGCCGATCGGTCCGGCCCACCAGGCACCGAAGGACCCGGTGGCGCTGAGGGTGACGGAGAGCAGGACGGCGGCGGTGGCCCCGTCGTTGACGCCGAGGAGTTCGGGGGTGGCCAGGCGGTTGCGGGCCAGGGTCTGGGTGAGGCATCCGGCCAGGCCGAGGGCGGCGCCGGCGGTGAGTCCGGCGACGATGCGGCCGAGGCGGAACTTCTGGACGAGCAGGACGTCGAAGCGGTCCCCCTGGCCGAACACCGCGCGGAAGGTGCGGCCGACGCCCATGTCGCTCTGGCCCGCGTACGCGGAGAGGACCACGGCGAGGACGAGGGCGACGGCGAGGGCGAGGGCGGCGAGCGCGGCGCGCCGGGTGACGAGGAGGGAGAGGGGGCCGCGGCGCAGGACGAGGGTGTCGGCCGGGGCGGCCCTGAGGGTCTTGGCTTTCCGGGTGCGGCGGAGGGGGCTCGGCAGGGTGGTCCGGAGGCGGCGGGGGCGGTCGGGGGCGCGTTCTTCGGTGGCGGGTTCGGTCATGCCCATCGAGGCCAGCTGCCGGGAGCGGACGATGGCGATGAGGACGGGCGCGCCGACGAGGGCGACGATGACGGAGACCGGCGCTTCGAAGGGCCGGGAGACCACCCGTGCGGTGATGTCGGAGACGGTGAGGACGCAGGCCCCGATGAGTCCGGCGAGCAGGATGCGGGCGGCCAGCCGGGTGCCGGCGAGGGCGCGGGCGAGGAATCCGGCGAGCAGGCCGAGGAAGGAGACGGGCCCGGCGAGCGCGACGGCGGCGGCCGTCAGGAGGGTGACGCCGACGGCGACGACGGTGCGGATCACGGGGGGCCGGTGGCCGAGGCCGCGGGCCAGGTCGTCCCCGAGCGCCAGGGCGGAGAGCGGGCGGGCGGCCAGGAGGGCGATGAGGAACCCGAGGGCGAGGACGGGGGCCAGGCGGCCGAGTTCACCGAAGCCCTCGACCCCGGCGAGGGAGCCGAGGACCCAGAACCGGAACCTGTCGTAGGTTTCGGCGGAGTTGACGATGATGACGCTGGTGAGCCCGCCGAAGGTGGCGCCCAGCGCCGCTCCTGCGAGGACCAGGCGCATGGGCGAGCCGCCGCCGCGCCTGCCGGAGACGAGGAGGACCAGGCCGCTGGCGACCACCGCGCCGACGAAAGCGCAGACGAGGTAGGCGTAACCGGAATCGAATCCGAGGAGTGCGATGCCCGCGACGACGCCGAGCGAGGCGCCCGCGTTGACTCCGAGGAGTCCGGTCTCGGCCAACGGGTTGCGGGTGACCGCCTGGAGCAGGCAGCCGGCGACGCCGAGGGCGGCGCCGACGAGGAGTGCGGTGACGGTGCGCGGCAGGCGCAGATCGCCGACGACGAGGGAGAGCCGGGCGTCGGCGCGCGCTCCGTTCCGGCCGAGGAGGTAGTCCAGGACGCCGCCGGGGCCGACTTCGCCCGCCCCGATGGAGAGGGAGAGGGCTGCCAGCACCAGTACGGCCAGGGCCAGTCCGACGACGGCGACCGCCACGGTCCGCCGCCGCGGGTCCGCCGCGGGGCGGGTGCCGTGGGGGGCGGCGGCCTTCCCGGGGGCGGGCCGGTGGCCGGACGACGGGCCGAGGAGGCCGCCCGAGGGCCGGCCGGGGGTGTGGCCGCCTCCCGGCGGCGCTCCCTTTCCGACTCCGCCGGGGGCTTCCCGGTGACCGGCGGGCGGGGCCTCCGCCGGCGGATCGGCTTCGGGCCCGTCCAACTGGACGGGCGGCGAGTCGTGTTCGGGAGCCGAGGCCGTGGCCCCCGTGCGCGGCGTTTGCATAAGGTGAGGCTAACCTAAGCAAGAGCCGACGACCCGGCGCCCCGCCAGTGGTCCATTCAGTTTAGGTTACCCTTACCTAACAACCGGAGGAGGTTGCTCATGCCTGAGCACATACCGGGCAGAAGCGGCGAGTTCACCGGCCGCACCGCTCTGGTCACCGGTGCCGCGCAAGGCATCGGCGCCGCGGTCGCCGACCTGCTCGCCACCCTCGGCGCGCGCGTGGCCGCCACCGACCGGGCCCTGCCCGGCCTCGAGGCGCGGGCCGCCGAATGGGCCCTGGCCCGGACGGGCCTGCCCGAGGGCGAACGTTCGACCGGCGGCCTGACCCCGTACGTGATGGACGTCACCGACCGGAGCTCGGTGGAGGACACCGTGGCCCGGGTGGAGCGCCAACTGGGCCCGGTCGACGTCCTGGTGAACGTGGCCGGCATCCTGCGCACCGGCTCGGCGGCCGAACTCCCCGCCCAGGACTGGGCGGACACCTTCGCGGTGAACACGACCGGCGTCTACCACGTCTCCCAGGCCGTGGCGCCGCTCATGGCGGCCCGGGGATCGGGGGCGGTCGTCACCGTCGGTTCCAACGCCGCGGGGATCCCCCGTACCGGCATGGCCGCCTACGCGGCGTCCAAGGCGGCCGCCGCCATGTTCACCAAATGCCTGGGGCTCGAACTCGCCCGCAGCGGCGTCCGCTGCAACGTCGTCGCACCCGGCTCCACCGATACGCCGATGCAACGCGCGCTGTGGACCGGTCCGGACGCCGCCCAGCGCGTCGTCGAGGGAGATCCCACGACGTACCGCACCGGCATTCCGCTCGGCCGGATCGCCGGCCCCCAGGACATCGCGGAGGCGGTGGCGTTCCTCGCCTCGGACCGCGCCCGCCACATCACCATGCAGGAGCTGTACGTCGACGGCGGCGCGACCCTGCGCTGACCGCCCGCCCGTTCCTCCCGCCCGCCTTCACCTCCCATCCAGCCCCCCGCACCCGCTGACGGGACCATCGAGAATGGAGTCCCCGTGTCGACGGCACCCCAGGTCGCCACGCCCACCGAGCCGGCCGATCAGGCCCACCCGGCCGTAGGAGCGGCCACGTCACTGCTGGACGCCTACACCCCGGGCGACCGTTTTCTCGCCACCCCCGGACGCACCCTGCTCGCACGGGGGCCGGGACGCGACGTCCCGTACGACGACAGGCCCCTGTCCGCCCGGGTCGACGCCACGCTCGCCGCGGCGGCCGCCGCCGGGCAGGAGTCCCCGGTGGTCATGGGCGCCATCCCCTTCGACCACGCCGCCCCGGCCGCCCTGAGCGTCCCGGATTCGGTGCGCACCGCACCACCGCTCGCCTCCGACCCGCTCGTCGCGCTGCCCGCGAGCGCCCCCTCGGCCGGGGAGTGGCGGATACAACAGGTGCCCGAGCCGGACATCTACGGCAAGGGCGTCGCCTCCGCCGTCGAGCGCATGTGGCGCGGCGAGTTCAGCAAGGTCGTCCTGGCGCGCACCCTCGAACTCACCTCCGGCGCCCCGCTCGACCTGCCCGCGATGCTCCAGCGCCTGGCCCGCCGCGATCCCGCCGGGTACACCTTCGCCCTGCCGACCGGCCCCGGGCGCACCCTCATCGGCGCCAGCCCCGAACTGCTCGTCTCCCGCCGCGGATCGCGGGTCGTCGCCAACCCGCTCGCCGGCTCGACCCCGCGCAGCGCCGACCTCGCCGAGGACGTACGCCGGGCGGCCACGCTCCTGGAGTCCGTCAAGGACCTCCACGAGCACGCCGTCGTCGTGGACGCCGTCCACCAGGCGCTCGCCCCGTACTGCACGGAGCTGACCGTCCCGGCCCGCCCGACGCTCATCCGCACCGCCACCATGTGGCACCTGTCCACCACGGTCACCGGCGCCCTCGCCTCCCCCGACGCCTCGGCGCTGGAGCTGGCCTGCGCACTGCACCCGACGCCCGCCGTCTGCGGGACGCCGACGCAGACGGCCCGCCGGGTCATCGCGGAGACCGAGCCCTTCGACCGCGGGTTCTTCACCGGCATGGTCGGCTGGGGCGATGCCGACGGCGACGGCGAGTGGGTCGTGACGATCCGCTGCGCCGACGCCGAGGAGCGCACGCTGCGGCTCTACGCCGGGGCGGGCGTCGTCGCCGCGTCCGAACCCGAGGCGGAGACCGCCGAGACCGCGGCCAAGTTCCGCACCTTCCTGACCGCCGTGGGAGCCGAACTGTGAGCACGGAAGCGGCGCCGGCCTGGCCCGCCGAGTTCGCGGAGAAGTACCGAGCGGCCGGCTGGTGGCGCGGTGAGACCTTCGGGGAGATGCTGCGGCAGCGCGCCGAGGCCCACCCGGACCGGGTCGCGATCGTCGATCCGGTGGCGGGAAGCCGGTGGACGTACGCCGATCTCGACCGGCGTGCCGACCGGCTGGCGGCGGGCCTCCTCTCCCGGGGCATCGTCAAGGGCGACAGGGTGGTGGTCCAACTCCCCAACATCGCCGAGTTCTTCGAGGTGATCTTCGCCCTCTTCCGGATCGGCGCCCTGCCGGTCTTCGCGCTGCCGGCGCACCGCGAGAGCGAGATCACCTACTTCTGCGAGTTCACCGGGGCGGTGGCGTACGTCATCGCGGCCGAGCACGGCGGCTTCGACTACCGCACGCTGGCGTCGAAGGCCCGTGCCGAGGTGAGGACGCTGCGCCACGTGTTCGTCGCCCAGGGGGATCCGGGCGGGTTCGAGGCGCTGTCGGAGGTCGCCGGGGAACCGGTCGGCCACGACGGGCCGCGCCCGGACGATCTGGCCTTCCTCCAGCTGTCCGGCGGCAGCACCGGCGTGCCGAAACTGATCCCGCGCACCCATGACGACTACATCTACTCGCTGCGGGGGTCCAACGAGATCTGCGCGGTCGACGAGAGCAGCGTCTACCTGTGCGTACTCCCCGCCGCCCACAACTTCCCCCTCTCCTCCCCCGGTTCGCTCGGCGCGCTGTACGCCGGGGGCCGTGTGGTGCTGTGTCCGGCCCCCACCCCGGAGGCGGCGTTCCCGCTGATCGAGCGCGAGGGCGTCACCATCACCGGGCTCGTGCCGCCGCTGGCCCTCCTGTGGACCGAGGCCGCGCCCGGCGCCGCGCACGACCTCGGCAGCCTGGAGGTCCTGCTCGTGGGCGGCGCCAAGTTCAGCGAGGAGGCGGCCCGCCGGGTACGTCCCGCTCTCGGCTGCACCCTCCAGCAGGTCTTCGGCATGGCCGAGGGGCTCGTCAACTACACCCGGCTGGACGACCCGGTGGAGACGATCGTCACCACGCAGGGACGGCCCATCTCGCCCGACGACGAGATCCTGGTCGTCGACGACGAGGACCGGCCGGTGGCCCCGGGCGAGACGGGCCATCTGCTGACCCGGGGCCCGTACACCATCCGGGGGTACTGGAACGCCCCCGAGCACAACGCCCGCTCCTTCACCGAGGACGGCTTCTACCGCACGGGCGACATCGTGCGGACCACCCCCTCCGGGCACATCGTGGTCGAGGGGCGCGCCAAGGACCAGATCAACCGGGGCGGCGAGAAGGTGGCCGCCGAGGAGGTCGAGAACCACATCCTCGCCCACCCGGCCGTGCACGACGCCAACGTGGTGGCCGAGCCCGACCCGTATCTGGGCGAGCGCGTCTGCGCCTACGTGATCCTGCGCTCGGGGGCGGGCCCGCTGAAGGCGGTGGCCGTCAAGCGGTTCGTACGCGAACGGGGCCTGGCCGCCTACAAGGTGCCGGACCGGGTCGAGTTCGTGGACGCGTTCCCGCAGACCGGCGTGGGCAAGGTCTCCAAGAAGGACCTCCGTGACGCCGCCGCCCGCACGGCCGCTCCCTCCGCCGCCCCGCCGTCCCCGCCCCGCTGAGTCCCCGTCCCCGCCCCGCTGCGTCCCCGCCCCACTGAACGACTCCCGAAGGAACCCCCTCCCCCATGGCCCTGCCCGCCATCGCCCCCTACCCCATGCCGGCCGCCGACGAGTTGCCCGCCAACCGGGTCGACTGGACCGTCGATCCCGCGCGCGCGGTGCTCCTCGTCCACGATCTGCAGAACCACTTCCTCTCGGCGTACGACCGCGGCGCGGAACCCGTACCCGAACTGCTCGCCCGGGTGGCCGAGTTGAAGAAGGACGCGGCACGGCTCGGCGTACCGGTGCTCTACACCGCGCAGCCCGGCGGCCAGAGCGCCGAGGAGCGCGGACTCCAGCAGGACTTCTGGGGCCCCGGCCTCCCCGCCGACGAACACCTGGCCGCCATCGCGGACGAGGTCGCCCCCGGCGCGGGCGACACGGTCCTCACCAAGTGGAAGTACAGCGGATTCGTCCGCACCGATCTGCTGGAGCGGCTGCGCGAGCAGGGGCGCGACCAGATCGTCATCACCGGCGTCTACGCCCACATCGGCGTGCTGATGACGGCGTGCGACGCCTGGATGCAGGACATCCAGCCGTTCGTGGTGGCCGACGCGGTGGCGGACTTCTCGGCCGAGGACCACGCGATGGCGCTGCGGTGGGCCGCGGGCAAGTGCGCCGTCGTCACCACCGCCCGGACCGTCTTCGAAGGGAAGTGACCGCCGTGGCGCTCACACTCGAACAGCTGCGTGCCGATGTCGCCGACGTCCTCGGGGAGGACCCCGAGGAGATCCCGGTCGACGAGAACCTGGTCGACTACGGTCTCGACTCCGTGCGACTGATGTCCCTGGCCGCCGCCTGGCGCCGCGACCACGGCATCACGGTGGAGTTCGCCGACCTCGCGGAGCGGCCCGCCCTGGAGTCCTGGGCCCCGCTGCTGGGCGTCACCGGCTGATCCGCCGGGCCCCGCGGATCTCCCGCGGGGCCGGCCCGCGGCCCCGCCGGCCGCCGTGGCGGTCGGCGGGAACCGGGTTCCTAGGCGCCGCCCAGCGCTTCGGAGACCAGCGCCTGCGCCTCCTCCTGGACCCGGGCGAGGTGGCCGGGGCCCTGGAAGCTCTCCGCGTACACCTTGTAGACGTCCTCGGTGCCCGAGGGGCGGGCCGCGAACCAGGCGCTGTCGGTGCAGACCTTGAGGCCGCCGATCGGGGCCCCGTTGCCGGGCGCCTCCGTGAGGACGGCCGTGACGGGCTCGCCGGCCAGGGTGTCGGCCTTGACCTGCTGCGGGGAGAGCTTCGCCAGGACGGCCTTCTCCTCGCGGGTGGCGGGGGCGTCGACGCGGGCGTAGGCGGGGTCGCCGAAGCGGTCGGTGAGCCGCGCGTAGTGCTCGGAGGGGGTGGACCCGGTGACGGCGGTGATCTCGGAGGCGAGGAGGGCCAGCAGGATGCCGTCCTTGTCCGTGGTCCAGACCCGTCCGTCGCGGCGCAGGAAGGAGGCCCCCGCGGACTCCTCTCCACCGAAGCCGAGGCTGCCGTCGTGGAGGCCGTCGACGAACCACTTGAAGCCGACCGGGACCTCCACCAGGGTGCGGCCGAGGTCGTGGGCGACCCGGTCGATCATGGACGAGGAGACCAGGGTCTTGCCGATGCCGGTCCCCGCGGCCCAGGCGTCACGGTGGGTGTAGAGGTAGTCGATGGCGACGGCCAGGTAGTGGTTGGGGTTCATCAGGCCGCCGTCGGGTGTGACGATGCCGTGCCGGTCGGCGTCGGCGTCGTTGCCGGTGGAGACGGCGTACGCGTCGCGCTGCTCGATCAGCGAGGCCATGGCGTGCGGCGAGGAGCAGTCCATGCGGATCTTGCCGTCCCAGTCCAGCGTCATGAACCGCCAGGTGGGGTCGGCGAGCGGGTTGACGACGGTGAGGTCGATCCCGTGGCGCTCCGCGATCCGCCCCCAGTAGGCGACGGACGCTCCGCCGAGCGGGTCGGCGCCGATCCGCAGGCCCGCCTCCCGTACGGCGTCCAGGTCGAGGACGGAGGGCAGGTCGTCGACGTACGCGGTCAGGAAGTCGTACCGGCGGGTGGTGTCGGCGGCCAGGGCGCGGGCGTAGGGGATGCGGCGGACCTCTCCGAGCCCTGCCTCGATCAGGGCGTTCGCCCGGTCCTGGATCCAGGAGGTGGCGTCGGAGGCGGCCGGTCCGCCGTTCGGGGGGTTGTACTTGAAGCCGCCGTCGGCGGGCGGGTTGTGCGAGGGGGTCACCACGATGCCGTCGGCCAGGCGCTCGGTGCGCCCCCGGTTGTAGGTGAGGATGGCGTGCGAGACGGCGGGGGTCGGGGTGTAGCCGTCCTCGCTGTCGACGAGGGCGGTGACGCCGTTGGCGGCGAGCACCTCCAGAGCGGTGACCCGGGCCGGTTCGGAGAGCGCGTGGGTGTCCGCGCCGAGGAACAGGGGCCCGTCGGTGCCCTGGCGGGCGCGGTAGTCGCAGATCGCCTGGGTGGTGGCGGCGATGTGGTCCTCGTTGAACGCGGCCGCGAACGCGGAGCCGCGGTGGCCGGAGGTGCCGAAGGCCACGCGCTGGGCGGGGTCCGCCGGATCGGGGTGGAGTGCGTAGTAGGCCGTCACCAGGCGGGCCACGTCGACCAGGTCTGCGGGCTGTGCCGGGTGACCGGCCCGTTCGTGCACCATCGAAGTCTCCTCGTACGTCTTCGTCATCGGCCGGCCCGCGGGGGGACGGGGCGGCGCACCGGGCAGACGATCACCCGGTCCGTACCCGATTCTGTCGCCTCGACCGCTCCGGTGCGCGACCGGTTCACGCCTTCCTCGTGTCGCGGCCGGCCGGAGCGGCGCCACGCCCCCGGTCATCGGCGGACCGGGGGCGTGGGGATGCGGGGGGGGGCCTGCGACTCAACGGCCCTGGAGGGTCTTCACGTTGTCGCCGAAGGTCCAGTTCCTGGAGCCGTCCCAGTTGAGGGACCAGGTCATCAGCCCCTTGAGGGAGCCGTTGTAGCGGTTCCACGCCTGCGAGACGAGGGACGGCGACATGTGGCCGCCGCCCGCGCCGGGCTGGGCCGGCAGGCCGGGGACCTGCTTGTCGTAGGGCACCTTCACGGTGGTGCCCTGGATCACGAGCCCCTTGTTCAGGCAGTCGGTCTGGGCGGTGAAGCCCGCGACGGTTCCGGCGGAGTAGGAGTCGCCGGAACAGCCGTACATGCTGCCGTTGTAGTACTGCATGTTCAGCCACCACAGCCGGCCGTTGTCGGCGTACTTCTTGATGACCGGGAGGTACGCGCCCCAGATCGAGCCGTAGACCACGCTGCCACCGGTGACGTAGGCGGTCTCGGGGGCCATGGTGAGGCCGAAGTTCGACGGCATGGCGGCGAGGACGCCGTCGATGATGCGGATGAGGTTGGCCTGGGACGGGGAGAGCTGGTTGATGTTGCCGGAGCCGACGAGTCCGGTCTCGATGTCGATGTCGATGCCGTCGAAGTTGTACTTCTTCAGGATCGGGACGATCGTCGCGACGAACCGGTCGGCCACCGCCCTGGAGCTGAGGTCGATACCGGCGGTGGCCCCGCCGATCGACATGAGGGTGGTCAGGCCGGCGGCCTTGGCCTGGCACATCTCGGCGGGGGTGGCGACCTTGACGGTGTTGTCCATGCCGTCCTCCCAGAGGACGGTGCCGTCGGAGCGGATGACGGGGAAGGCCGCGTTGATGACGTTGTAGCCGTGCTGGGTGATGCGGGGGTCGGTGATCGGGATCCAGCCGAGCGGCGGGTGCACGCCGTTGGCCGCGCCGTCCCAGTTCTCCCAGTACCCCTGGAGCACCTTGCCGGTGGGCTTCGACTTGACCGCGCAGGTCTCCGCGGCGGTGCCGCGCGTCTCCGCGGCCTCGGGCGGTGCGGCTCCGACCAGCATCGGTACGGCGAGCGCAGCGGCCAGAGCGAGGCCCAGGAGTCGTGGTGTACGCCCCATGATCCGTATGTCCTTCCTGCCCGGGTCCGCCGCCGACGGTGCGAAGGGTTCGCCCCGACCCGCCCTGTGTCGTGACCCTGCCAAACCGTAGAATGGTCCAGACCTTCGGTCAAGAGGTCTGGACCAGACTCGTCGTCACACGGCGTTCTCCCGGGGCGTCCCGCCGGGGCCCGGGGCGCTCACGCGTCGCCCGGTTCCCGCCGGGGCGTGGGGGACACGCCGTCGTTGACCCACTGAGCCATGATCACCGGGGCGTGGTAGCGGCCGCCGTGGATGGTGTTGTGGTTGATCGCCACGGCGGGGCCGTCCGGGCGCCGGGGCGCCAGGTCGTCCAGGATCGCCCGGAGCTCCCCCGCCGCCTCGGGGTCGTCGCGCAGGGTGCGGCGGAGCCTGATCCGCCACTCGGCCGCGACGTCCGCGGCGGCTTCCTCGTCGCCGTCGCGGTGGGCGGCGAGCAGCTCCTCGCGGGATTCCTCCAGCTCGGCGTCGACCACCTCCCCGTCCTCGCCCCGGCCCAGGAACCGGGCCAGCCGCCCGCGCACCTGGGTCCACGCCTCCGTCGCCATCAGCCCCACGAAGGTCGTCGCCCCCGACGCCGCCAGTGCCGTCAACTCGGCTTCCACCGAACCCCCTCCACCTCGCCTGTCGCGCTGTACGGGCGCAGGACCCGTCGCTGGTGCAACCGTAGAGAGGGGAGCGCCCCGGCGGAAGCAGAATCCGGGGTGCGGCGGGGAACGGTTTCGGCCATGTCGGCCGGGCCGCAGCGGGTACGGGCCCCTTCCGGAGGAATTCCGGGTCCGCGTCCGCCCGGCTGCGGCCCGCCGAGCGACCACGGCAGGCCGGTGCGCGTCATCATGGACGGTGGAGAGGGGCCGCGACACGACGGCGGTGCGCCGGCACCGCCCGGCGCCGGCCCCCGGAAGGGCGTTCGCCATGACCGCAGGCGGAGTGAGGAGAACGGTCGGCGCGCTGTTCGCCGCAGTGCTGCTGGCCGCGACCGGGGCGTGCACGGGCCAGGACGGTTCGTCCTCGTCCCGCGACAGTCCGTCCTCCGGGCGACGGGCCGGCCGGGTGCTCGCCGTGAAGATCGACAACGTGGCGCCCGCGCGCCCGCACACCGGAGTGGAGAAGGCCGACGTCGTCTACGTCGAGCAGGTGGAGGCCGGACTGAGCCGGATCCTCGCCGTCTACGGCTCCGATGCGCCTCCGGTCGTCGGCCCGGTGCGCAGCGCGCGGGAGACCGATCTGGAGCTGCTGCGGCAGTTCGACCGGCCGACGCTGGCCTTCTCGGGCGCCCAGGGCCGGTTGCTGCCGGTCATCGAACGCGCGCCGCTGGACGCCGTGCCGCCCTCCAAGGCGCCGGGGGCGTACTTCCGGGGGCCGGGGCGGCCCGCTCCGCACAACCTCTATCTGCGGCCGGAGAAGATCCCGTTCGAACCCCCCGGGGTCAGTGCCGTGCAGGCGCTGGGGCTCGAGGTGGGCCCGGCACCCTCCGGCGGGGAGCCGGAGGAGAGCCGCACGGTGCGCTATCCGTCCGCGTCCGTGACGTTCACCTGGTCCGCCGGGCGCGCGCGGTGGCTGGTCTCGCTGGACGGGTCTCCGGCCCGGACGAGCGAGGGCGGGCGGCTGGGGGCGGGCACGGTCGTCGTCCAGGACGTGACCGTACGGTCCTCCGACTTCCGTGACCGGTCCGGGAACGTCAGCCCGTTCACCGAGACCGTGGGCACGGGCAGGGCGGTCGTCCTGCGGGACGGCCGCGCCCACGACGTGCGCTGGTCGCGCCCCTCGGCGGACGCGGACACGGTGTACACCGCCTCCGACGGGCGGCGCGTCGAACTCGCCGGCGGGCCGCTGTGGATCCTGTACGCACCCCGTGGGGGGACCGGCTCCGCCCCGGCCCGCTGAGGCGGGCCGAGTCCCGGACAGGGGGGCGCCTCATCCGGACCGGCCCGGCGGCGACCGGGACGGGTTCCGGTGGAGGCGACGGCCCACCGGCGCCCGTCCGCCGGCCGGTGGAGGGGGGCGGGCCGCGGGCCTCCCCGCGCGGCGGTCAGGAGCGGGAGAGCAGCGCACCGCCCGCGTACCGCGCCGAGTCGCCCAGCTCCTCCTCGATCCGGATCAGCTGGTTGTACTTGGCGGTGCGGTCGGAGCGGGAGAGCGATCCCGTCTTGATCTGGCCGCACCCCGTCGCCACCGCCAGGTCCGCGATGGTGGTGTCCTCCGTCTCCCCCGAGCGGTGGGACATCACGGCGCTCCACCCGGCCCGGTGGGCGGTGGCGACCGTGGCGAGCGCTTCGGTCAGGGTGCCGATCTGGTTGACCTTCACCAGGACCGAGTTGCCGACCCCGGTACGGATGCCCTCGCGCACCTGTGCCTCGTCCGTGCAGAACACGTCGTCCCCGGTGAGCTGGCAGCGGTGGCCGACCCGGGCGGTCAGCTCGCGCCAGCCGTCCGTGTCGTCCTCGGCCATCGGGTCCTCGATGGAGACGACCGGGTACGCGTCGATCAGCTTGACCAGGTAGTCGACCTGCTCGGAGGGGGTGCGGCGCACGCCCTCGCCGCTGTAGACGTAGGCGCCGTCGCGGAAGAACTCCGAGGAGGCCGGGTCCATGATCAGGCCGATGTCCGCACCGGGCCGGTACCCGGCGCGTTCGACGGCGCTCAGGACGAAGTCGAGCGCCTCCTCGGCCGTGCGCAGCGCGGGGGCGAATCCGCCCTCGTCGCCGACGCCGGTGGCGTGGCCGGCGGCGAGCAGGTCGCGGCGCAGGGTGTGGAAGATCTCGGACCCCATCCGGACGGCGTCCCCAAAGGTCGTCGCGCCCACCGGCGCGATCATGAACTCCTGGAAGTCCAGCGGATTGTCGGCGTGGGCGCCGCCGTTGACGATGTTCATCATCGGCAGCGGCAGGAGGCGGGCGTCGGCGCCGCCCAGGTAGCGGTAGAGCGGCTGGCGGTGGGAGACGGCGGCGGCCTTCGCGGCGGCGAGCGAGACGCCGAGGATCGCGTTGGCGCCGAGCCGGGACTTGCCGGGCGTCCCGTCGAGCGCGACGAGCGCGGCGTCCAGCCCCGCCTGGTCGCCGGCGTCGCGCCCCACGACGGCGGCCGCGATCTCCCCCGCGACGTGGCCGACCGCGCGGTCGACGCCCTTGCCGTGCCACCGTCCGGCGTCCCCGTCGCGCAGCTCCACGGCCTCCCGTGCGCCGGTGGAGGCGCCGGAGGGGACCGCGGCGCGGCCGAGGGAGCCGTCGGCGAGGCGCACGTCGACCTCGACGGTGGGGTTGCCCCGGCTGTCGAGGATGCGGCGGGCGGTCACGGTCCGGATGGTGGTGGGCTCAACTGCTGCGGGGGCCATGGGAGGTCCTTCCGTCGTCACGTGTCGCGGCACTCCTGCGACAGCTCCGGCGCGAGCCGCGACACCGAAACTCTACAGCAGAACTGTTCAGATATGCTGTTCAGTATTGCTGCGCAGCTTCGCTGGGCGGTTTCCCCGCCCCGGCCACCTGCGCGGACTCGCCGCCGGGCCCGGGTTAAAGTTCCCTATGCCCACCCCGGAGCCCGCCGCCGTCGCCGCCGACCTGCGCATCGCCATGGGCAGACTGGCACGGCGCGTGAAACAGGAGGACCGGATTCCGCACGGCCAGGTCGCCGTGCTGGGCGTCCTCGACCGGGACGGGGCCATGACCACCAGCGACCTCGCGGCGGACCAGCGCGTGCGCCCCCAGTCGATGGCCCGTGCGGTCGGGCTCCTGATGGACCAGGGCCTCGTCGTCCGCCGCGCGCACCCCACGGACGGCCGCAAGTCCCTCGTGGACCTCTCCGAGGCGGGGCGGGCCGCGCTGAAGGCGGAGCGCGACCGCCGGGCCGACTGGCTGGCACGCGCCATCGACCTCGAACTCAGTGCGGAGGAGCAGGAGTTGCTCGCACGCAGCGCCGTCCTGATGGAACGGCTCGCCGCGTACTGAGGACCCTCCCGGCCTTCCTGGCGGGACAGCCTCCGGGGGTGCCGCGGCTCCGCACGGCGAACGCCGGGAAACCGCGTTGTCGAGAGGGCGCGGGTGTGCCAGGGTCACCCGATGCGCTCTTCTCGCCATGACCTTCTGCGTCGCCAGTTCGATCTGACCTGGTCGCTCTTCACGTACCACCTCGACCGGCTCGACACCGACGACTTCCTGTGGCAGCCGGCGCCGCTGTGCTGGACGGTGCACCGACAGGCCGACGGGCGCTGGCTGCCGGACTGGGCCGACACGGAGCCGGACCCAATTCCCGTACCGACGATCGGCTGGCTCAGCTGGCACATCGGCTGGTGGTGGGAGACGGCGGTCGCGCACGCGCGGGGAGAGGAGCCCCGCGACCGGGCGGACGTCGTGTGGCCGGGCGACGCCGAGCGGACCGCCGGACGGTTGCGCGAGCTGAGGGAGGAGTGGCTGGAGGTGTTGGACGGTCTCGACGAGGCGGCGCTGGACGCGACCGCGCCGTTCCCCTGGGCGCACGACCCGGAGCGCACGGTCGCCGACATGGCCGCCTGGGTGAACGCGGAGCTGATGAAGAACGTCGCGGAGATCGGGCAGCTCCGGATGGTGCGCGCGGCCGTCTCGGGCTGACCGCCGCAACTCCCCGCGCGTGCCCGGGTTCCCCCGCACCCGGGCCTCCTCTCCCGATCACCTGTCGACATCGATGGGTTAGGCTCCCCTTACACGGCGGGGGACCAGCCGCCCCCTCCTCTCTCGCAAGGAGACGCCCATGGGTCCGGTGATCGAGCGGGCCGGCGGCGACGCCCCCTTCGCCGCGTTCGGACTGCGGGACCTCCCCGGTACCGACGCGTTCTGGCGGGCGGCCCGGACGCCCGCGACGGCGCCCGCGGACGGCGGTTGGCGGGCCCTCTTCCTGTGGCGCGGCTCCGAGGCCGTGCTCGACTTCGAGAGCTGGTCGCCGCCCGTGCCGCTGCGGCGCTGGCAGGACACGGACTGCTGGTACGCGGAAGTGCCGATGCCCGCGCGGCTGCGGGTGACGTACCGCTTCCTCGTGGAGGGCGCGGCCCATGCCGATCCGTTCAACCCGGTCGGCGCCGGGGCCGACCGGTCCATCGCCGCGACACCGGACGCCCCGTCCCAGCCGCACTGGCCCGCGCTCGGCCCGGACGACGTGCCGCCCCTCCCCCGGACCCGGATCCGCTGGAGCAGCGACCGCCTCGGCGGGCGGCGCACCGTGCGCGTCCATCCGGCGGGCGGCGGCGGCCCGGTGGTACTGCTGCTCGACGGGGACGACTGGCTGTACCTGCATCCGGCCGTGACCGCCTTCGACGCGGCCGTGGCCGCCGGGGACCTGTCCCCGGTCACCCTCGTGTTCCTGCCGGCCAAGGACCGGGAGGCCGAGTTCGGCTGCCGTCCTGAGCTGTGGGAAGCCGTCCGGGACGAACTGCTGCCGCTGGTGGCCGAGTCGGGGGCGGCGGCGGACCTGGACCGCGTGGTGGTCGCCGGCCAGAGCCTGGGCGGGCTGAGCGCGCTGTACGCCGCGCTGGAGTTCCCGGGGCTGGTGTCCGGTGTCGCCTGCCAGTCGGGGTCCTTCTGGTGGGCGCCCGGGGCCGGGGAGCTGCCGGATCCGCTGGGCGGACCGGTCGGCGGCGTCCTCGCGGAGCGGTTGCGGCGGGGCGCCGATCTGTCGGGGGTGCGGTGCGCGTTCGACGTGGGCGAGCACGAGGCGGCGATGCTGCCGCACTGCGAGGTGGTCGAGGCGCTGACCGAGCGGGCCGGCGCCGCGGTGCGGGTGTCGCGTTCGGCGTCGGGCCACGACCGGGCGGGCTGGCGGCACGCCCTGCTCCGGGACGTCGCCTGGGTCCTCGGCTGAGGCGAGGGGCTTCCGGGCGGGCGGTTCCCGCGACGCCCCGGTGGGCGCCCCGGGAACCGCCCGTCCGGTCATCTCGCCACGGCCCGGCAGTACGCCGCGTCGCCGGCGAGGAGGTTGCGGTGGGTGTCCTCGGCGGTGACGACGCCGCCGTCCAGGACGAGCACCCGGTCGGCGGCGTCCAGGAGCGCCGGACTGCTGGTGATCACCAGCGTGGTCCGGCCCCGGCGCAGTTTCGCCACGTTGCGCGCGATGAGCTGCTCGGTGACCGCGTCGACGGCCGTCGTCGGGTCGTGCAGCACCAGCATCTCACTGTCGGCGGCCAACGCGCGGGCCAGCGAAAGCCGTTGCCGCTGCCCGCCGGAAAGGTTGGCGCCCCGGTCGCGGACCGGGTGGTCGAGCCCCTCGCGGTGGAGGGCGACGACGTCGGTGAGGAGGGACGCCTCGACGGCCGCCTCCACCGGCCGTCCGCTGCCCGAGGGGTCGATGTTCGTCCGGAGGGTGCCGGCGAAGATCTCCCCGTCGTACGGGTTGACCAACAGGTGTTCGCGGACCGCCTCGACCGACAGCTCCCCGATCTCCCGGCCGCCGACCCGCACCGCTCCCCCGTACGTCCCGGGAGCGGCGTTCACCGCGAGGACCGAGGCCAGATCGGCGGCGGCGCGGGGCTGGTAGGAGGCGATCGCCACGAACTCGCCGGCCGCCACGGTGAACGTGACCCCGCGGAGCGTCCCGTGGCGGACGCCGTCGACCTCCAGCGCCCCGCCGGGCTCGGGGCGTTCGGTGCCGGGCGCCGCCACCGGGGGCGCGCCCAGGACCAGCGCCATGCGCTCGGCCGAGGCGCGGGCGATCATGACGTACTTGGGCATCTCGGAGAACAGCTTGAGCGGTTCCATGATGAACTGCGCGAGCCCCACGGCCATGACGAGCTCTCCGACGGTGATCCGGCCCTCGAACGCCAGCCAGCCCGCGGTCAGGGAGACGGCCGCGGCGAGGACCGCGTTCAGCGCCAGCGCGGTCCCCGCGTAGGCTCCGTTCACCCGGGCGACGGCGATCGCCTGGCGCTTCGCGTCCGTGCTGACCTCGCGGTAGGAGCCGAAGGCCGCGTGGTTGCCGCCGAACCCGTGCAGGGGGCGCAGTCCGATGATGAGGTCGGCGACCTTGGCGCCCGCCCGGGCCACCCGGGCCTGCTGTTCCTGCGTACTGGCCCCGATCCGCCGGGACATCACGGCGAGGACCGACAGGATCGCGACGGTCCCCACGATCACCAGGAGGCCGAGTCTCAGGTCGGCGAGGCTCAGCGCGACCGCCGCGACCACGACGGCGACCAGGGAGCTGATCAGCAGCGGCACCACCTCGATGATGTCGGCGGTCTGGTCGGCGTCCTCAGTGGCGATGGTCAGGATCTCACCGGACTTGAGGTCCACGTCCCGGGCCACCGGCTGGAGTCCGCAGGCGGCGACCCGGACCCGCCAGCGGTGGGCCTCGGTGGTGTTGGCCTTCTGGAGCACGCGCATGCCGAACCGCCACGACAGGGACACCGTCGTGATGATCACGGCCAGCGCGCCGATCGAGACGCCGAGCGAGCCGAGGCTCCGGTCCCGCATCGTGTGCTCGACGATGAGTCCGAGCGCGATGGGGAACGCGGTCTCGGCCGCCTGGTACAGGCCCATGAGGACGGTGCCCGCGGCCATGGCTCCGACGTTGCGGCGCAGGGCCGTCCGCAGGATGGCGGCCCCGGGGCGGGGCCGCTGGGTATCGGGGTTCTTCATCGGTTCAGGAGTTCTCATCGAGGTGGCGGGCCAGTGCTTCCGGTGTGCGCAGGGTGAACAGGTCGCGGACGGTGATGACAGGACCGTACTCGCGGCGGAGCAGCCCGATCAGCCGGACCGCCAGCATGGAGTGCCCGCCGAGGGCGACGAAGTCGCCGACCGCGCTGACCTCGTCGTCGTCCAGGTCCAGCGCCTCGGCGAAGAACTCGCAGACCGTCCTCTCGGTCTCGGTTCGCGGTCCGCGCTCGCCCGCCGTGGTCAGCGCGCCGAGCGGCCTGGCCTCGGGCAGCGCCCTGGTGTCGGCCTTCCCGTTGACGGTGAGCGGGATGCCGTCCACCCGGGCGTAGTGCGTGGGCCGCATGAAGTCCGGCAGGCCCGCGCCGGCCTCGGCCGCGACCCGGGCGAGATCGGCGGAGTCGGCCAGGACGAGATAGGCGGCCAGGCGGTACGCCCCGTCGACCCCCGGGTCGGGCTGGGCGACGGCGGCGGCGAGGCGGACCGCCGGATGGGCGGCGAACACGGCCTCGACCTCGCCGAGTTCGACCCGGTGGCCGCGGATCTTGACCTGCTGGTCGGTGCGGCCGAGGTAGGCGATGTTCCCGTCGGGGCGCCGGACCACCAGGTCGCCGGTGCGGTACATGCGCTCCCCGGGCGCGCCGAAGGGGCAGGCGACGAAACGGTGGGCGGTCTGGGCGCTCCGGCCGAGGTAGCCGCGCGCGATCCCGACGCCCGCCACGTACAGCTCGCCGGGAACCCCGTCGGGCAGCGGGCGCAGCCAGGGGTCGAGGACGTACACCTCGGTGTTGTCGATGGCCACGCCGACCACCGGGTCCTGGCACTCGAAGGTGCCGACGCCGAGGGTGTTGATGGTGTATTCGGTGGGCCCGTACAGGTTGTAGCCGACCGTTCCACCGGTCTCCGCGAGCCGCTGCCACAGCGTCGGGGTGACGGCCTCGCCGCCCAGCAGCACGAGTGCGGGCCGCCGTTCGGGATCGTCCAGCAGCCCTTCGGCCACCAACTGCTGGGCGTAGGTGGGCGTCACGTTGACGACGTCGATGCCGTGCCGGAGGCAGTAGGCGACGAGCCGGGGTGCGTCGCGGCGCAACTCCTCGTCGCAGATGTGGACTTCATGGCCGTCCGCGAGCCACAGCAGCTCCTCCCAGGACATGTCGAACGCGAACGAGACGGTGTGCGCGATCCGGAAGGTCCGGTGGCCGTGCTCGGCGAGGACCGGCGCGAAGATGCGTCGCTGGTGGTTGATCAGCATGTTGGTGAGCCCGGCGTACTCGGTCACCACGCCCTTGGGCTTCCCGGTCGATCCGGAGGTGTAGATGGTGTACGCGGGGTGGCGCAGCCGGTCCGGGTCGTCCGGGGAGAACGTGGTGTACGGCTCCGCCGCCGGCAACGGGCGGTCCAGCTCGATCAGTTCGCCGCTCAGCCGGGGTGCGACCGCGCTCACGGTGAGGATCACCTCCGGCCGGGCGTCCTCGACGATCCCGGCGATCCGCTCGTCGGGGTGGTCCAGTTCCAGCGGCACGTAGGCGGCTCCGACGCGCAGGACCGCGAACAGAGCGGCGATCCAGTCGAGGGAGCGCGGTATCGCCAGGCCCACCGCGGTCTCGGGCCCGATCCCGCGGGCGGCGAGGACACCCGCCACGGCCCGGCTGCGGTCGCGGAGTTCGGCGAAGGTCAGGGTGGCGCCGTCCGCGACGAGGGCGGTCCGGCCGGGGTGCCGGTCCGCCGCGAGGTCGAACCGGTCGACGACGGTGTCGGTGCCGATCCCGGTGCGTACGGGGGGTTCGGGGACCGGTGCCAGGCCGGGGAGCGCGCCCACCGGGCCGGTGGCGGTGGCCAGGTCCTCCAGGATGCGCAGGTAGTCGTCGAGCAGGCGGCGGGCGTGGTCGGCGTCGCCGTGGCGGTGCTCCAGCTTGACGGTCAGCCGGTCGCCGGGCGTGACGACCCAGGTGTAGGGGTAGTGCGTGGAGTCGTCCGCCTGTACGGAGGTGATGCCGTGGCGGGCGTTCATCTCGGCGAAGGCGTCCGGGTCCAGGAAGTTCTGGAGGACGAACAGGCTGTCGAAGAGGGTGTCGTGTCCTGCGGCCCGCTGGATCTCGCCGAGCCCGAGGTGCTCGTGCTCCATGGCGGCCACGCGCGCCTCCTGTACCGACGACAGGTAGGCGTCGACGGTGTCGCCGGGCCGGGCGCGCGCCCACATCGGGACCGTGTTGAGCAGGACGCCGACGATGCCGCCGTGCCCGTCGCCCTCGCGGCCGGAGACGGTGACGCCGAAGACGGCGTCGCCGCGTCCGGTGCGGGCTCCGAGGAGGAGGCCGAAGGCGCCGGTGAGCACCGAGTTCAGGGTGACGCCCCGGGACCGGGCCGTCTCGCGCAGCAGGCGGGACAGTTCGGCCGGGAGCGTGTGCGTGAGCGGCTGCGGCAGCTCCTCCCGGAGGACGGGGGCCGGTCCGGCGAGCAGCGTCGGCCCCGGCAGGCCCGCCAGGTGGTCGGCCCAGAAGCGCTCGGAGGCGGCCGGGTCCTTGGCGGCGAGGGCCCGGGCGTACTCCTCGAAGCCCGGCAGGGCCGGCGAGGCGTCCCACGGCCGGCCCGCCACGACGGCCTCGTAGGCGTCGAACAGGTCGCGCAGCAGGATCTCGCGCGACCAGCCGTCCCACAGCAGGAGGTGGTAGCTGAGCAGCAGGCCGTCGCCGCCTTCGAGGCCGCGCACCACGGTCATCCGTACCAGGGGCGGCTCCCCGGGGTCGAAGCCGCGCTCGCGGTCCTCGGTGCGCAGGGCCTCCGCCTCGGCCCGGGTCGCCAGGTGGACGGTGCGGACGGCGACGCGCCGCCCCGCCCTGAGGAGCTGCACCGGGTTCCCCTCGTCGTCGGTGGTGAACCCGGCGCCGACGACGGGGTGGCGGGAGATCACCCGGGCCATCGCCTCGGACAGCGCGTCGGCGTCCAGGGCCCGGTCGAAGGTGAAGTAGCTCTGGGCGACGTAGTGCCCGGCCGTGCCCGTCAGTTGGGACTGGAAGTACAGGCCCCGCTGGAGCGGGGTGACGGGCGCCGTGCGCTCGGCCGTCGCGGACGCGTCCGCGATCTGCTCCAGGGCGGCCAGCCAGTGTTCGGCGATCGCGTCGGGAACGCCTTCGGCGAGGGTGAAACCGGCGTGGAGGCGGCCGGTGGCCTCGTCGGTCCAGGCGTTGACCTCGACGGCGTACGGGCTGCTCGCCGGGGTCGCTCCGGTGATCCGCAGGGCCTCGGACTCGCTCCCCCGGCCGAGGTAGTTGAACAGGACCTGGGGCCGGGCGGTCAGCAGTGGGGCCGTCTGCGGGTTGAGGTACCGGAGCCGTCCGTAGGCGGCGTGCCCGCTCTCGTCCGGCTGGCGTTCGGCGACCTCGCGCGCCGCGGCGACGGGGTCGGTGTGGGCGGCCAGGCGCACGGGGGCGATGGAGGTGAACCAGCCGACGGTACGGGAGTAGTCGTGGTGCTCCGCCGCCGGGATCCGGCCGTGCCGCTCCAGGTCGACGGCGAGGTCGGTGGGCGTGGTCTGGACGCGGGTCAGCGCGGTGCGCAAAGCGCCGCACAGCAGCTCGGTGAGGCCGATGCCGAGCGCCCCGGGGGCGGTGCGGGTGACCCGGTCGCTCACGCCGGGCGCCAGGGCGACGGTGGTCTCCCGGTGCTCCTGGACGGCGGGCAGGAGGGCCGGGGCCCGGAGCGTGTCGATCCAGTGGCCGAGGTCGGCGGCCCGTTCGGCGGACCGTACGGCGAGCGCTTCGGCGTACGCGGCGTAGGAGGTGGTCGGCGGGGGCAGCGCGGCGCCGCCCAGGGCGGTGGCCAGGTCGTCGAGGAGGACGAGCCAGGAGACCGCGTCCACGGCGATGTGGTGGACGGTGACGACCAGGGTGCGGCTCGCCGCCAGCCAGGAGAACGCGATGACCTCCCCGGCCTCCGGGTCGAGGCGGCGGGCCGCCCCGTTCGCGGCGGCCTCGGCGTCGGCGGTCCGCTCGGGCAGGACGACGGCCGCGCGGGGCGGTTCGGTGCGCAGGGACCACACGCCGTGCTCGACGTGCAGGCGCAGTCTCAGGGCCGGGTGTGCGGCCACGACGGCGTCGGCCGCGCGCCGGATGTCGGCGAGGCCGGCGCCTTCCGGGACCGGCACCGTCCTGGCCTGGGCGAATCCGGTGAGCGGTGTGCCCAGCTCCCGCTGGCGCAGGATGATCGGCGTGAGCGGCAGCGGGCCGTCCTCGCGGTGGTCGGGCGGCGGGGGCGCCGCCTGCGGGGCGCTGGTGGCGAGGTGGTCGGCGAGGGCGCGCGGCGTCCGGAACAGGAACACGTCCCGGGGGGCGATCGGCAGGCCGAGCGCCCGCGCGCGGTTGATCACGGTGATGGCGACGATGCTGTCGCCGCCCGCGCCGAAGAAGTCCGTGTCGGCGTCGACGCCCGCGCCGGGCAGGGCCTCGGCGAAGATGCCGGTCAGCACGGTGAGCGCCGAGCCGCCGGTGGCGTCCGGCGCGGTCTCCCGGGGCCGGGCGTCCTGTCGGGCCGCCCGCTCGGCGAGGGCCTTGCGGTCCAGTTTGCCGTTGACGGTCAGCGGCAGCTCCTCGACGGGCAGCACGCGGGCCGGGACCATGTGCGCGGGCAGCCTGGCGGCGAGCCGGGCGGTGAGGTCGGCGGGCGGGTCGCCGACGACGTGGACGACGAGGTGGTCGCCGCCGTCCGCCACGGTGACCGCCGCGTCGACGACGCCGTCCACCTCCCGCACCGCGTTCTCGACCTCGCCCGGTTCGATGCGGAACCCCTTGAGCTGCACCTGGTCGTCGGCGCGGCCCGCGAACTCCAGGTCGCCGTCCAGGGTCCGGCGGGCGAGGTCTCCGGTGTGGTACATGCGGGAGCCGTCCGCGGCGAAGGGGTTGGCGACGAAGCGCCCGGCGGTGAGCCCGGGGCGGCCCAGGTAGCCGAGGGCCAGCTGGTCGCCCGCGACGTAGACGGCGCCAACCCGGCCCGGCGGCACCGGCCGCAGCCGGTCGTCGAGCACGTGGACGGTCAGGCCGGGGATCGGTCCGCCGATGGGGCTGACGTCGCCGTCCCGGGCGAAGTCCTCCTCCGTCAGCACCCGGTGGGTGACGTGCACGGTGGTCTCGGTGATGCCGTACATGTTGACCAGCTCGGGCGAGGCCGTCCCGTGCCGCTCCACCCAGCCGCGCAGCCGGCCCAGGTCGAGCGCCTCGCCGCCGAAGACGATGCGGCGCAGCGTCGTGACCGGCCGCTCGGCGTGCAGGTCGGCCTCGACGAACCGGTGGAAGGCGGACGGGGTCTGGTTGAGCACGGTCACGCCGCGTTCCCGGACCAGCCGGTGGAAGTCGACCGGTGAACGGGTCAGCCCGTACTCCGGCACCAGCAGTTCGCCGCCGTGCGCGAGCGCGCCCCACAGCTCCCAGACCGCGAAGTCGAAGGAGAAGGAGTGGAACTGGACCCAGACGTCGTCCGGGCCGAACCCCATGTCCGCGCGGGTGTTGGCGAGGAGCGTCGTCACCGCGGAGTGCGGGACGAGGACGCCCTTGGGCCGGCCGGTGGAGCCGGAGGTGTAGATGACGTACGCCGGATCCCCCGGGCGGGCGGCGGACGGTTCCTCGCCCACCGGCTTTCCGGCGGGCGGGGTTTCGTCGCCCTGGACGAGGATCCGGGCCGCTACGCCCGCCCGCTCCAGCAGCCGGGTGAAGCGGTCTTGCTGATCCCGGTCCACGAGGACGGCCTGCGGGGCGGCGTCGGCGAGGATGTACTCCAGCCGCTCGTCCGGATAGGCCGTGTCCAGGGGTACGTACGCGCCTCCGGCGGTGACGACGGCGACCAGGGCCACGACCTGTTCCACGGAGCGCGGGACGGCGACGGCGACCCGTTGCCCGGGGCGAACCCCCGTGGCGCGCAGGGTCGCGGCCAGCGCGTCCTTCGCGGCGGCCAGTTCGCCGTAGGTGAGGGAGCGCTCGCCGCCGTCCAGTGCGCACTGGGTGACGGCGGTGGCGGCCGGGTCGCGGCGGGCGGCCGCGTCGAACAGCTCGCCGAGGGTGGTCGGTTCCCGGTGGGCCGGGGGCCTGCCGGGCGCCCGGACCAGCGCGTCGACCGGTTCGTCCGGGCGGTCGAGCAGGTCGGAGAGGGTCCGGGTGAAGGTGTGCAGGATCGCCTCGGCGCTCGCGGGGCGCAGGAGTTCGCCGTCGTAGATCAGCTGGAACCGCGACCGGCCGCCCGGGACGCGTTCGACGACGAGGGTCAACGGGTAGTGCGGGGCGCCCTCGTTGACGACGCCGGTGATGACGAGGGTGTCGTCGGGTCCGCGCAGCGCGGACACGTCGGTCGGGACGTCGAACACGACGAGGGTGTCGAACAGGGAGCCCGCCCCGCTCAGCCGTCCGATCCGCGCCAGGGAGACGTGCTGGTGGGCCCGGACCGCTCCCTGGTGGAGCTTCACGGCGTCGAGCAGGTCGGCCGCCGTGTCGGTGGCGGACCAACGGGCGCGCACCGGAATGGTGTTGATGAAGAGGCCCACCAGGTCGCGGATGCCGGGGACCTCGGCGTCACGTCCGGAGACGGTGGAGCCGAAGACGACGTCCCTGCCGCCCAGGAGGCCGCCCAGGGTGACGGCCCACGCGCTGTGCACGGCCACGCTCAGGGAGACCCCGGCCGAGCGGGCGGCGGTCTCGACGTCGTCGGTGAAGTCGGCCGCGATGACCGCGAACCGTCCGGAGGGGGTGTGCCCTTCGGCCACCAGGGAGGGGCCGGGCAGTGCGGCCAGCTCCTCGCGCCACACCCGGTCGCTCTCCTCCCCGTCCCGCCCGGCGAGCCAGCCCACGTAGTCGCGGTAGCCGCCCAGCGGGTGCACCGATCCGGGGGCGTGGTACTCGGCCAGCAGTGCGCGGAGCATCGGCGGCACCGACCAGCCGTCCGCGATGATGTGGTGCACGGTCTGCACCAGGGTCGTACGGCCCGCGCCGGCACGGACGAGCGTGAAGCGCATGAGGGGCCCGGCGGCGAGGTCGAAGCCGGCCCTGCGGTCCTGTTCGGCGAGGTCGCGGAGCTCCTCGTCGGTGAGGCCGGGGCGGTCCAGCACGGTGAAGGCCGGGCGCGTGCCGGTCTCGACGACGGAGACGACCCGGCCGTCGGCGAGGGCGGTGAAGCGTGCGGCGAGGTTGGGGTGGAGCGTGAGGAGCCGGGCGGCGGCCGCCTCCAGCCGGTCGGCGTCCACCTCTCCGTCCAGGCTCAGCAGTTGCTGTTCGACGTAGGCGCCGGTGGCCTCGCCGTCGAAGACGGAGTGGAAGTAGAGCCCCTCCTGGAGCGGGGTGAGCGGCAGGATGTCGTGCAGCGCGGGGCCGTCGAGGGCGTCGACGTCGGCCTGCGTCAGCGGTACCAGCGGGAAGTCGGCGGGTGTGTGGCCGCCGCCGTCGAGCGCGGCGATAGCGGTGAGGGTGGAGAGGAAGTGGTCGCAGAGGGCGGTGATGTCCTCCTCGGTGAACACGCCCTCGGGCCACGAGAGGGTGGTGACCAGTCGGTAGGAGCCGCTCGGGCCGGCTTCGGCGACGGCGTTGAACTCCAGGGCCCGCGGCAGCCGCATCCTCGGATCGCGCTTCTCCCCCAACTGCCCTACGTCCGAGGCGTGTTGCCAGTCGCCACCGGCTCCCCCGCCGAACCGGCCGAGATAGTTGAAGAGCACCTGCGGTGCGGGGCCGGCCGGCAGATCGCCGCCGAGGTGGCGCAGGACGCCGTAGGAGAGGCCGTTGGCCGGCACCCGGGCGAGGTCTTCCTTGACGGCCTTGAGGGCGGTGGCGAGGTAGTCGGGGCCGGTGAGGTCCGGGGCCGCGCCCGGGTCCACGGTGACCGGGAAGAGGGTGGTGAACCAGCCGACCGTGCGCGAGAGTTCGGGCTCGAATCCGGCTGCCTCCGCGATGAAGCGGCCCTCCCGGCCGTGGCCTTCCAGCTCTATGTGGGCGAACGTCTGGTCCTGCCCCCGGTCGCGGCGCCACCGGGCGAGGGCGACGGCGAGTGCGGTCAGCAGGACGTCGTTGACGCCCGCGTGGAAGGCGGCGGGGATCTCGCCGAGCAGCGCGGCCGTGAGCGCCGGTTCGACGGACACGGTGCGGGTCCGTTCCCGTTCCACGGTGTCGGCGTCGGTGAGGGCGCGCCTGCCGAGCGGTGCGTCGGGGGCGGGCAGCGGGGCGGTGTAGTACGTACAATGCGCGTCGAACGGGGCGCGCTCCAGGAGCTGGGTCCAGCGGCGGAACGAGGTCCCCACCGGGGGCAGTTCGACGGGTTGGCCGGCGGTGTACCGGTGCCAGGCCGTGGCCAGGTCGTCCATCAGGATGCGCCAGGAGACGCCGTCGATCACCACGTGGTGGGCGACCAGGACGAGTCGGCGTGCCGCGCGGCGCCAGACGGCGCGCAGCATGACTCCGTTGTCCGGGTCGAGTGCTCGGGTGGCGCGGGCGACGCATTCCTCCAGGGGGGCGTCGCTCTCCTCCCAGCAGCGGGGGGCCGCCGGGGCTTCGGGGACGTCGAAGCCCCACTGTTCACCGCGTACGAGCCTGGCCCGGAGCAGGTCGTGGCGGGCGAGCACGGCGGCGAGCAGGGTGTCGAGCGCTTCGGCGGTCAGCTCGGCGGGGGTGGTGAGGACGACCGACTGGACGAAGCCGTCGACGGCGTCGGTGGTCCCGCCGAGCCACCGCAGGATAGGCGACCCCGTGACGGCGCCGGTGGCGACGTCCCCGTGGTCCACGGCGACGGCTTCCCGGCTCGCCACCGCCGCCAGCGCCCCGACGACGGTGTGGGTGAAGATCTGGCGGGCCGTCACGTGGAGGCCGGCGTCGCGCAGGGCGGCGAGCAGGGAGATCGCGAGGATGCTGTCGCCGCCGAGCTGGAAGAAGTCCTGGTCGGTGCCGACCGCGTCCAGGCGCAGCACCGAGGCGACGGCCTCGCAGACCAGACGTTCGTTCTCGGTGGCGGGCGCGACGAGGGCGCCGGTGTCGGCGGGGGGTTCCGGCAGCGCCCTCCGGTCGATCTTGCCGTTGGCGGTGAGCGGGAACTCCCCCAGGACGACGAGGCGGGCGGGCACCATGTACTCGACGAGGTGGGCGGCGGCCCACGCCTTGACGTCGTCCGCGCTCAGGTCCCGGTGGTCGCCGGAGGGGATGACGTAGCCGACCAGGTAGGTGCCGCCCGCGGTGTTCTTCTTCGCGACGACGCAGGTGTGCCGGACGCCGGGGTGTTCGGCGAGAGCGGCTTCGACGTCCTCGATCTCCAGCCGCATGCCGCGGATCTTGACCTGGTTGTCGGCGCGGCCGAGGAAGTCCAGCGATCCGTCGGGGGCGTACCGTGCCAGGTCGCCGGTGCGGTAGAGCCGGGATCCGTCCGAGGCGAAGGGGTTGGCGACGAAGCGGGAGGCGGTGAGACCGGGCGCGCTCGCGTAGCCGCGTCCCAGCAGGAGCCCGCCGACGTACAGTTCGCCGCCGACGCCGACCGGGACGGGGCGCAGTTCGTCGTCGAGGACGTAGAGCTGGGTGTTGGGGTTGGCCTTGCCGATCGAGGTGGACAGGCGCTCGGCGGCGCCGCGGTAGACGACGTGGGAGACGCCGATGGTCGTCTCGGCGGGGCCGTAGCCGTGGTAGAGGGGGATGTCGAGGCGGTCGCGGAACCGCTCGTACAGCTCGGGGGTGAGGACCTCGCCGCCGCACCAGACGTGGCGCAGGCTGTCCAGGCGGCCGGAGTCGCCGGCGATCTCCAGGAGGACGTCCAGCATGGACGAGACCAGGTAGGTGAAGGTGACGCCCTGCTCGGCGATGACGCCGAGCAGGTGGTGCGGGTCGCGTTCGCCGCCGGGCCGCAGGACCACGAGCCGCCCGCCGGTGACCAGCGGCAGGAAGATCTCGTTGACGGAGATGTCGAAGGAGAGCGGGGCCTTGAAGAGGGAGGCGTCGTCGGGGCCGAAGTGGAGGATCTCCCCGGACTGCCAGAGCAGCCGCTCGCTGATCGCCTCGTGCCGGATCATCGCCCCCTTGGGGCGTCCGGTGGAGCCGGAGGTGAAGATCACGTAGGCCAGGGCGTCGCCGGAGGGGGCGGCCTCGGGTGCGTCCGCCGGGTGTGCGCCGTACCTCCAGTCGCCGAGGTCCACGGCGACGGCGTCCGGTTCCCCGGCGTCGGCCTTGCCGGTGGAGTTGAGCTGGAGCACGATCCGGGCGTCCTCGACGACGGTGGCCCGGCGGCCCGCGGGCCACTGGGGGTCGAGGGGGACGAACGCGCCCCGGGCCTGGAGCACGGCGAGGAGGCCGACGACCAGTTCGGCGGACCGGCCGAGCGAGATGCCGACGACCTCCTCGGGGCCGAGCCCGCGTTCGATCAGGTGGTGGGCCAGCTGCGCGGACAGCTCGGCGGTTTCGCGGTACGTCAGGGAGCGGTGCTCGTCGACGATCGCGACGGCGTCCGGCCGCAGGCGCGCCTGCTCGCGGAAGAGCTCCATGAGGGTGGGGCGGACGCGGTCGGCCCGGGTGTCGTTCCAGCGGGCCAACTGCTCGGCCCGCTCCCGGGCGTCGGAGGGGCCGATGGAGCCGAGGGGCCGGTCCGGGAAGTCGGCCAGGTCGTCCAGGGTCCGCTGCGCCTCGGCGCGATCGACGCCGGGCGGCACGGTGATGGCGAGGGTCCGTTCGTCGATCTCCCACCCCGCTGCGGCGCCGACGGCCGCACGGTGAGGGCCGATGAGCTCCGGGAAGGGGGTGGTGGGGGCGAGGTCCGTGCCCTCGGGGCCCGCGCCGGTCGCCCAGTACGCGAGCCCGGCGGCGCATGCCCCGACGAGGGTCCGGTCGTCGTGGTCGCCGGTCCGCCGCCGCAGGGCGGCCAGCCGGGTGGGGGACAGCTGTATGCCAGGAGCACTCGGTTCCGCCATCGACGTCTCAGCAACCTTTCGCGGTAGGCACGTGGGCCCGCCTCGTCGGCGGGGTCACGTCTGACTTCCCTCTCGCCACGCACGCCACAGCCGGGCGTACTGTCCGCCCAGCGCGACCAGTTCGCCGTGTGTCCCCTCCTCCACCACGCGGCCCCCGTCCAGGACGGCGATGCGGTCCGCGGCCATCGCCTGGGTCAGCCGGTGGGCCACGAACAGCGTGGTCCGGCCGGCGCAGGCGGCGAGCACCGCGCGCTCCAGCTCGGCCGCGCCCTCGCTGCCGGCCTCCGCGGTCGACTCGTCGAGCACCACCACGGGCGACCGGCCGAGCACCAGCCGGGCCAGGGCGACCTGGGCGACCTTGGTGACGTCCAGGCGTTCGCCGCCCTCGCCGACCGGGGTGTCCAGGCCGTCGGGGAGCTGTGCGGCCCACTCCCCCGCGCCGACCGTCCGCAGGGCCTCCATCAGCTCGTCGTCGCTCGCGAGCGGTGCGGCGAGCCGCAGGTCGTCGGCGAGCGGGCCGGAGAAGACGTGGGTCTCCTGGGTCAGGATGGTCACCAGGGCGCGGGCGCCGGCCTCGTCCAGGGCGGCGAGGTCGTGGGCGCCGATGCGCACCGACCCGGCCTGCGGCCTGCCGATGCCCGCGATGAGCGCGGCGAGAGTGGACTTCCCCGCGCCCGTCGCGCCGACCAGGGCGAGCGAGCCGCCGGCCGGAATGGCCAGGGAGACCTCGCGCAGCACCGGTTCCTCGGCCCCGGGGTAGGTGAAGGTGAGGCCGCGTACGGTGACCGGGTGCGGCTCGACGCCGGGCGTGGCGACCGTGCCGTCGCCGACCAGCCGCTCCTCGGAGGGTTCGGAGAAGACCCCGACCAGGCGGGCCAGGCTGGCGCCCGACTTCTGCGCCTCGTCGAAGGTGAACATGATGGCGCCCAGCGGGGTGAACAGCCGGTGGAACATCAGCGGGGCGGCCGACACCTCGCCGAGGGTGGCGGCGTCCGCCTCCAGCAGGGCGTATCCGACGACCAGGATCAGGACGAGACCGATGAACTCGGCCCGGTTCTCCCGGCCGACGAAGCGGCCGAAGAAGCGGAAGACCTCGATGCCGAGGTTGCGCACCCGCCACGACTCGCCGGTGACCTTCTCGCGTACGGCGTCCTCCAGGCGGTAGGCCCGGACCGTGTCGATGCCGTTGAGTCCGCTGATCAGCGCCTGGGCCCGGTCGGCCTGGGCGATCCGCTGCCGCCGGTACAGGGGTGCGGAGCGGGGCAGGTACCAGCGCAGCGCGAGCGCGTACGCGGGCAGGGCGCCGGCCCCCGCCAGGCCGAGCCGCCAGTCGAGGCCGAACATGCCGAGGGTCGCGATGACGACCAGGACGCCCGCCGAGAAGACGGTGGGGACGGCCGATCTGATGCCCTTGGAGATGACGGCCACGTCGTCGCCGACGCGGGAGAGCACGTCGCCGCGGCCGACCTCCTCGACGCGGGCGCTGGGCATCCCCAGCACGGCGCGGACGGCTTCCTCGCGGAGCCGGGCGAGGAGTTCGGCGCCCAGCCTGCCGATCAGGAAGGTGGAGGCGGCGGTGGCCGCCGCTCCGAGCAGGGCGGCGGCCACCATCAGCACGCCGACGGTGAGCAGGATCGAGCGCGGTTCACCTCCGACCACGCCGTCGACGACCCGGCTGAGCAGCAGCACGGGGAGCACCTGGAGCGCGGCTCCGGCCACCGTGGTCAGGACGGTGGAGGCCGTCAGCCACGGGGTCCGGCGGCAGTGCGAGGTCACCCACCGGGCGGCCTCGCCGCCGGTGGCCGTGCGCAGGGCCGCCGGGGCGGCGGGGGTGTCGGTGACAGTCACGCGGGAACCGCTTCTCGCCGGGGTACGGGCCGTCGGCCGGTCATCTCTACTTGGCCGACTCGACGAGTTCGTCGATCGCGTACGGCAGGGAGAGCAGCGTGCCCTGGGACATCGCCGCGCCGATCGCGGGGCCCTCGCTGTCCAGCAGGTAGGAGACCTTGCCGTTCTTGACGGCCGGGAGGTTGTTGAACAGCTCGGACTTCTTGAGCGCGTCCGTGTCGGCCTTGTCGTTGATGACGAAGATGCGGTCGACGTCGATCAGGTCGATGCGCTCGGGCGAGAGTTCGGTGGAGAAGTCGCCGCCCGCCACCTTGTCGATCTCGTCCTGGTAGGTGAAACCGGTGCCCGTGATGAGGCGGCCGCGGACGTCGGTGGAGGTGAACGCCGAGATCGAGTCCTTGTACCAGGAGACCGCGACGGCCTTCTGCCCGCCGAAACCGGGGTTGGCCTTCTTGGCGGCCTCCAGCTTGGCCTGGATCCCCTCGACCAGTTCGGCGCCCTCCTTCTCCTTGCCGAGCGCCTTGGCGATGTGCACCGCGTTGTCCTGCCAGGGGGCGCTGAAGAGCTCCTTCTCGCCCTTGGTGCGTCCGACGGTCGGGGCGATCTTGGAGAGCTTCTCGTAGGCCGCCTTGTCGACCTCCGAGTAGACCGCGATGATCAGGTCGGGGCGCAGGGAGGCGATCTTCTCGAAGTTGGGGCCGGCGTCGCCGTTCTTCATGACGACCTCGGGGCGGGCGTCGCCCCACCGGTCCTTCACCCAGGGCCACTGGGTGTTGACGTCCGGCGTCTGCCCGGCCGGGTTGGGGTACTGGTCGACCATGCCGACCGGCTTGATGCCGAACGCCAGGACGGCCTGGTCGTCGGTGTAGCCGACGGTGACGACCCGCTTCGGGGCCTGCTCGACCTCGGTGGAGCCGAACGCGTGCTCCACGGTGACCGGGAACGCTCCCCCGGCGGCGGCCGGGGCGTCGTCGCTCTTCTTCCCGTCCGCCGCGTCGGCGCCGCATCCCGCGAGGAGGCCGACGCCGAGAGTCGCGGCGGAAACGGTCGCGGCCAGCCGCCGCCACGGCTTCGCAGACGTCGTTCGATGGAGAAGCATCCGTCAGATCCCTTGCTTTCGCACTGCCCACTGCGCCCCGGTACGAGACAGCCAGACTGTACCCCGATCAAGTGAGGGCAGCCTAGCCTTACTGAACAACTTTAGCTCGGTCAGAACGAGTTGACGTGTGATCTTCGGTCAACCGCCGTACGGAGAGCGCGGTTCCCCGTCGGGCCGCACGTCCGGGCGCACGTGCGCCCGGCCTATCGGCACGATGAGAGGCCGGTCGCCCACCGGATCGTCGACCACCCGGGCCCGCAGCCCGAACGCCTCGTGCAGCAGCTCGGCGGTGATGACGTCCCGGGGGTGCCCCTGCGCCAGGACCGCTCCCGCCCGCATGACGACGAGGTGGTCGCTGTAGCGGGTGGCCAGGTTGAGGTCGTGCAGGACCATGACCACGGTGCGGCCCGACTCGTGCAGATCGTCGACGAGGTCGAGCACGTCGATCGCGTGGGCCAGGTCCAGGTAGGTGGTCGGCTCGTCGAGCAGCAGCAGACCGGTGCCCTGGGCCAGGGTCATCGATATCCACACGCGCTGGCGCTGCCCGCCGGACAACGAGTCGACGGGCCGATCGGCGAGGTCCGCCACCCCGGTCATGGCCAGGGCGCGCCGCACCACGTCCGCGTCGTCCGACGACCACTGCCGCAGCCAGCTCTGGTGCGGATGGCGCCCGCGCGCGACGAGGTCGGCGACCGTCAGCCCGTCCGGGGCGACCGGCGTCTGCGGCAGCAGGCCGAGCTTCTTCGCCACATCCCTGGTCCGGAGCCGGCCGATGTCCTCGCCGTCCAGGACGACGGTGCCCCCCGACGGCTTGAGCAGCCGGCTCAGGGTGCGCAACAGGGTGGACTTCCCGCAGCCGTTGGGGCCGATGATCGTGGTGATCACCCCGGACGGGATCGTCACGTCCAGGTCGTCGATGACCGTGCGGTCGCCGTACCCGACGGTGACGCCCCTGGCGGCCAGCCGGGGGACGCCCCTGACGTCCTCCTCGGTCCGGACGGTGAACTGAGCGGCCACGAGCCCCCCTTGTTGAGGTATGCCTTACTTCTACCATCTACCGGAGGTTCGCCCGTACCAGCAGGTAGACGAGGAACGGTCCGCCGATCACCGCGGTGACCACCCCGACCGGCAACCCGATCGGCAGCGCCGCGCGGGCGACGAGGTCGGAGCCGATCAGCAGCAGCGCGCCCACCAGCCCCGAGGCGATCAGCGGCGGTGTGGGCCACCGTCCCAGGCGCATCGCCACCTGCGGGGCCACCAGCGCGACGAACGGGACCGGGCCGGCCGCGCTCACCCCCACCGCGGCCAGCAGGACGGCGCAGAGCAGCAGGACGCCCCGCACCCGGCCGAACCGTACGCCCAGCCCGGCCGCGACGTCGTCGCCGAGGTGCATCGGCTTGAACGGGAAGGCCACCAGGGCGACGGCGGCCAACAGGACGAGCGTGCACCAGAAGGCCACCCGGACCTCGTCCCAGGACCGGTTGTCCAGCGAACCGACCAGCCACACCTGGGCGCGCGCCACGTCGCGGATGTCGGCCGAGACCAGCAGCCAGGTCGTGACCGCCTGCATCATCGCGGTGACCGAGATGCCGATCAGGATGAGCCGGAAGCCGTCGATCCCGCGCCGCCAGGCGAGGAAGTAGACGAGCAGCCCCGTGCCGAGGCCGCCCAGCAGGGCCGCCGAGGGCAGCCCGACCGACCCGGCGACCGCCGCGGCGGTCCCGCCCGTCGCGGTCACCAGGAACACCGCGACGGCGCCGGCCCCGGAGGTGATCCCCAGGATGTCGGGGCTGGCGAGCGGGTTGCGGGCCACCGACTGCGTAATGGCCCCCGACACGCCCAGGGCGACGCCCACGATCAGCCCGGCCAGCGCCCGGGGCAGGCGGAGGTCCATGATCACGAACTCGTCGACCTGCTCCCCCCGCCCCAGGAGCGTGGCGACGACCCGGGCGAGGCCGATGGGGAAGTCCCCGACGCCGATCGAGAGGCAGAAGACCAGGAAGGCCGCCGCCGCGAGGGCCAGGGTGACCAGCACGAGCCAGGGCCGCCAGACGAACGACACCTTTCCCAGCCGGACGCCCGGCGGCATCGCCGCCGACTCCGCCTCGGTCCCGCCCCTGGGCGGCGGCGCCTGCTTCATCTGCTCGTCCACCCTCATACCGCGCTCCTGAACTTTCCCCGCCACACCAGGAGCGCGAAGAAGGGCGCGCCGAGGAGGGCGACCACGACGCCCGATTCCAGTTCGCCCGGCCTCACCACCAGCCGGCCGGCGATGTCGCAGACCAGCAGGACCACGGCGCCGAGCAGCCCGGCGTACGGCACCAGCCAGCGGTAGTCGGGGCCGGTGAGGTGGCGGGCCACGTGCGCCACCATGAGCCCGAGGAAGGCGATGGGGCCGCAGGCCGCGGTGGCGGCACCCGCCAGCAGGGTGACGGCGGCGATGCCGACGGTCCGGCTCACCGCGATGTTCACTCCCAGCGCCCGCGCCACGTCGTCGCCCAGGTTGAGCAGGTTGAGGGCGGGCAGGGTGATCAGCGCCAGGACCAGCCCGACCACGACGAAGCCGGTCACCGGCCGGATGACGTCGAATCCGACACCGGCCACGGAGCCCGCGTTCCAGAACCGCAGGGCGTTCAGCGACTCCTTGTCGGAGAGCGCCACCGCCGTGGTCATCGCCGCGAGGAACACCGTGACGCCCTGTCCGGCCAGGGCCAGGGTCAACGGGTTGCCCGCGCCCCTGCCGAGGCTCGCCAGGCCGAAGACCACGACACCGGCCAGGCCGGCCCCCACGAAGGCGAACCAGACGTACTGGAACGGGTCGGTGAACCCGAACACGGCGATCACCGCCACCACGGCGAAGGAGGCTCCGGCGTTCACCCCCAGCAGCCCGGTGTCGGCGACGGGGTTGCGCGTGTACCCCTGGATCAGCGCACCGCCGACGCCGAGCGCCAGCCCCGCCACGACCGCGAGGACGGTACGGGGCACGCGCACGGTCTGCACGATGAGGCGGATCTCGGTGAGTTTCCGGTCCGGTCCGGGGTCCGCGAACAGGCCGTGCCACACCTCGCCGGGGTCCAACGCGCGCGCTCCGACGGCCAACGAGGCCGCCGCCGCGATCACCAGAACGGCCGCGAGGACGCCCAGCCCGGCCAGCCGCCGCCCGCGGGTGTCGGTCGTCCCGCCGGGGGCGGGGCGCTCCACCTCAGTCGTCACCATGTCGAGGAACGATATCCCTTTGATCGCAACAGTCGCTCCGTCCGCCCGGCAGGCCACCGGGCGGACGGAGCCTTCGAAGATCCGCGCCCCGTCAGGGCCCGGCGGGTACTTCCCGGTTCGCTTCCCCGGCCACCGGCCCGGACTCGTCGGAGGTGGACTTGACCCGGCGGCCGACCAGGGAGTCCAGGATCTCCCCGACCCGTATCGCCGTGTTGGAGAGCAGCGACGTGGTGATGCCGTGCGTGTGCTCCGTACCGCCCTGGAGGTAGATGCCGCAGCGCAGCCCCGGGCCGGTCGCGATCCGGTAGTCGCGCTCCACGCGGACGCGGCCCATGTCGTCGCGCAGGCAGTACTCCCCGACCTCCCCGAGCACGCCGAGCGGGTCGGCGGGGCTGTAGCCGGTGGCGAACACCACGGCGTCGGCGTCGAGTTCCGACTCCTCTTCGGTCACCAGCGACTTGACGGTGGCGCGGACGCCGTCGGGCTTCTCCACCACGCCGGTGACCCGGGACACGTTGAGGAAGCGCAGCCGTTCGGCGCCCAGGACCTTCTCCCGGTACATCTGGCGGTAGAGGTCGTCGATCAGGTCGATGTCCACCACCGAGTAGTTGGTGTTGGCGTGGTAGGCCATCAGGCTGCTCTTGACCGCCTCGGGGGCGGCGAAGTAGTCGTCGACCGCGTCGGGGTCGAAGATCCGGTTGGCGAAGCCGCTGTCGTCGGCGGGGCTGTAGCCGTACCGGGAGAAGACGGCGCAGACCTCGGCGCCCGGGAAGCGGCGGTGCAGATAGGCGACGTTCTCGGCGGCGCTCTGGCCGGCGCCGACGACGACGAACCGCGAGGGCGAGGAGCCGTCCAGGGCGTCGACCTTCCGCAGCAGGTCGGAGTTGTGCCAGACGCGCTCGCCGCGCTCCACTCCGTGGGGCATGAGGGGGCGCAGCCCGGTCCCGATGACGAGGTTGCGGGCGCGGTGGACCGTGACCTCGTCACCGCAGCGGACGGTCACGTCGAGGTGGCGCACCGTGCCGTCGTCGACGAACGGGGTGACGCCGATGACCTCGTGGCCGTAGGAGACCTGGTCGTCGACCTTGGCCGCGGCCCACTCGAGGTAGTCGTGGAACTCCACCCGCAGCGGGAAGAGGTTCTTGTGGTTGATGAAGTCGATCAGCCGGCCCTTGCTCTGCAGGTAGCACAGGAAGCTGAACTCGCTGGCCGGGTTCCGGAGCGTCACCAGGTCCTTGAGGAAGGACACCTGCATGGTGGCGTCGTCGATGAGCATGCCGCGGTGCCAGCCGAAGCTCGACTGCTGCTCGAAGAAGTGAGCGGTGACCGAATCCTGCCTGTCGACTGTGCTGTTGTGCTCGCTGAGCGCGATCGCCATGGCCACATTGGACGGGCCGAAGCCGATGCCGATGAGGTCGTGGACCGGTGGTGTGTCGCCAGGAAGAACCTGTGACATGTCACTCCCATCGTCCGGGAAGTCCGCCTGTCAGGCGTGAGGGGAAGATTCGGAGGACGGGCACGCCGACGAAACGGCCACCCGAACTTAGGTGAGCCTAAGCTCGCCAATTCGCTTTGTCGATAGGGCATATGAGGCGATGCTGCGGCGACGGGGCGCCCACCCCGGTCCGAAAAGGGCGCTTGCGCCGAAACGGCGACGTAGTCGGGCACACAGCCCGGACGGGGCGGGGCGCGGCCCTCCGCCCGGTCGCGCCCGGACGGCCGTGGACGTGAGAGGGCCCGTCCGCCCTCCTCTCGGCGGGCGGGCGCGGGCGCCCTCGGTATGGCCCCGGAAGGCGGGCGTCTGCGGCGCCGAGGCGGCCGAACGCAGCGCCGGGAGGCGCAGGCCGGCCCGGTGGCCGGTCGCCGCCGTCCGGTCAGCCGGCCGGTCAGCCGGTCGGTCAGCCGGCCGTCGCGGCCCCGCCCCAGCCCAGCGGGTGCGCACCGGCGCTCCCCTCCGACAGGGGGGCGGGCGGCTCGCGGCCCGCCTCGTTGAAGTCGGTGAGCGCCTCGATCAGCGCCGTCCGCCGGCGGGGGGCCAGGCGCTCGACGATCGCCGCGATCTCCCGCCGCCGCCTGGCGGTGACGTTCTCCACCGTGCTCCGCCCCTCCCCGGTGAGCCGGAGCAGCGTCTCCCGGCGGTTGTCCGGGTTGGTCTGCCGGTCCGCGAGCCCCGCCGCGATCAGGCGGTCGACCATGCGCATCGCCGTCGACGGCGCCACGTCCAGCGATTCCGCCAGCGCCACGAGCTTGGTGGCGCCGCGCGTGGAGAGGACCACCAGCATCCGGAACTGCGGCAGCGTCACCCGGTCCTCGACCTCCGCCAGGGAGCGCGCCGACACCGCGACCAGCAGCCGGGAAGCCGTCAGCACCGCCCCGGTCACCGCGTCCACGTCATCCATGCGCTCCACAGGAGCCGACTTCTTGGCCATGGCCCCTTTCTACCCTGCTCCCGGCACGGAGCCCCCGCCCCTCCCCGCCCGTCGCGGTGGGCGGGCCCCACCCGCCGAGCGGCCTCCCGACGAGCATGATGAGACTGTGCAAAGCTTACGTAAGCTAAGAGTCGAGCGACTGCCCGGCGCCGGCTCCCGTCCGCGTTCGAAGGAGGTCCCGCATGACGTCACGGCAGCACGCCGGGGGCGGTCGGCCGCCCCTGCCGCGCGGCTGGCGACGACGCCTGGCCCGCCTGCCCCCGGCCTTCTACCGCGTGGGCCTCGGCCCGGTCTTCGGCCGCCGCCTGCTGCTCCTGCACCACGTCGGCCGCGTCAGCGGGCTGGACCGGCGGGTGGCCCTGGAGGTCGTCGAGCACGATCGCGAGGAGGGGAGCTGGATCCTGGCCTCCGGTTTCGGCCCCGAGGCCGCCTGGTACCGCGACCTGCGGGCCGCACCGAAGACGACGATCCAGGTCGGCAACCGCCACTACGCCGTCACCGCCCACTTCCCGAGCGCCGAGGAGGGTGGCGAGATCATGGCCCGCTACGCCCCCGCCCACCCGCGGACCGCCCGCAGGCTGTGCGCCTTCATGGGGTTCGACGTCGCCGACGGCGGGGCCGACTCCTACCGCAGGGCCGGTCGCGGCATCCCCTTCGTACGGCTGGACGCCGCCCCGGGCCAGTACGTGCGCTGACCGGCCCGGCAGCCTGGACGGGAGCCGTCCGCTCCCTCTCCCCGGCCGACCCGGTCAGCCGCGGACGGGAGTCCGGCTCCCGCCGCGTGCGCTACCGCGTGCTGGAGTCCTTCCGCTTCCTGGAGGAGGAGGGGGTTCCCTGATGCAGCGCCGGGCCGTCCACCGGGCCGAACGCCTCGGGGCTGAGGGCGGTCGGCGGTGGGCGCGGACAGGCGGCGCGGCAGCGGGGGGCGAGGCGGAAGAGAAGAACAGACGGGCCCGGACGTGGGGGGGGGGGGGGGGCGGGGGGGGGGGGCCCCCCCCCCCCCCCCGCCCCCCGCCGCCCCCCCCCCCCCCCCCCGGGAGCGGCCCCC